>DBGM01000028.1 GCA_002295885.1 Phycisphaerales bacterium UBA854
TGGTTGGCGATCTTGAAGTAGCCGCCGCCCGCAAGCTTCTTGAACTTGGAGAGTGCGAAGTCCGGTTCGACGCCGGTGGTGTCGCAGTCCATCAGCAGACCGATCGTTCCCGTGGGGGCGATGACGGTCACCTGGGCGTTGCGGTAGCCGTGCTCCTCGCCGATCTCCATCGCTTCGTCCCACGAGTTCGTCGCCATGGAGAGCATCTCGGAGGCGTTCGCGATGCCCATGGCACCGGCAGCAAACCGGTCGTGATCGATCGGCACCGGACGGATGTCCAGGGACTCCCACTCGTCGGCATCGCGGGCCACGCCGTGGGCCGCACGACGGTGGTTGCGGATCACGCGGAGCATGTCCTCCTGATTCTCGTCGTATCCGGGGAACGGCCCCAGTTCACGGGCCATGCGAGCGCTCATCGCGTAGGAGCGTCCGGTGAGGATGGCCGACATCGCACCGCAGATGGCGCGGCCGTCGTCGGAGTCGTAGGGGATGCCCGCCTGCATGAGCATGGCGCCCAGGTTGGCGAACCCGAGTCCGAGGGTGCGGAATCGGTAGCTCAGTTCGGCGATCTGCCGCGACGGGAATGCGGCCATGAGCACCGAGATCTCGAGGACCATGGTCCACACGTCGATCGCATGCGCGTAGTGCTCGACGTCGAAGGTGCGGTTCTCGCTGTCGTAGAACTTCAGCAGGTTGATCGACGCCAGGTTGCAGGCGGTGTCGTCGAGGAACATGTACTCGCTGCAGGGGTTGGATGCGTTGATGCGTCCCGACTGCGGGCAGGTGTGCCACTGGTTGATGGTGGAGTCGTACTGGACGCCGGGGTCGGCGCAGTTCCACGCTGCGGAGCAGATCTGGTCCCAGAGGTTGCGGGCGGAGATCGACTTGGCGATGTCGCCGTCGGTCCGACGGATGAGGTCCCACTGGGAATCGGTGTCCACGGCGCGGAAGAACTCGCTGGTCAGACGGATCGAGTTGTTGGAGTTCTGGCCGGAGACCGTCTGGTAGGCCTCGCCGTTGAAGTCGTAGTCGAGGTTGAGGCCGATCTTCTCGGCCAGTTCCATCTGCTCGGGGGACAGGTGCTTGAGGCCCTCGACCAGCGCGCCGACCTTGAGTTCCTCGCGAACCTTCCAGTTCACGAACGCCTCGATGTCCGGGTGGTCGGCATCCAGGCACACCATCTTGGCGGCCCGGCGGGTGGTACCGCCCGACTTGATGGCGCCCGCGGCGCGGTCGCCGATCTTCAGGAAGCTCATCAGTCCCGAGCTCTTGCCGCCGCCGGAGAGTGATTCCCCGTCGCCGCGGATGTTCGAGAAGTTCGTCCCGGTGCCGGAGCCGTACTTGAAGAGTCGGGCCTCACGGGTCCAGAGATCCATGATGCCGCCTTCGCCGACCAGATCATCGTCGATGGACTGGATGAAGCAGGCGTGGGGCTGCGGATGGGAGTAGGCGTCGTGGGCCAGCATGGCTTCGCCGGAGGTCGGGTCGTTGACCCAGTGGCCCTGGGCCGGGCCGGAGATTCCGTACGCCCAGTGCAGTCCGGTGTTGAACCACTGGGGGCTGTTGGGAGCCGAGACCTGATGCAGCATCATCCAACACAGTTCGTCGTAGAAGGTGTCGGCGTCCTCGGTGGTGTTGAAGTAGCCGTGCTTCTCACCCCAGGCCCGCCAGCAGCCGGCCAGACGGTGGATGACCTGCCGGGCGGATCGCTCCGGACCGGTGACGGGAGTCCCGTCGTCGGCGACCACGGCCGTGCCGTCGTCCTTGTACTGGGGAACGCCGGCCTTGCGGAAGTACTTGCTGACCATGATGTCCGTGGCCAGTTGGCTCCATTGGGCCGGAATCCAGGCGTCGTTCATCTCGAACACCACGGATCCGTCCGCATTCGTGATCCGACTGGATCGCTGTTCCCATTCAACCGTGTTGAAGACGTCCTGTCCCTTGGTCGTGAATCGTCGTTGTACGTGCATCTCGTTCCCTGAGTCGCTCTGCCGGGACCCGATGTCCCGTAGTCATGGTTTCCACTCCGACACACCCGTGCCGGGGGCAGCGTCATGCTCGCCCCTGGTCAGTCCACCTTCGGCAGGGTGAGTCCCTCTTGATCCTGATACTTGCCGCTCTTGTCGGCGTAGCTGCATTCGCAGATCCGGTCCGCCTTCAGGAAGACCATCTGCGCGATTCCTTCGTTGGCATACACCTTCGCCGGCAGGGGGGTGGTGTTGCTGATCTCCAGCGTCACCTTGCCTCGCCACTCCGGTTCGAGCGGAGTGACGTTGACGATCAGTCCGCACCGGGCGTAGGTGCTCTTTCCGACGCAGATCACCATGACATCCCGTGGGATGTCCATCCACTCGACCGTTTCGGCCAACGCGAAACTGTTGGGTGGGATGATGACGTGATCCTGTCCCGTCTCCTGGGTGTCCACGGTGATGAAGAGATCGTCCGTGAACGACTTGGGATCGACGACGGAGACGCCGCCGCTGGTGGCGTTGGTGAAGATCTTGAACCGGGTGCCCACACGGACGTCGTACCCATAGCTCGAGACGCCGTAGGACACGGTGTCCGGTCGGCGTTCGCTGGTGCTGAAGGGCTCGATGCCGATCAACTCCTGGATCTGTGAATCACACAGCACGGCCATGGTGGTTTCGACTCCAGTCTGCTGCGAACCGGATCGCGGGAGAGTCCCGTCTTCCGATTCATCGGTCGCCCTTCCGTGGGCTTCCGACTCCGTTTCTGCCCCGTGACCAGGCGTGACCCGATCACCCATCGTTTCCCCCCCCCAACCATGACGCTGCGAACGAGTGGTTCGCGAGTCGTCACGCCGGTTTCCAACGGTTGAAGGGGCTTGGTGGGGGCGCCAAGCCCTTGATTTCAAGCCTCTAAGGCCTGAAGAGTGGCCGTCGGAGTGGCCGGTTTCGATCTCACACAGGCGAAAATCGGCCTTTATGAGGTCGTCAGGGGTGCTATCGTACTACTAGATGTAGGGTCTGCAACAAAGCCAACTACACTATCTTGAGTTTTTGGATAGAAATCTCTAACCCGCTCCAGGGGGCCATCTTAGGTCCGAGAACTCGTTCGGGGCCGGTCTGGGGATAGCGGTGGACACATTGTCAGCAGTGGTGGATGGTCGGGGGATGCACCGACGCCGGAGATTGCCCGGGGAGCGTGTGGAGAAGTCGCTCCGGGCGAATACGATTGCACTTCATGAGTGATTGCGAACACGAACTGTTGAACGGGTTGACCGATGCGCAGGTCGATGCGGTGACCACGACCGAAGGACCGCTGCTGGTGCTGGCTGGTCCCGGGTCGGGCAAGACGACGGTGGTGACTCGTCGCATCGCATGGTTGCTTGCGCAAGGCATCCCGTCGTGGCAGCTGCTCGCGCTGACGTTCACCAACAAGGCGGCGGGCGAGATGCGCGACCGGGTGGATGCGCTGCTTCCCGGGGTGTCGGGTGAACGTCGCGGTCTGACCATCATGACCTTCCACGGATTCTGCGCCAGACTTCTGCGTCAGTATCCAGACGAGGCCAGGGTCCCGTCCAACTACTCGATCTACGACACGACCGATCGTCGCGCCGCGTTGAAGCAGGCGGTGCGCAACGCCGGACTCGATTCGGGCAACTGGACTCCCGCCTCGGTCGGCGAAGCCATCAGCCAGTGCAAGAACCGGCTCACGACCGCGGAGCAGCATGATGCGGGCGGTGGGGACTTCTACACCCGCAGCATCGGACGCATCTATCGCGAGTACCAGACCATCCTCGATCGGAACGGCGCGCTGGACTTCGACGATCTGCTCCTGAAGGTTGCGGTGATGCTGCGCGACGACGACGAGATGCGACAGACGCTCCAGGATCGCTTCCGCTACCTCATGATCGACGAGTACCAGGACACCAACCAGGCCCAGTTCGTCATCGCTTCCGCCCTGGTCGGTCCGCAACGCAACATCTGCGTGGTGGGCGATCCGGATCAGTCCATCTACGGCTGGCGGGGGGCCGACATCAGCAACATCCTCGATTTCGAGCACCAGTTCTCGGCCGCCAAGGTGGTCTCCCTGGGGCGGAACTTCCGCAGCACGGGCCACATCGTGGAGGCATCGGCGGGGCTCATCCGACGCAACTCCTCCCACCGGGAGCGGACGCTGCACACCGAACTGGGGGATGGGGACCGTGTGGTGGTGGCGGGGGCCGCGGACGAGCACGACGAGGCTCGACAACTCGTCGATCTGTTCCGCGACCAGTTCATGGCGGGGACGCCCTGGCGCGAAATGGCGGTGCTCTATCGCATCAATGCGTTGAGCCGGGTCCTCGAGCAGGCGTTCCGTGACGGACAGATCCCCTACGTCGTCGCGCGCGGGACGGCCTTTTACGAACGCGCGGAGATCAAGGATGCGCTGTCCTACCTGCGTCTGGTGGTCAATCCGCGTGACGAAGTGGCACTGCGGCGGATCATCAACACACCGCCGCGGGGGATCGGGAAGACATCCCTGGACCGGGTCGAGAAGCACGCCATCCTCAATCGCATGGGATTGGGCGAAGCGATCCGAAACGCGGAACAGGTGCCGGCGCTGACGGCGCGGGCCAGGTCGGCGCTCGGACGGTTCGACGAAATGGTCGAGGCCTGGCGCAGCGACGCCGACGGCGGCAGCCTGCTGCTCGACCTGCCGGACTTCGTCTCGCGGGTCATTCGCGAATCTGGGCTGGAGAAGTCGCTGCGGACTGGTGCGTCCGAGGAGGACATCGCCCGGCTCGAGAACCTCGACGAACTGGTCACCGCCGCGGCGGAATGGACGCCTCCACGCGGCGATCCGGAGGACGACGAGCCGACCATCCTCCAGCAGGTGGCCGCGTGGCTCGAGTCCATCGCCCTGGTCAGCGACGCGGACATGGTCGACCCGGAGAACGGATCGGTCACGCTGATGTCGCTCCACGCGGCCAAGGGACTGGAGTTCGACGTGGTGGCCATGGCCGGATTCGAGCAGGGACTGCTGCCGCACGCCCGTTCGCTCGAGGACGATGTGGAGCGGGAGGAGGAGCGTCGACTGTGCTACGTGGGCATGACCCGGGCCCGTCGCACGCTGCACCTGTCCCACGCCCACCGTCGCACCGTCCGCGGGATCACGGAGCGGACGATGCCCAGCCAGTTCCTTGGGGAGATCCCGGCCGATGCACTGGATCGTCAGGACGACGACGATCCCTGGGGCACCGGCATCAAGCCCGTCTCCACCGCCGACTGGCAGGTCGGTGCCACCGTGCGTCATCCGACCTTCGGACTGGGCATGATCCGGCGTGTCGTGCCGCGTCCGCGCGGCACGACCGCGACCATCGAGTTCCTGGAGTACGGTCATCGGACTCTTCTGGTTGCGCAGTCGAACCTGGAACTCGTCGATCCCGACGAGCGTCCCTGGGAGGGGATCGATATCCCGATCTGAACCTCCGATGTCGAACGCGCCCTGGACATCCGATCAGATTCGTGCCCTCTGTCTGGAGCACGGCTTCGCCCGGGCGGGGGTCGCGCCGGCCCAGCGAAGTCCCCGGGCCGAGGTGCTCGAGGATTGGATCGCCGCCGGCCGTCACGGCACGATGGGATGGATGGCCGAGCACGTCGACGTCCGATCCGACGCGCGGCGACTGCTCGACGGAGCCAAGTCGGTCATCTGCGTGCTCGACCGCTACGCGGACGGTGCGTCGGACGAACGTGAATCCGGGTGGGGCAGGGTGGCGAGGTACGCACGCGGCCGCGACTACCACGTGGTCATGAAGAAGCGTCTGCACGCCGTCTGCGATCGACTCGCCGAGCAGGCTCCGGACCACCAGTTCCGGGCCTGCGTGGACACTGCGCCCCTGCTCGAACGTGAGATCGCGGCCCGGGCCGGGTTGGGCGGCATCGGCAAGCACACGCTGCTCATCGAGCCGGGGCTCGGCAGTTGGCTGCTGATCGGATCGATCGTGACCACACTCGAACTCGAGGAGACCGGCGGCGTCGAGGACTACGATCCGTGCGGTGCGTGCACACGGTGCATCGACGCCTGTCCGACGGATGCGATCACGCCCTGGTCGGTCGACGCCCGGGCGTGCATCAGTGCATTGACCATCGAGCATCGGGAGCCGATCGACGAGGCCCACCACGAGGCGATGGAGGACTGGATCTACGGATGCGACGTCTGCCAGGAAGTGTGTCCCCACAACCGGCCCACGCGACGTACCGTCGCGGCCCACCGCCACGAGTCGCACGATGCGCCCGTGGTGGTCGAAGGGGGGCGGCGGGAGGACGGTTCGGCCTTTCGGCTGATCGATGTGCTGGGATGGGACGAGGAGACGCGTCGGGCCGCGTTCACCGGCTCCGCCATGAAGCGGGCCAAGCTTCCGATGATGCTTCGCAATGCGCTGATTGCCGCGGGCAACTCGCTGCGTGCGGACCACGACCCCCGGTTGCTGGAGGCGGTGCGTACGCTGGCGGGCGAGGAGATGCCGGACATGGTGCGGGAGACCGCACGCTCGGTGCTCGATCGACTCGGGACGAGGGACTGAGGATCAGGGACCGACGAGGCCGCTCATGGCCTGGCCCAGGGCCATGTCGACCCCCATGCCGTTGGTGATCTCGCCGCTTCTGATCTTTCCGGCGATCTCATTCAACGCCTTGGTCATCCCGGGCACCATCTGCATCATCTGCTTGAGTTCGGGGGTGCTCTGGAGGTCCTTCGTCAGGTCCAGCTTCCATCCCGAAGCAGTCTTGGTCAGGTAGCTGTTGCTCACCTGCGACATGGCGTTGGTGACCGGAATCGACGCAGTGGTGTCCGAATCCATCTGGATTTTCGATGCATCCATTTGCGGGAGCTGCATGGACATGGACATCATGTTGATGGCCGGGCTCTGGCTGCTGCCGAACTTGGATTCCATGGCTGCCTTGAGCCCTTCGAACGCCTGGGCCAGTGCAATGTTGGACTGGATGAACTGGCTGGCTTCCTGGCTGTTCATGTCGGTGAGCTCGCCCATCTTCCGCATCTTGTCCGACAGGTCGGCATCGGATGCGGCGATTGCATTGAGCTGCTGAACCAGTTCCTGCGGAGTCGCGGCGCCGGCCGTCGAGGTCGGTTGCGTGGTGGAGGTGGGGGCTGATGGGGCCGTGGTGGCGGTGGGGGTCGGAGCCGCCGGTGCCGCGGCGGGACCGCCCATGCCGGCGATGATCGACTGGACGGCGCTCTGGATCGCATCCACTTCGCCGCCGCGGACGCCACGCAGGGTCTGTTCGATCGACTGTCCGGTGCCGATGGCCATCTGCTTCGTCTGCTCGATGGTCTCTCCGAGCTTCAGGGCCTGCATCTCGAATGCATCGCGGTTGCTCAGGAAGCGACTGGTCGCCATGCGGTTCAGCAGTTCCATCCGCTCGCCGAGGCTTCGGATCCGGTGGGACTGGAGGAGCAGTTGGTCGAGCTGGGCCCGCGTCTCGAGGAGCAGCGCCGCGTTCTTGGCATCCCGGGGTACGTTGCGGCTGCCGCTGCGAGCGTGCTTGGCTGCGCTCTCGAGCAGGCCGGAGACGGTCTGGAGATCGGACGACATCACACCGGTGTCCTGTTCGGCCAGCAGTTCGTAGGTGCGGGTGATCATCGCATCGGTCCGCTGCAGCAGGGCCCGGGCGGTGTCGGCCTGGGCGGTCTGCAGGGCGACCATGGAGAGGATTCCGTCGTTGCTGGACTCCATCTCGTCGATGAGCTGCTGGACATGGTCCCGGGCCTGGCGGGTCTGGGCCTGGATCGGGCGTGATTCGAGATCGAGCATCACCTGCCGGTTCGTCATCTCCAGGTCGATCGCGTTGGCTTCGCGGTCGGCGGCGATGGACCGCTGGAAGACCTCGAAGGCCTCGATGGGATCGAGCCCGTACTGTTCCTGCCGCAGCGCCTCGGCGGCACGGCGGAGATCCAGGATTCTGCGTTCCTGCTCGGAGTTCGTCTGCTCCATCTCGCTGATCGGCTGCTGCATCATCTCGACCTGGCGATCGAGATCGGAGAGACGCGCCCCAAGGGCCTGACGGTTCTGCATGAGCGAGTCGCTGCCCATGTCGACGGCAGTGACGTTGCGTTCGCGGATGAAGTGGTCCAGTGCGGAGGCGTTGCCGATGAGGATGTGGAGGTATCCGATCTCGTGCCGCATCCTGGTCTCGAGGGTCGACATGGCGGCGGTCCGGAGAGCGGCCAGTTCGAGTTCGGCCGTGGCGAGCATGAGGTCGCGGGTGGCCTGCTGCTCCTTGGTTCCGCCGCGGATGCCCTGGACCGTTCGGATGGTCTGTTCGAGATTCGTCTCGTCGTTCAGCGAGGTCATCAATTGCTGTTCGGCGTCTCGCAGCTGACGAGAGACCTCGGCCCGTTCACGGGCCGATTCGTGCTCGCAACCGACTGCAAGGGTGCAGCCGGCGATCAGGGCCAGGGAGGAGATCCGTCGAAGCAGGCGATCAATGGACATGGTCGTCTCTCACATGAACAGAGGGGGCCTCGGGGCCCGAAGCATGAACGTGCCAGTGTAGCAGGGTGGGGTGGGATGGACCCGGTTCAGGGGGTCGGTGCCTCATCGGCGTCCGGGGGCTCCACCGCATCCGCCGGGGAGGCCGGCTCAGGGGGTGGGGCGGGAATGAGCCACTCTCCCACCGGGTAGACCGGACGGGGTGTGGAACGCATCGAGCCGATCCAGAGTTCTGCGCCCTTGGCCAGGGCCCGCTGGCTGCCTCCGAAGACCGGTTTCCATCCCGGGACATCGGGATGCGGGGTGTTCGTCTGATCGGCCGGCAGTCCGTACTGGATCAGTCGGGAGGAGGGGGGATCGTCCCAGTCCACCAGGGAGGCGCCGTCATCGCAGCGGAACCGGTCGATCATCAGGAGGTTGGTGTAGCGGGTCCGGTCGTCGGTGGACCGGGCCCGCTGCAGGCTGAACCGACCCGCTCCGGTTCCGCCGTGGCACCGCGTCGTGGAGCAGTTGTTCATGAGCCATGTGTCGTGCACGCGTTCACGGAAGAGCTGCAGCGCCATCGGTTCGGACAGGACTTGGATCCGATCGTAGAGCTCCCGGGCCCGGAGCTTGAACAGGAGCCGCACGATGTCGATGGAGGGAGACGCCGCCAATGCGAGCTGCTCGGTTTCGGTGTCGGGCACGAGACTGCTGGTGCCGTAGTGCTCGCACAACTCCATGACCGCGTTGCGAGGCACGAGCACCCGGGGAGGATTCTCGAGGTCGATCTCGTAGACACGGATGAGGTTCACCTCGCGATCGGTGAGACGATCCGGGATCCGCTGTGGCTTCGGTTCCGGAGCCGGCGGGGGGTTGTCGTCGTGCTGCTGCTGCAGGAGCACCTGCGCCTCGACCATTCGAAGCATCCGCGCCGCCTCGGGGTCGCGGTGCGTGCTCACGATCTGGTTGAGTTCCTTGATCGCGAGGTCGTAGGCGTTGCGCTGGATCAGCCAGCGGCAGAGACCCAGATGGGATTCGAGATCGCTGGAGTCGATGCTGAGGCGGTACTGCAGGTACTGCTGGTCGAGCGGGGCCTCCAGCAGGACGTGGCTGACCCGTTCACGCGGAATGACCAGGGGGACCCCGTTGATCAGCAGTTCCACGCGTTCGAAACCGTCCTGCACGATCAATCCGCGTTGGCGGGAGTCGTCCCGCATGATCACCACCCCCTCCCGGGGGGCGTCCAGTTCGACGAGGCGGGCGATGCCGAGCACGGTGTCCTTGTGGAAGCATTCCGCGACACCGTCGAGCCGCTCCACGATCACCACGTGCGGATCCTCGTACTCGAGGTGGCCGGGAACCTCCTTCGAGCGGTTGACGAAGACGATGGCGCGGGGGGTGACCGGTGCGGGGCCGATCCGTTCCGGGTCCGGCGTCTCGGCCTGGAGTCCGGTGGCGAGCAGCACCAGCAGGGGGGTGATCACGTTCCGCTCTCGTCGGCGTTGGACGAGCGGTGCATGGTGGTGAAGATGCCCGTGTTCAGAAGCAGGCTGCCGATTCGATCGCGATGGTCGATCGAGGATTGCTCGACTTCGTTCGCCAGCCGACGACGTTCCTCAGCGAGTTGGAGATAGCGGAGGGCGAGCGGTGCGATGACGTCCTCGGACACCGCCTCGAGCGAGGCGCATCCTTCCCGGTACACCATGCGGGCCGCAAGGGCCTTCGCCATGATCCACCGCAGGTAGGGGCGGGGGGTCTTCTCGAGGAGCCGATCGCCGGCGGTCTCCACCAGGATCGGGGGCAGGTGGTCGGTCACCACCTTGGTGAGGCGGTTCCAGTCCTCGGGGCCAAGGGAATCGATCGACTTCTCGATCGCGTCGGCGGTCCGGATCATCACTTCGCTGACCCGCAGGCAGAGGGACGTCATGGACTGGTCCTTCTGCTGCTGCCAGGTGGCGACGAGCAGCTCCGCCTCGAGTCTGGCCAGATAGCGCAGCTTCTGGAGCACCTGCTCGACGAACACCGGCTTGATCTCGAGGAACTCGTCGGTCGAGAGCATCATGCTGGCGCCGATCTCGAAGCTGGAGCAGATCACGCCGCACTTGTTGGCCGAACTGTCCTTGAAGATGAGCGAACCGGCCTCCCCGAGGGCCACCCGGGCCTCGGGGGTGAGGAACAGGTTCGCACCCTCCACGATGAGTCGACTGCTGGGCCGACCGTCCTCGAGGAGGAACTCCTGCCAGTTGCCCTCGTGGATCGTGCTGGGCCGACCGCCGCAGGGCAGGAACGCATCGGCGACGATCCGGTTGTGCATGGTGTTGCGGAGACGGACGCCGTCGGGACTGTCCACTCCGGTCACGCTGCCGCTGGGGCCGAGACGGTTCGGGTCGTAGTCGACGATGGGAAGCGAGGCCTCCATCAGTCGAAGCAGTTCGCCGTGGTCCAGTCCTTCGGTGCATTCGGCGCAGCCGCTGCCGTCGGCGACACCGACGAAGCGGACCCGCTCGCCGTAGTCGCGGATCAGGATGCGGATCGCGTTGCCACCGACGTCGCCGTCGGGGCCTCCGGTCATCTTGATGCTGAAGGAGTCTGTCGTGGGGTCGATGCCGAGGGCCCGCAGACCCACGTCGAGGAAGACGCACACGCCTTCGCTCGTGACGCCGTACTCCTTGTGGTTGATTCCCGCGCCGGGCTTGGAACTCATCAGGGCGGTGGGCATCCGGTATCCACGGTACTCGGCCCGGTCGACGATCCAGTCGATCAGTCGCGGGGTCACGTTCTCGTCGGGCCCGAAGTAGAGCAGCTCCTCGTGGCCGAGCCGATCGACGACCTGGCTCTTGGTGGCGGGATCCGGGGTGATCAGATCGAGGATCGAATCCACGAACGCCTTGGTCGAGCGGTCGACCTTGCTGCGCGGGTGCAGCAGCACGGCGGCCTTGGAGCCGCCCTCGGGGATGTCCTTGTTCTTCATCTGCTGGGCGAACGCGAGTCCGTAGGCCTCGTCGTACAGCCGCTCGGTCTCGGCGTTGAACTGGGCCAGACCGCGGGTCACCACCACCCGCACGCCGCCGCGTGCGATGTCGCGGAACCGGACGTGGAAGCCGTTGAAGCCGCGGCCGTGCACGAAGAACACGCCGAAGGGGATGGCCGGCCGCTGGTCGGTGTCCATGAACTGCGGATCGATGCGCATCGACAGGGCGTAGCGGTCCTCGAGGAAGAGGTTCGTCTTGAGCGTCGCGGCCACGGCGTCGAGCATGCAGTCGAGGATCGTCCGTGCGTCCTGCAGGTCCGTTTCGTCGTTGATGCGCTGCTTCAGGCGACGCACCGACGTCCAGAAGTCGCTGTCCGGGAGGGGGTGGGCGGGATTGAACCGCTGCTGCATGAGGTCGGTGATCGTGGTCGTGATCTCGATGTTCGACTCGGCGAGCCGGCGGATCCGGTCCATGGTGAAGGCGTACGGGTTGCGCTTGACCAGCACCTGGTGGGAGAGGCTGCACAGTGCGATGATCAGTTCCGCGGAGGTCAGGTCGAGCTGCGGGTGGCGTCGGTCAAGGTCGATCGCCGCGGCGTCGACCCACTTGATCCGGAGCAGTTCGCGGCGGACGTTGTCCCAGACGTCACCGTCGGGATCGATGGCGTGCCCGTCCTTGTTCTGGACGACGAATCCGAGGATCGACGTGGATCCGTTCTCGCCGTCGTCGACCGTGTCGAGGTACGCACGGTGGATGTTGATCGAGGAACAGCTCAGCAGCTGGGCCACGCGTTCGAGCATTGAACGGCGGCTCGCGTTGCTGGCGGCCACGACGATTCGGCTCAGGTTGACGTCGGCCTTCTCCTTCTCCAGAGCCACCGCGGTGCCGTCCGTGCCGGTGAC
This sequence comes from Phycisphaerales bacterium UBA854, assembly GCA_002295885.1. Lineage (GTDB taxonomy): Bacteria > Planctomycetota > Phycisphaerae > Phycisphaerales > SM1A02 > UBA854. Next base: position 12,312 of record DBGM01000028.1, read on the forward strand.
TTCCTGGAAGAGACGCCAGTGGCTGCACATACGCAGAGGCGTCAGCGTGAGCACGTAGTCGCCGTTGCAGCGGTGGAAGTAGTCGCGGACCTCCTCGGGATCCCACTCCGGCAGATGCTCGGCGGCGTACTGCAGGGTCGACTCGAGCTTCTCCCGCTGGGCGGGATCGTCGGCGTCGAAGCGGGGGGTCTCACCGAATTCGAAGGTGTCGATCACCAGCGACCCGTCGCTGGCGGTGTGGATCTTTGCGGTGCGAAGGGGTTGGTCCTCGGGCAGCTCCGACACGAGTTCCGCCAGTACGCCCGGGTAGTCGAGGGGACGCATCGAGGTGCACTCGGAACCGTCCTCGCTCCGCAGGGTCAGCTCGATGGGCCGTCCGGAGGCCCGGGCGGCGATGATGGCCCGCAGGTGGACGAGCTGGTCCTCGGGGCTCGTGTCCTGGAAGTACATGAGGGGCATCTGCTCGATGAACCACGGCACAACCTCCTCGGAGGTGGCCCGGAGGCTCTCCGTGACCTGATCGATCAACTGGTGGGGATCGACCGGCTGCTGCGGCATCGATGGTTCGGCGGGACCCTGCATCTGGGGTATGAGTACCGGCTGGCGGACCCCGGATCAAGCGGAAGTTGGCAGGAACTTGGCGAGTCGACCGACAACCCGTATTTTCGGCCCCATGGACGCAGACGCAGCATTGCTTATCGGCAACTTCGACGGGGTGCACCTCGGTCACCGTGCGTTGGTGGACGCCGCGCGGGAGGCGGTGGGACCCGCCGGTCGGGTTGTGGTTCTGGCCTTCGATCCGCATCCGCGTGCGGTGCTTCAGTCCGACTTCGAACCTGCGCGACTGAGTTCGCGTGCCCAGCGTGAACGCTGGTTGCGAGAATCGGGATGCGACGAGGTGCGGTTCCTCGAACCCACCCGCGACTTCCTCGCCCAGTCGCCGGAGGCGTTCGTGGACGGGATCGTTGAATCGTTCCGACCCGTCTGCATCGTCGAGGGCCGGGACTTCCGGTTCGGTCGCGACCGAGCCGGCGATCTGGATCGCCTGCGCGAACTCGGAACATCCCGCGGCTTCACGGTGATCGAGGTCGACGAGGTGCACGCTCCCTTCGAAGGCGAAGCGGTCGCGGTGCACAGTGGAATGATCCGTTCACTGATCCGGGAGGGACTGGTGGGTCGCGCCGCGTTCCTGCTCCAGCGCGCGTACGCGATCGAGGGCACGGTGGTCTCCGGCGATCGTCGCGGTCGGGAACTGGGGTATCCCACCGCCAACGTCGACCACGGCGAGTTCCTGCTGCCCGCCGACGGCATCTACGCGGGAACGGCCTGCGGTCCGTCCGGGCGGCTGCATCGCGCCGCCATCAGCGTGGGGACGAAGCCCACCTTCGAGGAGACGCCACGGGTCTGCGAAGTCCACCTGCTGGACTACGACGGTCCGGTCGAAGACTACGGATGGTTCATCTCGGTCCGATTCGAGCACTGGCTGCGTCCGCAGGTCGCCTACGAGGGGATCGAACCGCTGCTGGAGCAGTTGCGGACCGACCTGGAGGAAACCCGGCGTCGCGTGGAACTTCCGACCGACCCGGAGTAGAGTCCACGGCATGAGCGTCTACACCACCACCGCCACCATGGAACGGCTTGCGGAACGCATCGAGGCGGCCGGACACATCGTGGTGGTGACCCATCGCAAGCCCGACGGTGATGCAATCGGTTCGGCCCTGGCGCTGCACCGGGGCATCGGCTCCGACACCCGGGTGGATATCCATTTGGTCGGACCGGTCAGCCGCTCCCTCCTCGAACTTGCGGGTGCGACTCCGGTGACCGTCTCGAACGAACCGCCCGAGAAGGACCCGGATCTGGTGGTGCTCGTCGACACCGGTTCCTGGGCCCAGGTCGGGCCGCTCTCGGACTGGATGAAGCGTCAGCGTGCGGCCGGACGGATCATCGGTCTCGATCACCATCCGGTCGGGGACGACATCGCCTCCGAACGGATCATCGACACCGGCGCCGCCTCCTGCACCATGATGATCCATCGCCTGCTCGAGACGATGGGCCGAACCATCGACGGTGCACGCGGCGGCACGGGGGAGGCGATCTTCGCCGGCCTCGCCACCGATACCGGCTGGTTCCAGCATTCCAATGCCGATGCCGATGCGTATGCGTTGGCGTCGGATCTTCTGCAACTGGGAGTGGATCGCATCCGTCTGCACCGTCTGCTGGAGCAGAACGCCTCGCCCGGCAAACTGCTGCTGCTGGGGCGGGCTCTGGCCTCCATCCAGTGGGAGCTCGACGGTCGCTGCGCGGTCATGCGCCTGACCGCGACGGACTTCGACGACGCCGGAACCGGTCGCGAGGAGTTGGAGGGACTGGTGAACGAGCCCCTGCGGGTGTCCACCGTCGAGGCCTCGATCCTCATGTACGAGGAGGAGTCGGGGGTCACCAAGATCAGCTTCCGATCGAAACCGCCCCGGGAACCGGGCGGCTTCTTCTTCGACGTCAGCGCGGCGAGTCGCCAACTCGGCGGCGGCGGGCATGTGCACGCCAGCGGCGCCCGGTTCGACGGCGATCTCGACGGGGCTCAGTCGGCGGTCCTGCGGGCGCTGGAATCGACCATCGGCGATGTCTGAGTCGTCGGGACCATCCAGATCCTGGTACGCGGTGTCGCTGGCCCTGGTGCTGGGCGCGGTCGTCAGTGCAGTGGTCGCCACGCTGTTGTCGATCAACGCTGTGGATCTGCGACCGGTGCAGTTTCCCGGTTCGGTGGAGTTCGACGTCGAGGAGCCCGGAACGTGGATCGTGTGCGCCGTCACCACGGACGGCAGTGCACCCGTCAGGAACCGCTTCGACATCGAGTTCGTGTCCTCCGAGCAGAAGGCCCTTCCGCTGGAGACCGATTCGATGGTGCTCACCTACACCATCGACGGTCGACGCGGTATCGGTGTCGGGCACGTCGACCTGCCGCAGGCCGGCCGCTGGACCCTCTCGGGAGTCCGGCGGGACGAAGCCGTCGGGGATGGAACGGGCGACTCCTTCGAGTTCGGCCCCGATCCGGTCGACGCCGTCTTTCGGCCGATCCTCGTCGGAGGAGGGCTGGCCGTGATTCTGCTGACGATCGGAGTCGGCATCTGGGGCCTGGTCCTCTGGCTTCGCATCAAGGCTCTTCCGGCGACCGAATCCGGGGGTTGAACACGCCCGCAAGGGCCGTTTCGCAACCGGTTCTCCATCGTGGAATACACTGATGAAGTCGAACTCCCCCTCACCGAGGTCGTGCCGATGGAAGCCATTGAACGCCTAATCGCCGTTGCCCGTCGACGCAGTCGAAACCAGGCTGCCGTACGGCGTGCGGTGCGTACGGCAATGCTGCTCGGCGCCGCAGCCTGGCTGCTGGCCATCATCGAACGGCTGCCCGCCGAACCGCTCTTCGACTGGTGGTGGCTCGGCGGGGGGCTTGCGTTCCTGCTGATGTTCGACGTCCTGCTCGCATGGTGGCAGTGCCGGCCCGCCCCCGACCGGTTGGCCGCCGCGATCGACGATCGGCTGGGACTCGACGACCGGCTGTCCACCGCCCTCTACTGCAGCAACCGTTCCGATCCCGTGGCCCAGGCGGCCACGGCGGACGGCATCGCGGTCGCCCACGATCCGAGAACCGGCGAAGCGTTGCGGCGCACGTGGCGGACCGAGGTTCCGAACCACTGGTGGGTCGGACCTGCGTTGGTCCTCGTCGCGGTGCTGACCTGCTTCATGGGACAGGCCGACCTGATGGCGGCCTCCGACTCCGCTCCGGCCCCTCTCGTCGGGGAGGAGATCCGGCCCGATGAAGGCATGGAGGAGATCATGGCCTCCATCGAGCAGCAGCCCGAACTCCGCGAACAGCTGGCCGGACTCCTCGAGGAGCTCGAGGCCGAGCAGGCGATGGACGCCGACCGGAGCATGGAGGAGAAGCAGCGCGACGCCCTCAAGCGCATGACGGAACTGCAGCGATCGCTCGAGGACCTCACCGGCGGTGAAGTCGCGCAGTCGATGGAGTCGATGCGCCGCTCGCTCCGCGACCTCGAAGGATCCGAGCAGGACCGGACCGCCGAACTCCTCGATGCACTGTCACGGGGCGAGTTCGCCGAGGCGGCCGAGGAGCTCGAAGCCATCCAGGAACAACTTGAACGGGGGGATCTCTCCGAGTCCGAGCGGAGCTCGATGGCGGAGGAGTTCCGGTCGCTCTCCGATCAGCTGCAGGAACTGGCCGACGACCGGGGGGAACTGCAAGACGCCCTTCGACAGGCCGGTCTCGATCCGCAGCTGGCCAACGACCAGGAGGCGCTGCAGCAGGCGATGGAGCAGGCCGAGCAGCTGTCGGAACAGCAGAAGCAGGATCTGCAGGAACTCGTCGAGTCCCAGCAACTCTCCAAGGAGGAGCTGCAGCAGCTCTCCGAGGCGACGGAGCAGATGGCCAAGGAGTGCAAGGGAGGCGAATCCGAATCCGCGGGCGAGTCCGGTCAGAAGCTGTCCAGGCAGCTGTCGAAGATGGAACAGCTGAAGCAGATGCTCAAGCAGGCCCGCGACACCTCCGAGCAGTGTCGAAGCCAGTGCCAGTCCCTCGGGGAGTCGCTCGGAGCCCGTCCGGGTTCCACACCCGGCCCGCGCGGACGGGGCCAGGAGCAGGCGAGCCGCACGACGGACACGGACACGGAAGGTGTCCAGGCCGCCACCACCCCCTCCGGTGGTCCGGTCATCGGGGAGCAGCCGGTGGAGGGCATGCTGCGAACCGGTGAGTCCCGCGCTTCGTTCCAGGAGGTCCTGTCGAAGTCGCGCGAAGGATTCGACGACGCGTTCAACGATGACCGGCTGCCCCGCAAGTACCACGATCTGATCAAGTACTACTTCGGCGATGCCGGCGAGGTGACCGAGGCGGTCGAGTACGACGCCGAGCAGGCGACGGAGGGCGGAGACGCCGCTCCCGAACCGCCGGCCGAAGAGGATTCCGGGTCCGAGGAATGAAGACGATGGGTGGCATCCGATGGTCGCTGGTGGCAGCCATGTTGCTGGTTCTGCCCGGTGGATGCGGCGATGCATCGCCGTCGGGCGATCGGCGGGTGGTCGTGTACGTGTCGGCCGACGAACAGGTCGCCCGCGAGGTGCTGGATGCCTTCGAGCGGACCTCCGGGATCGACGTGCTGATGGTCGGCGACTCCGAGGCGAGCAAGACGACCGGACTGGTCCAGCGACTGCGGGCCGAACATGACGCACCGATCGCCGATGTCTTCTGGTCCTCCGAAGCGATGCAGACCGTGGCGCTGGCCAACGAGGGGCTGCTCGCGACCTGCCCCGAGGTGGACTGGCCGCCGGCGCACCGCGACGACGGGGGGCGATGGTTCGCGTTCTCACCCCGACCGCGGGTGATCGTGTTCGATCCGGAGCGCCTGCCGGAACGGGAACGGCCGGCGACCTGGTCGGCGGCGGTCGACGGGCGCTTCACCGATCGACTGGTCATGGCCGATCCCCGCTTCGGTACCACGGGAGGGCACCTTGCGGCGATGGCCACGGCGTGGTCCGACCGGGGGACTCCGGATCGGTTCGATGAATTTCTCGGGGGACTGCGACGCAGCCGGGTGCGACTGCTTCCGGGCGGCAATGCCGCGGTGGTCGATCAGGTCGCCAGCGGCGAGGCCGCCATCGGATTCACCGACGCCGACGACGTGCGGGCGGCCCGGGCCCGGGGCATGCGGGTGGAGATGATCCATCCGCGGCACCACGATGGGCCGGGCGGAGGCACCTTCCTCATGCCCAACACCGTGGCGGTGGTCGAAGGTTCGCCGCGACGCGCGGCGGCCATCGCCCTCGTCGAGTATCTACTGTCCGACGAGACCGCTCGACGGCTCGCCGCATCGGTCTCCGGCAACGTGCCGCTGCAACCGGCGGTGGCGGCGACGTTCCCCGATCTCGTGGTCGATGATCCGCTGGTGGTCGATCTGACCGAGGCCGCCCGCACGGCGCCGATGGTCATTCGCCGCACGGTGGAGACACTGCGGGAACCGGAGCAGCAACCGTGAATCGTGCTCTGTGCTGGTCGTGCGCCACGATCGTGTTCGTGATCAGCGTGGTCTGGCCGACGGCGGCCTTCGTGTCCTCCGGCCAGTCGTCCGGAACCGATCTGGGGCCCTCGCTGCACACGCCGTCGATGCTCTGGTGGACCACGGTCGGATGGTGCACGGGCATTGCGCTGCTGGCCACGCTGGTGGGGTGGGGCCCTGCGCGACTGCTCGCGGCCCGGGCCCGGGCGGGGCGGGGGGCCGTGCTTCTCGTGCTTCTGCTGCTGCCCGTCGTCCTTCCGGGCTACGCCGTCTTCTCGTCGTGGTGGCAGGCCTGGCCGGCGGACTCGGCGCTGCACGGCTGGCTCGTGTCCAACGGTGCCCTGTCCGTGGCGAGATGGTGCACGCTCGGGGCCTCCATGGTCGCCTGGAGCTGGCCGATCGTCACGCTCTGCGTCGTTCCGATGGCGTCGACATGGTCCTCCCAGCGGACGGATCAGCTGGCGATCGACGGCGCGCCGGCATCCCAGCGTCTCCTCCAGCGTCTTCGGCACGATGCGTCGGGTCTGCTGCTGGGGTTCCTGCTGGTGTGGATGCTGGTGTTCGCCAACACGACGTGCTTCGACCTCGCGGCCATCTACACCGTCTCCAACGAACTTCGCGCCCAGGTGGCGCTGGGCGCGACGCCGGTCGATCTCCTCCCGCTGGCGTGGCCTTCGTGGCTGCTGGCGGTCGTGGTGTCGGTCCTGGTGTGGCGGACGCTGCGGCTGCCGGAGACGGAACTGCAGCAGACCGTTCCGGTGGTCCGACCCACGGCGTGGCTGGCCTTCGGACTGCTGTGGTGCCTCTCCTACCTGCTGCCGACGCTGCTGCAATGGCTGCAGGCCGGTGCGTTGGACTGGTCGACCTACTTCGATCTCTACGGCAACGGACTGCTCCGTGCTCTGGGACGAGCGGCGCTGGTCGGGCTCGCGGGACTGATTCCGCTGTGGCTGCTGGTCCGTCTCTGGTCCGATGACTCCCCCGTGCTGCAATGGACCGCGGTGGTGCTGTCGATCGGCTGGATCGCGTGCGCCTTCGTTCCGGGAACGATGCTGGGGCTCGCGATCGAATCCGCCTGGAACCGGTCGGACGCGCCGTGGCTCCGCTCCGGGGTGCACGGTTCCGGCGTCGCACTGCTGCTCGCGCTGACCGCACGGACCGCGATCATTCCCGTCCTGCTCGCACGGTGGGCGGTGCGTTCCGAGCCCGAACCGCTGCGTTCGGCCCGGCGGCTCGAGCACGACGGGGGACTGGTCGCGGCCTTGCGACCGAGACTGGTCATCGCCTCGGTCGCCACGGTGATGCTCGGCGGCGCGCTGGCCCTGGGGGACATTCCCCTGGCCGCGATGGTCGCGCCTCCGGCCGCGGAACCACCTCTGGCGGTCAGTCTGCTGAATGCGATGCACTACCAGCGTCCCGACACGGTGGTGATGACGATCGCGGCGCTGCTGGTGTCCGGACTCCTGGCGGCGGTGGTCACCGGCGTGGTGGCCGGTGCGTGGAATCGACGACTCCGCTCCGTGCTCGTGCCGGCACTGCTGCTGCTGTGCATGGTCGTTCCTCCGGGATGCGGATCGGGCGACACATCCGAAGCGCAGCCCCTTCCGGTGACCGAGCGGTTCGGTCATCCCGGTCGTGGTCCCGGTCAGTTCGTCTATCCGCGGGCGATCGCCACCGACGACGATCGAGGCACGGTGTACGTCATCGACAAGACGGCGCGGGTGCAGGTGTTCGACCGCGGGGGCCGCTGGCTTCGGGAATGGATCATGCCCGCGTTCGAGAACGGAAAGCCGACCGGGATCGCGGTCGGTCCCAACGGGAACGTCTACATCGCGGACACCCACGAATTCCGCGTGATCGAATTCACGCCGGAGGGGGAGGAGGTCGCCCGCTTCGGCACCTTCGGGCAGGAGCCGGGGGCGTTCACCTATCCCACCGATGTCGCGTTCGGTCCCGACGGGACGCTCTACGTCTCGGAGTACGGTGGAAACGACCGCATCCAGGTCTTCGGGCCCGACGGGACACTGCGTTCGGTGATCGGCCGGTTCGGCGAGGGACCGGGCGAGTTCAACCGGCCCCAGTCGATGGTGGTCGACCCCGCCGGGGAGCGGATCTACGTCGCCGACTCGTGCAATCATCGCATCCAGGTGCTGGCTCCCGACGGGGAGGTCATCCGGATCATCGGGGGCGTGGGGCGGTCTCCGGGATCGCTGCACTATCCGTACGATCTGGTCCTGCTCGAGGATGGTTCGCTGCTGGTGAGCGAGTTCGGTTCCTCCCGCATCCAGCGGTTCGACCCCGAGGGGCGCTGGCTTGGGGCCTGGGGGTCCCACGGCCACGGCCCCGACCAGTTGAATGCTCCCTGGTCGATCGACCGCATGGGCGACACCGTCTTCATCCTTGATTCGGGCAATGACCGTGTGCAGATGATCGATGCACCGGGGGCAGGGGTATGATGGCCGCAGGGCTCCGGACGCATGCCGATCACCTTTGAACATCCCGGTTGGTTGCTCCTGGTGCTGCTGCTGGTACCGGTGTGGCTGTTGTCGTGGTCGAGTCGCGGCGGTCTGTCGCCGCTGCGGACGACGATCGTGGTCGCACTGCGCACGGTCCTGGTGCTCGTGCTCGCCATGACCCTTGCCCGTCCCGCCTGGCAGCAGGAGGGGGAGGGCGTCACCGTGGCGGTGGTGCTGGACCGCAGTCGGAGCGTTCCTCCGCAACTGCTGGAGGAAGCGGTCCGCTGGCTGCAGACCGCCGCCGAAGGTCCCCAGCGCCAGCCCGGGGATCGGATCGCGGTCGTGCAGTCCGGACTGGATGCCGTCCCGTCCGCGATGCCGGACGTGGCTTCGATCATCGACCTCTCCGGCGAGCCCGCCGACATCTCCGAAACGAATCTCTTCCGTGGTGTGGAACTGGCCAAGGGGCTGCTGCCGCAGGAGACCGCCAATCGGATTCTGGTGGTGTCCGACGGCAACGAGACCCGGGGTTCCATCCTGGCGGCCGCGGACCTGGCCCGGCACGGCGGCATTCCCATCGATGTCCTGCCGCTGGAGTACACGCACGCCAACGAGGTCCTGGTGGATCGGCTGCTGGCTCCGGCTCGCTCCCGGCAGGGACAGGCGGTGGAGCTGACGGTGGTGCTGCAGAGTCAGGGGCGTGCCACCGGTCGTCTCGTCCTGCTGCACAACGGAAACCAGCTCGGGGGAGACATTCCGCTCACGCTGGACGGAGGAACCCATGTCGAACGTGTGACGGTCGACCTGCAGACCGGCGGACCGCAGCAGTTCGAGGCGGTGTTCGAGGCGGATTCGCCCGCGATGGACGCGCTGGTTCGCAACAACCGGGCCACCGCAGTGACGTTCGTGGACGGGACCGGTGCGGTCCTGCTCATCACCGAGGACCAGCAGGAGGTCTCCGCCCTCGCGGCTGCGCTGCAGGGTGCGGGCATCGAGACCACGATCCGGACGCCGTCGACCATCGGCAACGGTCTGGTGCCGCTGCTGGCCTGGGATGCGATCGTGCTCGCGAACGTGCCCCGCTGGTCCTTCAGCGGACAGCAGGTCGACGCGCTGCGTGCCTACGTGCACGACACCGGGGGCGGGCTGCTCATGACCGGTGGTCCCAGTTCGTTCGGAGCCGGCGGGTGGATCGATTCACCCCTGGCCGAGGCGCTGCCGGTGCAGCTGGATCCGCCGGCCAACCGCCAGATGCTGCAGGGGGCACTGGCCCTGGTGATCCACAGTTGCGAGATGCCCCAGGGCAACTACTGGGGCCGGCGGGTGGCGGAGGCCGCGATCGAGGCGCTCAGTTCGCTCGATCTGGTCGGCATCCTCGAGTTCGCCAACGGCAGCGGCACGGTCTGGGCGTTTCCGATGCAGCTGGTCGGGGACAAGGTCGCGGCGAAGGCGGCCGCGGGGCAGCTGCGGTACGGCGACATGCCCGAGTTCGCGCCCGCGATGCAGATGGCGCTGTCGGGGCTCAAGGAGGTCGACGCCGGAGCCCGCCATGTGGTGATCATCTCCGACGGAGATCCGCAGCCCCCGACCCGGTCGCTGCTGCAGGCCTACGTCGACGCGAACGTGACCTGTTCGACGGTGCTGGTCGGACCGCACGTTCCCACCGCGCAGGGCACGATGCAGACGGTGGCCAACGTGACCGGGGGCGACTTCTACATCGTCGAGGATCCGTCGCGACTTCCCCAGATCTTCATCAAGGAGGCGCAGCTGGTCGTTCGTTCGCTCATCCAGGAGGGGCTCTTCCAGCCGCAGCGCACCAACGCGCTGCCGGGGCCGGTCTCCGGATTCGATTCGGTGCCGCCGGTGCTCGGCTTCGATCTCGCGGCGCCGCGCGAAGGGCTGGCCCAGACCACCTTCACCATTCCGACCGACCAGGGATCCGACCCGTTCTACGCATGGTGGAACTTCGGACTCGGTCGATCGATCGCCTTCCTGAGCGACGTGACCGGTCGGTGGGGCGGAGAGTGGGTCGCCTGGTCGTCCTTCCCCGCCTTCTGGGAACAGAGTCTGCGCTGGGTCATGCGTCCCGCGACGCCGTCGGAGTTCGTCCTCGGAACGCGTGACGAGGACGGCGACGTGGTCGTGGACCTCGAGGCGCTGGAGTCGGATGCGGGCTTCCTGAACTTCCTGCAGACCCGGGCTTCGGTGATCTCGCCGGCCGGGGAGGTGGAACCGCTGGATCTCCAGCAGATCGGGCCCGGCCGGTACCGCGGCCGGTTCCGTCCCGACGTCACCGGTTCGCATGTCGTCAACGTCCACTTCGGTTCACCCGTGGAGGGCGGCGGTGTCGCCAGCGGCAACATCCAGGCCGCGGTCAACCGCTCCTACTCCGACGAATACCGCAGGCAGACGCACAATGCGGCGCTGCTTCGTCGGGTCGCCGAGATGACCGGCGGGCGGGTGCTGTCGCTCGACGATGCGGTCCTTCCGGATCTGTTCGACCGGGCCGAGCTCGAGATGCCGCGGAGCGAGCAGCCCACCTGGGCGCTGCTGGCCGTCATCGCAGCCGTCATCCTGCTGCTCGACGTGGCGGTCCGGCGACTCGCACTCGACGGAGACTGGCTGCGGTCCCTGACCTCCGGGGCATCGGATCGTCGTCCGTCGACCGGCGGCGCATCCCTGTCGGCGTGGCGTCGCAGCAAATCCCGTCGTCAACGCCCCCGCGACGAAGCATCGGCTCCGGTTCCCGTGCCGCCGCCGGCCCCGGCGCCGGCGCAGCCCGAGGATCCCGGAGATCCGGACGAGGCATCCATGGACATGACCAGTCGTCTCAAGGCGGCCAGGGACCGCGCCCGTCGTCGTGAGGACGGGGGGGGATCATGAGCGACGCCGGACTGCCGAGGCTCGATGCGGAACGGCCCGACATCGATTCGATCCGACGGGGATGCGATCTCGTCCGGGCCACCTTCCAGCGGGTCCGGGGGGAGATCGGCCGCGCGGTCGTCGGACAGCGGCGGGTGGTGGATGAGACACTGGTGGCCCTCTTCGCCGGAGGGCACGTGCTGCTGGAGGGGGTGCCCGGTCTGGGCAAGACCCTGCTGGTCCGTTCGCTGTCGGAAGCGCTGCAGCTCGACTTCTCGCGCATCCAGTTCACGCCGGATCTCATGCCGGCGGACATCACCGGCACCAACATCGTCGCGCGGGACGAAGGAACGGGCCGTCGGGCCTTCTGCTTCCGGCCGGGTCCGATCTTCAGCCAGCTCGTGCTGGCCGACGAGATCAACCGGGCCACGCCCAAGAGTCAGGCCGCCCTGCTCGAGGCCATGCAGGAGGGGACCGTCACCTGCGGCGGCGAGACCCGTCCGCTGCCCGCGCCCTTCTTCGTGATGGCGACGCAGAACCCGATCGAGCAGGAGGGGACCTATCCGCTTCCCGAAGCCCAGCTCGACCGGTTCCTGCTGAAGATCACGGTGCCCTACGCCTCGCGACGGGAGGTCGGGGAGATCCTCGAGCGGACCACCGGCTCGTACGACACCACGCCGCGACCCGCCATGGATGCCGCGTTCATCCGCTCGGCCCAGGAACTGGTCCGCGAGCTCGTGGTCGCACCCCACGTGCAGGACTACGTCGTCCGTCTCGTTCTCGCCACGCATCCCGGTGGCGTGTACCACCCGGACGCCATCCGGAACATGGTCGCGGTGGGAGTCAGCCCCCGGGGTGGGCAGGCCCTCATCACCGCCGCGAAGGTGGTTGCGCTCATGGACGGTCGCTACGGCGTCTCGATCGAGGATGTCCGCAGCATCGCGCACGTCACACTTCGGCACCGGATCATCCGGACCTTCGAGGCGGAGACCGACCGGGTCGAGACGGACGAACTGATCACCGCCATCATCGAGGCCCTTCCCCGCACCGATGGGGGGGACGCGGCATGAGTCGATTCGGAGCCAGCACGGAACCGCCGCCCACCCGCATCGATCAACTGCTCGGCGGAGGTCTGATGGCCAAGTTGGAGCGGCTGGACATCGTGTCCCGCAAGATCTTCAGCGGCAAGATCCACGGCGAGCGGCGATCACGACGCCGCGGCACCAGCGTCGACTTCGCGGACTACCGGCCCTACACCCCGGGCGACGACCTGCGGTTCGTCGACTGGAACATCTTCGCCCGGCTCGACACCCTGTTCCTCAAGCTCTTTCTCGAGGAGGAGGATCTCTCGCTCGGCATCGCGATCGACACCAGCGCCTCGATGGACTGGGGCAATCCGAACAAGCTCACCTACTGCCGGCGGCTCGCGATGGCCCTGGGCTACATCGGACTGATCAACCACAACCGCGTCAGCCTGCACGCGTTCGACGGGGCCGGCCTCTCGTCGCTCCGGACGCTGCGGGGGAAACGACGCACCCGTGAGATGGGCTCTTGGCTCCTGGATCTGAAGGCCGGTGAAGGAGACGTCGGTGGGGGCTTCACCGACACGATGAAGACCCTGGCCACGGCCCGGCAGGGCCGCGGGGTGCTGGTCATCCTCTCCGACTTCATGGAGCCGTCGGGCATCGACGAGGGGCTCCGCTTCCTGGGGGGGCGGGGCGACGAGGTGATCTGTCTCCAGGTGCTGGCTCCCGAGGAGGTCGATCCGGCGGCCGCCGGACTCGCCGGTGACCTGCGGCTTCGGGATGTGGAGGGACACGGCGACGTGGAGGTCACCGTCACGCCCGCCCTGCTGCGTGCGTACCGGGAACGACTCGACGAGCACTGCGGCCGCCTGCGCAGCGACTGCGTGCGCCGGGGCATGCGGCATCTGACCGTCCACACCTCGACCGACATCGAGTCGGTGCTGGTGGAGTCGATGCGGCAGCGGGGGATCGTCCGATGACGTGGTTGACACCCTGGTCCGGATTCCTCCTCGCCGCCGCGACGGTGCCGCTACTGCTGCTGCTGTACTTCCTGAAGCTGCGTCGCTCCACCCAGGTCGTATCCAGCACGATGCTGTGGTTGACGTCGACCGAGGATCTGCGGGCCAACGCACCGTTCCAGCGTCTGCGGCGGAACATCCTGCTGCTTCTGCAGCTGATCGCACTGCTCATGCTGGTGCTCGCCGTCATGCAGCCCCGCATCGAGGGGGCCGGCGGCGGCGGAGGTCGGACCATCCTGCTCATCGACCGGTCGGCTTCGATGCAGACGCGGGACGTCGACGGTGAGACCCGGTTCGATGCGGCGATCGAGGCCGCGGCATCGGAGATCGATCGACTCCACGCCGGCGGACTCTTCGGCGGCGGGGACGGAGAGACGATGATCATCACCTTCGCCGAGCAGGCGGAGATCGTGCAGCCGTTCACCGCCTCCCGGCAGCGGCTTCGGAACGCCCTCCGGGAGATCCGTCCGTCGCACGGACGCAGCCGGATCGAGGACGCCTTGAATCTCGCCCGGGTCTACAGCTTGAATCCGACCCCCGATGTGGTGGACCGTCCGACGGCCGATCCGGCCGCGTTGGTGCTGATCTCCGACGGACGCATCCAGGATCTGGACGGTCTGGTGCTGCGTGGCGAGTCGCTCGTCTTTCAGCGGGTCGGCGGGGATGCCGTCGACAACTGTGCGGTCTCCACGGTGGCCGCCGACCGTCCCTACGATCGTCCCGCGTTCATCGAGGTGTTCGCCGGACTCTCCAACTGGAACGAGCAACCGGTCGTCGCGGACGTGCAGTTGTCGGTCGACGGTCTGGCCCGACGGGTCGAGGAGATCGAGCTGCCCGCCGCCTCCCGCGATTCCGTCACCGGCCGACTGCAGGCGGGACGACGCAACCTCACCTTCACCCCCTTCCGGCAGGATCGGGACGCGATCATCGAGGTCGCGCTGCTGCGGGACGACCAGTTGGCGACCGACGACACCGCCCGGATGGTGGTTCCGCCCCCGCGAAGCCTGCGGGTGGGACTGGTCTCGCCGAACCGGCGATTGGTCCGTCGCATCATGGAGGGGCTTTCCCTCCAGCGGTTGGATGTGATGACGCTTGCCGACTACGAAGGCATCGTGACCGAAGGACGGGGTCGCGACTGGGACGTGCTGGTGTTCGACGCGGTGGCGCCGACGGCCATGCCGGACACGCCTTCGGTCTTTCTCGGACGAACGCCGCCCACCGACCGGGTGCGTGCGTACGGCGAGTCGGAAGGGCAGGTGGTGCTCGAGGGGCGTGGCGACCATCCGCTCCTGCGGTACGTCGATGTCGATCCGATCTTCGTGGCCCGGGGCCGGCAGGTGCAGGGAAGCGACGATGCGGAGATCGTGCTCGAGGGTAGCGCCGGTCCGCTGGTGTTGACCTTCGTCGAGCGGGGTCGGGAACATGTCTTCGTGACCTTCGATCCGATCGCCGACTCCAACTGGCCCTACCTGCGGGGCATGGGTGTCTTCCTGTTCAATGCCGTCGAGTACCTGGGGCACCACGGCGATGCGCTCACCCGCTCGCAGCTCACGCCCGGCGCGGCCCTGGTGGCGCGCCTGCCCGCGGATGCGACGGGGATGGAACTCGTGACCCCGGACGGGACGACGTTTGATCTGTCCGATCAGGATCCGGCCCGGGTGACGTGGGGCCCCGCGGAATTGAGCGGCCTGCACGAGCTCCGCTACGTCCGGACCGGCAGCGGGGACGAAGTGTCCTGGTTCGAGTCGGTCCGGATGCCCCCGGAGGAGTCCGAAGCGGCCGCCGCGACGGAGGTCGTCCTCGGCACCCAGCGCATTGAGTCCACCGACGCGGGCGCGGTCCGCTACCGCCCGCTCTGGCCGTGGGCCGTCGGCATGTGCCTCGTCATCCTGCTGATCGAATGGTGGATCTACAACCGGAAGATCGGAAGTTGGTGATCACGCCCCGCCGAGTTCGGCGGGAACCCCCAGGAACTCGTGCATGTGCTGGTCGTAGGCGGCGCTGTCCTCGTCGCGCGAGAGGTCCAGCCGCAGTTCGTTGATCACCTTCGTGCCCTGACCGATCCATTCCTGCCAGGTTTCGGCGGCGATGTTGGCCTGGATCCATTCGCCCACGGGTCCCTTGAACGGAGGCGCCTCGAGCTGCGTCCCGTCCCGTCCCGTCCGGCCGCAGGTGAAGGTGCCCGACGACGCGCGACGAGCGGCTTCCGCTTCGACCTCCTCGTCGAGGGTGGGGGCCTTGCGTCCGAGCTCCTCGAACAGCTTGTCCATCGCCTGACGGGGGAGCTGCTCGCCGCGACGGGCCGCGATGACGTAGCCGGTGTTGAGGACCTCGACGGCGCGATCGGACCAGCCGGCCTTGATGAGTGATTCGCCCGCCAACTGGTAGGCCTTGCTCATCTCGGGGTTGAGTTCGATGCAGCGTTCGAAACTGACCGCGGCTTCGGCCGCCCGGCCCGCCTGCAGGTAGGCGTTGCCGAGGCTGAAGTGGGCCATTTCATTGTCCGGATCGGCCGTGGCCATGTTCTCGAACTGTGCGATGCGTTCTTCGGGGCTGTTCATGGTCGACCATTGTAGGCGGTATCATGTCGGCCATGGCGGAGCCGCACTCGTCCCTGTCCACCACCCTCGCCGGGGTACACCTGACGGGTCCGCTCGTGTCCGCCGCGGGAACCGGCGGCACGGCCACCGAACTGGCCGACGTGCTCGACCTGGCCGATTTCGGAGCCGTCACCACCAAGTCGATCACCCCGGAGCCCCGGGCCGGCAACCCGGCCATGCGGGTGGCGGATGTGCCCGCCGGCATGCTCAACGCCGTGGGACTCATGAACATGGGGGTGGACTCGTTCCTGTCCGGCACCGTGCCCTCGCTCGAAGGACACGGAACCACCTTCATCGGGTCGGTCGCCGGGCACAGCATCGAGGACTACGTCCGGGTGGCGGCCGCGTTCGACGCCGTCGAATCTCTCCCCCTGATCGAGTTGAACCTCTCGTGCCCCAACTCCAGCACCGGACGACGATTCACGGACGGCCCCGACGAGCTGGCGGAGGTCGTGGGGGAGGTCCGGAAGGCGGTGGTGCGGTCACGGATCCTCGTGAAACTGCCGCTGCTGTTCGAGACCGCCGTTCCGATGGCGGCGGCCGCGATCGAGGCCGGAGCCGACGGACTCACCATGATCAACACCGTGCCGGCATTGTCGATCGACGTCGAGGACCGGACGTCGCGGCTGGGATTCGGACACGGTGGACTCAGCGGTCCGGCCGTCCATCTCCCGGCGTTGTCGATGGTGCAGCGGGTGTACGCCGGTGTCGCGCGTGACGCGGGCGTTCCGATCGTCGGTCTCGGTGGCGTTCGTCGCTGGGAGCAGGCGGCCGCCTTCGTGCTCGCCGGCGCGACGGCGATCGGCATCGGCACGACGCTCTACCACGATCACCGTGCCCCGCGGCGAATCAACCGCGGCCTCGCCCGGTGGGTCAGGGCCCAGGGCTGCAGCCGCCTCGATGAACTGGTGGGGCAGGTCAGACTTCCGTCGTGACCAGCCGCCGGAAGGCCTCGCCCCGGGCCTCGAAGTGCTCGAACTGATCCCAGCTTGCGCAGCCCGGACTCAGGAGCAGGATGTCTCCCGGTCGCATGCTGCTTCTGGCGTGGCGGACAGCGACGTCGATCGTACCGCAGGAGCGGGCGGCGCCTCCGGCGGCCAGATCCGCTCCGGTGGCGCCGATGGTGTACAGCCCGCCGAGTTCGCCGGCCCGCCGCGCGATCGGATCCAGTGAGACGCCCTTGTCGTAGCCGCCGGCGATCAGGTGAACGCGACCCGGATCCTCCATGGCCTCGATGGCCAGCAGCGTCGCTTCCGGGGTCGTCGACTTGGAGTCGTTGAAGTAGTGGAAATCGTCCGTGCTGGGAATGCGCTCCAGGCGATGCGGCAGACCGGTGAACGATCCCGCGGCGGCCCGGGCCCGCGGCCCGTCGACTCCGGCGAGCTGCATCGCGGCGGCGATGGCCAGGCGTGCGTTGCTCTGGTTGTGTCGACCCGGAATCCCCAGGAAGACATCCGCACCCCCGGGATCCTGCGACAGATGCACGTCGGAGTCGTCCTGGTGAGCGGCGATGCCGGACTTGCAAGCGCGGTAGTGCGATTCCGTTTCGTGCCAGTCGAGATGATTCGGGGCGACGTTGGTGGTCACCGCCACCCCCGGTGACCAGCGGGGGGCACCGGGGGGGGCGTCGTCGGTCGCCCCCAGCCACCAGAGCATGGCGCTGGAGAGTTCGAGCACCACCGCATCGGCGGCCCGAACCTCGTCGATGGTCGTCAGCAGCGATCCGCCGATGTTTCCACCCAGCACGCTGGCAACGTCGCAGGACCGCAGGATGTGGTGCGTCATCGCAGCGGTGGTCGACTTACCCGCCGTCCCCGTGATGCCGATCACGCGGCTGCGATCCAGTTGGGAGACCAGGATCGCGATCTCGGTCGTGACGGGGACGCCGGCCCGCCAGGCGGCCTGCAGGCAGTCGTTGTTCCAGGGTCGAGGGACCGCGGGATTGGCCACGACCAAGTCGGTCTCGGAGAAGTCTTCGATCCGGTGCTCGCCCAGCCGCCACTGCAGGCGGTCGCGGTGTGCATGCACGTCGAGTACCGAAACGGCGTCGGCGAGTTCCTCCCGGTCGGCGAGATCGGTGACCAGCACCTCGGCTCCCCGGTCCAGCCACCACCGGGCCACGCCGAGGCCGCCGCCGAATCGGCCCAGGCCGAGTACGGTCACACGCCTGATCGGACTGTCGGGCGGAGTGGTGGGCATGGATCGAGTGTACCCCAGACCGCTAGAATGCTTACCGGCCATGCACGATCCCCCCGACATCGACCTGCCTCCCACGCCTCCGGCCCGCCCCCGGTTTTCGGTCTTGGCCATCATCGCGGTGGTGCTGGCCTTCGTGCCGCTGTGTCCGCCGGTCAATGCGCTGGGGGCGCTGCTGGGTGTGATCGCCTGGCGACGGATACGCGAGTCGGGCGGTCAACTCGGCGGGCGGCGAACCAGTCTGACGGCGCTCTTCGGCGGCATCGCGATGAGCGTGGTGACCCTGATCGGATTCCAGCAGCTCGCCGAAGGCATGGAGCACCAGCAGAAGCAGGACATGGGAGCGGCGTTGGACGAGTTCATGCACGCCATGCAGGACGAGGCCTTCGATACCGCCCTCCAGTCGTGGTCGTTGCGAAGCACTCCGGTGCCGCGGGACGAGCTGGTGTCCTTCTCGGCCGATCTGAAGCAGGCCAACGGTGTCTTCGAATCGGTTCGGATCGGAAGCATGCAGACGGTTCCCGGCGATTCGTTCCTGACTCCGGAGGTCTCGGCCTGGATCATCTGCCGCTTCGATTCCGGTGAACGCAACGGATCGGCCCGATTCGTGCTGAGCCCCACGCCCGGACGCTGGACCCTCGTTCCGCTGCTGGTGGAGCTGAGGATCGACGACGGCGACGGGGAGGAATTGGTGCTGCCGCAGGGAGTCACACCATGAGCGACGTCACGCTTTCCGCCGGGCCACCCGCAGTTCGACGGCGACCGCCCCTGAGCACCTGGTCGATCCTCGCGATGGTGGCGTCGCTGGGGGTCTGTCCTCTGGTGACGATCCTGGCGTTTCCGCTGGGAATGCTCGGTCTTCGTGATGTTCGTTCCAAGGCCAAGTCCGGTCGTCGACTCTGCTGGACGGCGATGATCATCGCCGCCGTGGTGACGCCCCTGACGGCCTGGTTCATGGTCTGGTGGAACGGTGAAGTGCGGGTGCCGCTGATGAACGGTCCGCTGGCTCCGATCCAGGCGGGCATGGACGGCGACATGGAGGGATTCAACGAGGGCTTCGCACCGTCCGCCGTCGCGGCCACTCCGGACGTGGAGGCCGGTCGGTTCCTCGCCACGCTGCGGGGCGACTACGGACTGCTGAAGTCAATTCGGGTGGACGATACCCGTGAACCGATCTTCGCACCGGACGGCTGGTCCGTTCGGGTACCCTATGTCTTCGAGTTCCAGCACGGCCGGGTGCCCGGCGAGGCGAGGTTCGTCATGCTGGAGCCGGGGCCCGACGGCAACCGGTTGGTGCTGCGATTCAGCTCGGTGCTGGTGGGCGACGATCCGGTCGTGGCCTGGCCTCCGGCCGCGGCCGATGAGGAGCGTGAGCCGCTCCCGGTGCGAGGGATTTTGGAGCAGGAGACGTCCGAACCAGATGCCTGAAGACCACGAGGACATCATCGAGATCGAGGGCCTCGTCAAGCGGTTCGGCGATCAGACCGTCCTCAACGGCATCAACCTCACCATCCATCCGGGTGAGACCATGGTCATCATGGGCGGATCGGGTTCGGGCAAGTCGACCCTGCTTCGCAACATGATCGGGACCTTTACGCCCGAAGAGGGCTCGGTGAAGCTCTTCGGCAAGGATCTCGCCACGCTGGACGAGGAGGGCATGAACGAGGTCCGCAAGCAGTTCGGCATCCTGTTCCAGTCCGGCGCACTGTTCCAGTCGCTGACCGTGGCCGAGAACGTCGCTCTGCCGCTGGAGGAGCACACCGATCTCGATGCGAACATCATCGACTTCATGGTCAAGATCAAGCTTGAGCTGGTCGGGCTCCGCGACGCCGCGGACAAGTATCCGGCCCAGATCAGCGGCGGCATGAAGAAGCGGGCCGGACTCGCACGGGCCCTGGCGCTGGATCCCAAGATCCTGTTCTACGACGAGCCCAGTGCGGGGCTCGATCCCGTCACCTCCGCCGCCATCGACCAGTTGATGGTCGACCTGACCCGCAAGCTGGGTGTGGCGAGCATCGTCGTGACCCACGAGATGGATTCCGCCTTCACCATCGCCGATCGCATGGCCATGCTGCACAAGGGGCGGATGATCATGGTGGACACCCGCGAGGCCTACGAGAAGCTCCGCGACTATCCGCAGGACCGCATCGGGGAACTGACCGAGGAGCAGCAGCTCATCCGCCAGTTCCTGCGCGGCGATCACGAGGGGCCGATGACCGAGTCCCACACCCAGAACAGCTACGAGGAGGATCTGCTCGGGGCGGATCTGAGCAAACTCACCGGTGGCCGGGCAATCCAGACGACACGGCGGATCAAGTAGGACCGAGCACAGCGGCGGTCAGACCGCCACGGAGCACAGCATGTCGAGCGCAGCACTTCGTTCCCAGAACAACATCAAGGCCGGCATCTTCGTGACCGTCGCCATCATCGTGGGGATCCTCGTGATCTTCGTGCTGGGCGACTTCGCACGGTACTTCGGTCCGAGTCACGCCTCCTACACCGCCACGTACGAGGTCGCCGAAGGCGTGGGCCCGCTCGGAGCCGGATCCTTCGTCAAGGTCGGGGGCATCGTGGTGGGTGAAGTGACCGGAGTGACGTTCGACATCCAGGAGGGACGGCCGCTCACCGCGATCGTGGTCGGCTTCAGCATTCCGTCCTCGATGCAGCTGCGAAGCGACGCCACCGTCTCCGTGGGGGCCAGCCTGATCGGCAGCGACGCCTGGCTCGACTTCTCGTCGCTGGGCACCGAAGGATCGATCGTCCCACCGGGCGGTCAGCTGGTGGGTTCGTCGCTCAGCATGATCGACAGCCTCATCGGAGGCGACGCGTCCGCCAACATCGACGCCACCCTGGAGTCGCTGGCCACGATCACCAAGCGGCTGGAACAGGACGGGGAACTGCTCCGCTGGATCGCGGGGGAGGGCCCGTCGGGGGACATCGAGCTGGCCACGGCCGGCCTTCGCGAGGCCATCGACAAGGCCAACATCTTCCTGGGGCAGCTGGACCGCGACTGGGGCGACTGGTCGGGAGAAGTTGATCTGCTCGTCGCCGAGTTGGAGGACTTCGCCCGGGCGGTGGACGTGCTGACGTCGTGGATCAAGAACAACGAATCGCAGTTCCAGGACATGGCCGACAACCTCGACGACACGCTGGCCAGGGCCTCGGGCATCGCGCAGACCATTCAGGAGGAGACCTGGCCGAAGGTCGACCGGTTCATGGACAACCTGCTGGTCACGGTGGACGACCTCATGGTCATCCTGTCCGATCTGAGGGCCCATGCCGGTCCGTGGTTCGATGACGTGGACGTGAGTCTGGCCAACGTCACGCTGGCATCCCAGCAGCTCACGCAGTTGCTGGCCGAAGTGACCGCGAGTCCCTGGCGGCTGCTGTACCGGCCCACGGACAAGCAGCTCGCCCAGGAACTGATCTATTCGGCCTCCCGCAACTTCGTCTTCGGTGCCGCGGACCTGAAGTCCGCGGCCGAGTCGATGCAGCGGTTCATGGAGGCCTCCGGGGGGACGGTGGATGCCGACGATCCCCAGCTGGAGGTCATTCGTCGCAATCTGATCGACAGCGCCCGGCGCTACGAGCGGGCGCAGGAACAGATGATGGACCTGCTTCGCGACGATTCCGCCGGCGACCAGTGAACGGCCCCCACGATGTAACGGATCCCGGCGATCCCCGCGTGGGGGTGTTCCGAGACGTTCGGGACCGCGATCTGCGCGGACGCGATGGTCTGTTCATGGCCGAGTCGGAGCTGGTGCTGCGACGTCTGCTGGCGACGCCCGATCGGCTCCAGTCCCTGCTGCTCTCGCACGGGAAGTTCGAGGCGTTGCGGGACACCCTGGACGTGCTGCCCGACGATGTCCCCGTGTACACGGCGTCTCTGGAACTGCTCGGCGGCATCGCGGGCTTCCATGTCCACCGCGGCGTACTGGCGTCCGGCCACCGGCCCGAGGATGCGGACCTGCGTCTGGACCGGTCGCTCGGACATCTGCGGGAGACGGACCGCTGCACCCTGCTGCTGGCCGAGGGCATCACCAACGTCGACAACATGGGCAGCCTCTTCCGCAACGCCGCCGCCCTCGGGGTGGACGGCGTGGTGCTGGATCCCACCTGCTGCGACCCGCTGTACCGAAAGGCGATCCGGGTCTCGATGGGCCATGTCTTCACGGTGCCCTGGGCGATCGCTTCGTCGGGGGAGTGGCCGGCGGTCCTCTCGCGTCTCCGCGACGACTGGGGCTGCCGACTCCTCGCCGCGGAGCGGTGCGACGGTGCGCAGCCGATCTGGAACATCGACTGGACCGCCCGGTGCGGATTGCTGGTCGGGGCGGAAGGGGACGGTCTGACCGAGGCGACGCTGGCCGCCTGCGATGCAGTGGTGGAGATTCCGATGCACGGCGAGGTGCCTTCGGTCAACGTGGCCGCCGCGGCTGCGATCTGTCTCTACGAACGGATGCGTTCGGTCCGCACCTGACCCGCGGGTGCCGGCATGTCCCGCACCGGTCGCGTCGAGATGGCGGGCATGCTGCTGGTGACCTCGCCGGTCTCGGCGTTGACGCGTTCGATCATCGCTCCCAGATGATGCAGCTGGTGCTCCAGATGGACGTATCCACGATCCACGTGGTACACGCGGCTGACGGTGGTCTCGCCGCGGGCGGCGAGGCCGGCGATGATCAGTGAGGCCGAGCCACGGAGGTCGCTGGCCATCACGGGAGCCCCGATCAGTTCGGGCACTCCCTGGACGACGACGGTCGACCCCTGTCGGATCAGTCTGGCTCCCATCCGGCTCAGTTCCGGTACGTGCATGAACCGGTCCGGGTAGATCTTCTCGGTCACGATGCTGTTGCCCTCGGCCAGGCATAGGAGGGCCATCAACTGGGCCTGGAGGTCCGTGGGGTAGCCGGGGTAGGGCTGGGTGGTGAAGAGCACCGGCTTGAAGGGATCCGGAGCGGTGACCCGGACGGTGCAGCGTTCGCAGGGTTCGGACGGATCGGTTCGTTCGATCCGTACGCCGATCTCGTTGAGCCGGTCGATCAGCGCGAGCAGGTGGTCCCAGGGGAACTGTTCGAGGAGCACGTCGCCGCGGGTCATGGCGGTTGCGATGGCGAGCGTACCGGCAACGATGCGATCGGGGAGCACGTCGTGTTCGGTGCCGTGGAGTCCCTCGACGCCCTCGATCATGATCCGCGGCGTGCCGGCACCGGAGATCTTGGCGCCCATGCCGTTGAGCATCCGGGCCAGGTCGGCGATCTCCGGTTCGCAGGCGGCGGACTCGATGATGGTCGTTCCTTCGGCGAGCGTCGCGGCGGACATCACGTTGGCCGTGCCCAGCACGGTCGATCCGAACGGGCCGCCGAGGAAGATGGTGTTGCCCCGGAGTCGATCGGCCTTGGCGATGATGTCACCGCCATCGAGTGTGATCTCGGCTCCGAGCGCCTCCATGCCCCGGAGATGAAGGTCCACCGGCCGGTCGCCGATGGCGCATCCGCCGGGCATCGAGATCCGGACCATGCCCCGACGGGCGAGCATGGGACCCAGCGTGCAGATGCTGGCCCGCATGGTCTTGACGATGTCGTAGCGGGCGTGGAACCGTTGTTCGTCCTCGGCGTGCAGTCGGATGGTGCGGCCACTGCGGTGCACCCCAAGGCCGAGCTCGACCAGGAGTCGCTCCATGCTGCGTACGTCGGCGAGAGGGGGGATGCCGTTGAGCACGACGGGCTCGCTGGTGAGCAGCGAGGCGGCCATGAGGGGAAGTGCGGCGTTCTTGGAGCCATCGACGACCAGTTGGCCGGTCAGTCGGGTTCCACCCTGGATTCGGAATTCATCCATGTCCGGTCGGCATCCTGCACGGCGGGTGCGTCCAATGCTCCCGCAACAATCAGATCCTACAACGTGAAGCCCCATCGGTCGAGCGGGGGATCCGGCGGCCCGCTCCGGAGCAGCCGTGGATCGACTCCCCTCTATACTGATCGCCGTGACCGACGCGAACGCTCCAATACTCGGCGAAGTTCAGATGCATGCGGTGCAGCCCAAGGCCCCGGTCGTCGGTCGAGTGGTCTCCAGTCAGCCTTGCCTGAGCGGTCGATCGGCCAGTTTCGTTCGGCACATCTGCATCGACGTCTCCGGCACGCCCCTGGCGGGCTCCTTCCGGGCGGGCCAGGCCTTCGGGGTCGTTGCTCCGGGCGAGGATGACCGGGGGCGTCCCCATGCAGTCCGGCTCTATTCCCTGGCCTGTCCCAGTTGGGGGGAGGACGGCGAGGGGGCGGTGATCTCCACCACCGTGAAGCGGGTGATCGACGAGTTCACCCCCGATTCCGAAGCGGACGATCCGGACGCACACCATCTCTTCCTGGGCGTGTGCAGCAACCATCTCTGCGATCTGAGGGTGGGGGATCCGGTGCTCGTCACCGGTCCGGCGGGCCGGCGGTTCCTGCTGCCGCAGGATCCCGATGGGCACGACTACCTCTTCATCGCCACCGGGACCGGCATCGCGCCGTTCTACGGCATGGTCCGCGAACTGCTGCAGCGCCCCGGAGACGCCTGCGACCGGCGGATCGATCTGATTGCCGGGTCTCCCTACGCGACGGATCTGATCTACGAGCGGTTCTTCTCCGATCTGGCCGGGGCGTGTCCCAACTTCAACTACCACCGTTCGATCAGCCGCAGCGACCTACGTAGCGAGTACGTCGACCGCTACCTCGAGCGGAACCTCGACTCGGAGGGCTTCCGGGACCTGCTCGAAGGCGAACGGACGCTGGTCTACATGTGCGGGGTCGAAGGGATGCAGTCCGGTGTCTACCGATTGCTGGCGCGGCACGGTCTGTCCCGCGGCTACATGGAGTTGCGCGATCCGCTCACGCTCGAGGACCACGAGCAGTGGGACGATCGCGACATGAAGCGCGGCATCCGTCCCGGACCGCGCTGTCTGGTCGAGGTCTACTGATCCGCAGGAGGCGTTTACATGAAGCAGGACACCAACACGGTCGAGACGGTTCCGGAGGTTTCTCCGTGGTACCGGTCGGAGACGCTGGATGCGACGGTTGCGGGCTGGTTCGAATCGCTTGCGACCTCGATCGAGTCATGGGGGCTCGGGGTGTCCGCGGCCGGCTGGGTCGCCACGGCGATCTGCGTGGTCGGCCTCGGCCTCGCCTGCTATCTGAGCAACCGGATCACGAAGTGGGTGATTCGACATGTCGTCCAGCGTCCGTTTCGGGATCAGCCGGGGCATCCGATCAACCTGCTGCTCAAGTACAAGGTCATCACCCGGCTCTCCCATCTGGTTCCGCTGTTGCTGCTCTCCTACGGGCTTCCGCTGCTGCAGTACCTGTACGTGGAGACCTGGACCCAGCCGCTGATCGACATCTACATCATCTGGATCGGGGTGATGATCCTCATCGGTCTCATCGACGTGCTGGAGGATCTCTACGAGTCGAAGGGGCTGGAGTCGAAGTTCTCGATCCGGGGGGTGACCCAGGCGGGCAAGCTGGTGGTGGTGCTGCTGGGGGGGCTGCTGCTGGTCAGCGTCCTGTTCTCGCGGTCGCCGGTGTATCTGCTCTCCGGAATCGGTGCGGCGATGGCGGTCATCCTGCTGATCTTCCGGGACACCATCCTGGGACTGGTCGCGGGGATCCAGCTGAACGCCAATCGCCTGATCCAAGTCGGGGACTGGGTGCAGATGGATTCGCAGAAGGCGGACGGTGAGGTGATGGAGGTCACCTTGACCACCGTTCGGATCCAGAACTGGGACCGGACCATCACTCTCGTACCCGCCTACAAGATGATCTCGGAATCGTTCATCAACTGGCAGGGCATGTCCCGCAGCGGTGGCCGGCGCATCAAGCGGTCGATCATGATCGACATGAACTCGATCCGCTTCGCGGATCCGGAGATGATCGAGCGTTGCCGCGGTTTCCGGCTGGTGGGTGCCTACATCGACGAACGGTGCCGGGAGATCAGCGACTGGAATTCCGAACAGGGCATCCGGGCCGAACTCGACGTCAGCGGCCGGGCCCAGACCAACGTGGGGATCTTTCGGGCCTACATCAACCACTACCTCCGCAACCATCCGAAGATCCACCAGGAGGGGTTCACCTTCCTGGTGCGGCAGCTGCAGCCCACCGACCGGGGGCTGCCCATCGAGCTCTACGTGTTCACCACGGACAACCGGTGGGTCCAGTACGAGGAGATCCAGGCGGACATCTTCGACCACCTGCTCGCGGCGGCGCCGCAGTTTGGGCTGCGGGTCTTCCAGTCGCCCAGTGGCCACGACTTCCAGTCGCTGCAGTCCTAGGATGCGGGTGGTTCGTCGTCGGTGGGGGGGCTCGCGTAGCCCTGCTTGGACAGCGCCTTCCAGACCAGCGCGCCGACCGCAAGCATTCCCGTGCTCGCCAGTAGGGTCCAGATCATGATCGAGCCGCCTTGTGCATCACGCCCGCCGTCTTCGGCGGCCGGTCAGTCCGGCCAGTGACAGCAGGGCGATCGCACCCGGAGCAGGCACGGCGACCTCGATGAGGGCGGGGGCGAACCGGTTGAGATCCTTCCAGTCGTTCCACCCGTAGGCCTCGTCGTTGAGCCAGTTCATCACGACCACGTTCTCGTCGCCGGAGTTCTCGTTCGGTTCCCCGGGGGCCCAGTCGGACCAGTCGAACGCCTCGCCGCTGTCCCAGGTCCACTGCCCGTCCATGTCGAGGTCGTTGAGCCCAATCCACATGGTGTCCAGCGAGATCGACTGGACCCAGTCGGACTCCGCCTCGTCGGTGATGGAGGCCAGGTACGAATCGTAGCCGAGCTGGATGCCCAACTGCTCCGCGGCCTCGCGGGCGTCGTAGTACTCGAGCGAGAGTTCGGTGGTGTAGTAGTCGTGGCCACCGTACGAGCCGAAGTACGTGTAGGTGATGCCAGCCGTGGCGGTGCCGCCGAGCATGGTGGCGGCGAGCAGGGTGGCGAAGGTGGTCGTGTGCTTCATGGTCATGTCCTCTTCTCGTTGTCGCCGGATCGATCCGGCGTCGGGTCCGCCCGTCGGATCCCCTCTTCGCAAGGGATCGGGGGGCTCGGCCCGGTGGTCTGGTGATCAGTTCATCTCGGCGAGCACGGCGAGCAGGTCGACGACGCCGGTCCGTCCGTTGCGATCGATGTCTCCATTGCACGGGGCCGGCCGGGTGGGGCAGCTGCCCCACGATGCCAGCACGTCGAGGATGTCCAGGACATTCACCTTTCCATCCCGATTCGAGTCGCCCCGCGGCATCGAACGCACGAGGTCGTACAGGTAGCCCGAGCCGGACGTGTCGGTGGCACCCTGCCATGGAGCCCCCAGCAGGGCCCGGTTGCCGGATACCGCTGCGGCGTAGCCGACGCGTGCTCCGGCGATGCCGTTGCTGGCGACGAGCTTCACCGATTCGACCCATCCGCCGGCCGTGGATTCATAGATGTACCCGTGTCCGGCACTGTCGGGGTAGCCGTAGGCTCCGATGACGGCCCGGTTGCCGTCGATCGAGACGGAGGATCCGAACTTCTGCCAGGCCTCGGCCCCCGAGGGAACCAGCTGCTCGACCTCGGACCATCCGGATCCGTCCGCTTCGAAGACGTAGGCGGCACCGGCGTTGGGGGCGGCCACGTCGGAGAAGATCGCACCGATGACGGCCTGCGAGCCGTCGTCGTCGAGTTCGACTGCGTAGCCGAAGTAGTCGTAGGCGACGGTGGTGGAGCCGACCAGGCGGGCCTGCTGGGTCCATGCTCCGCCGTCGAGTCCGAACACGTAGGCCCCGCCGGCGCTGATGCCGTCGACGTTGTCGCGCGGCGAACCGACCAGGATCGTGTCGCCGGCGATGTCCACGCTGGCGCCGAACTTCACGGTGGCCTGGTCCGCATCGAGCTGCTGCTGCACCGACCAGGCCGTGCCGTCGTAGGTGAACACGTAGGCGGAGCCGGAAGAGGTCCCTTCGGTGTCGGCCAGGAAGGCACCGACGACCGCGGTGTCGCCGTCGATGGCGACTGCGCATCCGAACGAATCCTGGTACATGCCGTCGGGAGCGACGAGCATGGCCTCCTCGATCCACGTGCCGTCGGCGTCGCGCCGGTAGATGTAGGCGGCGCCCTCGCGGGTGGCGATCGGGTGGATGGTGGACCCGGCGATCAGGACGTCGCCGCTGATGTCGACGGAGTATCCGAAGTAGTCGAAGGCACCGGTGTTGGCCGGGCTCAGCACCTGGACGTCGGATCCGTTGATGACGGTCACGGAGCCGTTGTTGGCCCCGATGACGTTGTCCAGTGGCGCCCCGATGGCGATGTCGTCGCCATCCATGGCCGCGGACCAGCCGTAGGAGTCGTCGCCGACGTTGCCGGTGGGAAGAAGGATCTGGGATTCGGGGATGCCGGAGCCCGCAAAGGCCAGGCTCGTCCCGGCCAGGGCGATCAGGGCGCAGGATGCGCAACCAGTCGATCTCTTCATGATCAAGGCCTCTCGTTCTCTTCCTTGGATTGCACGCGTGCCGGATGGCGGAGGAGTCGTGGGAGGAGATCCCGGCGACGCGCTTATTTTGACCGAGTCAGGGCGATCGGCAAACGAAATCGGCCCTTTGAGGACAAGTTGGGTCCGAGAACCCTCGCGGCAGGCAAATCAGGCCCTGCAGGCGGAAAAATCCGACCTTGGACAATCTGTGAAGCAGGTGTGGACAGCCCTCGCCGATGCCGCAGTGGGTCAGCGCTTGCGTGCGTAGATCAGCAGCGTCGACGCCAGGGGCGGCGGCATGAGCCGGTGGGCGATGACGCCCAGCCGGTACGCGAGGTTCGAGAAGTGCATGTAGGCCGGTTCGGCCTCGTGACGGACGATGGTCACGTCGAATCCGACCTTGTTCATCATCCGGGTGACCGATCGCTTGGTGTTGCAGCGGTAGTAGGTCGGGAACACGTCCTCGTCCTTCCGGCCGTGCTGCACCCGCGAGGTGAGGGCGGTGTGGAACCGGTTGGGAATCAGCGCCGCGATCAGCGAGATGTAGAAGTACTTGTTCGGCGTGCGCAGGCAGACGTATCCGCCCGGCTTCATGACCCGGGCGCATTCGGAGAAGAACGTGTCCGGGTGCTCGACGTGCTCCAGCACGCAGTTGCTGACCGCCAGATCGATGGATTCGTCCTCGATCGGCCAGTGGTGCTGATCCTCCAGCATCCGGAATTCGTCCATGTCGGGGTTGCTCTCGCCTTCCGGATCGACATCGATGCCGATGACCTTCGCGGCCCGGCCCCGGAAGAGCCGGAGATCGTTGCGCCAGGGGGATGTCTCGTCCTCGATGAAGGCACCGCGCCCGCATCCGATGTCCAGCACGGTCGAGTCCGGCGTCAGCAGTGCGTTGACCCGGGCGTAGAAGGCGACGATGCCGTCGACGCGGGAGTAGCCTCCGTAGGCCAGTTCCGGGTAGCAGCTCAGGGTGGTCTTGTTGGAGACGGTCATGGTTGTGTTCCGGCGGATTCCAGGGTGAGGGTCTACCTCTCTGTCGGTCCGTTTCGGGGGCGGACTGAAGTCAACCTGCCCGGGGTGGGCGTGAACGAACGGGAGCGAGGATGAGCATGGAGAGGCCGATCAGGCCGGCGGCCCAGAGCAGGGTGGATCGGAAGTCGTCCGGATCGGGGGCGGAGAGGCGTCCACCGGCGGATGCGAAGGCGTCGACCGCGACGCCGAAGAGCCAGACGAAGCCGAAGGCGATCATCATCGCCACGAAGTTCACGAACGCGATGGCCGAGCCGTTGGCGTCGTCGGGGCTCAGATCGGCGGCCATCGGATACCCCAGCACGTAGGAACTGGTGGCCAGCCCCATGGTCAGCAGCAGCGTTCCGGAGAGCCATTCCACGTCGGATGGTCCGGCGGGAGATCCCGTCGTCGCCAACAGGATCAGGCTCGCGGAGGTGGCCAGTCCGCCCAGCAGCAGAATGGGACGGGCCCGTCCGATCCGGCCGTTGAGCCAGCCGACCAGCGGGCAACCGATGGCGATGCCCAGATAGAACCAGGCGAACAGCTGGCTGCTGACCTCGTCCGGTCGTCCGAGGAGTTCCGAGATCGAACGGGGGCCCCAGTTGGCCGCCAGCGGCAGGGGAAGGTACAGCAGGGCACAGCCGAGACTGATCAGCCAGATCTGGGGTCGGGCCATGACCTTGAGCAGGCCGCTCGCCGCCCCACGGATCGTCTGTCGTTCACGGGTCCCGGTGCGATCGAGGTACCACGCGGGTCGCTTGGGAACCACGATCAGCATGCCCACCGCGATGAGCATGCCGACGATGGAAAGCACCAGGGACGCGGATCGCCAGGCCGGAGGCTTCCCCAGCAGATCGTGGGCGAAGAGTTCGCCCACGATGCCGATGCCGAATCCGAGTCCGGCGGTCAGTCCCGTCAGCAGGGGCACCTGCCGGGCGGGGAACCAGACCATCGCCACGTAGATGGCGCCGATGAAGGCGAACGAGGATCCGAAGCCGACGAGGAACCGGCTGCCCGCCAGACCGAACTCGGTCGATGACATCGGGAAGACCACCATTCCGATCGCACAGAGCACCGCAGCGCCCGCCAGCAGGATCCGGGAGCCGTACCGGTCGAGCAGGATGCCCACCACCAGCTGCATGGGGGCGTAGGCGAAGTAGTACATGCCCAGGGCGCCGCCGATCTGCGACTCGTTGACGGCGAACTCGCGTTCCAGGGTGTGCTCGATGATTCCCGGCAGGATCCGCAGGATGTACTCGTACAGGAAGAAGAAGGCGGGGACCGACCACACGATCCAGGCCAGGGGGTGGCCGGGGCCGTGGTCCATCATGCGCGTCAGACGGCTGGATTTCGGCACGGTCAGTTCTCCAGCACCCGCCGCACGAACCGTGCCAGAAGATCGTCGGTGTCGTGGGCATCGGTGCACATGCGCTCCACGAACGTGTCGTAGTCGAGACCCGTGGTCTGCTCGATGTACACCGGGTAGCGTCGGAGGCGGTCCAGCAGCAGCTCGAGATTCAGTTCGGGATGAAACTGGGTGCAGTAGATGCGACGGTCCTCGAAGGTCCACGCCTGGTGTTCCACCCGTTCGGACGATGCCAGCAGCACGGCGCCCGGTGGCAGGGTCCGGATCCGGTCCTGATGTCCCATCTGGGCAAGGAACGAGTCGCCCAGCGGACCCGTGACCGGATCGCGCCGACCGTGTTCGGTCAGATGAAGCCGGTGGGTTCCGACCTCCGCACGATCCGGATCGGTGACGACCGTTCCGCCCATCGCCCGGGCCATGGCCTGGCAGCCCCAGCACGATGCGAAGGTCGGCTTGTCGAGCTCATGCAGCAAGCGCATGGCATTCAAGGCGGATTCGAGCCACGCGCCTCCGGACACCACGGAATAGTCGCCGCTGCCGCCGATCAGGACGATGTCGCAGTCATCGAGCGTACCGGTGTCGGGGCCGCCGCGCAGCAGATCCCAGGTGCGGATGTCCGACGGTTCGCAGTGGAGATGGTGGGCGAACGCACGCACCTCGTGCTCGGCCATCGGATCGTCCGGGTTTCGGACCTGCATCAGCAGGTACTGCACCGTCGAGGTCATGCGAAGGATGATAGCAGCGGTGCGGGGGCCGCCCGCTCAGGGTGTGGCGGGCTGATCGGAGCTCTGCGTGTCCCGGGCGGCCGCTTCGATGGTGGGCCAGGGATTCGTGACGTGGCAGCGCCGGCCGGTCGTCTCGATGTAGTCCTGGTGGTAGTCCTCGGCGGGATAGAAGGTGTCCGCCATCTCGACTTCCGTGACGACTCCGCCGTCGTATTCGTCGGAGTCGTTGAGAGCGGCGACGTACGCCCGGGCCTGCGCGAGCTGGCCGGCATCGGCGGCGTAGACCCCGCTGCGGTACTGGGTGCCGCGGTCCGGTCCCTGGCGATTGAGCTGCGTCGGATCGTGCATCAGGAAGAACGCCTTGAGCAGGGTTGCGTACGAGATCTGCTGGGGGTCGTACACGACCTTGACCGCCTCGGCGTGTCCGGTGGTGCCGCTGCAGATCTCCTTGTAGGTGGGATCCTTCGTGTCGCCCTGCATGTAGCCGCTGACGGCGTCGACCACGCCCGGGCCGGCCTGGAAGTAGTGCTCGATGCCCCAGAAGCAGCCGCCTGCGAAGTACGCGGTCTCCAGATCCCCGACGGGAGGAGAGGGGAGCGGTGAGCCCTCTTCGACGAACACCAGCGCGGCCGAGTTCAGGCAGTGCCGCATGCCGGTGGGCTCGGGGCCGTCGTCGAACACGTGTCCGAGGTGGGCTCCACAGCGGGCGCACTCAATCTCGGTGCGCACCATGCCGTGGCTGCGGTCGACGACCTTGCGCACGTGGTCCTTGTCGTACTCCTGGTAGAAGCTCGGCCATCCGGTGCCGGAGGTGAACTTGTGCTTGCTCGAGAAGAGGGGCAGACCGCAGACCACGCAGCAGTAGGTGCCGTCCTTCTTGTTGTCGAGCAGCGTGCCGCAGAACGGACGTTCCGTTCCGTCCTTCTGGGTCACCCGGTAGGCTTCCGGATCCAGCTTCGCAGCGAGTTCGGCGACCTGTTCCTCGGTCAGCGGAGTGATGTCGTGGCCGGTTCCTGAGATGATCCGCTTGCTCATGGTCGTCTTCCTGGTTTCCGTCGGTGCCTGCTCGGGGGTGGTCACGCGACCGCCAGCGAGGATCGCCATGGTGACGAGGGCCGCGGTGAGCGTCAGCACAATGAAGGGTATGGTCTTCATGGGGGATGTCCCGGATCTACGAGCCTCATTCTAGGCCCTTGGACGCTCGCGGGGTCGGAAGATCAGTCGACCATGCTGTAGAGATGGTTTTCGACGGCCCGGGTGACTTCCAGGGCGTGGGCCCGGGTCGTGGTCGGCTGGGTCCAGGTGTACGTGCAGCGAAGACGGTTGCGGTAGGTGTACACCGAGAGCAGGAAGGGGAAGCCGCCGAATCGGCAGGCCGCAGTGATGTCCACGGTCTCGAACCGGACCGGGCCGTAGTCGCCGTCGAACGGAAGCAGTCCCGTGTTGGTCAGGCAGAAGCCGTGGGTGTGCCGGCCGTCGACGTCCTTCCAGCCCGCGATGCTTGCCGTGACGTCCTCGCGGGTGAACATGCGCGGTGGATAGCGTGCCTCGCTGAGCTGCTTGCCCAGGGCGGTGGTGTAGGCCCGGGCGGTCTCCCAGGGGTCGGAATCCGGCGACACGTCGAACGAGCCGGTATCCAGACAGGTCACCTTGCAGGCGACTTCGCGCCGGTCGATCTCGACGTTCGCGAACCGCCGCATGTCAACGGGAGTCAGCGTATCCATGGTGATGGTTCGATCGAGGTACGACGCGACCCCGCGGACGACCGCGGACGCCAGCGCGCCCTGCACCGTGGTTCCCTCCGCGTGGCATCGTTCGGTGAGCCGACGGGTGAATGCCTCGTCGTGGACGGAGAAGGTGTTGCGGCTGCGGCGGTCCACGAACTCGGCGTCGCCGTCGGTGGGCCACGGGCTGATGGAGCCGATGCGTTCCGACCATGCCTCCTGCACCCGCTGCCATCGTTCCATGGTGCCCGGGGGATCCAACTGGTCCTCGATGGGCGCGGGCATCGGGTACGGTTCGGTCCGGACGTCCCGGTCCGCCACCAGTCGGCCGAGCAGTTCGCCGCACTGATCGAGCAGGTGGTACGCGGCCCGGCCGTCCGTGATCGAATGGTGCGTTTCGAGGAGCAGCCACCAGCGATCGCCGTCGGTGCTCCGGATGAACCTCGCGCCCCAGGTCCGGTCCTCGCCGGTGAAGGGGTCGTTGGTCTGGTCCTCGATGAAGGTCTCGAACTCCTCGCCGTCGCCCACGGTGAGCTCGTGGACCGGGATGTCGTCGAAGTCCACGTCGGGCACGAACCGGTATGCGCCGGGTTCCCCGTCGATGCGTGATCGCAGCAGCGGGTGGCGTTCATGGAGGATGCCCAGTGCGGTCCGCACGTGATCCAGCTCCACCGGGCCGATGCCTTCGGCCCAGCAGTAGATGATGGAACTCAGCAGATGCTTGGTGGCCTCCTGCTGCATGGACTCGAGGAAGCTGAGGGGACGGGGCTCGACGTTCACGGGGCGGGCTCCTTTTGGGGGATGCGGCCGGGTTCGCGTCGACCCGTTCCTTCCCGTTCGTTCAGACGGTCTCCGAGGTCCTCCCGCGCCGCTTCGGCGATGGCCGGCATGCGTTCCATCACCTGGGGGTAGCGTTCCGACACGTGGGCGGAGTGATGTCGTGGCCGGTTCCTGAGATGGTCCGCTTGCTCATGGTCGACTTTCTCGCGGGTGGCTGGGGTTCATGGGCAACTCCCGGGGGTGTGCATATTCTGGGCGGTTGAGAGGTGTAAGAAGGCTGGCGGGCTCATTGTTCAGCCCTCGTCGACCATTGATTCCAGCCGTGATTCTGCAATTCCGATCAGTTTCAGGGCGTGCTCGCGGCTGATCAGTGGTTCGATCCACGTGTAGCTACAGCGGAGTTGGCCGCGGTATGAGCAGATTTCAACCAGGATCGGAAACCCCGTGCCCTTGATGTTCGCAACCAGATCGATTCCCTCGATCTGGATCGGTCCATGATCGCCGTCTGTTGGGAGTCGTCCCAAGTTGCTCACGTTGAATCCGTGGCTGAACTCGTTGGGCGGCGCGGTGAATCCGCTGAGGAACGACGAGATATCGTCCCGACCGAACTCGACCGGCAGGGAGGCCATCTCCTGAAACTGCTGCGTCAACATTTTCTTGTAGTCACGCGCCAGCTCCCAGGGGTCGCTGCTGGGGCTGACACCCTTGGAACCGGTGGGCAAGGTGATGATCTTGCATGCCAGTTCGTGAGGATCGATGTCCTGGTCGGATTTCGATCTGAGGTCCACCGGGGTGAGGGTGTCGATGTCGATGGCGCCCTCACTGTCACGGCATTCAGCGATCCCCATGGCATAGGCAGCGGCGAAAGCCCCCTGCATGGTGGTGCCTTCCCGGTGGCAACGTTCGGCGAGTCGCTTGGAGAAATCCGCATCGTGAACGGTGCAGGTGATGTGGCAGTGCCGGTCGGTCAGATCTGATGCCTCATTCGTCGCCCACGGAGTGATGTGATCAAACTGCGACTGCCATTTTTCAAACATAGCGTTGAACCCATCTATGGTTCCGTGGGGTTCGAGTTGGGTTTCGATGGGGTCTGGAATCGGTCGGCTGGTCCTGTCCGGTGTGCCGCCCTGTAGGAGTTCCGCGAGGATCGAGCCGAGTTCGTCCAGCAGCATCGTGACGGATCGACCATCGGCGATCGAATGGCTCAGCAGCAGCAGCAGGGTCCATCGCTCCAAGCCGTCCTGGTCGCCCGCTTCAGGTGTGTGCATCAGCCGCGCTGCCCACAGTGGGCCTCCTGTCGGCAGCGTGCTGTTCAGTTGTGTGTCCGCGGCTGATGTGAAGTCATCGGTCGGCTTCAGTTCCACAACCTCGAACGAAACCGAATCGAATGGAACGTCGAAGTTGAAGACGTATTTTTCCGCTTCACTGGTGATACGGCAGCGGAGGAACGGATGGCGATCGTAGATGACATGCATCGCTTCACGGACCTGTTCCACCGTGACACGTCCGGTCCCATGTGCCCAGCAGCAGATCATAGATGAAAGAAAATCACATGAGACCTGATGCATGTAGTGCTCGGTGAAATACAGAGGGCGTGCTGTTGTCGCTGTTGTCATGGTTCGGTGGTTTCCTGCTGGGGCAGTCGCCCGGCTTCGCGTCGGCCAGTGCCGTCCTGCTTGGTGAGTGCGTCCCCGAGGTCGGCGCGGGCGGCATCGCCCAAGGCCAGCAGCCTCGTCATGACCTCAGGGTACTGGGCCTTCACATCCGTCGTTTCACCGGGATCGGTCTCGAGATCGTAGAGTTCCAGATCGGTTCGAAGCGAGTAGTTGTACGGACCGGGAGCGCCGTCCCGTCCCGGTTCCCGATTCCGCATGCTGCGATACCCGTGAGGATAGTGCAGTTTCCACCGGCCGCTCCGCAATCCCTCGAGGTGATTGTCGTGGTAGTAGAAGTAGTAGACCTCCTGCGGGGACACGGCCCCGGGGGCGTCGGTGACCAGGCCCACGGCGCTCCGGCCGTCGATTCGTCGAGTTGGCAGTGGAGCATCGATGAACTCGGCGATCGTCGGCAGCACGTCGATGGTCATCATCGGTTCGCGGCACACGGTGCCGGCCGGGATGCGACCAGGCCAGCGCATGACGCACGGGACGCGCACGCCGCCTTCGAAGGTGGTGCCCTTGCCTTCGCGATACGGACCGGTGCGACCACTGTGATCGCCGTAGCTCAGCCAGGGACCGTTGTCGGATGCGAAGAGCACCAGCGTGCGGTCGTCGAGTCCGAGTTCCTGCAGGGTCTCGAGCACCCGGCCCACGGACCAGTCGATCTCCCCGATCACGTCTGCGTAGAGCCCCTTGCCGGTCATGCCGTCGCGTCGTTCGTCGACGAAGAGCGGAACGTGCGGCATGGGATGGGCGAGGTAGACGAAGAAGGGCCGGTCCGCGTGCTCCCGCATGAACCCGACGGCCCGCTCCGTGAACTCGGTCGTGAACCGGCGCTGATCGGGCTGCACCTCGATGGTCTCGGTGTCCTCGATCAGCGGCAGCGGCGGGTAGGTGCTCTTGCGCGCCGTGGGATGCATCGGCCACATGTCGTTGGAATACGGAATGCCGAAGTAGTCGTCGAAGCCGTGGTTCGGCGGCAGGAACTGCTCGTGGTGTCCGAGATGCCACTTGCCGTAGGCCGCGGTGGCGTAGCCACGGTCGCGGCAGAGTTCGCCGAGCGTGGTCTCCTCGTCGTGGATGCCGATCTTCGACCACGGTCCGAGGGCGCCGGCGATGCCGATGCGGTTCGGATAGCACCCGGTCAGCAGGGCGGCCCGCGAGGCGGAGCACACCGGCTGGGCCGTGTAGAAGTCGGTGAAGCGTCGTCCCTCCTCGGCCATACGGTCGAGGTGGGGGGTCGAGACGTGCCGACCGCCGTTGACACCGAGGTCGAACCACCCCTGGTCGTCGGTGTAGATGATCACGATGTTGGGCGGCGTGTCGGCGGCCGGTTCGGCCGCTGCGCCGGCGGTGAGTGCGAGCAGGATCGTCGGAATGAGCATGGGCACGAGTATACTCACGGGGTCATGCATCTGATCCTCATCCTGTCGGCAGCGATGTCCCCGGCGACGGCCTCCGCGGAGCCCGCTGGCGGACGTCCGAACATCCTCTTCATCTACACCGACGACCATTCCGCGGCGGCGGTGGGCTGCTATGGCTCCCGCATCAACGAGACGCCGCACCTCGACCGCATCGGCCGGGAAGGCATGCGGTTCGACAACGCGTTCTGCACGAACGGCATCTGCGCCCCCTGTCGGGCGGTGGTCCTGACCGGCACCCACAGCCACGTCAACGGGTTGATGGACAACGGGGACGTGTTCGACGGCAGCCAATCCACGTTCCCGCAGCTGCTGCGGGACGGCGGATACCACACGGCGCTCGTGGGCAAGTGGCATCTCAAGTCCGATCCCACCGGCTTCGACCACTGGGCCGTGCTGCCCGGGCAGGGCCACTACTACAACCCGGACTTCATCACGCCCGAAGGCACGGTTCGCGACGAGGGGTACGTGACGGACCTCGTGACCGACCGTTCGATCGACTGGCTGGAGCAGGACTGGGATCGCGAGAAGCCGTTCCTGCTGATGTGCCAGCACAAGGCGCCGCACCGGAGCTGGATGCCGGGACCGGACCACCTCGATCTGTACGACGGCGTCGAGATTCCCGAACCGCCGACGCTGTTCGACGACTACGCGAGCCGTGCGAGTCCCGCCCGCGAGCAGGAGATGGAGATCGATCGGCACATGTACATCCACTACGACCTCAAGGTCGTGCCCACCGAGGAGGAGGCGGCGAACCTCCGGGGCGCCGACCGGTGGATCCGCGGCATGCGCGAGCGCATGACGCCGGGGCAGCTGGCCGCTTGGGATGCCGCGTTCACCGATCGCAACGAGGCGTTCCGGGCCGCGGGTCTCGAGGGGCGCGATCTGGTGCGATGGAAGTACCAGCGCTACATCAAGAACTACCTGCGCTGCATCGCCTCGGTGGACGACAACGTCGGTCGACTGCTGGCCTGGCTGGACGAACAGGGGCTCGCGGACGACACGATCGTGGTCTACAGCTCCGATCAGGGCTTCTTCCTCGGGGAGCACGGCTGGTACGACAAGCGGTTCATGTACGAACCGTCGCTGCGGACACCGCTCCTGGTCCGCTGGCCGGGGACGGTCGCCGCCGGCGGCAGCGAGGACGCGCTCGTGCAGAACCTCGATCTGGCCCAGACCTTCCTCGAGGTCGCCGGGGTCGACGCGCCGGACCGCATGCAGGGGGCGAGTCTCGTGCCGCTGCTCTCGGGCCGTACGCCGGGCGACTGGCGCGACTCCATCTATTACGAGTACTTCGAGCAGGGCATCCACAACGTGCATCCGCATCGCGGGGTGCGGACGGATCGCTGGAAGCTCATCGAGTATCCCGGGACCGAGGAGTGGGAACTGTTCGACCTGCAGGAGGATCCGGACGAGATCCGGAATCTCGCGGGCGAGCCTGCACACGCCGAGACGCGTGGGCGACTGGAGCGTGAGCTGCGCCGGTTGCAGGTGGTCTACGGGGTTCCCGCAGACTCCTGAGCCGAACGCACGCAGCGGAATCCGGTGTGCGACAGGCTGCTGTCGGGGGTGACGGGCATCCGGGCCGCCGGGCGGTAGCGGACGCAGAATCCGGGAGCACAGAGAAAGGATCCCCCCCGGGTGATGCGTCGCGGGATGCCGGGCGAGGCGTGGTCGACGATCGAATCGAGGTCGGGGCCGAGGGGATTCTCCTTTTCGCTGCGACCGTACCAGTCGTCGGAGTACCAGTCCGCGCACCATTCCCAGGCGTTGCCCGTCATGTCATGCAGTCCCCATCCGTTGGGGGGAAACGATCCGACCGGTGCGGTGCCGGCGTGACCGTCGGACGCCTCGTCCTCGACCGGAAAGACGCCTTGCCACGTGTTCGCCATCCATCGTCCGCGTGGTCGCAGTTCGTCGCCCCAGGCGAAGGTTCGCCCCTCGAGGCCGCTGCGGGCGGCGTATTCCCATTCCGCTTCGGTGGGGAGGCGTCTTCCCGCCCACTCGGCGTAGGCGTTGGCGTCCTCCCAGGCGACGTGCACGACGGGATGGTCCATGCGGTCCTCGATGTCGGACCCGGGGCCCTCGGGATGCCGCCACTGGGCTCCGGGGACCAGCGACCACCACTGGGTCACGTCGTTGCGGTTCGTGATCGATTCCGGCGTGATGAACACCGCGGAAGCGGGTACGAGCATGTCGGCCGGCGCTCCGGGATAGTCCTCGGGTCGCGGGGTGCGTTCCGCGACCGTGACGTAGCCGGTCTCGTCGACGAAGCGGGCGAACTCCGCATTGGTCACCTCGTGGGTGTCCATGAAGAATCCGTCCACGCGCACCCGGTGCGGGGGGCGTTCCTCCGGGTAGCCGTCGCGTTCGCCCATCACGAACGTTCCGCCGGGAATCCACGTCATCCCGGGAGGTGCAGTCGGTCGGCGATCATCCGGTTCGTCGGGCCAGGGGACCGGCTCGCCGGTGCGGCGGTCGATCGACGGCATGGCGCCGTGGGCACGAGCCGTCTCCCCGAGGAGGGCCGCCATCGTCCGGGTGCGGTCCGGTTCGAGCGCCGAGCGTTCGACGCGTTCGCCCGGATCCGATTCGAGGTCGTAGAGTTCGAGCCCGCCGTCGGCATGTCGGAAGATCAGCTTCCAGTCTCCGTGGCGGATCGCGGTGTAGGGATGGATGCCGGGGCCACGTGCACCCCACTGGTGGGGCTGGTGCCACAGCAGCACGCGATCGTCGAGGGTGGAATCGCCGTCCTCCAGCAGCGGTCGCAGACTGCGGCCATCCACCACGTGGTCGTGCGAGACCAGCGAAGTCGCGCCGGCCGCCTGCAGCAGGGTGGGGAACCAGTCCTGGGTGATGACCGGCGTATCGATGCGGCTTCCCGGCGAGGTGACTCCCGGCCAGCGCACGATCCCCGGGACGCGGGTGCCGCCTTCGTAGGCCGATCCCTTGCCGCTGCGAAGCGGTGCGTTGTGCACGTGGGGTTCGCCGTTTCTGGAGTGTGCAGAAAGCCCACCGTTGTCCGAGGAGAGGATCACGATGGTGTCGTCGGCGATGCCCAGGGTCTCCAGCCGGTCGAGCATCGAGCCGAGTGCCGTATCGACCGACTCGATCATGGTGGCGTACGCCGCCTCCCGGGGGGGGAGGTCCGCGTAGCCCTCGAGGTACCGGTCGTTGGCCATGATCGGGGTGTGCACGGCGTAGGGAGCGAAGTGGAGGAAGAACGGTCGTCCTTCGGAGTGGGCATCGTCCATCGCCCGCACCGCCTCGTCGGCCAACACCTCGGTGAGGTACACGTCTTGATCGTGCCATCGTTCGAGTCCCGGAACGTCCCACACGCTGGTGGTGTCGACGGGTTCGGTGCTGCGTGCCTGCTTGAAGCGGTGGATCCCGAGGTAGCTTCCCGGGGCGCCGGAGGCGTGGCCCGCGATGTTCACATCGAATCCGAGGCGGCGGGGATCGCCGCCCGGCGTCTCGTGCGCTCCGAAATGCGCCTTGCCGACGTGGATCGTCCGGTAGCCGGCCTGGCGCAGGAGGCGGGGCAGGCTGACATCGTCCTCGTCCAGACCGTTGCACTTCCACTGCGGGGCCCGCAGCCGGGGGTGGGTGCGGGACGTGTCTCGGTCCCGATGGAGTGTCCAGTAGGTGATGCCGGTTCTGGCCGGGGTCTGGCCCGTGAGCAGGCTGGTGCGACTGGGAGTGCACACGGGAGCGGCGGCGTAGTTGCTGGTGAGCACCGTTCCGGAGTCCGCCAGCCGCTGCATGGACGGAGTTCGATAGCGACGGTTGAAGTCGGTCGTCTCCTCGTGCATGGGCACGGAGGTGTCCTGCCAGCCCAGATCGTCGACGTGGACGAGCACGATGTTCGGTTGGCCGGATGCGATGCACGTTCCCGCGGTGAGCAGCGGGGCGGACAGTCGGAACCAGAGGGGGGCTCGTCGCATGGGGCCAGTCTACGCCTGTTGCGGCCGGGTTGCCGTACGAGTACGTTCTCAGCGGCGGGATGGGCCCGCCTTCCGAGGAGTGCTGTCGATGCGAATCATGAATCTTCTGCTTGCAGTGGGGTGTCTCGTCCTGATCACCGCCGGCTGCGCCACCGTTCCCCAGACCGCGGGCGACCGCGTCCAGTTGGAGGCCGACGTCAAGCGGACCGTGGATCGGATGTCCGCGGCGGATCCGAACGTCGAGAAGTTTATGAAGTCCTCCTACGCCTATGCGGTCTTCCCGGCCATCGGGTCCGGCGGCGCCATCGTCGGAGGAGCGTTCGGTCGCGGTCAGGTCTTCCGCAACGACGAGGTCATCGGGTTCGTGAGCGTGACCGAGGGCACCATCGGCGCCCAGTTGGGCGGCTCGAACTATTCCGAGATGATCTTCTTCCAGGACAAGTGGACGTTCCAGAAGTTCGCCGCCAACCAGTTCGCCTTCCAGGCTTCGATCTCCGCGGTGGCCGTGGAAAGCGGAACCGGAGACAACCTCGACTACTCGGAAGGCGTGATGGTCTTCACCCAGGGCTACAAGGGACTGAAACTCGGAGCCGCGATCGGCGGTCAGCAGTTCAAGTACGTGCCCAACTGATCCCCGTGGTACATTCTGGCCATGCGTGATGTCCCGATCCTGGTCCATATCCCCAAGTGCGGCGCCACCACGCTGATCACGGCGGTGACCGGCGACATCTTCGGGGCGGAAGGTCGCGAACGCTACGCCGGACGTCGCATCATCCTCTGGCTCGAAGCGGCCATTGCCCGGTACCTTCCCGAGTCGGCCGAACCGCTGGAGATCGACCGGGAGGAGCCGTTGCAGACGGTGCGTGCACTGGTCCGGAGGTTGTACGGATGAGCGGCCGGTTCTGGACGGGTTTCGATCTGCTGCTGGGTGGTCTGCTGATCATTCTGGCGGTGATCCTTTCGGTGCTGGGTCAGGACTGGCGTCTGGTGGGTGTCCTGGGGGCGGGCTTCACGCTCTGGGGCCTCTACGAGTGGATCCGCGGTGATCGCACCGGAGACTGAACGCGCCGGTCCGGTTTGGTTGCTGGGGGTACCGCCCACGGGTAGTCTCTTCTCATCAGGAACCCCGGAAAGCGACCCTCCATGCCCAGAATACGCCATGCACTGCTGCCCCTCGTCTGTTCGTGTGTCGTCGGGTGCGGCGATTCCAGTGCACCCGCGCCGGCCGCACCGCCCGTCCCCACGGTGACGTGCGTCAAGGCGGTCGGGGAGGACATTCCCGACTACCGCTACTACCCCGGCATCACCCAGGCGG
The DNA here is from genome assembly GCA_002295885.1 of Phycisphaerales bacterium UBA854. GTDB lineage: Bacteria > Planctomycetota > Phycisphaerae > Phycisphaerales > SM1A02 > UBA854. The sequence goes on from DBGM01000028.1 coordinate 54,932, forward strand.
TGCTCGAAGCCGAGATCGTGGCCCGGGTATCGGGCTTTCTGGAGGAGCGGAACTTCGTCGAGGGGGACCGGGTCTCCACCGGTCAGCGGCTGTACCTGATCCAGCAGGAGGAGTTCAAGGCGGACCTCGTCGAGGCGCAGGCCACATTGCTCAACGCGGAGGCGCAGGCCCAGTTCAGCCAGCTCACCCTGACCAACGTCCGGGAGGCGTTCGCCGGCGGAGCGGCCACGGTCTACGAGGTCGAGCAGGCCGAAGCCACCTTCAAGGAAGCGATGGCCACCGTCGAGTCGTCCCGTGCGGGCGTGATCAACGCCGAGCTCAACCTCTCCTACACCGAGGTGCTGGCCCCCTTCGCCGGACGGATGGGGGAGACCCAGATCGACGTCGGCAACCTGGTCGGTCCCACCGAGAACATGACGCTGGCCACGCTGGTCATGCTGGATCCGATGCGGGTGATGTTCGAGCCGGCCGGAACCGAGTTGATCCAATACCTCCGGGCCTTCGAGTCGGGCGTGGTGCCGGTGCAGGTCACCGTCTCCCAGCAGGGGGGCGATCCGGTGATCTACAACGGCTCGCTCGATCTCGTCGACAACATCGTGGAGCAGACCACATCGACGTTCAAGGCCCGGGCCGTCTTCAAGAACGGGAAGGGCTACGTGCTTCCGGGACTGTACGTCTCGGTCCGGGTCCGTCTGCGGACGATCGAGGGGGCGGTCATGGTTCCCGATGAGGCGATGTCCGCCACGCCCACCTCGCAGTACGTGTACGTGGTGGATTCCAAGCAGGTGCTGCAGCGACGCTCGGTCGTCACGGCATCGCTCTACGAAGGACTCCGTCACGTGACCTCCGGACTGAAGGCCGGGGATGTCGTGGTCGTCAAGGGGAACCCGGTGCTCGTCCGCCAGGGGGCCAAGGTGAAGCCGGACATCGTCGATGCCCGGACCTTCGTGACCAGCCAGCAGAAGGCTGAGCAGGCGGCGATCGATGAGAGTTCCGGAGCCTCCGGCAAGGGCGACGGCGAATCCGGGAGCGGCGGCGGCTCGTGACCAAGTTCTTCATTCATCGCCCGATCTTCGCCTGTGCGATCGCACTGCTGATGCTGCTCGTGGGTGGAGTCAGCATCCTGACGCTTCCCGTGTCGCAGTACCCGGACATCGTGCCGGGGACGGTGCAGGTGACGTCCAGCTATCCGGGGGCGAACGCGGAGACCACGGCCCGCGTGATCACCCAGCCGCTGGAGCAGCAGATCAACGGCGTCGAGGGCATGATCTACATGTCCTCGAACTCCACCAGCAACGGCTCGTCCGTCATCACGGTCACCTTCGAGGTGGGCTACGACCTCAACATCGCCTCCGTCGACGTGCAGAACCGCGTCCAGACGGCGGAGGCCCAGTTGCCGGCGGAGACGCAGCAGGCGGGCATCTCGGTCGTCAAGCAGTCCTCCGACATCACGCTGATCGTCTCGCTCAAGGCGCCCGACGGTGGCTACGACAACACCTTCCTGGGCAACTACGCGCAGATCAACCTGATGGATCCGCTGACCCGCGTCGAGGGGGTCGGTTCGATCACCATCTTCGGGCTCAAGAACTACTCGGTCCGCATCTGGATCGATCCCGACAAGCTGGCCGCACTGGGCATCACCATCGACGAGGTGACCAGCGCCATCAGCAACCAGAACAAGGACATCGCGGCGGGCAACATCGGGCAGCCCCCGGTCCCCGGGACCCCGGCCGTCCAGTACCAGCTCTCGACCCTCGGCCAGCTGCAGTCGGCGGAGGAGTTCGGGGACATCGTGGTGCGGGCCAACAACGATGGGTCGGTGGTGCGGATCAAGGACATCGGCCGGGCGGAGCTCGGGGCCCAGAACTACACCACGTCGACCACGCTCAATCAGAAGCCGACGGCGACGATGGCCATCTACCAGCTTCCCGGCGCCAACGCCCTGCAGGTCGCCAAGGGGATCAAGGAGTCGATGGCCCGACTGGAGCGCAACTTCCCCGAGGGGCTCGAGTGGGAGGTCACCTTCAACATCAACGACTTCGTCGAGGAGTCGCTCAAGGAGCTGGTGATCACACTGCTGGAGGCGATCGCACTCGTGGTCGCGGTGGTGTTCCTCTTCCTCCAGAACTGGCGGGTCACGCTCATTCCGATCGTGGCCATTCCCGTTTCGCTCATCGCGACCTTCGCGGTGCTCGCGGGATTCGGCTTCTCCATCAACCTGCTCACGCTGCTGGGCCTCGTGCTCGCGGTCGGTCTCGTGGTCGACGATGCGATCGTGGTGGTGGAGAACGTGGAGCGTCAATTCGAGAACGGGGAGACGGACGCCAAGCGCGCCGCCGAGAAGGCGATGGACGAGGTGGCCGGGCCCATCATCGCCACCTCGCTGGTGCTGATGGCGGTCTTCGTTCCCGCGGCGTTCATGCCCGGCATCACGGGCCAGTTGTACAACCAGTTCGCGCTGACCATCGCGTTCTCGGTGGCGTTGTCGACCATCAACTCCCTGACGCTCAGTCCGGCGCTCGCCGGCTGCCTGCTGAGGCCCCGGACGGAGGAGCCCCGGTTCTTCGTCTACCGGTGGTTCAACCGATTCTTCGAGGGGCTGACCGCGGGCTACACCCGCATCGTGCATCTGCTCTCGAAGGGTTGGCTGCTGGTGATGCTCGGGTTCGCCGGGCTCTTCTTCCTCACGGTCTGGCTGACCATGGAGCGGCCGACGAACTTCGTGCCGGAGGAGGACCAGGGCTGGTACTTCACGATCTTCGAGCTGCCGCCGGGCGCGTCGCTGTCGCGCACCGAGGCGGTGGTCGACCAGGCGACCGAGATCATCATGCGCAACCCGTCCGTGGAGAGCGTCATCCAGGTCAACGGGGTGGACTTCCTCGAGAGCATCAACGTCTCGAACTTCGGGTTCGCGATCGCCATCCTCAAGCCCTGGAGCGAACGGTCGAAGGCCGATCAGCAGATTCCCGGCATCATCGACGTGATCAAGAAGGAGCTCGACCGGGAGATCGAGGGGGCGGTGGGCATCTCGTTCAACGCACCTCCTATTCCGGGCCTGGGATCCACCGGCGGCTTCCAGTACCAGATCGAGGATGTCAACGACAAGGGGCCCGATGCGCTCTACGCCATCACCCAGGAGTTCATCGCCAAGGCCAATGCCCTGCCGCAGGTGGGCAAGGCGTTCTCCGACTTCGAGATCGACTACCCGGAACTATTCATGGACATCGATCGGGCCCAGGCCGAGGTGCTGGGCGTCGAGGTCGGGACGCTGTTCACCACGATCCAGGCCTACCTGAGTTCCATCTACATCAACAACTTCAACAAGTACGGGCAGGTCTACCAGGTGAACGTGATGGCCGAGGGTGCGGCCCGCAGCGAGCCGGAGGATCTGGCTCGTCTCCGAGTGGTGACCCAGGACGGTCGGTCGGTGCCCTTCGGTGAACTGATGGACGTTCGGTACACCACCGGGCCCGTCAACATTCCTCGCTACAACCTGTACACCTCCACGCAGATCATCGGCGGGCCGGCGCCGGGCTACAGCGGCGGCGACGCGATCAAGGCGCTGGCGACACTGCAGGAGGAGGTCCTCGAACCGGCGGGCTTCGGTGGCGAGTGGACCGGCATGGTCTACCAGCAGATCATCGCGGGCAGCTACACGTCGATGATCTTCCTGCTGGGGCTGGTGACGATCTTCCTGATCCTCGCGTCGCTCTACGAATCATGGGCGATGCCGTTGATGATCCTCCTGGCGGTTCCGCTGGCGGTGCTGGGGGCGATCTCCGCTCTGGCCATTCGGAGCATGCCGCTGGACATCTACGGTCAGATCGGTCTGCTGATGCTGATCGGCCTGGCGGCGAAGAATGCGATCCTCATCATCGAGTTCGCACGCGAACTCCGGATCCAGGGTCGAAGCATCCTCGAGGCGGCGGTCGAGGCGGCCCGGCTGCGGTTGCGGCCGATCCTCATGACCGCACTGGCGTTCATCCTCGGTGTGCTGCCGCTGGTGTTCGCTTCGGGAGCCGGCGCGGGGGCGCGGCACTCCATCGGCACCACCGTGCTGGGAGGCATGCTCGCTTCGACCTTCCTGAGTCTGCTGGTCGTGCCCGTGTTCTACGTCGTGATCCAGTGGGTCCGAGAGCGGTTCAACATGGCCAAGGAGATCAAGGCCGCCGCACCCGACGACGCCTCCTGATCAGGAGCCGGGCACCGGCTTGTCGCAGTCGAAGGTGACGGGAACCAGGCACAGGAACCGCATCGGGGCCTCGGAGTGATTCCGGAACTGATGCAGGCTGTTGGCCGGGACGTAGAGCACGTCCCCGGCGGTGGCCGCCGCGGTCTCGCCGTCGCATTCCACATCGCAGTCGCCCTCGACGATGTAGACCTCGTGTTCGTAGTCGTGCTGATGCAGGGGGGTGTGACCGCCCGGTTGCACCACGAAGTGCCGGAGGGCGAAGTTCGGAGCGCCGTCGTCGCGTCCGACCATGATCTGCATGGTGACATCCTTGACGCCGTCCATCTCGACGGGCGTGGTGGTGGCGGGATCGGTCTTGCGGATGAGCATGGTGCGGGCCTCGGTCGGGAGAAATATTTTCCCCATCATTTCATGAATCACGCCGCGGGGCAAGGAATCGGCGCAGGATGTCATGGCCCGTCGATCGTGTCCTTGCGAAGGTTCCGGCGGGATCCCGCTCCATGCGTATGGAGCGATTGAACAACGACAGTGGGAGCACCGCAGGGGTCGGGCTGCATGGCCCGGCCCTTCTGCATCAGGGACGTTGATCCGCGCCGAGCATTTGACGCGACCGCGCACCGCTGAGCAGATGCATTGTGCGTGGGAGGTCTGTACGACAAAGTCCGCCGGGCGCCCGAAGGCACCCGGCGGACTCGCATGTAGGCTCCCTACCGTGCCGGGAGGGGGGCCGTCTCGCCGTGATCAGCACGAACCCCATTTCGCGATCACGGTGAGCAGGTCGGTCACGTCGACGCGGCCGTCGTCGTTCGTGTCCGCGGAGCAGCCGCCGGTGCAGGTGCCCCACTGGGAGAGGATCTCGAGCAGGTCGCCGATGTTGACCGTGCCGTCGCCGTCGAGATCGCCGGTGCACACCGCATCGGTCACGTCCATCCGGACCATCCGGCCCTGGTCGGCCGTGCCCTCGTTGAGATCACGGGCGATGATGGCGGCGTTGTATTCACCGGGGGTGAACGAGCTGCTGGTCACGTCGGCGTAGATGGCGACCTCCATGGTCTTGCCGGGTTCGATCACCATCATCGACGGCTCGACGTGCATCCAGTCCTCGTTCCATTCGAGTTCCACGAACCGGGGTTCCGGACTCTCGTTGGTGAACTGGACGAGACGCGGTTCGAGGGCCTCGATCGCATCCAGGTTCAGGCGCCATTCGGGCCACTGGATGGGGATGATCTGCAGCGGACGCGCGGTCAGATTGAGCGCCGGATCACCGAAGATGGTCCAGGTCTCGATCATGTCGTCACCCGCGTCGCCGTAGGCGCTGACCATGGAGGCGGTGCCGGCGGCGCAGAGGTTGCCGAAGCGTCGGATGGAACGGTCCGCGGTCCGATCGCCGATCACGTCCTGGGCCTCCATCGGCGGTGCCCAGTACTGGTTGACCGTCGACATGAGGGTCGCCACGGCTCCGGTGGGTTCTCCCGCGGAGTCGGTGGCGCGCAGCCAGTGCTCGGCGAAGCAGTCGTCGCCGTCGAGGTGGAACTGACCGTTGACGCAGGCCACGGAGATGATCCAGGGCAGCTGGTTGCTGTTCTCCAGGGCATCGACGTCGTCCACATCGAACTTCGTGGACCACCACTTGTCGCTTTCACCGTGTCCGGTGTAGTTGATCACGCCGAGTCCGGCTTCGATCGCGGCCTTGACGTCGGCCGGATCGTCGTTGGGCTCGTAGACCTGGGCGACGTTGTTGTAGCCGGCGGCCAGCAGATCGTCGCGGATCTCGTTGAGGTGTTCCCAGTCGAATTCGTTGTCGTCGGCGATGGCCACGTTGTTGTCGTTGGATGCCACGCCCAGTGCGTTGTTGCGCCATCCGGCGAACATTCCGAACTCCCGCTCGTAGCGGATGGTCCGCTCGACCTGGGTCATCACATCGGCGTCGGTCTTGGCCGAGAAGCGTCCCACGATGACCTCGGGCTGGTGATCGTTCCCGGTGATGAAGCCGTAGGTCGGATCGGTGCCGCCGGTGGAATCCGCGTAGTTCACCAGATCGGTCGGGATGTCCTCGAAGTCGCCCACCAGCAGGACGTAGCTGATGTCCCAGTTGCGATAGCGGGAGGCGATGAAGTTCCGGATCTGATCGGTGCTGTCGCCGATGACCTCGAGTTCCGCCGAAACGGTCCAGATCCCGTTGTCGTTGTGATGATCGACCAGCGGTTGGACGAGATCGGCCCACTTCTTGGGCGTGATCACGAGCATTTCGGGTCCCAGCGGCGCAAAGCACGGAAGTTCCCACGGCTGCCAGTTGAGGAAGGTCGCCTCGTAGGTGTCCTGCCATCCGAGCCGGTTGTTGGATCGTGCGTCCGCCGGCAGGGTGTTGCGGTCGTCGTCGCCCTGGGCGTAGGCGACCAGTTCGATGGCGGTGTACACGCGGAGCGTCTTGGTGACGGGGTTGTACTGGTACGGTGAGACGGTCAGGTCCTGGCCGCGCTGGTCGCGCATGATCCAGGGCTCGCCGAGCTGCACGATGTCCCGGGGCCAGAACTCGTCCTTCTGGTATTCGTCCCCGAAGGTGTAGGGCACCTTCTCGGGCAGCAGCTCACGCGAGATCGGTCCCTTGGAGGGAGCGATCCGGACGCCCTGCAGTTCGTAGTAGTCGGCGTTGGCGATCTCCAGATGCATCATCCCCTTGTTGGGAATCCGCAGACGGTGGACGGCGGCGGGCAGATCCGGGCAGCCGGCGTCGCGGCTGCTGTGGAGTTCGCCCTTGATGTCGCCGAGCCGCATGAAGGACTCGCCGTCGATGACCAGATCCTGCATCTGCGGTTGGGTCGGGAACTCCATCCGCAGATGGGTGTAGCCCGGGTCGTTCTTGAGGAGCTGGGTGGTGACGCTGTCGGCGGGGGTGGCCCCGAGGGCCGGTCCCGCGGTCAGCAGTCCCGTGGCCACGACCAGTCCGGTCAGGCCCGTCTTCATTCGCTGCATGGTGCGTTTCATTGCTGTTCTCCGTGTTGGTCTCGTTCCGTGAAGAAAGAGAGGAAGGTGTGAGTGAGGGTCTGCCTCGCCACCAGTGCGTCGCTCCGGTCCGTTTCTCACAGCATTCCCGAGAAAAAACCGGGCGTCCCGTGGTGGACGCCCGGTCGGGGGCCGAAGGTCGGTGAAGGATCAGAAGTCCAGTTCGAACCAGCGGCAGCCGTACTCCCACACGAAGTCGGCAGCGACCTGGCGAGGGGTGTTTCGGTAGAAGGTGCAGTTGGCGAGGATCATCTTCGTGTAGGTGTCGTCGTAGATGGCGCCGCCGGCGTCGGCCATGTTGAAGCCGAAGAAGCACGACTCGATCTCGAACAAGGTGAGGTTCGAATAGTCGTAGTGTGCGACTTCGAGGCCACCGCCGGTGCTGGTGCCGCCGAGGATGCGGTTGCGGGCCTCGTTGTTGAAGAGATAGCACTTGTAGAACTCGCGGATGTCGCATCCGCTCAGCGTGACGGCCCCGCCCTGCGAATAGGTTTTGTTCGAATAGACGCTTCTTCCTTCGGTCTGCTCCATGACCGTCATGTTGTTGTAGAAGTTGTTGTGCTGGAGAGTGACCATGGAGTCCGAGCAGAAGATGGCGCCGCCTTGGGCCTGTGAATACACATGCTGTCTGGGCGACGTGAGTTCGACGCGGGCCTGGTTGAGCTGGAAGGTGCAGTGTTCGACCTCCAGTCTGCTGTGGTAGGCCTCGATCGCGCCGCCGTAGGCGTTTCCTTCGGCACCGCGGCTGACCGCCTTGTTCCGGGTGAAGCTGCAGGAGGTGAAGCGACCGTCGCTGCGGCTGATGCGGACCGCTCCTCCAAAGCTGGTGTTCCCGCTGCGGTATTCATCGGAGGATTCGTACAGCAGTCCCTCGAAGGTGCAGCGGTCGAAGTTCACGGTGGCAAAGGCGGCGGAGAAGCCGGTCTTCCGCGCCCGGGTGTAGCCGCTGTGGCGCTTGAAGTTCATGTTGGTGAAGTTGGCGGTCGGTCGTCGCCCGTACCACCAGCCTTCGATCCGGTGTTCGTCGCGGTCGTTGTACAGGGTGGGGCGGCGACCGTCGACGGTGACGCCGCGGATGGTGACCGAGGACTCGATGAGCAGGTCCTCGGTGTAGTCGCCGGGATAGACGAGGATGACGTCATCGGCGTCGGCGGCACTGATGGCCTTGTTGATGGTCGGGTACTCGTAGGGGACTTCGAGCTGGTTGTCGTACCGGTTGGAGGCCTGGAGGCCGGTGGTGAGGGTACCGACGGCGACGAGCGCCAGGAGGGCTCGGGGGGCGTTGACTGCGTGCATCTTCATTCTCCGATGGGGTTTGGTGACCGCAGGCCCGGGGGCCTGTCCTGCATCACCCCCTATGCGGCCCCCGCGCCGGTATCTCGCACCTATTCGAAAAAACCTTGGCATGGCCCCCGAATCCAGGCTTACGGGCCCTTGGCGGGCTACGATGCCCCCTCGGAGATTTCGATGGACCGCCTGCGACGCATATTCAAGGTCGATTCCAACCTCCAGCTGACGCTGGTGTTCATCGTGTTCTCGATCACGGGATCGTTGTCGGTGGTGGTGTCGGGGCCGTTGATGGACCTGTTGGGCATCAGCGACGAGGTGCTGGCCCCGTGGCTGTTCTGGCCGCTGCGGATCGCGGTGGTGATGCTGGCCTACCAGGTGCTGCTGATGGCGGTGGCGGTGTGCTTCGGGCAGGGGCCGTACTTCTGGCGGATGGAGAAGAAGATGCTCCGCCGCTTCGGCATCAAGCTGGACTGAACATCACTTCCGCGGGTGCAGCGACTCGAGCACGATCCGGATCGCCTCGGTGGGTCGGTGATCGGGCTGTCCGATCTTCGTGTTTATGGAACCGTGGTCGTCGTCGGAGCATTCCAGGACGACGGCGTCGCTGCCGATCCGCTGCAGGGTTTCGCCGAGTCGGGTCGAGATGGCGGCGGCCTCGGCCCGTGCGGTATGCAGGATGAGGAAGGGCGGGGTGCCGACGTCGGCGGTGGCCTGGAGCATGGGCGAGGCGTCGATCCAGTCGCCCCGTTTCGTGCCGACCCAGCGTCGGTGCATGCGTTTCATGCGTTCGTAGCCCTCGGGACTGTCCATGGTGGTGGGCAGGTCGTAGGCGGCGCCGTCGAGGAGGATCACGCCGTCGAGGATCTCGGGTGACTTGCCGTGGACGGCCAGTCGTTCGTGGTCGGTGGCGACGAGGGCGGCGAGGTGGGCACCGGCGGAGTGGCCCATGACCACGATGCGTGCGGGATCGCCGCCGTAGTCGGCGATGTGGTCATGGACCCAGGCCACGGCGGCGGCGATGTCCTTGATGTGGCCGGGGTGCTTCACCTCGGGTGAGAGTCGGTAGTTGGGGGTGACGAGCATCCAGCCCATGGCGTCCAGGGCCTTGGCCTTGGCCTGGGCGTTGTTCTTCTTGTCGCCGGCGGCCCAGGCGCCGCCGTGGATGTGGATCACGACGGGTCGGACGGCGTCGGTGGTGGACTGGTAGATGTCCAGGCACTGGCGTTGGCGATTGGCGGGCTTCGTCACGTAGGGCACGTCGCGGTGCACGGTGAAGGGTTGGGTCTTCGCCTCCGGTTTGGCGGTGGGGGTGTCGCCCATGGGATCGGGGGCGGCCCTGCGTTCGGGGGTGTTGCGACCGTTGCGGTTGTTGCGTTGTCCGCGTTGACGTCCCTGCTGCAGGTTCGCCTGCCCCCAGGCGATGGCTTCGGCCCGGGTGACCTTGCCGTCGCCGTTGTCGTCCATGGCCTTCATGAGTTGGGGGCGTGGGAGTTCGTCCTTGGTGAGGACGCCGTCTTCGTTGGTGTCCATGCGGTCGAAGCGTTCCATGGCCCGCTGCCGGGCGCGTTCGCCCTGTTGTCCCTGGGCACCGGGGGTGCCGGGGGTGCCGGGGGTCCCGGGGGTGGGTTGGGTGAGGAGGGCGAGGGTGAGCAGCAGGGGGAGTTGGATCATGGGTGGGTCTCCATCCTGATGATACGTGGGGTGTGGGCGGGGCATCCCCGCGGGGTGATCTGGTAGGCTGCGCGGGTCGAGGAAGCGGGTTTCAGGGGCGGTTTGCCGTGTTGAGCACCTTGGTAAAGAAGGAGTGGCCCTTGCTGGTGAGCTACGGCTCGCTGGTGGTGCTGCTGCTGCTGGGGTCGACGATCACCGGGGCGTTGGATTCGGCGTCCACGGTGGGTCTGGTGTTCGCGTGGTTGTTCGTGGTGATCCTGCTGGCCTCGTTCTCGGTGGTGCGTCACGCGGAGAGTCTGGCGGTGATCTTCGGTGAGCCCTACGGCACGTTGATCCTGACGTTGTCGGTGATCGGCCTCGAGGTGCTGATGATCGCGACGGTGATGGTGACGGGCGAGAACGTGCCGACCATGGCCCGGGACACGATGTTCGCGGTGTTGATGATCGTGCTGAACGGTCTGCTGGGGGTGGCGATCTTCGTGGGGGCGAGGAAGTTCCGTCAGCAGGACTACAACATCCAGTCGTCGCACACCTACATCGGGATGCTGATCCTGCTGATCGGGATTGGTCTGGTGCTGCCGCGGTTCATGCCGCAGTTGAAGGAGGACGCGTTCCACTACTTCCTGATCGTGGGGGGGTTGGTGATGTACGCGATCTTCCTGTGGGTGCAGACGGTGGAGCACCGCGGATTCTTCGAGTTCCGGCGTCTGGACGGCAAGGCGGAGGACCACGGGCACGCGGACACGGAGCGTGGGGGGGTGTACCACGCGGTGCTGCTGGTGTTGACGTTGCTGCCGGTGGTGCTGCTGGCCAAGGGGTTGGCGACGGTCCTGAACGCGGACATCGTGCAGAACCACTGGCCGCCGGAACTGTCGGGTCTGGTGATCGCGCTCTTGATCCTGGCTCCCGAGGGGATGGCGGCGATTCAGGCGGCGCGGCACGACAACCAGCAGCGTGCGATCAACATCTGTCTCGGTTCGGGGTTGGCGACAATCGGTCTGACGATTCCGGTGGTGTTGATCATCAGTCTGGTGACGAACGACCTGGTGATTCTGGGGTTGGATCCGGAGTCGATGGTGTTGTTGGCGATCAGTGTGTTGTTGTTGAAGTCGAATCTGGACTCGGGCCGCACGAACATCCTGATGGGGGCGATGCACATGGTGCTGTTCGCCTCGTACGTGGCCCT
>DBGM01000003.1:0-742 GCA_002295885.1 Phycisphaerales bacterium UBA854
CCGATGTCCGCGACCATCCTGAACAATCTCGCCGTGGTGCAGTGGCAGCGGGGGGCGTGGGACGATGCCGAGCCGCTGTACCGCAAGTCGCTTTCCCAACGCCGCAGGTTCTATCCCGAGGGACACTCCGAGATCGGCAACACCCTGCTGGGCCTGGGTTCGGTCCTCGAGAAGCAGGGCAAGCATCTCGACGCCGAACCGTACCTCCGTGAGGCGGTCCAGATCTTCCAGGCCCGCTACGGTTCGGACGATCCGAGCGTCGCCAACGCCTCGGCCGTCCTGGGACGGGTGCTCTTCGCCCTGGAGCAGTACGGGGCGGCCCGCGATTCGTACCGCCGCGCCCTCGACATCTGCCGGCGTTCCTTCGGCGGCGACCACCCCAGGACCGCGGAGCAGGAGGTCGGTCTCGGCCTGTGCCTGCTCGAGCTCGAGGACTACGACGCGGCGGAGGATCTCCTCGATCGGGGCTACGCGGTGCTCAGCGAGCGCTACGGTTCCGGGCACCGGCAGACGATCCGGACGATGCGCGGCCTCCGCGATCTCTGCGAGGCCCGCGGGGACCAGACCCAGGCGGCGCTGTGGTCGAAACGGATCGAGCAGGCCGAGGACTCCGGTCCGTGACGGTGACGATGCCCGAAGCGTTCGGTCGGCGGCTGCACCGGATCGTCGGAGCGGAGTCCACGGCATGCATTCTTGCGAGGATCAGTTCTCCGCGACCGCTTGCGGTGCGGGTGCACGGTGA
>DBGM01000003.1:1145-1275 GCA_002295885.1 Phycisphaerales bacterium UBA854
GTGTCCCCGGGCGTTTCTGCTGGGAGGCGGAGATCGATCGACGGTCCAGGAACTGGATTCGTTCCGCTCCGGCCGACTCTGGATCCAGTCGCTCTCGAGCATGTCGGCGGTGACGGCTCTGGAGGTGCAG
>DBGM01000003.1:1581-2779 GCA_002295885.1 Phycisphaerales bacterium UBA854
GCGGTGACGGCTCTGGAGGTGCAGTCCGGTCATGATGTGCTGGACATCTGTGCTGCGCCCGGAAGCAAGACGTCCATGATCGGGGCCGCCCAGCATGGCCGGGGCATCCTGGTGGCCAACGATCGGAGCCGTCAGCGGCTCTTCAAGCTTCGTGCCACACTCGAGCGATTCGGACTCGATCGGGTCGAGATCACCTGTACTCCCGGGGAGTCCTACGGGGCCAGTCATCCCGACTGCTTCGATCGCGTCCTCGTCGATGCACCCTGCAGCGGAGAAGGCATGCTGCACGAATCGGATCCCGCGGGCTTGTCGCAGTGGAGCGAAGGCCGCATCCGTCGTCTGGCCCGCCAGCAGGGCGGGTTGCTGACGGCGGGGCTCCGTACCCTGCGTCCCGGAGGACGCTGCATCTACTCCACCTGTACCTACGCCCCGGAGGAGAATGAAGTGGTCGTGGACCGGGCCCTGCGGAAGATGGGCGACGAGTTCGAACTCGAAGCGATCCCGTGTGCCATGCCGCGGGGCATGCCCGGTCTGACCGAATGGAACGACCGTTCGCTGCGGGCCGACATGACGCACTGCCTCCGCCTGCTGCCGGGGATCGATCCGGGCCTGACCGGCTTCTTCATCGCCAGGATCCGACGTCGGTCCTGAGTCCAACGTGAAACGACCCCGGTCGGAGCCGGGGTCGTTTCGATTCGAGATTGCAATGGGGACTTCCGTCCCGCGGGTTCACCGTCGCCTTCTTCGGCGTCGGGCTGCGGCCAGCCCGAGCACGAGCAGTGCGCCCGGGGCGGGAACGATGCCACCGGACGACTCGGTGCCGTTGAAACCGTTCGTGTCGGGAAGGACGGGCATGGATCCCGGAGTGACCCAGTCGTCGCTTCGTTCGGGCCAGAGCGGAGCAAGGCCCTCCACGAGCAGGCCGCCGATCGGATCGGCGTCCGGCAGCGGGTTCGGCATCGAACGCTTCGCCAGCCACAGATGGACCATGCGGCCCTTCTTCTTTCCTCCCTGATTGGAGTGTGCGACGATGTCGTCGATGATCGTGAACGACGTGGGTCCGTTCTGGAATCCGATGTCGTTTTCCTGCGAGATGGATGCATGGCTCGGTGCGGCGAACGACCCGAGAACCAGGCAGACGATGGCAGAAGATCGCATGGTGTGAATCAACGTATTCATGTCTTGCCTCCTTTCTCAG
>DBGM01000003.1:3135-3302 GCA_002295885.1 Phycisphaerales bacterium UBA854
TGTTCCAGCCGGTTCGACGGAATCTGGGGAATCGTCCCATCGTTCCGGTGATCATCTTGATGTCCTCGGAGTCGATCGTCATGGGGATTTCCTGGCCGGTCCAGCCGACGAATCGGCGGTGGCCGTGGTACTGCATCGAGAACACGCGTTCCCGCATCGACCAGTTG
>DBGM01000012.1 GCA_002295885.1 Phycisphaerales bacterium UBA854
CGGTGCCGCCCAGATGGACGGCGCCATCCTGGTGGTCGCAGCGACCGACGGTCCCATGCCCCAGACGCGTGAGCACATCCTGCTCGCCCGCCAGGTCGGCGTGCCCAAGATCGTGGTCTTCATGAACAAGTGCGACATGGTCGACGACGAGGAGCTCCTGGAGCTCGTCGAGATGGAGATTCGTGAACTCCTGAGCAAGTACGACTTCCCCGGCGACGACATCCCGGTCATCCGCGGCTCCGCCCTCAAGGCGATGGAGTCCGAGGGTGCCGACGATTCCGCCGGTGCGCCGATCGACGAGCTCATGGACGCACTCGACAGCTACATTCCCACGCCCGAGCGTGCGGTGGACAAGGACTTCCTGATGTCCATCGAGGACGTGTTCTCGATCAAGGGCCGCGGCACCGTCGTGACCGGTCGTATCGAGCGCGGACTGGTCGAGGTCGGCAACGAGGTCGAGATCGTCGGTCTCGGCGACACGAGCAAGACCACCGTCACCGGCGTCGAGATGTTCAACAAGATTCTCGAGGACGCCCAGGCCGGCGACAACGTCGGCTGCCTGCTGCGTGGCGTCGAGAAGGACGACGTCGAGCGTGGACAGGTGCTCGCCAAGCCCGGCACCATCACGCCCCACACGAAGTTCGAATCCGAGGTCTACGTCCTCACGAAGGAGGAGGGTGGCCGCCACACTCCGTTCTTCAGCGGGTACAAGCCTCAGTTCTACTTCCGGACGACCGACGTCACCGGATCGCTCGAGCTCGTCGGAGCCGAGATGTGCATGCCTGGCGACAACGTCCAGATGAACATCGACCTCGGCGACAAGCCGATCGCGATGGAGGAAGGCCTCCGCTTCGCAGTCCGCGAAGGTGGACGCACGGTCGGTTCCGGCGTCGTCACCAAGGTCATCGAGTGACCTGCTGACGTGTCTTCAACTGGTCCGGAGTGCCTCGCCCGTGCAGACGGGTGAGGCACTCCAGGGCCAAGTCTTCTTCGGGTAGGACCCTTGGAGCATCGAGATGGCCAAGAAGTCGACAGACCGCGAATACGTATGGCTGCAGTGCACGGAAAGCGGCGACCTGAACTACAGGACGAGCATCCGCGTGAAGGGTGGCATCGCTGAGAAGGTGAAGGAGGGCTTCAAGAAGTTCTGCCCCCGTCTCCGCAAGCACACCCTGCACAAGATCAAGCGGAAGTGAGTTCAGCACGGGCGGGAAGTCCGGCTTCCCGCACAGGACGCCGGTAGCTCAATTGGCAGAGCAGCGGATTCCAAATCCGCAGGTTGAGTGTTCGAGTCACTCCCGGCGTGTTTCGAGCCGCCCCCTGTGGAGGGGAGCGCGAGGAAAGGAAGCAGCATCGTGGCAAGCGGTATCTACAAGAGCGGTCAGGGCTACTGGGTCAGGTTGATGTCCGCCATCGCCTACGGCGTGGTGGTCGCACTCGGCCTCAAGTGGCTCTGGGACTGGCTCAACACGATGTCCTTCGGCGACGTGGAGACCACGTACGTCCAGGTGGCGGTGATGCTTCCCTGCGCCTTCATCTTCGGAGCCATCGGGTTCTGGATCATCGGCGCGAAGAAGCGGACGGTCGAGTTCATGATCGCGACCGAAGGCGAGATGAAGAAGGTCAACTGGTCCTCCAAGCGCGAACTGCAGCGTTCGACCGGAGCCGTGATCTTCCTGACCTTCGCCCTGGCATTCTTCTGCTTCGTCTTCGACCAGGTCTTCTACTACATCTTCTTCTCCGCTGGCGTGCTTGACGCATCCAGCTGAACCGGAGCCGGACACGATGATCGACGATCAATCCATGGAGTCGTCCCAGCCTGAACTCGACGCGACCAGCGAGGTCGCCTCCGAGTCCGGCACCCCTGCCGCAGAGGCCGCGGAGGCCACGGCGACGGAGGCTCCCGAGGACGCGGCCGCAGCCGCCGGCGATGAGGACGAGAAGGCCTTCGACCCCGCCGTCGACATGCCGATGTTCCGTTCCGGCATGCACTGGTGCGTGCTTCGCGTCGCCTCCAACAAGGAGAAGTCCGTCAAGGACACGCTCCAGAAGAAGGTCCAGATCGAGGGCCTCGACCAGTCCGTCGGCCGGATCATGGTGCCGACCGAGAAGACCCGCACCCTCAAGGGCGGCAAGACCCGCATCACCGAGGTCATGCTCTACCCCGGCTACATCTTCGTCGAGATGACGCTCGAGAAGGACAACCGCATCCCCCAGGACGTGTTCTTCCTGATCAAGGAGACCACCGGAGTCGGCGACTTCGTCGGCAGCCCCGGGCGGCCCACGCCGCTGTCTCCGGACGAGGTCGAGAAGATGCTCTTCGACTCGCGGATGCCTGAGGAGGATCCGACGGTCAAGCTCGAATTCGCCAAGGGCGACAACGTCACCATCAAGGAGGGGCCGTTCGAGAACTACGACGGCACCGTCGACGACGTCATGCCCGAGAAGGGACTGGTCCGGGTGCTGGTCACCATCTTCGGACGGCAGGCTCCGGTGGAACTCGAGTACTGGCAGATCGCCAAGGCCGACGAGTAGCCCTTCGCTGCCGAGGGTCGCTACCATGGGTTCATGCCCATCGATCAGGCCCGCATCCAACGATTTCACGAGGACTACCGGCGCACGCGGGAGCAGATCCAGCGTGCCATCGTCGGTCACGACGCCATCATCGACGGCGTGCTGACCTGCCTCTTCGCCGGCGGCCATGCGCTGCTGGAGGGGGTGCCCGGACTCGGCAAGACCCTGCTCATCCGGTCCCTCTCGGAGGCGCTCCGTCTGGACTTCTCACGCATCCAGTTCACCCCCGATCTGATGCCCGCCGACGTGACGGGAACCACAATCGTGGTGGAGAACGAGGACGGCCGTGAATTCAGTTTCCGCAAGGGGCCGATCTTCGCCCAGATCGTGCTGGCCGACGAGATCAACCGTGCGACCCCCAAGACGCAGTCCTCGCTGCTCGAGGCCATGCAGGAGCGTTCGGTCACCGTGGGCGGAGAGACCTACCGCCTGGACCGCCCGTTCTT
Organism: Phycisphaerales bacterium UBA854; assembly: GCA_002295885.1. Taxonomy (GTDB): domain Bacteria; phylum Planctomycetota; class Phycisphaerae; order Phycisphaerales; family SM1A02; genus UBA854. Next base: position 3,021 of record DBGM01000012.1, read on the forward strand.
CGTGATGGCCACGCAGAACCCGATCGAGCAGGAGGGGACGTACCCGCTTCCGGAAGCCCAGCTGGACCGCTTCTTCTTCAAGCTCCAGGTCGGCTACTCCACCCGCGAGGAGCTGGCGGAGATTCTCAACCGGACCACCGCCGGTGCTTCGGTCGAACTGGAGCCCGTCCTCGACGCCGCCGCGATCCTCGAGCACCAGTCGCTCGTGCGCGAGGTGGACATCCCTGCCGCCGTCCAGGACTACGCGGTCCGCATCGTCATGGCCACCCATCCCGGTGGTGAACTGGCGACCCCGCAGGTGAACTCCTACCTTCGGTTCGGTGCGTCGCCCCGGGCCGCCCAGACCCTCGTGCTGGCCGCCAAGGTCAGGGCGCTGTTGGCGGGGCGCGAGTCCGTCGTCGCCGAGGACGTGCGTGAATCCGTGCTGCCCGCGATGCGGCACCGCTGCCTGCTGAACTTCGAAGGAGAGGCGGAAGGACTGACCACCGACGACGTCCTCCGGAATCTCATCGACACCCTGCCCGCCGACATCGGCGTGCTCAACTCCTGAATCGAAAGCATCCACCATGCTGCAACTGCTTGCCGTCACCCTCGCTTCGTCTCCGTTCGTCCTGCCTTCCCAGCCGATCGACGACTCGCTGCTGGCGGGCCTGCAGCGTCCGGCCCTCGCCGCCTTCCAGGACGACGATTCCGTCCGTGCCGTCGCGGAGGAGGATGTCCCGGAGTTCGCGCAGGACCTGGACTGGACGTCCGGCACGCGGCTGTCGCTGACCCTGCACTACTCGCATCTCTTCAACACGGAGATCGACGACGATCAGGGCGAGTTCGACATGGACCAGCTCCGTCTGCGTCTCAAGGGCCGCACCGCGATCACCGATTCCTTCGATCTCAGCTACGGGTTCCGCTACGAGTTCGACGGCTTCAACTTCGGAGAGCAGGGCTTCTTCGGACTGAACGATCCCTGGTCCGACATCCACACCATGCAGTTCAGCGTCGGCGGCTTCTGGAAGCTCGACAGCAACTGGCAGTTCTTCGCCGGCGGCGTCTTCCGGTTCGCCCGGGAGACCAGTGCGGACTGGGGTGATTCCTTCGAAGGAGGCGGGGCCGCCGCGGTCAGCTACACCTTCAGCGATCGCCTCACCCTCGGCGGCGGCCTGGGCATCGTCACGCGACTCGAGGACGACCTGCTCTACTACCCGATCGTCATCGCGGACTGGGAGATCATCGACCGGCTGGTCCTGACCACCCGGGTCTCGACGGGCTGGGCCAACGAGTCCGGCGTGCAGCTGGTCTACCGCTGGACCGACAGCTGGGATGTCGGCATCGGCGCCGCCTACGACTACCAGCGGTTTCGTCTGAACGACGAAGGACCGGTCGCCGAAGGCGTCGGCGAGTTCACGGCGCTGCCGTTCTACGGCTTCGTCAACTGGAAGCCGATGCCGTCGTTCAACGTCTCGCTCTACGTGGGCGTCAACACCTACGGCGAGCTCGAGGCGGTCGATCGCAACGGCGACGTCGTGGCCAGCTCCGACTACGGAACCGGCTTCCTGCTCGGCGGCCAGGCCACGATCTCGTTCTGATCAGCGACGGCGGGTCGGCAGCTGGAAGTCCTCGTCGTTCCAGGCCGAGATGTCCAGATGGACCGGATCGATGCGCATCGACCACGGGACGCTCACGTTGGGCGCGGTCTCGAAGTCGAGGTTGTCCTCGTGAGTGCGGATCAACGACAGCAGCAGCGGTTCTTCGCCCGTCGGGATCCAGTGGCGGGGCAGCACGAACCGGGCCAGCCACCGGTCCTCGTACGATCGGAGATGGATCTCCGGCCGATCGTCCGACGGACCGAGGAAGATCCGGGCGTCCCCGTGTTCCGGAATGCAGATGCCGTACCGGGCGGGGGCCCGTTCGTTCCGCGGCGGTCCGACCAGGACGGTGACGGCCTCGATGCCGCGCAGCTGATCGAGCGACCGCATGAAGGATGACAGTCTCCGTCCCCGGCTGGAACCGGTCCGCTGGCATTCGATGAAGAGTTCCCACCGGCCACCCATCCGTCGCAGCTGACACCAGGTGGTGCGTTCCGCATCCTCCAGCGGCGCATTCTGCGTGCGGGCGGCGGACATGGTCATCGGCGGTTGCAGCGGGCCCAGCAGGGGCCCCGGAGGTTCGGCCATGATCGATTCCGGGCCGAAGGCCAGGGTCATGACGTGCTCGCGGATCACCAGATTCAGATGAAGCAGATCCCCGGCGTCGAGTTCCGGATAGAAGGTCTTGATGAGATCCTCGGGGGGCCGGGGCAGGGAGAGTCGGGTCACCACTCCCGGCTCGAGGGCGGCGCCGATGGGAACGGTGCCCCGGTTGCGCCAGAGCACCTGGGCCAGTTCCCGCGTGGGGTAGGGATTGCCGATGGCGAGGACGATCTCCGATCCGTAGGCCTGTTCGATCCAGGCCACCACGGGCATCTGGCGGTCGGCCCAGGCCAGGGCGAGTTCGGCGATCACCTCCTCGCTGCTCGGATCCAGCAGGATCCCCAGCAGTTCGTTGATCGGTGTCGTCTCGTTGATCCAGGCTGCGAACTCGCGGTCCCCGTCGAGGCAGGTGCCGGTGAGCAGATCACGGCACTGGGCGGCTACGCCCCGACTGCGTGCGGCGAGCCGGTGGAATCCGATCCGCCACAACTGCTCGATGTGCTTCGAGAGCAGCAGAGTGGCCGGTGTCGTGTCCGGCGGATCCGGCGGCAGCAGATTCATCCGGTCCGCCAGCAGCGACCAGCGCCACCATGTGAACGCGTTGTCGGCCAGCGGCCGGTTCGGCGCATTGACCATCTCCAGGGTGCGCTGCGGAGCCTCCCGCGCGCCGAGCTGCAGCGGCGGCAGTCCGGACGGCAGTTCCGTCCACCGCAGGTCGATGCGCTGACGTCCGACCACGAGGGATCCCGTGCCGTCCTCGGGAAGTTCGACCAGCAGGTACGGGCCGCTCGAGGCATCGCCGGGGTCGAGGGCGGCGGTGTCGTCCGCGGCGGTGGCGGTGCGAATCGTCCGGGCCGATGCGGACCAGGTCCAGGGCAGGTTGCCGCGGGCCGCCAGTGGTTCCATCCAGCCGATGTGGGCGGTCAGGGGGGTCCGGCTGGTGCCGTCGTCGAGGGCGACCCGGACGGTGGCGGGCCAGCCGCTGGTGTTCCCCCGGGGGACGAGCCTCGCCGCGAGCACACCCCCGCGGGCGGCGAGCGGTGTTCCGCCGACCACCTGCATGTCGTAGGCATCGAGTTCCGCGTGCACAGGCGCACCGGCGAGCACGGCGAGGGCGGCGACCAGACGTCTCACGCGGTCGATTCCCGGGGGCCGTGCTGCATGCGTGCGGCGATGAGTTCGCAGGTCTCCTGGATCGCGGTCTCCAGGTCGGCGTTCACCACGAACGCGTCGTAGAGATCGCTCGTGGTCGCGAGTTCGATCTCGTGCCGAGCCTCGGCGAAGCGGCGCTGGATCGCCTCCTCGTCGTCGCGGCCGCGTGCTTCGAGTCGCCGCTGCAGTTCCTCCTCGCTGGGGGGGAGGATGAACAGCATGAACGACTCGGGCAGCGAATCGCGGATCTGCCGGGCGCCCTGGACATCGATGTCCAGGATGACCAGTCGCCCTTCGTCGAGTCGCCGTTGCACGGGACCCCGGGGCGTGCCGTAGGCGTGCTTTCCGAAGACCTCCGCCGACTCGAGGAACTCGCCCGCGTCCAGCATGGTCTGGAAGGTCTCCGGATCCACGAAGGTGTAGTCTTCGCCGTCGACCTCGTCGCTGCTCCGGGGACGGGTGGTGGCCGAGACGCTGAAGATGCCGTCGAACCGTTCCTGCACCCGGTGCGCAATGGTCGTCTTTCCCACTCCGGAGGGGCCGGAGAGGACGAGGAGGAGGCCGGTTGGGGCGGAATCGGACATCCCGGGCAGTGTACGGCAGATGCCGGTGCGGTCCAGTCGTCCCGCGTACAATGCCCGCCTCATGTCCATGCCGAAGGTCGCCATCGTGGGTCGCCCCAATGTGGGGAAATCCAGCCTGTTGAATCGGCTGGCTCGGAAACGCGTGTCCATCGTGGATCCGACGCCGGGGGTCACGCGCGATCGGGTCTCCGTCTTCATCGACATCGACCCCCCGCTGGACGCCGGCGTCGGGACGGAGACCATCCCCGTCGAGTTGATCGATACCGGCGGGTGGGGGATCTACACCACCGAAGAGGGACGCTTCGACGATGCCGGAAAGGATCTGGGGGCCCTGCGCAAGGACATCGAGCACCAGATCGACCAGGCCATGCAGCGGGCCGACCTGATCCTCTTCCTGATCGACGCCCAGGCCGGGCTGATGCCGCTCGACCACACCGTGGCCGATCTCCTGCGTCGCAAGGGCCTGCTCGATCGCGTGGTGGTCGTCGCCAACAAGACCGACGGCGACACCTGGGAATCGCACGCCTTCGAGGCGGCCACCCTGGGACTCGGCTCGCCGCTGTGCTTCTCCGCCCGCAACGGGTACGGAGGCACGGAGCTCAACGACTGCATCTGGCGCCGGCTCGAGCACGTGGAGGTCCTCGACCAGCGCGACGAGGAGATGAAGGTCGCGATCGTCGGCAAGCGCAACGCCGGCAAGTCCACCCTCATCAACGCCCTGGCGGGCGAGGAGCGGGTGATCGTCTCCGAGATCGCGGGCACCACCCGCGATTCGATCGACGTCCGCTTCGAGATGAAGGACCGGTCCTTCCTCGCCATCGACACCGCGGGACTCCGCAAGCGAAAGAGCTTCGCGGGCAGCATCGACTACTACGCGTACCACCGGATGCTCCAGTCGATCCGCCGGGCCGAAGTGGTCCTGTTCATGGTCGACGCGACGGAACCGATCTCGAAGGTCGACCAGAAGCTCGGGCAGGAGTTGCAGCGGCAGTTCAAGCCCACCGTGCTGGTGGTCAACAAGTGGGACCAGGTCGGAGACGGGGTCACGCCCGACGACTACCTCGAGTACCTGACCCGGCAGCTCCGCGGACTCGACTTCGCACCGATCGTGATGATCAGCGCGAAGGAGGGCGAGGGACTCGAGGACGTCGTTGCGATGGCGTTCAACCTGTACGAGCAGTCGGGACACCGCGAACCCACCGGACGGATCAACTCCGTCGTGGACGCGATCCTCAAGAAGCGAGGTCCGTCGTCCCGCCTCGGGACGCAGGCCAAGCTGCTCTTCGCGTCGCAGGTCGACGTGCGCCCGCCCACGCTCGCGCTGGTCGTCAACCGGCCGCAGCTCTTCAAGGGACGCTACGAGCGGTACCTCATGAACCGCCTGCGCGAGGAGCTCCCCTTCTCCGAGGTGCCCATTCGGCTGATCTTCTCCAAGCGGAAGCGGATCGACCTGCAGGCCCTCAAGGAAGGTCAGAACAAGCACGGGTGACGCGGACCCGCGTTTCCGCATCGGGAACCGGCTCCTTTTCCACTTCTGCGTGGATTCCGACTTGCCAGCGACCCGGGGTATGCTCCAATTGGGGATTCGATCCCCCTCCGGAGTGCATCCATGTCCATCGCGTTCATGCTGGCGGCTTCCCTGTCCGTGGCGACCTCCGCCCCGGCCGAGCCGATCCTGCTGGGTGTCTCGCCGGCGGTCGTCCCGTTCGGGACGAAGGAGCGGGTGAAGCTGGATGTGCCGCTGCCGTCGGGCGTCGAACTGCGCTGCGTGCTGCAGCCCTATTCCGTCGCGACTCCGGAGACGAGGTTCGTCATCGGTCGTCGGGGCGGCGCCGACGTTCCCTACGAGTTCGATCCCGGGGCCGTCCGTCTGCTCCGGGGAACGGTCGAGGATGATCCGGATTCGCACGTGGTCATCGGCATCCACGGGCCGCATCTGCGCGGCCGCATCCACCGGGGAGACGGCACCGTCTACCACCTCGCCGACTCCACCACCCCCGTGGACCGCGGGGGTCGACCGCCGCGTCTGCCGATGTGCGGCGTCGATCACACCCACTGTGCGACCGCCGCGCTCCGCGGCGCCGGCGACTCCGGACCGGACACCGCCATCTACCGGCTGCGGATCGCGGTGGAGACCGACTGGGAGTACCGCCAGCTGTTCGATTCGACCGAACAGGCGGCCGCCTACATCGTTCTCTGCTACGGGTTGATCGGCGACATCTACCTGCGCGACGTCGGGGCCAGGCTGGAACTCACCTACGTCCGGCTGTGGGAGACCGAGGACGACCTGTTCAACATCGAGGATCCGCTCTCGGAGTTCCGCCAGTACTGGAACGACAACATGGAGGACGTGCCGCGCAACCTCGCGCAGTTCTTCTCCGGCCGACGCGACATGCCATACGGAGGCGTGGCCTGGCTCTCCGCCGTCTGCGAGCGCTACGGCTACTCGGTCATGGGCTACGCCCTGGGATTCACCGGCGACATCACCCGTCCGGACGTCTTCAACTACGACGTCCACGTGGCCGCGCACGAGATCGGGCACAACTGCGGTGCGTGGCATACGCACAACTACGGACTCGACCAGTGCGACGACCTCGCAGCCGCGCCGATCCGCGGCCCCATCATGAGCTACTGCTCGCAGACCAACAGCGGCGGGAACGCGATGACCGACGTCCGGTTCCACGTCGTGATCCGGCAGGCGATGCGCGACCACTTCACCGCGGCCCACGCGGCGCATCCGACCTGCTTCTTTCGCGACTGCAACGACAACGCCGTGTCCGATGCCGACGACATCCTCTCGGGCGTCAGCGCCGACGCCAACGGGAATCTCGTGCCCGACGAGTGCGAGGACTGCAACGGCAACGGCGTGCTGGATCCGGGCGAGGTGGGGGGGACCCTGCTGGACCGAAACGGAAATCTCATTCCCGACGAGTGCGAGCCCGACTGCAACGGCAACGGGATTCCGGACGATCGCGACATCGAACTCGGACTGAGCGTCGATCGCTGGGGCGACGGCGTGCCCGACGAGTGCGAGACCGACTGCGACGGCGACGGGCAGTCCGATTACAGCCAGCTGCAGGCCGAGGCCGTGCTGGACCTCGATCGCGACGCCCAGCTGGACGCCTGCCAGGACTGCGACGGGGACGGCACGCCGGACCTCGCCGCTCTGGATGGTGCCTGGTTCGCGTGGCTGGGCTCCGACGCGGTGCCCCATCACGGCGTGCGCCACGAGGAACCCGTCGCCCTCGCGCAGGTGCATTCCATCGTCGGCACCCGGACCGGAGGCACGCACGGCGGCAACGTGCCGACCACCTGGGAGGTTCTGATCACGTCCGATCGCCGCATCCTCGCGACCTCGCCCACCGACGACCGGGTGGTCGAGTTCGACGACCGGGGTGAATGGGTCCGCGATCTTGTTCCGTCCACCGCGGGACTCGATACGCCCACCGGCCTGGTCATGACTCCACAGGGCACGCTGCTGGTCAGTTCCACCGGAGCCAACCGGGTCCTCGAGTTCGACGCCGACACCGGAGCCCCGCTGGGCGTGTTCGCCTCCGGCGACGCCTGGCAGTTCATTCCGCTGAACATCCACGTGACGCAGGACGGCCGGGCGCTGGTGGTGTCCGCGGTGGGGATGGTCGAGGCCTACGACGCCGCCACCGGAACGCACCTGGGAACGCTCGTGCGCAAGAGCGACAACGGCGGGATGGCGAGCCCGCGGGGCATCGCCGAGTTGCCCGGAGGCGACATCGTCGTCGCCAGCATGGCGACCCGGCAGGTGCTCCGCTTCGACGGCCTCGACGGCACCTTCAAGGGCGTCTTCAACCGGGGAGGAACCGAGACCGCGCTGACCATGGACGAGCCGTGGGGACTGCGGCTGGGACCGGATCGTCAGCTCTACGTCTCGCGGCACGGTGCCTACGAGGAGGGCGAGGGCGACGGCCACGATCACGGCGACGGCGATCACGACGAGGGGGACGGTGTCGACGGGGACATGCAGGACGGCGACGGCACCGGCGAACTGCACATCAACTCCACCCGTATCTACGTCTTCGACGGGCGCAGCGGCAACTTCATCCGCTCCTACGTCACGGGACACGACACCGCGATCTGGCAGCCGACCGGCTTCGACTTCATGCCCGGTGACGCCGACGACTGCAATCGCAACGGGCGTCCCGACGTCTGCGATCTGCTCTCGGGTGCGGCCGACGACGTCGACGGCGACGGTGTCCCCGACGGATGCCAGTGCCCCTCCGACCTCACCGGTGACGGGAGCGTGGGCGTCGACGATCTGCTGCTGGTGCTGCTGGAGTGGGGGTACTGTCCGTGGTGCGACACCGAGCTCACCGGGGACGGCCGCGTCGACATCGACGAGCTGCTGCAGCTCATCGGCGACTGGGGTGCCTGCCGCTGATCACGGGTCCGGGGTGATGCCCAGCCGGTCGCCGTCGGCACGGAGGGCGTCGATGCAGTTCTGGATGTGCACGGTCGGATCGAGCCCGAGATCGTCCATGCCGTCGGTGATGTCCTGTCGGTTGCAGCCGGCGGCGAAGTTGTCCGTCTTCAACTTCTTCTTGACGGACTTCGGGGCGAGATCGGCGATGCCGTTGGGACGCACCTTGCAGCACGCGACGATGAAGCCGGCCAGTTCGTCGACCGCGAACAGGTGCTTCGCCATCGCGGTCGTCCGCGGCGTCCCGCTGTACTGGGCGTGACCGAGGATCGCCTCGATGATCTCCTCGTCCACGTCGCCGCGTTCCCGCAGGTGCGTCGTGCCGACGAAGGGATGTTCGGATTCGGTCGGATGCCGCTCGTAGTCGAAGTCGTGGAGCAGGCCGGCGATCCGCCAGCGGTCCTCCTGCTCCGGTTCCACGGTGCGGGCGTAGGCGGCCATGCAGCAGGCCACGGCCTCCATGTGGATCCGCAGGGCGTCGCTTGCGACCCAGTCGTGCATCAGCGTCCGGGCCTGCTCGATGGTGATGGCGTCCGCCATGGCGTCTTACCTCAGTGCTTCTCGGCCAGGTGCCGTTCGATCCGTTGCAGGGTGTCGCGGATCTCCTCCAGGACGCCGGTGTCGGAGCCGGCCGTGGCCGCGTGCGTGGACGCATGACCGCCTGACTTGCGGTCCTCGAGCCGGTCGCGCTGCCCGAGCACCTCGTTGCGGAACTCGATGCAGTCGACGATGCCGGTCAGGCCGACCAGAGCGCCTCCCGACGTGCCGCCGCTGCCGCCGGCGGTCTCGATGGTCAGGGTGTGCAGCCCCATCGCCCGCATGATCGGCCCCTGCTTGAGGGCCAGGTCGGTGATCTTCTCCAGCGGCACCGTCTTCTCGATCCGGTTCAGCAGTCCCTTGCGGACCACGAGGCTCTTGTCGGTGAGGGTGCAGCTCATCCGGTCGAGGTAGGTGCGGGTGATCGGGATGCCGATCAGGAACCAGATCGGAATGAGGACGATGCCGATCACGCTGGCCAGCAGGGCGCCGGCCCCGCTCAGGAGCCAGTAGGTGCAGACCTTGGGGTCGAATTCCGCTTCCCGGAGAATCTGTGGGGTGTTCATGGGGGCCCATGGTAGACTCAATGTTCGCTTGATGCGTTCAAATCCGTCTCCGGGCCAGGCCGGTGCACGGACCGAAAACCCCACCTGGCGACAGCAAGAATCACGGGGTTCGCCGTGTCCACCGGACACTGCGTACGCATCATCCGTCCATGCCCATCGTTCCCCTTCCCGTCTTCGAAGCGGATGCCGATCCGGCCAATCGCGATGCCCTCACCCTCGAGGAGCAGCTGGCCGAGATCGAGGAGCCCAAGACAATCGCGGTCCGCTTCGGTCGCATGCGCATGGTCGGCGAATACAAGAACGGCATTGGGGTCACGCCGGGCTGCGGCTCGAAGCTCGTGGTCCGGACTCACCGCGGCATCGAACTGACCGAGGTCATCACCACCACCTGCGAGAACGCGGGCTGCGGAAAGTCGGTGACCCGCAACGAGATGCTCGACTACATCGAGAACTCCGGGGGCAAGGACTATCCGTTCCACACCAACGGTCGCATCCTGCGGGTCGCGACGCCCGAGGACCTGTCCGAGCAGGCGGCCATCACCGCGGACCTGCGTCGCTACGAGCAGTTCTTCAAGCGGCGGGCCGAGTCCCACGGTCTCGAGATGAAGTTCGTGGCCGCGGAACCCATCCTCGGCGGGGAGATGGTCACCTTCTTCTACATGGCCGAGGAGCGGGTGGACTTCCGCGAACTGGTCCAGGACCTCGCGGCCGAGTTCGCGGCGCGGATCGAGATGCGACAGGTCGGCGCCCGGGACGAGGCCAGACTGGTCGCCGACTACGAACGGTGCGGCCAGCACTGCTGCTGCAAGAACTTCCTCAAGGTGCTGCAGCCGGTCTCGATGCGTTCCGCGAAGACGCAGAAGGCGACGCTCGACCCACTCAAGATCTCCGGACGCTGCGGCCGCCTCATGTGCTGCCTCCGCTACGAGGACCAGACCTACAAGGAACTCAAGAAGAACCTGCCCCATCGCAAGACCCGGGTGGGTACGAGCGAGGGACCGGGCCTGGTGATGGACGGCAAGATCCTCACCCAGCTCGTGCTGGTGAAGCTCGAGTACGACAACCGCCAGATCGCGGTGCCCGTCGAGGAGCTCATCGCTCCCGAGGACTGCCCCAGCCGCGAGGAGGTCGAGGCCCGGCGGATGGCGGCGCAGCAGGTGCTGCCCGAACTCGAGCCGCCCCCGAAGAAGAAGCGGAAGCGGAAACGTTCCTCGTCCGGCACCGACGAATCGTCCGCGAGCGATTCGAAGTCGAGTTCGGGTTCCCGCCGCCGCCGTCGTCGTCGCAGCAAGGGCGGCAAGGGTGGCGAAGGCGGAACGGGCCCCGTCGCATCCGATGGCGGGGGCGATTCCAAGGCCGACGGCGACTCCGGTGCGGGAGGCGGTCGCAAGCGACGCCGCCGTCGCCGGCGACGAGGCGGCGGCGGGGGCTCCCAGAAGGGGGAATGACCGGCTTCGGTCATTTTCCGTTGATCGGGGCGTCATCTCGTCGACTAGACTCCTAGGCTCGCCCGCTGGAGATCCATGGAACCCGACGCCACCCACAACACGCCCGAGGAAGGCGGCTGGATCGACACGATCCAGTCCCTGGTCCTCGCCTTCATCCTGGCGATGACCTTCCGCGGTTTCGTGGTCGAGGGATTCGTGATTCCCACCGGTTCGATGGCCCCCACGCTGCTCGGTGAGCACTGGCTGGTCGAATCGGAGCAGACCGGCTTCAGTGCCCCCGTGGGACTCGACGCCGCACGCGGCAGCCGACCCAACACGGGGCGTCTGGAGGATCGGGCGCTGGGACGCGGTCAGCCGCTGGACGGTTCCGGCCCGCTCAAGCGTCGTCTGGGTGATCGCATCCTCGTCGCCAAGTACGCGTGGCCCTTCTTCCAGCCGGACCGCTTCGACGTCGCGGTCTTCAAGAATCCGACCGAACCCGACGGTCCTTCGGGCAACTACATCAAGCGGGTGGTCGGTCTTCCCGGCGAGACGATCTGGATCGCCGACGGCGACATCTTCGTGAAGTCGCCCGGCGGGGACCGGTTCGAGATCGCGCGCAAGCCCCGGCATGTGCAGGACGCGACCTGGCAGGCGGTGTGGTCGAGCAACGAGGTGCCCGTCGACGCCAGTCGTCTTCCGCGTCGCTGGGCCGGTTCGCCCTGGCGACCGGAGCCGGCGTCGGAGTGGGACCAGTCCGACGACCGTCGGTACGCATGCACGCCCTCGGAGACCTGCGCGACGCTCACCTGGGACACCGTCCGCTATCCGCTCGACGACTGGTCGGCCTACAACATGCTCTCTCCGATGGGGCAGCGGTACCTCAACTCCGTCCGCGATCTTCGCATCGAGGGCACGGTGATTCCCGAGGCCGACACCCTCGAGACCGCCCTGGTCATCGAGGCCGACGGTCGGACCTATCGCTTCGAACTCGGTGGCGGGACGGGAACGCTCTCCATCACGGACGGCGACGACGTGCAGACCACCTCCGGACCCGTGCCGCCCTTCGCGGCCGGACGGGCCGCGGCCCTCCGCTTCCAGCGGGTCGACCAGTCGATGTCGATCTGGGTCAACGACGCGCAGGCCCTCGAACTGCTCTGGGACGACGATCCCCGGCGGCGGCTCCAGCGGGCCGGGGACAAGCCCGCTGCGCCGGTGGTGAGGTGGTCCTTCTGCAATACACCCTGCACGGTCACGAACATGAGCCTGGACCGTGATCTCTTCTACCGCAACTCGCTGCTGATGGCCCGTTCGATGAAGAATCCGGTGACACCCGGCTTTGAGTCGCAGGTGCAGCCGGGCACGCCCGGCTTCGGAAATGCGGCCGACAAGCTCGCGGTGCTCGGCACCGACCAGTACTACGTGCTCGGGGACAACAGTGCCCGGTCGCTCGACTCGCGTCTCTGGGGTCCGCCGCATCCCTTCGTCGCCGCGCAGCTGGACCCGGCCCCCTTCGTGGTCGATCGACGTCTCTTTATAGGCAAGGCCTGGGTGGTGTACTACCCGGCGCCGCACTCGCTGCGCGAGGGCGGCATGGGGCTGATCCCCGACTTCGGCCGCATCCGGTTCATTCGATAGACCTGGGAAAACTGTAGGAACGCAATTGTATGCCTGAACAAACCAAGTCGCCGCCGATCAAGATTCTTTGGTCATCAGCAGTGTTTAGATGGTGGCTGTACATGATTGTGCTTATGGGTCTTCTCTTTGCTGCTCACGGTGCATGGATTTCGGTCGGATCTACCGTTTCACGTGGTAATGACCCCTTGGCAGTCCAAGGTTCTCTACGAGAAGTTCTTCCTGTATTCCCGATCTTGTACGTTGTGGTTCCGTTGATCGTGACAATATGCATGTGGCGGAAGACGATTTGGAAGTTCTTCAGGCGTGTCGTCATTTCATTAGATGACAAGGCGAAGAACGGTTGATATTCCGGAATTTCATCCGCTGACCGGCGTCAGTTTCCGAGTCGTCGTTTCCATTCCCTGAGCTGCGCTGCCGCCTCGGCCCTTCGCCGCTCGATGGTTCCCGGCACGATTCCCGGCGTCGGCTCCATGACGATCTCCACGCCGACCTGCGACGCATCGACCGCTTCGCGTCCCTGTTGACGAGCCTCCGCGATGGCCGCAGGGTCGATGAGTCCCTGCAGGGCTTCGACGTCGACCGGCAGCGGCCAGCAGTGCGCGGGTGTAGCTTCGGGATCGATGTTCATCTCGTGGAAGGCGATGGCGAACAGCATGCCGTCCCCGTCGACCGGGAGGGACTCGATCATCGTGGACCGCTCGGTCCCGGAGCACCACTGCTCCAGCAGGCGACGCGACTCGTCGGCCGACTGGAGGTAGCCGAACGGGTCGGAGGCCTTGATGGTGCGCAGGGTCACCAGCAGTCGGCGCCGGGCCGCATCGTCGAGTCGTTCGTCTTCGTCGAGTTCGACGATCAGCTTCATCGCATCCGCGGTCATGTCGTGCGCGACGAGGGAGTCGGCCAGATGCGGTGAGGTCGAGAGATCCGCGGCCAGCGCGATCGTCGTGTCGAGCCGGCCCACCGCACCATCGACGTCACCGGCGGCGATGCGGCGTCCGGCGTCCTCGACCAGCCGGCGTCCGCCGCGATGCAGCCCCGTCGTCCACGTCGGGATCACCGGTCGGAGCGTGTCTTCATCGAGCGGAAACTCGCATCGTTCCATCAGGGCGGCGAACATCAGTTCGTCCAGCTGGGCGGTGCGGGCTGCGGCATCGACGTCCTCGGCTCCGGCCGCGGCGTCGATCGCGCGGGCCGCTGCGATGTAGCGCCAGGCCGCGTTGGGTTCGATGCCCTCCGCCTCCTCGCCCGACGCGATCCGCTGCAGGGTCGTCCGCAACGCGGACAGTTCCTGCTCGAATTCGAACCGCATGACAAGCACGCGATCGAGGGAGGCCACCAGCAGCTGGGCGAGCTTTCCGTACTCGCCGGACTGCAGTTGCCGATCGATCGTCGATAACCGGGTCTGCGCCGTTTCGAGATCGTCCAGGATCATGGTGTCGGTCAGATCGCGCATGGCCCGGTCGTAGCCGTCGACGTCGCCCAGTCCCTTCGGATCGAGCTGTCCGAGCAGTTGTCCCACGGTCGCGCCGCCGCTGGGGGACGCGAACTGATCCCGCACCCAGGCGCCCATCGACTGCCGTTCGGTGTCGAGGGCGGTGGCCAGTCCCGTCGGATCCCGTTCGTCGATGCCCTCGAAGCCCCGCAGCAGCATGGCCGCGTCCCGGGCCGACAACTGGTCCTGTTCGATCATGAACCCGATCACGTCGCAGGCCGCCTGGAGCATCGACATGCCCACGAGCGAACTGATCAGCGTCCGATCCTGACCGAGATGCAGGGCCATGCGGTCGATGGTGTCCACCAGTCGGGCCGCGCCCGGTCCGTCGCCGGCCAGCGTGCGGCGGCGGACGTCGGCGAACATCGCCTGCGTCAGGCCGCGCATCGGAGCCAGATGGGGCAGCTCCAGTTCGAATCCCTGGGAGTAGTCCAGCTCGAAGTCGCTGATCGCGTTGCGGGCGGCGGGATGCAGGCGGTCCGCCAGCGACCGCACGCGGACGGTCAGCGCTGGATCGCAGGGCTCGAGGTAGGGGGGCATGGTCCGCAGCGCATCGATCCGGGAACCCGGAATCGTCTCGTAGTCGGCCAGCAGTTCCCGGTAGGCGGGAGCCGCATTGGGTTCGGCCGCGATGGTGGTCGAAGCGATCAGCGGCAGTATGGCGAGGATGCGAATCATGCCCGCAGCCTACTGGTCCGTGTGGTGCAGTACCAGTTGCGGCGGAGGACGGTACCCTTGTCCATCGTGAGCGACGATCAAGGCTTCATTCCACTCGACCCCGCCGTCCCCCCCGCGGACCCCCTGAAGGCGGCCGGACGGTTCCACGCCTTCATGGATCGCCGCCGCTCCGTTCGGGAGTTCTCCGATCGTCCCGTGCCGCAGGAACTGATCGAGACGATCATCGCCGCCGCGGGCACGGCCCCCAGCGGCGCGAACAAGCAGCCGTGGCGATTCGTCGCCGTGCAGGATCCCGCCATCAAGCGGGAGATCCGCGAAGCGGCCGAGGCCGAGGAACGGGAGTTCTATTCGCACCGCGCCTCCGACACCTGGCTGCACGATCTCGATGCCCTGGGCACCGACGAGCACAAGCCGTTTCTGGACGTCGCCCCGTGGCTCATCGTGGTCTTCAAGTGCATGAAGGACGAACGCGACGGCGACGCCTCCGATCAGGTCTACTACGTCAACGAATCCGTCGGCATCGCGGTGGGGATCCTGCTGGCGGCCATCCACCACGCCGGGCTCGTCGCCCTGACCCACACGCCGAGTCCGATGAAGTTTCTGTCGCGCATCCTGCGCCGTCCGTCGCACGAACGTCCGTACCTGCTGATTCCCGTGGGGTGGCCCGCCGAGGACTGCATGGTGCCGGACATCCAACGCAAGCCGATCGAGGACATCATGGTCGTCGATCGTCCCGAGGAGGCACCGTCATGATCGTCTACTACCTGCTGGGCGGCCTGTTCATCGTCCTGGGCTTCTTCTGCCTGCTGCTGGTCATCGCGCAGCTGCCGGGCAGCTGGGTCATGATCGTGCTGGCCACGCTGATCCATCTCGCCGACGACGCCTGGTTCCTTCCCACCGGGACGGATCCGTCGCGGGGGTGGTGGGCGATCGGCATCGCGGTCGCGGTGGCCCTGCTGGGTGAACTGATCGAGTTCGGGGCCGGCGCGATGGGTGCGAAGGTCGGTGGCGGATCCAAGCGGTCCGCGTGGGGCGCCATCATCGGCGGACTGGTCGGCGCGATCGCGCTGACGCCGATCATCCCGATTCCGATCCTCGGCACGCTCGTGGGGGCGCTGGTGGGCTGCTTCCTTGGGGCGCTGCTGGGCGAGATGACGGGCAAGGATCCCAAGTCGGCCGAGGAGTCGCTCAAGCCCGCCTTCGGTGCCACCCTGGGTCGGGTGCTGGGCACCTGCTGCAAGGTACTCGTCGCGGTGGTGGTGTGGGCGGTGCTGGGCTACGGACTGCTGTCGTCCTGACCCTCAGGGCGCCAGGTCGTCCGTCACCCGCAGGACCTCCTCGATGGTCGTGGTTCCGTCGAGCACCCGGCGCAGTCCCTCTTCCCGCAGGGTGCGCATGCCGTGTTCCCGGCACAACCGCGTGAAGTCGGTGACGCTCGGGTTCGAGGCGACCCGATCGCGCAGGGTGTCGTCCAGCTGCAGGAACTCGTACAGACCGAGTCGTCCGCTGTAGCCGGAGCCGCGGCAGGCGGTGCAGCCGGTGCCGTGGGCGAGGGTCGAGATCTCGTGTCCGTGGCGGGCCAGCAGTTCGTGCTGGTCGGCGGTGGCCGTCGCCTCCGTGCGGCACTCCGCACAGACCCGGCGGGCGAGGCGCTGGGCGAGCACCGCGTTGAGGGCCCCGGCGACGAGGAAGGGTTCCAGTCCGATGTTGATCAGCCGGGTCACCGACGACGGGGCGTCGTTGGTGTGCAGGGTCGAGAGCACGAGGTGGCCGGTCAGGGCGGCCTGCGTCGCGATGGTGGCCGTCTCCAGGTCGCGGATCTCGCCGACCATGATCACGTCCGGATCCTGACGCAGCAGGCTGCGCAGCGTGCCGGCGAAGGTGAGACCGATGCGGTCGTGCACCTGGATCTGCGTGATGTCCGCCAACTGGTATTCCACCGGGTCCTCGACGGTCGAGACGTTCAGTCGCTTCAGATCCATCTGCTGGATGGAGGCGTACAGGGTGGTCGTCTTGCCCGATCCGGTGGGTCCGGTGACGAGGATGATCCCGTGCGGCCGCGCGATCTCCTGCTTCCAGTCGTCGAGCATCGTCGCGGGAAACCCCAGGGCGTCCAGGGGGACGTCGATGGACCGGTTGTCGAGCAGTCGCATGACCGTCTTCTCGCCGTGCGGCGTGGGGACGGTCGAGACCCGGAGGTCCAGGGGTCGCCCCAGCGCGGTGGCCCGGATGCGGCCGTCCTGCGGCAGACGGCGTTCGGCGATGTCGAGCTGGGCCATGATCTTGATCCGGGAGGTGATCGAGGCGTGCATCTTCCGGGGCGGATTCATCACCTCGTACAGGACGCCGTCGATGCGGAAGCGCACGCGGAGGGTCTGCTCCTCCGGTTCGATGTGGATGTCGGAGGCTCCGTCGCGGACCGCCGACTGGATGATGTGGTTCACGTACCGGACGACCGGCGCCGACTCGGTGTCGTCGTCCTCGTCCTGGGTGTCGAGCAGCTCGAAGTCCTCGTCCTCGACGTCGGCGAGGATGGATTCCACGTCGTAGTCCTCGTGCAGCTCACCCGCGAGGTCGTCGAGGATGCCGGTGATGTTCGCCGCGTCGATCAGCACGTGCCGGATCGAGCGGGCGTCCAGTCGGGCCCGGATCTCGTCGAGGAGATGGATCGCGTCCGGATCGGCGGTGCCCACCAGCATCCGGTGCGTCTCGCGCCGGATGGGCAGGACCAGGTGCTCGCGGCAGTAGTCGATCCCCAGCCGCTCCAAGAGCCGCACGTCGACGGCGTCGACCTCGATCCGCATGCGTTCCGTTCCGTGCAGTTCCGCGACCACGGTCAGGATCCGTTCCTCGTCGGCCCCGAGATCGATCAGGATCCGGGCCAGGCTGCGTCCGGGCGACTGCTGCTGCACGCGCAGCGCGTTCTCCAGACACGGCTCGTCCACGATGGCCTGCGTCCGCAGCCGCCGGACGAGTTCGCTTCCCGCCGTCGCCGCCGCCTCGGTCTGCCGGTCGGGCCCGGCGTCGGGAATCCAGTCGAGTTCGGATCGCATGCGTCTGCTCCTCAGCGACCGACGGGTCGCGTCCAGGTGCCCGAGATGTCCAGCGTCGGATCGTGCGCCCGGAAGGTCACGAGTCCGCGTTCGATGCCCACGAGGGTGATCACGCTTCCGGGGGGCACGAACTCGAGGGTGTCGCCCGGTCGGACGAGTTCACCGTCGATCCGGGCCATCGGCCGCGCGCCGGTCAGGGTGGAGTCGATGCCGAGGTTCAGCACGTACGACTCCAGTTCGTCGAGTCGGCGTTGCCGGCGTCGTTCGGGTGATTCCCCCCCGTTGCCACCGGATTCCCCGGCTCCCCCGGCTCCGCCGTCGGCGGCAACGATCCGAAACGGGTTGCAGCGAAGCCGTTCCACGGGCACCTGCCGACGCTGGTAGCTCTCCTGCAGGACCAGCAGGACGTGTTCGCTCGAGTTCGTCGACCCGGGCTCCGTTCCGGTGCCGTCGATGAACTGCTCGATCAGCTGCTCGACGGCCGTGTCGCCCTGCGCCTGCTGCACGCCGCCGCCGATCGACTTGAGCGTTCCGACCGCGGCCACGCCGCCCACGAGCACCACGGCCAGCAGCCAGCGTTGGCGTCGACGTGCGGTGTTGCGCAGCGACTCCAGTCCGGACGGCTCCGGGTCCCGGCCGGGGGCATCGGTCGACGGATCCGTGCGGGGATCCGCATCGGGTGGGGCATGGGATTGGAACTCCATCATCGGGTCGCCTCCGCCCGGGTCGTCCGGGTGTCGCTCGAGAAGTAGATGCTGAGGGTGAAGTCGGCCCGCACCGAGCCGGGGGGAAGCTCCTCGCGGGAGGGGCCGCTCAGCTGCGTGATCCCCGAGAGCTCCAGATCGAAGATCCGCGTGATGCGCGGGAGTCGTTCCAGGGCGAGCATGAACCGGTAGAAGCCCTCGAAGGGTCCTTCAAGCTGCACGGCCAGCGGCTGCTCCATGTAGACCATCGCGGCCACCGGGGTGCGGGTGCGAACCGACTTGACCACCAGTCCGTTGCCGCGGGCCGCCTGCCACACCTGTTCGAGGATGCGTTCGACCTCCTGCTCCCGGGGCAGCTTGGATTCGATCAGTTCGATGGCCCGGAACCCCGAATCGACGACCGCCTCGAGTTCCTCGAGGTCCGTGGCCGTCGACTCGATGTCCCGGAGCTTCTGCTCCCGCACGGTGATGTCCCGGTTGACCGACTCGATCAGTTCGTTCTGCGGAAGGAAGACGAACTGCCAGCAGATCAGGGGCACCGCGATCATGACCACGATGAATCCGAGTTGTCGGGTGATGCCGTTCACGGGGCAGCTCCGTCGCGGCGCACGTCGGCGTCGGGCACCAGGGCGCAGGTGATCTCGAAGCGCCGCAGGAGAGCGCGGTCGACGAGCTCCTCCCGGGTCGATTCGAGTCGCACGCGTTCCAGCAGGGGATCGCCGTTGAGCGCGGCGAGGAACTCGGACACGTGCAGGTCGGTGGGGGCGAGTCCCGTGAGGGCCAGTCGCACCACGTAGCGGGGCACCTCGACGGAGGGGGGGTCGGTGGCGGCGGCGGTGCGGACGGTTCGTCGTCCGGTCGCGTCCACCGTGGTCGTCGTCGGAGGAGTGCGGATGCGGGTGGAGCCGAGATCGAACTCGGTCAGGGCCAGGCCCTCGGGCATGCGGTCGATGAGTTCTGCCAGGAGGATGGAACGGGGGACGCGTTCGACCAGCGCCGCGGCGAGTTCGGCCCGCTCGAGCATCTGCAGTCGCGATGCCTGCAGGTTCGTCAGCAACGCGACCTGCTGTCCGGCTTCCCGGGTGCGTTCGATGGCGTGCTCCTGCCGTTCGATGGCCCGCTGCAACTGATCCTGTCGGTGCAGGAACGCGGCGGCGATGGCGAAGACGATGACCGCGAAGAGGCCGATGGCCAGCACCGAGGTGCGTCGATCCCGCCGGTGTTCGACGTATTCGGGGGGGAGGAATGAATCAGGCGGCATGACGTCGCTCCCGGGTCCGGTCCGGTCGGAGCAGACCGAGGGTGGTGGTCCAGGCGGGAAGGGCGGCGCCGTTCCAGCTGGCCGGAACCGATCGGGCCGCGGGCGGCTCGTGGCGGGCCACCGGATCGGCCCGCTGGCCCGGAAGCTGCAGGGCCTGCACGATGTGTCGGCAGACGCGGTCGGACTCCGCGCCGGCGCCGAGGAAGACGATCCGGTCGATGGCCCGTTCGGGAAAGAGACCGGCGTCGTAGCGGACGGCGCGACGGAGTTCGTCCACGATCGTGGCCAGCAGTTCGTCCCCCTCGGGGATCCCGTGGGCCCCCGTGTCCCGGGGCCGGATGGGATCCTCCAGGGTGGCGGGACGTCCTCGGCCGCGTCGTTCGCCCGGCACCGTCGGGGCGTCTGCGGACGGCGACGGAGCGGGTGCACCGGCGAGCCGGTGGTCGCGTGCCGACTCCGCATCGCATCCCAGATGCCGGGCGATGGCCCGGTCGATGTGACGGGTGCCGACGGTGATCCGTCGGGCGCAGACGATGTCGGTCCCGTTGGCGACGATGCAGTTGGTGCCGGACGTGCCCAGATCGACGTACATCGTCGCCACCGCCGCATCGTCGCTGCGTCGATGCAGATGGGCGAAGGCGTCGACCGCGGCCCGGATCTGGGTGCGGAGATCGACGACGTCGTAGCCCAGGGTGTGCAGCAGTTCCACGAGGCCGAAGATGGCGTGGCGGGGAAAGCTGAGGCTGATCAGTTCCGAACGCATCCGATCGTTGCGCAGGAAGTCGCCCACGTGGATGATGCGGGTCAGCTGCTCGTCGGGGGCATCGGAGCGGGAGGTGGCGGCGATGGTCTCGGCGTGGGGAAGATCCTCCGGATCGATCTGCAGGTGCTGCACGCCGGTCCACTGCGAAGGCAGACCGACGAGCACCCGTCGTCCGCGGAAGTCCGATTCGGCAAGCGCGGTGGGCACGGCGTCGGTGAGCCACCGGAGGGTCGCGTCCCAGTCGTCCTCGGTTTCCCCGGGTGCGATCTGCTCGTGGGCGGCGAGCACGGATCGTCCGACCTCGCCCGTGGTCTGGACGAGCTTGAGCGAGCCGGCCCCGAAGTCGATCGCGATCGGGCCGTGTCGTCTCGGTCTCATGAACATGTGCGACCTCCCGCTGCGTGCATGCAGTTGATGTCGGTTCGGGAGCGTCGGTTCTGCAGGGGCAATCGGCGGTCCCGCGGCGCGGCGGTTCCGTCTGCGCGCCCTGCGAGGATGACGCCGTGGAGTCGATCCGGCTGGTGGAGTTGTTCAGTCGGCGGTGAGATGCCGGATGATCGCCGGCACGGCCTCGCCCAATGCGTGCAGTGCGGTTGGAATGTCCCACTCCTGCCGGGCGCGATCGCCGGTGTGGTTGGAGATCGCGCGGATCTCCATGCCGCGCACGCCGAGTCGACGGGCGGCGTGCACGACGGCGGCCCCTTCCATCGCTTCGGCCACCGCGGAGGTGCGGCGGGCGATCAGTTCGGCCTGCAGATCGCTGCCCGAGCAGGTGGCCACGGTCGCGATGCGTCCCACGAGCACGGGTTCGGGAAGCCGCTCCAGCAGGGCGGGGTCGACGGGCACGGTGTTGCCCTCGAAGTCGCCCAGGGGGAAGCCCATCGCCGTCATGTCGATGAACGCGTCGGGGGTGAGGAGTCCTTCTTCGGCGTAGACGCAGGCTTCGGCCACGAGGACGTCGCCGATGGTCAGTTCCACTCCGGGCAGCATGCCGGCGATGCCGGCGGAGATCACCAGGTCGAAGGGACCGCGGGTGAGGATGGCCTCGGTGGTGGCCGCGGCGGCGTTGGTGCGTCCGACGCCGCCGGTGACGATGACCGCATCGGGAATCGATCCGAGGGCTTCGGATTCGGCGTCCACGGCGGTGACGATCAGGCAGCGCACGGGTCAGCCGGTTCCGAGTCGGGATTCGAGTTGGTCGAGTTCGACCTCGGTCTGGTCGCCCGAGTCGAGGTCCTTGACCACGACGCGGCCGTCGGCGAACTCCTCGCCGATGATCACCGCGTACCTGGCGCGGGCGCGGTTGGCGTCCTTGATGAGCTTGCCGAGGTTGCGGGTGGTCTTGTCGGTGGCCCGGGCGTGCAGTCCCGCGGCGCGGAGCCGGGTCAGCAGCGGCACTACGGCGTCGTCGGTGTCGTCGCCCATGGAGACGAGGAAGGCGTCGGGTCGCGGAAGCAGCTCGGCGCCGTCGGTGATCAGATCACGGTCGCGCAGCACGAGTTCGAGGACCACGTCGCCCATGCCGAAGCCGCAGGCGGGCAGCGAGGGGCCGCCGAAGCTTTCGACGAGCTGGTCGTAGCGGCCGCCGCCGGCGATGGCCCGTTCGTTGCCGCTGGTCTCGTGGATCTCCCACACGGCGCCGGTGTAGTAGGCGAGTCCGCGGACGATGGAGATGTCCCAGCGGCAGGCGTCGAGCAGTCCGCGGGCTTCGAGTTCGCGGCGCAGGGCGACGAGTTCGGTCAGGGCGTCGGCGGGCACGGACCAGGCCTCGGCCAGGGTGGCCGGGTCGGTGGAGGCGGGCACGCTGTCCCCGCCCAGGGCGCCCAGTCGGGCCACGGCGTCGTCGGTCAGTCCGAGTTCGGCGGCCTTGGCGGCGAAGGCGTCGGGATCGATGCGGTCGCGCTTGTCGAGCAGGTCCTGGGCGTCGGTGATGCGGTCGTCGGCGACGCCGAGGTCGGCGAGAATCCGGTTGACGACGGCGCGGTGGCTGATGCGGACCTGCACGTCGTCGTGGGTCAGTCCGAGGCTGCGCAGGGCGGCGACGGCCACGGCGATGGTGTCGGCGTCGGCGGCGGGGGACGGGTCGCCGATGACGTCGACGTTGAACTGCCGGAACTCGCGGAGCCGTCCCCGCTGGGGGCGCTCGGCGCGGTAGTGCCAGGGCATGGAGAACCAGCGGGTGGGCACGGCGAGTCCGCGTCCCTGGGCCGCGGCCATGCGGGCGAGGGTGGGGGTGAACTCGGGTCGCAGGGCGAAGTCGGTTTCGCCGCCGCTGCGCTGGAAGGAAAAGAGTTCGCTGACGATGCCCGGTCCGGACTTGCTGGTGTACAGCTCGAGGTGTTCGAAGGTGGGGCCCTCGATCTCGTCGAAGCCGTGGTTCACGGCGGCGTCGCGCCAGGCCCGCTCGATGTGGAGGCGGACGGCCATGTCGTCCGGGAGGAAGTCCCGGGTGCCGCGGGGGGCCTGGTAGACGTGGGAGGAGCCGGCCATGGAGGGCAGGATACCCCGACGGGCGGATCCACGTGGGAGACGGTTGTCCGGGCGGGGCGGCGTGCGTAGGGTGCGTCGATGGACGATCGCATCTGCATCGGTGCCGACGGATGTCCCGGCGGCTGGATCTGCGTGGTGTCGGCGGGGGACGGGCCGCTTCGCGCCGTGTTCACGCCGTCGCTGGGGGACGTGGTGGCGCACCCGGCGGATGCGACGGTCGCGGTCGACATGCCCATCGGCCTGCCGGATGCGGAGCACGGGATGGAGCCGGGCATCCGGGGGTGCGATCGCGCGGCCCGGGGGCTGCTGGGGCATCCCCGGTCGTCCTCCGTCTTCCCGGCTCCGGTCCGCGATCTGCTGGCGATCGATTCCGGCGACATCGTGCGTGATCACACCGAGGCGTCCCGGATCAGTCAGGCGGTCTCGGGTCGCAAGGTGACCCGGCAGACGATGAACATCCTGCCCCGCATCCGCGAGGTGGACGAACTGCTGCAAAGCCGGCCGGCGCTGCGCGATCGGATCTTCGAGGTGCATCCGGAGTTGTCGTTCCGGGCCCTGCAGGGTTCGACGGTGGTCGACGGCAAGCGGACCCCGGCCGGCCGACGCTGCCGGTGGGATCTGCTGACGGACGTGTTCGGTTCGGAGGCGCTGGCGGGGGTGGAGGAACAGATCCGGGGCACCCCGGCCCGCACGGAGGATCTGCTCGATGCGCTGGCGTGCCTCTGGTCGGCGGACCGGATCGCGCGGGGGGTGCACGGGACGGTTCCCGAGTCGCCCGAGCACGACGCCACGGGACTGCGGATGTCGATCAGCTGGTGAGGGGGCCTACGGGCAGTTGTTCCAGTTGGCGATGACCGTCAGGAGATCGGCCACGTTGACCTGCCCGTCACCGTTGACGTCACCGAGGCAGGGCGGAGGACATTCGTCGCAGGGCAGGCCCGGGAGATACTGCCCTCCGAGGTCTGCGCATTGTTCCTCGGTGAGGATGCTGCACCCGGTGCACACGCAGCAGGCGCCGTCACTTGGTGGAGTGGCTGTACGGTAGACATAGGCAGCCCCGCCTGGATCGACACCGGCGGCACCAATCACGCAAGTGTCGCCAAAGATGGAGACCCTTCCGAAGCGGTCGAAATCTTCGCCATCGAAGGCAGTGAGTTTTTGCATCTCACTCCAGCTGCCGTCGAGTTGCCTTTGATAGACGTAGACGCTGCCAGCATTTTCTCCATTGTCGTCATCCCCAACCACGCCAACCACCGCCGCGTCTCCAGAGATGGCGACGTTTGATCCGAACGAATCAGGAGAGGTAGCCTCACTGGTGGCGATGAAGGCCTGGCTCCAGCTGCCATTCGAACCTCTTGAATAGATATAGGCCTTACCATTAGTTGCACTCGAATTGGAATAGGCCCCGACTATGATGTGGTCGCCATCGATATCGACATCCCATCCATAATTGTCATCTTCTGTAGAAAACAGCTTCTGGAACTCGCTCCATGAGCCATCGCTCTGACGTGTGTAGATATAAGCCACTCTTGGGAGCACACCACACGCTGGGGAGCCAACTACACACGTATCGCCGTCGATAGCGAGCCCATAGCCGTACCCATCACATAATCCACCGCTGGATCCCGTGAGCATCTGCAGCAGACCCCAGACGCCACTGTTCTGACGCTTGTAGACGTACACTCTGCCCGGAGCGTCGGGCCCCTCTGCCTTTGCACCAACCAACACAGTATCACCGTGAACGGCAACGTTTCTGCCGAAATCCTGAGCACCGTTGCCGGCCCCGTTGAAAGACGCGATTAGATTCCAGTTGCCACTTGCATCCCTGCTGAAGATATGAGCTGCACCGGTAAATGAGTCAGCGTATCTGTCGCCTATCACGCAAGTGTCGCCTTCGATATCGACTTGTAGACCGAATGAATATGGATTCCCAATTGCGGCAAGTTCAGCGGCTTCACTCCAACTCCCATCGGAATTTCTGTTGAAGATATAGGCACTTCCGCCAGGATCGACACCACTCGCTCCAATGACGCAAGTGTTACCGTCGATCGCAACCGCTCCTCCAAATCCATCTCCCGCTACAGCATCCGACGCAGTCAACTGCTGCTCAAAGGCGAAGTCGCCAAGCCCGGTCCCGGCGAAGCTCAGCGACGCGACGGCCGCCACGATGAAGGTGCGAATGGTCATGGAGTCCTCTTTCCTTCTTCTACTCTTCGCAATCGCCCCAGTACTGGATGACGATTAGCAGGTCGATGACGTCCACTGTGCCGTTGGAGTCGAAGTCGGCG
>DBGM01000022.1:0-11969 GCA_002295885.1 Phycisphaerales bacterium UBA854
CCTTCTTGCGAGTGGCCTTCTTGGGAGCGGCCTTCTTACGAGTGGCCTTCTTGCGAGTCGCCTTCTTGCGAGTCGTCTTCTTCTTGGCGCGTTTCTTGGCCATTGGATTGACCTCCATTGTGTCCGCTATAGCGTGTCGGAGAAAGTGGGTACGCACGTGCACCCCAGGCGGAACGCTCTCCGAGAGGTATACCCGTATCGGAACAGTGCGAAAAGAGGCTTTAGAGGAAATCCAGCCGATAAAATCCGTATGCGACATCGTCGCACAACGTCGTCGTACGCTTACTGGATACGACACACCGGGATGTTTCTGTTGTCTGCGTACTCGATCATGCTCTGCTTGCATTCATTCGTACGTTCGTCGTGCACAACACGATGATGTGTCGATCAGTCGTACAGGTGTCGGAGTCACTGGTGAAAAACCCGTCTCATGATGTCGCAAAGGGCGATTCAATGCACAATTTCCGACATGCACGATTCATCGTTGCACCGCTCATGCAGCGTGCACGCATGCGACCAGTGTGTATGGTGATCGAGTAGCACTTGATTCGGATGAAAGGGCGCATCGCAGTGAACAGCATCGAGACACATCGCTTCGGAAACGGTTTGCAGCTGCTTGTCGAGCCAAAAAAAAATGTGAAATCGTGCGGTCTGCATTGGGTTTTCCCCTCCGGAGCATGCATGGATGACGGAAATCGGGTCGGCGCATCGGTCATGCTGGCCGAAATGCTGGTGCGCGGCGCCGGTTCGATGGACAGTCGTGCACTGAGCGATGCCATGGATCGTTGCGGCATGCGACGATCCACCGACGTCGGGGTCTTCCATCTTTCGGCCTCCGCAACAATGATGGGCGCATCTCTGGACAGGGGCCTGGAGCTGTTGTCCACCATGGTGCTCGAGCCTCATCTGGCTGAGGAGTCCGTCGAACCGGTGCGGAGTCTCTGTCTGCAGTCGCTCGACTCCCTTCGGGATGAACCGCAGCACGAGGTCATGCTCCGCCTGCGGGCCCGGCACCGACGATCTCCGTTCAACCGCAACGGCTACGGCGAGCGTGACGCCATCGAATCGATGAAGCGTTGCGATCTCCAGTCCGCCTGGGAACGCGGCATCGTGCCCGATGGTGCGATGCTCGGAGTCTGCGGCGACGTGGAGCCGTCGGCTCTGGTGGATCTTCTCGAAGAACGATTCGGAACCTGGTCCGGCACGGCATCGCATCCGGAGGAGGAGAACGAATCCCGGGGCGGCGCCGAGCACGTGGATCGTGAAAGTGCGCAGGTGCACATCGCCCTCGCCTGGGATGCCCCGGCGGCAT
Organism: Phycisphaerales bacterium UBA854; assembly: GCA_002295885.1. Classification (GTDB taxonomy): domain Bacteria; phylum Planctomycetota; class Phycisphaerae; order Phycisphaerales; family SM1A02; genus UBA854. The sequence goes on from DBGM01000022.1 coordinate 1,313, forward strand.
CGCATGCCGATGCCGTACTCGAGCGTCTGGCCAGCCGGATCTTCGGTGGCTCCTCGAGCGGTCGGCTGTTCACCGAGGTCCGTCAGAAGCAGTCGCTCTGCTACAGCGTGGGTGGGAGCTACCGTGTCGGTCCCGAGCGCGGAGAAATCGTCGTCTACGCCGGGACCACTCCCGAGCGAGCCCAGAAGACGCTGGATACGTGTCTTGCCGAATACCGTCGAATGAAGCAGGGCATCACCGAAGATGAGTTCAACCGTGCCCGCATCGGACTCGAGAGCGGATTGATCTTCTCCGGGGAGTCCACATCCGCTCGGGCGACGGCACTGGTGTCTGACCAGTTCCTGCTGGGTCATCCACGGTCGCTCGACGACGTACGGTCGGAGATCGCCGCCGTCACCCTGGATCAGGTCAATGCGTACCTTGCCCGGAGGAGCGATGTCGCCCCCACCATTGTCACCATGGGCCCGGCTCCGCTGGACATCGATGATTCCTAGCCGATGCGGCGTTCTGCCTGCTACCATGAAATGACATGAGCCTTCAAAGCACCGGATACCAGCAGGGAACGAGGGTCAGAGTCACGCAGCAGACGCCGCTGCGGGACCGGACCTGGAGTGAAGTCGTCGAGGGCGAAGTGATGCGGTGTCGGCAGGCCAAGACCGGCTCCTGGTTCGCCCACGCCAAGGACGACCAGCTCTGGCTCGATCGCCTGGAGCTTCGACTGGCCGATGGTGAACTGGCCGTTCTCAACCTGGATCAGTATTCGGTCGTCGAGGTCCTCGGCGACCCTCAGGGCTGATCGTCCGATCCCATCCCATCCTGCGGCAGCCGTTCGGAAGGATTCCGGACGAATCGTACACCGCTGACATCCGACAGCGTCCGTCCCTGTGGGGTCACCAGAACCGCACGCAAGCGCGGTTCGAACGGGACATCGATCCGTGGTGACAGCTCAAGGGTGACCTGGTAGGTGCGGGTGACTTCGTCGTAGTACTGCCGATTGAGCTCCAGATCGTTCAGGTCGCATTCCCATTCCGTCTTGGACATGAGCATGACACCGTCACGGCTCGGACCCGTCAGGGAAATTGTCAGCTTGCCGACCCCCCGGGTCGAGAAGCCGTCTGGATCCTGGAACTCGATGCGGGCCTGCACCATCGCCACGCCGGTTTCCCGGTCCAGCTTGATGCGTGAAATCGGATGGACCCGTATCGCCGTGGGTGCGTAGGGCCATTGGAGCGATGCGGCATCGAGTTGTATCCGTTCTCCGGACGATCCGGGAGCACACGCTCCGAGACCACTGCAGACGATGGCGGCGAACAGAATTCCGAAGCGGAAGGGCATGCCCGCAGGATACCCACGCGGGAGCCCATGGGCCGGTGAAGGAGGCGGAATCAGCCCTCGAGATCCTTGAGCAGCCCGTCGATGGCGTGTTCGTACTTCTCGGGCGTCTCGTACCCACCGGCGTCGATCGCTTCCCGGACGGAGTCGATCTTGTCGGTTCTGGTCTCCGGCAACTGGCGCAGTGCCTGCAGCCAGGAGGCGAATCGGGAGACTTCGACCCGGTCGGGCCGTTCGTGTCCTGCGGTACCGGTTGGATGTCCCACGGCCCTGGAGTCGTGTTCACGGCTCGGGCTTGAAGTTCTCTGCACAGGTCCCACCGAACCATTGGCGATCGAAGCGATGTCAGGCATCGAAATGCACTCCTGGACGATCCCTTCAGCGAGGGGATCGCGTCCTTGGGTATCCGTCTGTTTTTCGCAGATTCTTCCCTGAATCCGTATGGGGACGGGGCACCTGGGGAAACCCGCCTCCGAGGTATTCCATCGGATGACCGACCTTCCGGACTTGAACATTTCAAGGTTCGGCTGCGAAAGGGTCGCAAACCCCATTTTGACACCTCAATAGGGGTTTCGTACCGTGAGCGGTCGATCAGTTGGAGGCTCTCCGTGACCATTCGAACCGGATTACATCCCGTCTTCATTGCCTTGGTGCTCACCACCCTTCTGGGAATGGGATGCCAGCCCGATTCGAATCGGCCGGTTGCCGGCGGTGGTTCCAATGGTGCGGCATTCGAGCCCACCGAGGACACCCTTTCCGATCTGGATCTCGGCGAGGACTGGGCCCAGTACGAGCAGCAGCTTTCATCGCGGAACGCCACGGGATCGTCGACGGAGGGGGCACCGACGTTTCGGGGCGGAGCCGCGTCCGGAGGTCCGGGATTCGCCATCGTGCTGGCGACGTTCGGAGGTGACGCTCACCGTGAGCAGGCCAACCAGTTCCGGGAGCGTGCGGCCATTCTGCTGCCCGAAATGGCCGGCTCCATTCGGATCCACCCCTCCGCCGGCGGCTCGCTGGTGGTCTGCGGTGAATACGCCGGCTGGAAGGACGTGGGGGCCAAGCAGGACATCAAGACCCTTCAGGAGTTGACCATCAACGGGGTGCAGGTCTTTCCGCAGGCCATGCTGACGGAACTTTCCGTCCCGCGGGATCCGAACTCGATCGACGAGGCGGAACTCGTGTCCCTTCGACTCCGGTATCCGGACATCCGGGTCCTCTACACCCTCGAGGTCGCCATCTGGGGCGATTTCGAGAGCGGTCAGTGGCCGGAAGCCACCCGGCGACGAGCCGCCGAACGCTACGCCAGAACGCTCCGCCAGCGGGGCGTGCCTGCCTTCTACCATCACGACCCCGTCCGGGAGATGAGCATGGTCACGGTGGGTGTGTTCGATCATCGTGCCATCGACGGTCAGACCGGCTTGCGTAGCCCCCAGGTCGAACGGTTCCTGATGGACTTCCCGGAACGGATGGTCAACGGTGAGCAGATCATCGATTTGTACGATCCATCCGATCCGTCCAAGGGCGGTCGTCCCCAGGAGCCCCGGATCGTCGAGGTTCCGACTCTCTGACGGTTTCGTCAGGTCGAGGATGGGTGCCAGATCGTCTTTGATTCGACGAACGGCTCGATGTTCCACGGCGAAGCGACCAGATCATCGTCCTCCCACTGCGCTTCGGTGTGCTTGACCAGATGCACCCGTTTGAGGTTGTCAGCGGCACCTTCCTGCAGGGTGGTGCGTTGACCCGCCGTGAGATTCGCGGCCACCACCGCGTCGATCTCCCGGTGGCGTGCCACGGGTTCCAGCAGTTCCGCCCGCTGCCCGGTCAGGAGGTTCACGACTCCCGGAGGCACGTCCGACGTGGCGCAGATCTCCGAAAGCAGCACGCCCGGGAGCGGCTGGGATTCCGAGGCCACTGCGATCACCGTGCAGCCCGCGCACAGTGGAGCTGCGAGCAGCGTGACCAGTCCGAGCAGCGAAGGCGTATCGGGCGCGAAGACGGCGGTGATGCCGGTCGGCTGTGGGACGGTGAAGTTGTAGAAGGGGCCCGCCACGGGATTCTGGCACCCCAGGACCTGCTGGTACTTGTCGGACCACCCCGCAAAGCGTACGAGCCGGTCGATGGATGCTTCGACCTCGCGTCGGGCCTTGGCCGGTGTCACGCCGCCGGTGTTCCGGATGGCCATCGTGAACTCCTCTCGCCGACCTTCGAGCATCTCCGCCATCCGGTAGAGGATCTGTCCCCGAAGGTAGGCGGTGGCGTTCTCCCAGCCCGAGGCCGCCTTCCTCGCTGCTTCGACGGCATTCCGCATGTCCTTGCGGGAAGCGACGCAGGCGTGGGCGATCACCCGGTCCTTGGTGTCGTGCAGGGGCATCGACCGTCCGGATTCGGTGCGTGGAAAGGCGCCTCCGATGAAGAGCTTGCAGGTCTTGACGACGTCCAGGCGTGTGGTCATGAGTGGTTCTCGGAAGGGCCTTCCAGCAGGCGGGCGATCGATGGTCGGTAGCGTTTGAACGACACCACGGCGAGGCAGGCGAGCACCAGCCACCAGGCTCCGCCCCGTACGGCGGGGTCGCGTACGAGGATCAGGTGCTCCCAGAACTCCCAGGCTGCGTTCTTGACGAAGTGCATCCAGGCCGAGGCCGTCGCCCCGGGATCCTCGGATCCCGCCAGCAGCACGGCGTCAACCACGAACCAGGTGACCCAGGCCAGCATCAGCGCCTCCAGCAGGCGCATTGCGGCGTGACCGATGATCCGCAGCGGCAGGGTGCGTCGGGTTGTCGTGACGTCATCCATGTCAGAACTTCACGTAGGACTTGAGTCCGTGCCGGCCGCCTTCGCGGCCGAATCCTGATTCCTTGAATCCTCCGAAGGGCGATGCCGCATCGAACTTGTTGTAGGTGTTGCACCACACGACGCCCGCATCGAGCTTGCGGGCGATCTCGAAGATCTTCGCTCCGGTGTTGGTCCAGATGCCGGCGGCCAGCCCGTACGGGGTGTTGTTCGCCCGGGTCAGCGCCTCCTCGGGGGTCCGGAAGGTCATCACCGACAGCACGGGGCCGAAGATCTCCTCGCGGGCGATCAGGTGGCTCGGCTGCACACCGGTGAAGAAGCAGGGGCGATGCCAGAACCCCTTGGTGGGGAGCGGGTCGGCGGAGACCTCGTGCATGATGGCCCCCTCGTGCTCGCCGGCATCGACGTAGCGTTCGATGGTTCGAAGCTGCTCGGCGGAGTTGATGGCGCCGACGTCGGTGTTCTTGTCCAGCGGATCTCCGACGCGCAGCGACTGCATCCGATGTCGCAGCTTGTCGACGACCTCGTCGACGATCGATTCCTCCACGAACAGTCGCGATCCGGCGCAGCAGACGTGCCCCTGATTGAACCAGATCGAGGAGACGATCCCCTCGACCGCCTGGTCGATCGCCGCGTCTGCAAAGATGATGTTCGGGCTCTTGCCACCGAGTTCGAGGGTGAGCCGCTTCCCGGTTCCCGCCGCAGACCGGGCCAGGACCTTCCCGACTTCGGTCGAACCCGTGAAGGCGATCTTCTTCACGTCCGGATGGCCCGCGAGCGCTGCGCCGGTCTCGCCGGCTCCGGTGACGATGTTCACCACCCCCGGGGGCAGATCGATCTCCCGGAGGATCTCGGCGAGCTTCAAGGCCGTCAGCGATGTCGTTTCGGCCGGCTTCAGCACGCAGGTGTTGCCGCAGGCGAGCGCCGGAGCGAGCTTCCAGGCGGCCATCAGCAGCGGGAAGTTCCACGGAATGATCTGGCCGCAGACGCCCAGGGGTCTCGGCGTTCGTCCGGGGAACGCGTAGGCGAGCTTGTCGGCCCAGCCGGCGTGGTAGAAGAAGTGCTGGGCGGCCAGCGGCAGGTCCACATCCCGCGATTCCTTGATGGGCTTGCCGCCGTCCATGCTCTCAAGCACGGCCAGTTCCCGGGCCCGTTCCTGGATGCGACGGGCGATCCGGTACAGGTACTTGGCGCGTTCGCTGGGCTTCAGTCTGGCCCAGGGGCCCTGGGCGGCCTTGGCCGCCTGCACGGCATCGTCGACGTCTTTGGCACCCCCCTCGGCCACGGATGCGAGCGTCTGTTCCGTTGCCGGATTGATGGAATCGAATCGCTTGCGGGACTTCGGAGCCCGGAAGGCACCGTCGATGAAGAGTCCGTAGGACTCGTCGAGTTCGACGGGCGTCCGCTCGGGCGCCGGGCTGTAGTCCCATCCCGGGGAGGTGTGGTGCTCGTTGGTATCCGATGCGGTGGGATTCATGGTATCGACCCGTTGTATCAGGCTTCCGAGAAGTCGTGCATGGCCATGTAGCGGCCGGTGAGTCCCTTGAGGAGTTGACGGAGAAGATCGTTGGTGAGACTCGAGGCTCCGAACCGGAACAGATCCGGAGTCAACCACTCGTCTCCGAGGGTCTCCTTCACCATCACCAGGTAGTGCAGGGCCGATTTGGCGGTTCGAATGCCGCCCGCCGGCTTCATGCCGATGCGTACGCCCGTGGAGAGGAAATGGTCCCGGATCGCCTCCAGCATCACCAGCGTCACCGGCATGGTTGCTGCGGGACTGATCTTGCCGGTGGAGGTCTTGATGAACACGTCTCCATCCTGGAGCACCCCCGCGGAATCGACGGCTTCGATCGCGAGATCGCTGGCGCGTCGAACGTTGTCGTAGGTCTCCAGTTCCCCCGTCTCGAGGATGATCTTCAGGTGGGCACCGTCGCACGCCTGCCAGACCTGGCGGATCTCCTCGGCGACCTCGCCGTGCCGGCCGGAGAGAAATGCTCCCCGGTTGATGACCATGTCGATCTCGTCCGCCCCCGACTCGACCGCGGCGGTGACGTCGCGCAGTCGGACTTCCAGCGGGTATTGACCGCTGGGGAATCCGGTGGCCACGGACGCCACGTGGACCCCGGTGCCGGTGAGCATCTTGGCGGCGGTCCGCACGTGCGATGGATAGACGCAGACGGCCGCCACCGGGGGGACCGGATGATCGATCGGTCCTTCGTACGGCCGTACCGCCTTCCGGCAGAGAGCCCGGACCTTCTCGGGTGAATCCTTCCCCTCCAGGGTGGTGAGGTCCAGCATGGAGATCGCCAGACGGATTCCCGCCAGCTTGGCTTCCGTCTTGATGGACCGGCTGGTGAAGGATGCGGCTCGTTGCCGCACCATGACCGAATCGACAGGATGGTTCCGGCTGGGCTGCATGGCTTCAGTGTACCCGTGAAGAGCCGGGAAGCCTCAGGGACGCACTGCATCGAACAGATGGCCGATGAGACCCCCGTCCACCAGGGTGATGTTCATGCTGGGACCGTTCTGGGCCGCCCGGTAGGCCAGCAACACCCCGTTGTCGTTGTCGATCACGTACAGGAGGTCGGATTGGCCGTCACCGTTTCCGGTTCGGCCCGCCGCGGTCATCAGTGTGAAGGTGTCGTCGCTCGCCACGAGCCCGGCTTCGACCCTCGGCTCCGGAGACTGTCCGATCAGCAGGAGGATGCCGGCCGCCATCGCCATCGCGGTGGAGGCCAGCATGAACTTCGTGCGTCGATGGGTGGGATGGGTCGTCATCTGGTCCTGAGGATCTTCTCGATGTCCTGCTGGACGTTTCGATGGGAGATGGCCTTCATGCCCTGGCCGCCGGTGGTCCAGTCGACCAGCACCAGTTCACCGTTCCGGCTCTCGAGAATCCAGACGAAGTTGGTCGAACTCCGTTCGCCTTCGCCGGCCACCATGAGGAAGGAGCTGCGGCCGGACAGCTGGGCCTGGACGGACGGAGCGGCGAGGGTGGTGAGCAGTGCGACCAGGAGGATGGCGTTGGTGAGCAGCAGCGCAGCGATTCCCCGGGTGCTTCGGGACGACGCGGCTGGCTGGTTGGTGACCGTCACGGTGCGCTCAGTCCTGGTGACTTCGGCGAGACGGCATGAGGCTGATCGTCAGGATTACTCCGACGATGACCAGCATGATCAGGATCCCGACCCAGACCGCGGGCGTGTTCTTGTTGGCGGCCGGCTGCGGTGGTGCAAGGCTGGTCGGCATGGCGACCGCGAGCTCGGCGCAGAGCAGTGCCCCTGCGAACAGGAGCCAGCGGGTCGACTCGAGGATGTGCTTCAGATGCTGCATGATCTGGTGAGGATACCCGGGTTGCGGTGCCGCTGGCAAGACCGCTACCGCCGCAGCGAACCCGTATCCCGTGCTCCGAGGGCCCGGAAGATCTCCAGCGTCGCGTCGGAACGGTTCAGGGTGTAGAAGTGGATGCCCGCCACGCCGTGGTCGAGCAGTTCGTTGCACTGCTCCGTGGCCCACTGGACGCCCACCTGCCGAATCGCGTCGTCGTCGTCCTGGTACCGACGAATTCGGCGCTGCAGCTTGGCGGGAAAGTTCGTTCCGCCGGCGAGATCGGCCATCCGCTGCATCGTCTTGATGCCGGTGATTGGCATGATCCCCGCGATCAGCGGGATGTCGATGCCCTCAAGTTCGCACCGTTCGCACCAGTCGTGGAAGGCAACGTTGTCGAAGAACATCTGGGAGGTCACCCAGTCCGCTCCTTCATCGACCTTCGCCTTGAGGTATTCCAGCTGCCGAAGCCGGTTCGGCGTCTCCGGATGTCCTTCCGGAAATCCCGCGACCCCGATGCCGAAGCCGCGGGGATCGGGATGCTCGCCCGAATCGTTGAATGCCCTGATGTGACGAACGAGGTCGGCGGCGTGCCGGTATTCATCCGCGGCGGGGTCGTACCCCTCCTCGGCCGGGTGATCACCGCGCAGGGCGAGGATGTTGCTGACTCCGGCGGCTGCGTATCGATGCAGAATCGTCTCGATCTCGTCGTGGGTGTGCTTCACGCAGGTGAGATGGGGAACCGCGTCGACTTCTTCCGACTCGTTGAGCTGGACGACCAGATCGTTCGTGCGTTGCCGGGTCGAACCGCCTGCGCCGTAGGTGACCGAGACGAAGGAGGGTGCAAGGGCTGCGAAATCGTTCATCCGGCCCAGCAGCGCATCCCATGCCTCGTCGGTCCGGGGCGGGAAGAACTCGAAGCTGAACGTCTGCCGATCTCGCTGGAAGATGTCATGAATGTGCATCGAAGGCCATTGTACGCCATGCGAGGCCGTCCACATCGGGCCAATGTCGCATCAGCGGTACAATGGACGTCGAATGTCAGATCGAACGTCCATCCCCCGACCCACCATCAAGCGGCTCAGCCTGTACCTCCGGGAGATCGAATCCCAGGAGGCCGGTGGTGCCGTGACCGTCTCGTCCCGGACGCTCGGCAGTGCGCTGGGCATCACCGATGCGCAGGTGAGGCGAGATCTGGGCTACTTCGGCCAGTTCGGTCAGCCGGGGATCGGATACAGCGTGAAGGCGATGATTCCCCGGTTGAAGTCCATCCTTCGGATCGACCGCGAGTGGAATGCCGCTGTGGTCGGCGTTGGCAACATCGGCCGTGCGCTGCTGCACTACCCCCGCTTCACCGCGAAGGGATTCAACATCGTGGGAGCGTTCGATGTCGAGGACTCGATCATCGGAACCACCGTGGGGAACTGCCGTGTCGCCCGGATCGAGGACATCCCCCGGTTGGCGGTCGAGCTCGAGATCGAGTTCGGAATCCTGTGCGTGCCGAAGCAGGTTGCCCAGGAGGTCGCGGACCTCCTGGTGACGGCCGGGGTGCGGGGGATCCTGAACTTCACTCCCCAGCGGCTCGAAGTCGGGCCGGCGATCGATGTCGTCAGCGTCGACTTCTCGCTCGCGCTGGAACAGCTCGCCTACCAGGTCTCGGAAGAAGTGGACGGTGGCTGATCCGCTTGCTTGAGTCACGGGGACGCAGCCCGTATCCTCACGACACGGAGTCAGCATGCCAGAATCCACAGTCGATCGATACAACGAGGTTCGGTCCCGCATCGAGGCCGCTGCCGCCCGCGGCGGCCGTTCGGCCGAGGGCGTCCACCTCGTCGCCGTCACCAAGTACGCCTCGATCGCCCAGGTCCGCGAGCTCATCGAACTGGGGCACGCCGATTTCGGTGAGAGCCGAATGCAGCACTTTCTCCAATTCGCGGCCCAGGTGGACGACTTTCTCGAACGCCATCGCGAGCTGGGTCCTTCGGGGGGGAAGGTTCCTGACGCCATCCGCTGGCACTTCATCGGTCATCTCCAGCGGAACAAGGTCAAGCGGATCTTGCCGCTCACCCGACTCGTCCACTCGGTCGATTCACTTCGTCTGGCCGAGGAGATCCAGGCGTGTCCGCTCCAGCGCGAACAGCCGACCGAAGTCCTCATCCAGGTCAACACCTCCGGGGAACGTGGCAAGTACGGCATCGCGCCGGCGGCCGCGACCCATCTGATCGATCAGATGGACACGATGATGAACATCCGCATCCGCGGACTGATGTGCATGGCGCCTCAGACCGACGACGTCGACGCCATCCGCAGCACGTTCACCAGAACCCGGGAGCTCTTCGAGGAGCTCCGGACCTCGTCGGTGACGGGCGATTCGTTCGACATCCTCTCGATGGGGATGAGCGGCGATTACGAACTGGCGGTCGAGTGCGGAGCGAACATCGTGCGGGTTGGGTCCGCGATCTTCGGCCCTCCGGCGGAGCAGGATGCGACGCCGGCCGCGAACTCGTCCGACGCCTGATCAGGATCCCGTGGCGGCCGACAGATCGGCCGTGCTCATTCCACTCTGGCTCGTACCGCTCTTGAGAATCCGCCCCATGGCGGTGTTCCTTGCGTGATTCAGTTCCTGGCCGTTGAGTCCACTGGCCTTCAGCGTCGTGTAGACGGTGCGGAGTCCGTTGACGAATTCACGGGCCTGGGTGTTTCCGGAGGAGTCCAGCCAGGTCCGGAAGCCGTCGCCGGTCGCGTCGCTGCCGGCGGAATCGCGGTAGCTTGTCCACGCCTGCTGGATCGAATCCGACATGGCGGTGGTCTGATTCTGCTCGAGGATCGTCGTGGCGTCTCCGGGCTGCCGCACGAGGACGTTCTGGTACTCCTGCAGGGCCTGATCGGTGACCTTGGTGCTGATGCGGGCCTGCTTCACGCGGATGTTTCCGGTATCCGGATTCACGTTGATGGCGTTGGCCGTGTAGTCCGAGACCACGCGGGATCGGCTCAGGGAGCCACGCAACTCGCTGTCGGAGTTGGCGGGCCCTTCGACTTCGATACCGATGTCTCCGAGATCCGTCAGCAGAATCGATCCGTCGGTGTCGGCGTCAGAAAAGATCAGGAGATCGACCGGTGGTTCGGCGATCTGCGAGCCCTCCGCGATGGCCAGGGAGGGATCATCGGGATTCGGCGCAGGGGGTGCGGGCGGGACCGGAGGATTGGGCGG
>DBGM01000022.1:12319-26627 GCA_002295885.1 Phycisphaerales bacterium UBA854
GGGCGGGACCGGAGGATTGGGCGGTCCGGGGGGCTGCGGCGGATCGGGAGGAATGGGAGGCTCGGGTGGGTCGGGACTGGACTGCTGGACCGCCTCGAGCACCAGCACGACGGTGTCGAAGTAGAAGTCCTGCATCTCGAGCGGGACGTTCTGCCACCACACGAAGTCCTCCAGCGTGGTGCTCTCGTCCGGTGAATCGTTGACGGAGGAGAACCAGGGGGTTCCGCCGTCCCCCACCGTGGTGGGTGCACTGGTGAAGCTGATGCTGCCTCCGGCGACGAAGTTCACGACGAAGCTTTCGACGTCGAAGCCCAGGTACGTCAGGATATCCAGCGGTTCGCGAAGGAAGATGGAGATCATCGGCGAATCGACCAGCAGGTTTCCGAACGTGGAGACGTCGTTGAGGGTGATCTCCCCGTTGATCGCCCGCAGTGTGAGATCGCCCAGCTGCGTGAACTTGTGGTTCTTTCCGATGTAGATCCCGCCGTTCTCGGATTGGATCTCGAGGTTTTCGGACAGGCCGATGATGTCCGCGAACGCCGTCTGCCGGCCCTCGAAGTTGTTCAGGAAGATGTCTTCGCGGGCCCGGACCAGATCACCCGACAGGATGATGAGTCCGTCCTCCGTCGTCAGTTCCATCGCGTTCAGTGGATTGACGGCTCCGATGTCGCCGTTGATCCAGACGTTGCCGGTCTGGGCGTTGGCGACGAATTGTCCCACCCCCGCGAAGGAGGTGTCGATGCTTCCGTCGACGTACACGCTGCCGCCCACGGAACGCATGAGGACGAAGGGCGAGCCGTCGAAGAGGAGGTCTCCGGTGAGCTCGAGGCCACCGTCCTGCCAGGAGATCAGTTGTGCGGTCGCGTTGGCGACAAGGTCGCCATCGTAGGTCTGCGATCCGTTCGTCCAGATGTTGATGAAGGGAAACGTCGGCGACAGGTTGATGTCGTCGGCCGCCGCGAAGACGGCGTCGCCGTCGATGTCCAGCAGGCTGGTCCGGATGCTCACGGATCCGTTTCCATCGGTTCCGGCGCGGGCCGTGAGGTCCTGCAGGCCGGTGATGGCGGCGTCGAAGTCGATGTTGCGTCCGGCGCGGAGGGTCGCGTCGTGTCGGTTGCCGCCCCCGTTGAGGCCGAACCCGTCGAGGATCCTGAGCGTTCCTGTGGTGGCTTCGAGCGTCAGGTCGCCGTCGAGCGGATTCAGGATCTGGGCTCCGATCTGCGATTCGCAGTTGATGGCTCCCACCAGCAGATCGGAGAAGGAGGCCTGGGACATGTCGGCGGCTTCCAGGTCGCTCAATGCATAGCCGGTGGTGGATCCCCGCACCTCGAAGTTGCCACCGCGGGCCGTGGCCGAGAAGGAGCCGTCGCCCGTGCGGCCTCCGACCTTCGTGTTGGCCCGGTAGAACAGTCGTTCTCCGGACACGCTGATGTTCCCGCCGTTCTGCCCGAACAGCGACGAGGCGATGGTGGTCACGGACGAACCCGGATGGAAATAGGTGGTACCGAAGGAGGTGTCGACATCGATGTCGCCCGCGGTGCCGTTCATCGAGTCTGCCGAGAGAATGGCGGAGGATCCGAAGAACGTGTTGCAGACACCGTTGATGTCGATGGAGCCGGCCGCGTCGGCACCGAACTGCTCCTCGTCCGCGGCGACGAGTCCGTTGATCACGACGGCATCGGCGCCGATGGTGATCGACCCCGTCGACGATCCGACGGTGGCGGCCTGCACGCGTGATCCGGCCTGGTTGTAGATCGATCCCCCGGCGGCGGCGAGCTCGATGGACCCTCCGTCGGCCTCGATGCGGGCGGTGCTGGTGTTGAGGATTCCGATGCCGCAGAGATCGCCCGAGTTGAGGGTGATCTGTCCTCCGGCCTGTCCGGTGGCGATCGTTCCCTCGTTCATGATCGAGACCAGCCCGGTGGTGCTGGGATCGTTCACGCCCGCCGTGGGGTTGGATGCGTCCATGTCCTGACCGTCGATGCGGAGGTGGATGCGATCGCCGAGCCGGCTGATCATCACCTCGTTCTCGCCGGTGGCCATGGAGACGATCGGGGCTTCGATGACCGCACCCTCGCGGACGTGGATCGCGCGGTGGGCCCGGCCGCCGATGAAGTGGAGTTCGTCTGCATTGAAGGACGATCCGGTCTGGAACTCGATCCGATCCGTTAGGGAGAGATTGGTGAACCGGTCGATCCCGCCGAGGAAGTCCGCGTCGGACATGCTGCCGGTGGCGGCGTACAGCCGTCCGGCGTTCATCATGGAGTTCGCGCCGAAGGTGATGCCGTTGCGATTGACGATGTAGACCTGCCCGTTGGCGGTCATGAGTCCGTTCAGAAAGGATGAGGCGTTGCCGGTGACCCGATTCAGGACCCGCCAGTTCGAGAGCATGTCGAAGTGGAGCTGTTCACCGGCTCCGATGCCGAAATGATCCCAGTTGATGATGACGTTCGACGACCCGAGGTTCACGGTCATGTTCGGGCCGTAGTTGATCGTGGCGCTTCCGTGGGTCACCACCCCGCCGGAGGGGTTCGCATCGACGGATGCGGTGAGCAGGCACAGCAGCAGTCCGGAAACGGCGAAGCCGCTCCGGACGATCCTGATTGCGCAATGACGTACGGCAGGTACCAGTCTCTTCATCGTGCTTCCCTTCCCTTGACGGGTGTCTCTCGATCGCCTCCGCACCGCCCGAAGGCGAGTGCAGTGCGACGTTTCAAGATATCACGAGCCGCTTTGCGTTGCCCTTGATTTACCGTGATTTGGGGTCTGATAACCGATCGTGGCCGTGTAAACGGTGCATCCCGCACGATCGGGTGGTTCAGAAGGTGATGGTGCCGCTGGCGTAGAGCCGTTCGTCTCCGACCTTGACGCCGGCCGCAGGCAGATCCTTCAACGGGAACCCCCAGTCGAGCCGGAACCGGAAGTTGGTCCGGAAGAGGAATTCGAGTCCGACCCCGGCACCCATCAGCGTCTCGTCCTCCTCGAACGGGAATGCGTCCGCCGGCATCACCATGCCGTAGTCGAAGAAGCCGCAGAGGATGAGATCCCAGTCGGTTCGGCCGTAGACGTGCTGCGGTGCAGCGCGGAACTGGCCGCCGAAGAGTTCCATGGGTTCGGGATTGACGGCGAAGGCGCGGGGGATGTGGTAGCGGTATTCGGCCTTCGCCACGATCGACGAGTCGCCGGCGGCCACGGATTGGGGATAGCCGCGCACCGAGTACATGCCGCCGATCACCTGCTGGAACTGGGGCAGCAGACGGCTGCCGAACGAATACTGGCCGCCGAAGTACAGCATGATCTCGTGCGCAAGCGTCGAGGTCTCGGGTGTGTCGGGGTCCGCGAAGCCCGCGGGGTTCAGCAGCGGCTCCAGGAAGAAGTACTGCACGGCGCTCCAGTTCAGGCGGGCCCACCGGTTCGCGGTGTCCAGACGGGAACCGAGATCGAGTAGCGTGCGCTCATCGTGGCCGAGTAGGTTGAACTCGATCCCCAGCGATCCGCTGAAGTTGGACCAGTCTCCGAGGTGATCCGCCTGCAGCATGATGTAGGGAATCAGGAAGTTCGCGCTGGCCTGGGTCAGCAGGAGGTTGTTGTTGACTTCCAGGTGCTGCAGCCGGACGCCGCCGACCAGATCCAGGAAAAAGGACCCATTCTGCGCGATGTTCGTGGTGATGCTGCCGTTGATCGACCACGAGTTTCCGGTGAAGGCGTCGTCGAGCACGCCGAATTCGTCCGCGAAGAACTCGCTCCAATCGCCTCCGACGGCCCATCGGGTCCGTTCGGTGCCCGCGACCTTGGCGGTGTATTCGGCGAAGACCGCGTTGGACGAGCTGAAGTCCGAAGTGAGGTATTCGAGCGAGAAGGTGTCGTCGTTGCCGGTCAGCTGGGAGGTGAACAGGCCGTAGCGCTGCCGGAAGTACCCTTCCTGCTGGGTGCCGGTGTTCGAGAATTCCATGAACAGCGAGAGCGGCCTGGATTCCCACACCAGGAAATCGAGTCCAACGCCTCCGGGCTGCGAAGCGGCTCCGACGGACGCTTCGACGTTGCGGCCGGGATGCCGGCTGAGGTACAGGAAGTAGTCCTCGAGATTCTTCCTCCAGAGCAGATCGCCTTCACCGTCGTCGTCCGCGGGCTTCAGCGGTGCGTTGTCGATGATGTGCCGGTGGGCCGGGTGGTTGATGCGATCCTCGTCGGGGATGCGTTCGCCGGACGCGAGCGTCCGGATCCCCTGGACCCGTCCCACGGCGATGTCGATGGTCAGACCGCGGTCGCCGGACGGTCTCAGATCTTGTCCACGCGTCTGGGGGTCGTCCGAGATCTGGTCCGGGTCGAAGGTCACGAACACCCCCATCAATCCGTCGTTGATCAGTCTCGCACTCAGTGTGGTCGAGATCGTCGCCAGAGCGGAGGAGTAGTAGGTCGCGGGACCCTCCGCATTCAGTTGCTGCAGGGTCACCATGCTGTTGGTGGTTTCCGCTCGGGGTCGGACCCAGCCGTCCGTGGTGCGGGCCAGCGCGATCGGGGTCGTGAGCATGGAGGCTTCTTCCGGCAGGTCCGGATGGTCCCATCGCCATTGGATGGAGAAGGATGACACCTCGTAGGGAAGTCCGTCGACCTCGGGATCCGGCGACACATCGGCCTTGGCAGGGAGTGTGGCGGCCATCATCGCGGCCAGACAGGCGAGGCGTCTGAGATGGATTCTCATGTCGAAATCCCTGATCGTCACTGTTTGGAAGAATCGAACGTCGATCCCATAGGGTACCCCGCCGGGCCATTTCGATCGAATCCTCCATATCGGACCCTCGCATGAATCTCAGGGCCGTTTTTCAGGGTTGGTGAAAGGACTGTCCGGGGGTTCGATTGTCCTTCCTGCACACGGGACAACAAAAAACAATCAAGTCCCACCCTCCACTGAAGTCGCCCCCGCATCAGGACGAAGTCCAGAGAAGACCTTCACCAAGCGTGAAGCAAGCTGTCTCCACCGCAAGAGGATCGAACCATGAACGCACGGATGAACGGAATCGCACTCGGATGTCTCGCACTCGGCCTTCTCTCCGGCTGCACCTCGCATTCCACAAAGCCGACCCACGTGGCCCTGGCTTCGATGGACAGCCTGACGATGCACGCCGATTCGTACGATCCCCTGCTGCTCGCCTCCGGTGACAGCCTGGGCATGGAACTGCATGTCTGGCACGTGGTCAGCACCGACCCCGATCCCGAATGGATGCTGGCGGTCGGCGACTGAGCAGAACGAACAACTTCTTGTGGGGGTGAGGCGGCATGGCCAGGCGGCGATGCCGCCTCGTCATTTTCAGTCGTACTGCTCGAGCAGTTGATCGATCGCTTTCTTCTCACGCTGATTCGCGGCGGTCTGGCGGATGCGGCGCAGGGTGGTACGGACCGCCTGTCGTCCGCCCGTCCGATCCAGGGCGGGGGCCAGACGCTGCATGTCTCCGCTGGGATACCGGCGACGGATGGCGTTCGTCATCAGTTCAATCGTCTCCGGATCGACTTCCTGGGCGAGGGTCGGTCCGACGAGCGACCACAGCATGTCCAGTTCCCGCTGGTTCGGCCGGACGGCATCGCGGTCCGCGAAACACACGCTCCAGGCCTCCAGGAATGCCGTCCGGTCTCCCCCCCGAAACAGCGGGGGCAGCGCGACGCGAGCGGTTTCCGGGCCTCCGGCTCCGTCCTTGACGGCCCGTGCCCAGAGATCCCGGGCCAGTCCATCGAGATTGATCAGGATGAACAGCCGGATCGTCTCGGCGAACGCGTCGTCGGACGGTGCATCCAGGGCCCGCTCCATCGCCTTCCTGGCCGCTTCGTTCAGATTCTCGGCCGATCCACCGTCGATGGGTGCGAGGGGTCGGCCCGCGTCCTTGGCGCCGCCACTGAGCATCATCGGATCACCGAAGAGATTCACCCGCCACGCGACGGACAGCGGGGCTTCGCCTTCCCAGAGCCGAACCGAAGGTCCGAGGGGGATGAGGCTGATGATTCGCCTGGCGACCTCGTAGGCCGGCCGGAAGGCACTGAGCAGCGGTTCGTGCGAGGAGGCGTAGGCCGCATAGGCCCCGTTGCGCATCCAGCGCCCGCCGATGGTGTTCGGATCATCCGGTGTCTTCATCGACCAGCTGTGGATGAGGTAGAGGAACGCGGGGCGATCCAGGACCGGAACGTCATAGGGCGAGCAGCGGTCCGGTCCGAGATCGAAGAAGTCCGCATTGCCGCTGGAGTTCATGTAGATCTGATCGGCATCGATGCCGGTCGACGTCGCGGCCTGGAACGACGATCGCGTGAGGTTCTCGTGCAGTTCGACCTCGTAGTCGTGCTGTTCGTACATGATCGCGGTGCGACCCATCTGGTACGCATCGCGGCCTTCCTCGTGCTGGTAGGAGTCTCCCAGCCACACCGTGGTGCGGGGCAGGAAGAAGCTGCACATCGCGGCGTACAGCGACGATCGCTGACTGCCGAGGATCCAGCCCGTGAAGGCCCAGCGACGCCCGTCGAGGTGGCGACCGATCACGTCGGTGATCGCCTTGGGTCCGTTCCGGATCGCCGGGGGGAGCCGATCCGGCAGCGCCCCGCCGATGTCCACGTTGGTCCGAGCGGCCATGGTCCGGCAGACGGTCAGGAAATCGAAGCGGTCTCCGACCTCCGTGTATTCGGTCCCGGACCGGCGGACCATGCGCTCGATGCGGTCCATGAGCTCGCGGGTCCGTGCATCCGAGAGGATGTCGCCCGGCTGGCCCAGATCCTCGTCGATGTAGAAGATGTCGAGGCCCCGGGCCGCGGCCAATGCGATGCCGCCGACCCAGGCGGGATCCTTGAGAGAGGTCACGACGGCGCCCATCGGCTTGAACCCACGATCGCCCATGACGTCTGCGTACGAGACGCCGAAGGTGTTCTCCACCCGCCACGAGTTCGCCACGGTGCGATCGATCAACGTCCGGCGTGCCGTCATGTCCTCGGGCAGGGTGCCGACCGAAGCACGTCGGAAGACCGCATCCGGCCGGTAGGCACGAATGAACATCGGAGCGTAGAAGTCGTCCTCGAAGAGGATCGGCCATTTGGCCTCCGTGCTCCATCGTGAAAGCTCGTCGATGAATGTCGCGGCGTTGGGAACCAGCACCACCTGCTTGACGATGGGATGGGTGTTCTGCGTCACCAGCAGGGTGAGCGACTGCCGCCGTGCCCAGTGCACGCTCTCCTCGTACGTCTTGCCCTGGGCGTCCTCGATGGTCGTGGGACCCACCTGCGCCCGGACGAAGTCTGGCGACGTCAGGGGTGCGGCGGCCAGCAGGAGCACCAGAGCGGTTCGATTCGATCGCATATCAACAGTGTAGGCCCAACTCGCTCACGGCAGGCCCAACCCACGTATGCTTGACCCCATGCCCTGCACCCACCGCATCATCTCCATCGGTACCCTGCCCGCCCATCCGCTGAGGGGCGAGGAGGGCGTCGTCCGCTCCGCCCACGCCACGACTTCGCTGCTCGAAGTCGATGGGCGGCGCATTCTCGTGAATCCCTCCTTGCCGCCCCAGGTGCTGGAGGTCCGTCTGGATGAACGGGCGTCGATGTGTTTGGCGGACATCACGGATGTCTTCATGACCAGCTTCTACCCCGATCACCGCCGATCGCTGCCCGCCCTGGAGCACGCCGAATGGTGGGTGTCGGAGGCGGAGCGCGACGCAATGCAGGACTTCCTCGACGGTGAGCAGTCCGGAGCCGATTCGCACGACGATCGGGAACGGCAGGGATTGATCCGGTCCGAGCGGGAGCTCGTGGAGCGGACCCGGATCGCACCGGATGAACTGGCGGAGGGGGTCGATCTCTTTCCGCTGCCCGGGATCTCACCCGGTTCCTGTGGTCTGCTGCTGCCGCTGCCGCAGCAGACGGTGCTCATCTGCGGCGATGCGGTGGCGACGAGCGAGCACCTCGAACAGGGGCAGGTGCTGGCCAGCTGCTGGAATCGCGAACAGGCGCTCGAGTCCTTCAAGGACGCGATCGAGATCGCGGACATGCTCGTGCTCGGACGCGACAACGCAGTTCCGAATCCGATTCGATCCGGTGGCCTGCTCGGCTGATCAGTCGACGTGTCCGTCCCGGGCCATGCGTCGCAGGGGGCCGTCGGGATCGGCCTGGAGACTGCGCAGCCGTTCGATCACCAGTTCGGGCACCATGGTGCTGAGCCGGTCGACGTCGGCTCCCAGTCCAGCGATCTGGCGAATGAGGCCCGACGAGGTGAAGGCGTAGGTTTCGCCGGTGACGATGAAGACCGTCTCGACGTCCGCGACCTGACGGTTCGTGATCGCCAACTGGCATTCACCGGCGAGATCCGTGACGTTTCGGATGCCGCGGACCAGCGCCACCGCACCGACCTCCCGGGCGAAGTCGACGGTCAACCCCTGGTAGGACCGGACTCCGACCTCGGCGAGCTCCGGACCCGTCGCGAGTTCCGCCACGAGCTGCCTGGCCATCGCCTCCCGTTCCTCCACGGGGAACAGGGACGGCTTGTCCGGGTTCTGTCCGATGCCGAGGATGATGCGGTCGAACATCCCGCGCGCCCGGTGCAGGACGTCCAGATGGCCGTTGGTGATCGGATCGAAGGATCCGGCGTAGATGGCGAGGTGCTCGTTCACGACCCCACAGGGTAGCGACTCCGACGACGGAATCACGCATCACCCCCCCAGACCTCCCAGACGGAGGGTCGGCGGGATCTTTCGCGGAGGAACGCTTGCCCGACGGCACGGGGAATTCGACCGTGTACCTGACGCACGGGGGAACCGAGTGCCTTCCCCCTGAAGGGTCCCGTTCGGACCACCTCCCCGGTCGGGGCCGACTCCCTCCCGCACTCCCAGCGATTGCGGGTGAACACTCTCTCTCTTCCCTTCCTCCCTCCAATCAGGGAGCACCGATTCAGCCTCGTGCGTGCCGCGGCTTCCGAAAGGAGGCCGCGGCTGTCATGGGGCGGACTCGTCCAGGCGATCGAGTCCCGCTTCCACCAGCAGATCCCGGAAGTTGTCGGAGAACACGAAGTTCTCCTCCGGAAACTCGATGCCGGCCATGTTCTGGTCGACGTGGCTGAACATCAGGTCGATGGTGCCGAGCTCGTCCCACGTCCGGTCGTCTCGGGAACGAAGGACGCGACCGGAGGTCGAGGCGCCCTTGTCATCCATCCGATCGATGGTCGCCTCGAAGCGGATGGTGTCGCCGGGGCCGGCATCGGCGTCGAGTCGGGCTCGGGCGATCTTGGCGAGGATGACCTTCTCCCGGAACCCGTTGGCCGAACCGACCAGGATGCCGGCGGTCTGTGCCATGCCTTCGACCACCAGGGGCATGGGCAGCACGTCCATTCGTCCGTGGTCGTTCATTCTCGGAATGTTGGTCCGCTGGTTGTCGAGTGCCGCATCGACGTCCTTGACCGCCACGAGGCGTGTCTCGGGCTCGAAGTCCACGACACGATCGATCCACATCCAGCGCATGACGACTCAGGTCGCGGCGGCTTCACCGGCCAGCTTGTTCGATACGAAGTTGACCAGCGACTGCACGGTGATGAGATCCGCGACCTTGCTGACCTGGGGATCGGAGCTGAAGGCCGTGAAGTCGATGTGCGGCATCCGTTCCCGGAGCATGCCGAGCCCCGCTTCGGTGAACTTTCCGTCGTCGACCCAGTCGGCGTTGTCCATCAGGTTCTCGGGGAAGAGTTCGCCCTGGGAGATCTTGAACGGTGCGTCGTCGGTCGAGAACGCCTTTTCGAGCCGGAAGACGATGTCGAGGAAATCGATCGATTCCGCGTCGAGGTCGCCGGTGAGGCTGGCGGTTGGGGTGATCTCGTCGGCATCGGCGCCGAGCGCCTCCTCGAGTACTTCCTGGACCTTCGCGAAGATCTCATCCTTGCTCATGGACATGTCGGGACAGCTCCTGTGCTTGGTCCGGGTGCGAGACCCCACCGATCCTTCGGTGTCGGGCGTTCATCCCCTGGGGATGTCGCATCGTGGACGCATGGTAAACCTTCCGGAGAGAACTGTCTCCCCGTCGCCTTCGATTCCTGGTCCTCGCCGCAGAATCCCGCTTCCCTTGCAGGCGACCAGATCTCCTTCGGTCTTGAGGATCCGGACCTCCACTTCGAGGGATTCTCCGGGACGGACCATCTGGCCGTATTTCATGGCCTTGACTTCCCCCAGGACCCACGGACCGTCCTCCCGTTCCGGCAGGAGGAGCCGGGCGGCCTGCACGAGGGTCTCGAGCATCATCACCCCGGGCATGATCGGGAAGGTCGGAAAGTGGTCCTTGAGGTACGCCTCGCTGCCGTCGAGTTCCTTGACGGCGACGATCCGGTCCCCGGTCTGCTCCAGCACGTTGTTGATCATGGTTTCGGGCATGGTGGTGGTCCTGCTGGCGTGGAGTGTAGCCCGTCCGCCCCGGGGGCGGCCCCCATCGGCGATGCTTGGCAGCGGCCCCCCGGGAGACTATCCTGTGCGGCTCGTTCGGCCCCGCCGAGCTCCGTTAACCCGAGTGCAGAGAGGACCTGCTCATGGCCAGTACCGGCACTATCGTCCAGGTGATCGGATCCACCTTCGACGCAAGATTTCCCGAGGATGATCTCCCGGATCTCTACAACGCCGTCACCGTCGATCTCGAAGTCGACGGTGTCAAGAGCGTTCTCTTCGGCGAGGTCAGCAAGCACCTCGGCGGCGGCGACGTCCGTTGCGTATCGCTGGGTTCGACCGACGGCATGACCCGCGGTCAGGCCTGCGTCGACACCGGTGCACCGGTCCAGGTGCCCGTGGGCGAGGAAGTGCTCGGCCGCGTGTTCAACCTGCTGGGCGATCCGATCGACGAGCGGGGACCGGTGGCCACGGAGAACCGTCGACCGATCCACGCGGCGCCGCCCAAGCTCGAGAACCTCAACCCGAAGACCGAGATCCTCGAGACCGGCATCAAGGTCGTCGATCTGCTGTGTCCGTTCGTCCGCGGCGGCAAGATCGGACTGTTCGGTGGAGCCGGCGTCGGAAAGACCGTGATCATCCAGGAGATGATCGCCCGTGTCGCCCGTGAGTTCGGCGGCTACTCCGTGTTCTGCGGAGTCGGCGAACGAACCCGTGAGGGCAACGACCTCTGGCGCGAGATGCAGGAGGCCGAATACACCGACGAGCACGGCAACACCGCCCACGTCATCGACAAGGTGGCCATGGTGTTCGGTCAGATGAACGAACCTCCCGGATCGCGTCTCCGGGTCGCCCTCTCCGGCCTCGCGATGGCCGAGGAGTTCCGTGACGCATCCGGCAAGGAGACCCTGATCTTCGTCGACAACATCTTCCGGTTCACCCAGGCCGGCTCCGAGGTCTCCGCCCTGCTGGGCCGGATGCCCTCCGCCGTGGGATACCAGCCCACCCTCTCCACCGAGATGGGCGAGCTGCAGGAGCGGATCACGTCGACCGACAAGGGTGCGATCACGTCGGTGCAGGCCATCTACGTGCCGGCAGACGACCTGACCGACCCCGCGCCCGCCACGGCCTTCACCCACCTCGATGCCTTCGTGGTGCTCGAGCGTGGCATCGCCGAGAAGGGCATCTACCCCGCCGTGGATCCGCTGTCCTCCACGTCGAGCATTCTCGACCCGCAGGTGCTGGGCGAGCGGCACTACAACTGCGCCCGCCGGGTGCAGCAGATCCTCCAGCGGTACCGCGATCTCCAGGACATCATCGCCATTCTGGGCGTCGACGAACTGGCCGAGGACGACAAGCTGGTCGTCAACCGTGCCCGCCGCATCGAGCGATTCCTCAGCCAGCCCTGCTACGTGGCCGAGCAGTTCACCGGTTTCCCCGGCGTCACCACGTCGCTGGCCGACACCATCGACTCCTTCGAGCGTCTCTGCGAGGGCGAAGGCGACGATCTGCCCGAGTCCGCCTTCATGTACGTCGGCAACCTCGACGATGCGAAGCGCAAGGCCGAGGAGATGGCAGCGTCCGTCGCCTGATCGGGTTTCTTCCGTCATTCCAAGCCCCCGCGTCCTCCCGACGCGGGGGCTTTTTCACAACCCTCTCCTGCGCGGTACGCTGCCCGAACTTCGGGACGCAGGCGACGTACGACTTGCGGCAATCACCAACGAGGATTCAGACCATGCATCGAGTACAGACCACCCTCCTGCTTCTGGCCGTCGCCGGCCTTCTCCTGATCGGCTGCGACAAGGCCGCACCGTCGTCGGCCAACGCCGCATCGACGTCCGCTTCGGAATCGAAGACGGAACCTTCGACCGCGTCCGATCCCGAGCCCGCGGCCGATCCCGCTGCCGCATCCGAACCGGAACCCGCGTCCGAACCGGAACCGACTCCCGAACCGGAACCGACTCCCGAGCCGGAGCCCGCTCCCGAAGCCGCGCCCGAGCCCGAGTCCGCCCCGTCGCAGGGCCCGATCATCGCCCACCTGCCCGGTGACGTCCCCATGAACAAGACCATGAAGCCGTTGCAGAAGCATCCCGAATACTGGGTCGCCGACATCAGCGTGGCCGAGGTGGCCGAAGGCGAGGCGCCGCCCGCCGCCATCACGGACGAGACCCAGGCGGTTTCGATCGTGATGACCGCCTACAACATGCACGGTGACCACGGCCATCTGCTGCTCAGCCGCGAGATGGTGGTTCCGCTCGACGACAAGATGGTGTTCCCGGGCTGGCAGGAGGCCCTCTCCGGTCAGCGGGTGGGTGACAAGCGCAAGATCTGGGCCAGTTCCAAGACCGTCCCCAGCCAGCAGATGGCCCAGGGGGCTCCGGTCGTCTTCGACATCGAACTGCAGGGGATCGATCAGTTCATCACCGTGCCGGCTCCGGCCGATCTGCCCGGCGCACCGGTCGGCGACGCCCAGCTCCAGACGAGCGAAACCGGTCTGGAGTGGTACGACGTCGTCGTCGGCGAGGGTGGTTCGCCCGCCTCCGACGACCGCGTGAAGGTCCACTATTCCGGTTGGCTGGTGAACGGAACCGCCTTCGATTCCTCGAAGAACAGCGGAGTCCCCTTCACCGTCGACATGCGCGGCGGGGTGATCCCCGGTTGGCTCGAGGGACTCAAGACCATGCAGGTCGGCGGCACCCGCAAGCTGATCATTCCGCAGCAGCTGGCCTACGGCTGGAATCCCCGCCCCGGCAGTCCGATTCCGCCGGGAGCGACGCTGATCTTCGACGTCGAGATGCTCGAGATCGTGGACGAGGATGCCCCGGCCGACAGCGGCGGAGGCAAGTGATCGGTCCCGCATGATCCGAGGTCTGGTCGTCATCCTGCTCGGGGCGTTGGCCGGTTGCACGGCCGGACCCCATCCCCAGGCGCGGCCACTCTTCAACGGAACCGACCTCGTCGGCTGGAAGGGACTCGTCGGCAATCCGATCAGTCGGGCGAAGATGACGCCCGAGGAGCTTGCCACGGCCCAGGCGAAGGCCGACGATTCGATGCGTGCGCACTGGACCGTGGAGGACGGGGTCCTGATCTTCGACGGCAAGGGCGACAATCTCGTCACCGTCGACGACTTCGGGGATTTCGAACTCTGGGTCGATTGGAAGATCGAACCGAGGGGGGACAGCGGCATCTACCTTCGCGGCAGTCCGCAGGTGCAGATCTGGGACGACAAGATCGGTTCCGGAGGGCTGTACAACAACCAGCGCGGCCGGTCGAAGCCCCTCGTCGCCGCGGATCGTCCGGTCGGCGAATGGAACACGTTCCACATCGTGATGGAGGGTGAACTGGTGACGGTGCGGCTGAACGACCGACTGGTCGTGGACGGCGTCCGGCTGGAGAACTACTGGGATCGCTCGAAGCCGATCTTCCCGAGCGGTCCGATCGAACTGCAGAACCACGGCAACACGCTCTCCTTCCGGAACATCTGGATCCTCGAGCGGTGAACCACCGTGTGCCACTGAAGTACCGGAACTTCCCGGGACCGTTCCAGCCCTATGCCCCCCGGGTCGCCCGGCCCGTCGAGCTGTGGTTCTGGGTGGTCTACCTCGCCCTGGTGCTGGCGGTGACCGGCGTCATGATGGATTGGCCCTTACTGTCGTACATCGCGATCTCCGGCGGCATCGCCGTCTCGGTGTGGCTGCTTCGCCGCTGGCGTGGGCGTCTCCGCCGGCATGATTGGCTGCTCTGCACCTGGTGCGGCTACCCGCTCGGTGGCGGTGAGCCACAGGGGCAGTGTCCGGAGTGCGGCCGCCCGTACACCCATGCCTCCACCCGTTGGGGATGGAAGGTGCTCTGCGGGGAGTGGTCCGAGGAGATGGATCCTCCACCGCCTCTGCCCCGTCGGGAGTAGGTGCGGTTCGCGG
>DBGM01000049.1:0-7371 GCA_002295885.1 Phycisphaerales bacterium UBA854
CAGCGACAACACCCCCGTGAAGACGGGGTGCTGTGGGGCTGCATGGATGGAGTGGGGGATGGCCCGGATGGTCACGGGCAGGTGTTCCAGTTGGCGATGACCAGCAGCAGGTCTCCGACATCGACCAGCCCGTCGCCGTTCGTGTCGCCGGCGCAGACGGTCGTGCACGGAGCCTCGACGCACGACGTGCCGGCGCCGAGCCATTGGCCTCCGAGATCGATGCACGCCGTCGAGGTGTAGGGCACGCACACGGCTTCGTTGCCCGTGCAGCAGGCCCCCGTCGGATCCGAGTCATCGCACGATGCAATCGCGCACGCACCGCCCAGGTACACGCCACCGATCTCCAGACACGTTTCGATCTGAAGTTGTACGCATGATCCCTGGATGCAGCAGGCGCCCCGCACGAGGTTGCGCCAGACGGTGTTGGGATCACCGTCGTTGGCGACCCACGCATCGGGATCGCCGTCACCGTCGAGATCACCCAGAGCGACCGCGAGACTCGGGCGATCGCCGAGCGTCTGGTCGGAGTCGACGAAGACGCCGGTGCCGTCGTTGAGCCAGATCAGATTGGGCCCGAGGAGATTGGCGATCCAGGCGTCGAGGTCGCCGTCCTCGTCGACGTCCGCCAGGGCCACCGTGAAGCTGTAGTTGTCGCCGAGGGCCTGGCCGGTGCGGCTGAAAAAACCGTCGCCGTCGTTCAGCCAGACCACGTTGGGCTGCCCGGAGTAGTTCGCGACCCACGCATCGAGATCGTCGTCGCCGTCGAGATCCCCCAGGGCCACCGAAAAGCTGGCGGCAGTGCCCAGCGACTGCCCCGTGTCGGTGAAGCGACCACTGCCGTCGTTCGTCCACACGGTATTGCCCTCGTCCTCGTTGGCGATCCACGCGTCCAGATCACCGTCGCCGTCCAGATCACCCAACGCCACCCAATCGCTGAAGCCGGTGCCCAGCCGCTGACCGGAATCCGCGAACAGACCGTTGCCGTCGTTCACCCAGACGGTGTTCGGTTGACCCAATCCATCCGATACGTAGGCATCGAGATCGCCGTCGCCGTCGAGATCGCCCAGGGCGACGCCGTTGCTCCGGGCCGCGCCCAGCGTCTGCCCGGAGTCGGTGAAGCGTCCGGCACCGTCGTTGAACCAGATGCTGTTGGGTTGGTCGTAGTTGGCGACCCACGCGTCCAGATCGCCGTCGCCGTCCAGATCACCCAATGCCACCGCGAAGCTGTTGCGCTGTCCAAGGGCCTGCCCCGAATCGCCGAACCCGGCGTCACCGTCGTTGAGCCAGACGGCGTTGGGACCCAGGTAGTTCGCAACCCATGCATCGAGGTCGCCGTCGTCGTCGAGATCTCCCAGGGCCGCGAAACTGCTGTAGGCCGCACCCAGCTTCTGGCCGGTGTCGATGTACGTGAAGGGGGCCTGCGCACCGACGGCACCCGTGATGACCAGTGGGAGAATGACGGCGATCCGACGATGCATGAACGGCTCCGGGGACCCGCGATCGTACGACGGTCCTCAAAGGATCATTAGAGTGCGACTCGAGGTCCCACGCAAGAAAATTACCGACAACCTCAAGACTGCGGACTTTGTATTCGTGGCCAGATGATCCGCGGTACAGTCCGTTGATGGATACGGGCAGCAGGTCCAGCTCGACGTTCTTCGTTGCAAAGTACGCCTTCGTATTGTGGTGTGCACTGGCATTCGTCAGTGGGTTTCTGCTCCTGCTGGCGTTGGATGCCGGCAGTCGCCTGCAGACGGCCCAACCCGGAGCCGCCGGCATGGAGCATCGCTCCCGTGGTGCATTCGAAGAGCAGGGGGTTCCGACTGGATCAGGACCGGCGACTGCGGATGACGTTTCCATGGTCTGGGGCAACCTCCAGTTCGACGTCGACTACCAGTACGTGCCGGAGTTCTGGCTTGCAGTCGTCGGTCTGCATCTGGCTTGGCTGCTTTCCGTCGTGGCCGTGGTGGCTTCGGTCATGGCACTGGCTTCATCGGTTCGCCGTCAGTTCCTGCTCAACATCATGGCGATCTCCCTGCTGTATCTCGCCGGTGGGATCTGGTTCTGGTGCTGGGCCATGCTCCTGTGAACACGGCAGTCGAAGGTGCGTTCGACGGATAGGATGAAGGCATGCAGCGTCACCTGATCCCCGAATTGATGGATGATCCCGCGCTCGATGACCGGCGGCACCGGCGGGCGCTGCAGGGCCTGCACCGAATCAACCGTGTGTCCGGCGTCGAGCGGACCATCTGGCCGTACCTGCGAACGCTGTTCGACCGGGGCGCCACGTCCCTGTCGATGCTGGACATCGCATCGGGTGACGGTGCCATACCGATCCGACTGGCCGGTCGGGCGAAGGCCTGCGGACGTCGCCTCGAGCTGGTGGGATGCGACGTCAGTCCGCTGGCCCGCCGCGTCGCTCTCGAACGCGCGGCGGCGGCCGAGGTGGCGATGCGCTACGAGTCCCTCGATGTCACCGGAGGCGGCCTCGGCGGGCTGGGACCGTTCGACGTGGTCCTGTGCAACCTCTTTCTGCATCATCTGGATGAGAACGCAGTCGTCGGGGTGTTGCGGGACGCGTCGCGGATCGCCACCCGGTTGCTGATCGTCAACGATCTGCGACGTGATCGGACGAATCTGCTGCTGGCGCGGATCGTGCCGCGTATCCTCACGAGGTCGGACGTGGTGCACGTCGATGCCGTTCGCAGCGTGCGGGCGGCGTTCAGTTCGGAGGAACTGCGGTCCCTGGCGTCCGAGGCCGGACTCGACCGGGCTCGGGTGCGTCATGTCTTTCCCAGACGGATGGTTCTCACATGGTCACCCTCGTGAATTCGTCGGACACCCTGATCGAGGCCGCATCCGGCACCTGGGAGGTGCTGGTCATCGGGGCGGGCACCGCCGGCTGTGCCGCCGCGGCGACCCTGCTCAACGACGGGTACAGGACGCTGATCGTCGAACGGTCCGCATTTCCCCGCGCCAAGGTCTGCGGAGGATGCCTTGCGCCCGCCGGCGCGGACGGACTGCACCAATGCGGACTGGGACCGGCACTGTCCCGATCCAATCCGCGGTCGGTGGATCGAATTGAAATCGTCACCCGCGGGTTTTCGGCGACCCTTCCACTGCCCGCCTATCGGGTGATCGATCGATCGAAACTGGACCGCAACCTCATCGAACGCGTGCAGCAGCTGGGCGGAACCTTCGTCGACTCGACGTCGGCCACCGTCCGGGCGGACGATTCCGTGGTGCTCACCCGCGGCACGGAACGTACGGTGCTGACGCCCGGGGCGATCGTGGTCGCCGATGGATTGCACGGAACCGCGTTGTCCCACCGTCGGGAGTTCGACTGGGTCGTGGAGGCCGGCAGCCACGTCGGCATCGGAGCCATCGTCGATGCATTCGACGGTCCGGCAACCGACGACCGCGTCCGGATGTTCACCTCGGCCGCGGGGTATCTGGGCATCGCTCCCCTGGCCGGTGGAGCCTCGGTCCTGGCGGCCGCCCTGGATCCGGCCGCGGTCAGGACGCTGGGACGATCCGGTCTGCTGCACCGCATGCTCGACGAAAGCGGGGTCCGATCGGAGGCGCTCGATGGCATCCGATGGCAGGGGGTCTCGCACCTGCGGCGGCACCGTCGCCGCGCGGCCGGTGGTCGGGTCCTCGTCCTCGGCGACGCGATGCGCTACATCGAGCCCTTCACCGGTGAAGGAATGAGCTGGGGCATCCACTGCGCGATACGGATGGCGCCGTTCGTACGCGACCTGCTCGAGGGACGTCCGGTCGGACCGTCCTGGCACCGGAGCTGCGCGACGCTGCTGCGTCGGCGGCATCTGACCTGCCGGCTGGTCGGAGCGACGATTCGACGTCCGCGCCTGCTCAAGCCGCTGCTTCGTCTGGGACGAACCCGGCCGATCGGTCGATGGATGTCGCGAAAGGTCTGCTGGAACTAGCCATGCCGTCCCCGGTACGCATCAACGGACTCGGCACCGCGGCCCCGGATACCGCCTGCTCTCCGCAGGACGGTCTGGAGATCGCCCGCGCCGCGGAGACTCCGCTGGATCGGGACGAACTGGCGAAGTTGTACTCCGATGTGCGCATCGATTCACGGTCCCTGCTCTTCGGTTCCCGAGCACTTCAGGAGCGGATCATCGAGCCGGTGCGGCAGGGGGGCGCCAGCACCTCCCAGCGGCTCGAGCACTACCGCCCGGCGGCGCTGGCGCTGGCGAGTCGATCCGCCCGCGCGGCACTGGCATCGGCGCAGGTCGATCCGGAACGCATCACCCATCTCGTGACCGTCAGCTGCACCGGCGCTGAATCGCCCGGCGTCTGGCGCGGACTGCATGACGAACTCGAGTTGCCCAACGATGTGGCTCGAGCCAACATCGGGTTCATGGGGTGCCACGGTGCCCTGAACGGGCTGGCGGTGGCCCGGGCCTTCGCGGCGGAGAATCCGTCGAACGTCGTACTTCTGGTGTGCGTGGAGATCTGCAGCATCCACTACCACGTTGCGGCACCGCTTCGGGATCAGGCGGTCGCCAACGCGATCTTCGCCGACGGTGCGGCTTCGGCCGTGGTCTCCCGGGACCACCACGGTCCCGTGCTGGACTGCTTCACCAGTCGTCTGTTTCCCGGCACGTCCGACCTCATGACGTGGCGGATCGGAGACCGTGGGTTCGAGATGCGACTTTCCCCCAGAGTGCCGATCGTCCTGAAGCGATCGGTCTCCGAGTGGATCACGACGTGGCTGGGCGAACGCGGCCTGTGCATCGGGGACATCGGTTCCTGGGCCATCCATCCCGGGGGGCGGGACATTCTCGAAGGCGTTCGGCGGGGGCTTGGTCTGTCCGAACCGCTGCTGGCCCCGTCGCTGGGCGTGCTCGCCGAGCAGGGCAACATGTCCTCGTCCACGGTTCTGTGGATTCTCAAGAAACTGCTCGACGGTGGAGGCCGACTCCCCACGGTGGCCATGGCCTTCGGCCCCGGTCTCGTCGGCGAAGGGGTGCTCCTGACCGATCGGTAGACCGTCGATCGGCTCGGGAGATACGGTCCGACGGGTTTCCTCAGTCCGTGCGACGCTGCAACCGGACCACCGCCGCAACGGGTTTGTCACCCGACTGCACGAGGAACGCCTGGATCCGGTCCCGGGACAGCATGCGTCCACGCCAGAATCCGCGTTCCTCGGTCTCGACCAGGTAGAACTCCCCGCTGGTGGCGTCGAAGACGCCGATGATGTCCTCGGTGTCGCCGGCGACCGGCGCATCGCCGTCGTTGCCGCCCGCGCCGTCGATCAGCGCCCAGGTCGTCGTTCCGTTGATCAGACCGTTGTCGCCGACCTGCAGCACGATCTCCTTGCTGGTCACGGACTGCCCACGCGAGTTGATGGTGTGGTCACGGCCGATCCAGGTTCCGTCGAGGTCGGATGTCCGGAAGGATGTGGTGCAGGCCGGAAGGGCCAGCAACAGGCCGAGTGCGACGGTGGAGCGGAGTCGGAGCATGGTGGATCTCGTGAGGGGCTGCGCACCCGGTCGGGTGCTACTTGGATGTGAGATGTTCGATCGCGGCATCGAGCACTGTATCGTGCCCGCCCAGAAGGTGATCGGCGGGCTGCAGCGGAACCTCGATGTCCACTTCGATCCCGCGGCCGTCGTAGAGTCGTCCGTCGGGTCGGAACGACGCCATCGACGCGCACCGTACCTGGATGCCGCTGTTGGGAAGTTCGAAGCGCTGCGACCGGGCGCTGCCGCCGCCGCTGGCGCTTCCCATGAGCGTGATTCGCGGGCGACCGGAGAAGGCGCCCAGGAAGATGTCCGTGGCACTGAAGCAGTTCGCGTCGGAGAGGATCACCACCGGTCGGTCGTAGAAGTACTCGCCGTCGGCACCGGTCCGGTCCAGCACGAGGTAGTGCCAGGGACTGAAGCCGTCGGGCCGATCCCATTCCGGTTCGAAGTCGGCGGCCAGTTCCGTGATGGCACGTCGCTGCGTGTCCGTCCAGCGGGCGTCGTCGGCGCGATGCATGTACCGGGCCTCCAGATGTCCCTCTCCGAACCGATCGCTCAGTCGGTAGCGGGCGACATTGGCCACCCAGGGCGACTCGTCGGGGCCGAGGAGGTATCCGGCCAGCGTGATCAGCGGCAGTCGGGTCCCGCCGCCGTTGCCCCGGACGTCGACGATCAATCCGTCGGTGTTGCGGAACTCGTCCATCGCCTGCCTGATCCCGGGCACGAGTTCGTCGTCCATGGCTTCGATGCGCAGGTAGCCGAGGTTCCCCTCCAGCAGGCCGGAGGAACGGCGGGGCCAGTCCCCGTAGATCGGTCGGTCGTCGGTGAAGGAGAACTTGAGTTCGACGGGATCCGGATCCTCCGGACTGTCGCCCATCGTGCAGATGATCGTGTTGTAGTTCCGGGTCGTGCGGCGCATGTTCGGAACGAGGTCCAGCGTCCGGAGTTCGCGCAGCGCGCGGGCCCGGATCAACTGCGGACTGCCATCGGTGATCACCGGCCGCATGGTGTCGATCAGTTCATCCATGGGGACCCCGTCGATGGCGAGCAGATAGGGCCGGTACGCTTCAAGCAGTCGGCTGCGATCCGGGGTGAAGGCCACGATCCCGCCGTCGACCTCCCCCAGCAGAAAGGGGGTGTAGCGGGGGGGGCGAGACTCGAACTCGGAACGGACGCCGGCGTGTCCATCCCCGAAGCGCATCATCAGCTTCCGAACCTGTTCGGTGAGCTGCTCGACGTCGACCCGTCCGTCCATGGCCAACTGGATACGGGCGATCTCGACCTCCAGATCGACGTCCCGAAGGTGTCGGTAGGCGAACTGATCGTCGAGTCGAGCCTGGAGCTCGACCAGATCGGCGACCGCCTCGTCGTAGGTGATCCACTTCTTCGAAGGTCGGGAGGTTCTGCTCGAACGCGGGGGATTGCCGATCCCATTGGACCGGTTGTACAGAAGGATCGCTCTTCGGTTTTCGATGGTGCTCGGCACGTCGTGCAGGGTCACGTCCTCGCCATCGTCGAGTCGGATCAAGCGGAGTTCCACCCGGTTCGGAAGGGGAGGGTGTCCCATCGCCTTGATGGCGGGAGGCAGGTCCTCTCCGAACCGCTTCTTGTCCCGCGATCCGTACTTCTTGGTGCAGAAGGTGAGAATCTCCTCGACGTCGATACCCTCGATGGCCACCGGTCGGTACCAGACGCCGCCGACCTTCACTTCCGGCGCGTCGTCGTTCCATCGCACGGCTTCGAAGGGGCTCGACTTGTCGGCGGCCTTCTGCGCCCATGCGGTGGTGGTCAGGCAGCACAGGGTGACGGCGATCAGGAGCACCTTGGACATCGATTCGAACATGGTCCAGATCCTATCGCCATTCGTACCGGAGTC
>DBGM01000049.1:7771-13929 GCA_002295885.1 Phycisphaerales bacterium UBA854
GGAGTGGGGGGTTGCTCAGCGGGTCACGGGCAGTGTCCACCCCAGCCGTCCTTGACGAGCCGGAGCAGGTCGTTGACGTCGGTGACCCCGTTGTGATCGACATCCGACCGGCAGATGCCCGTCGCCTCGTGCAGCGCGGTCAGATCCGCCGCGTCCACGGTGCCGTCGCCGTTGAGATCACCCTCGTCGGTGCAGTCGGAGATTTGGATCTCGCCGACGACGAGGATCAGGCCCCGGACGTGTTCGCCGGTGCCACAGATGACCGAGTTCTCAAGGGTGATGACGGGACTGGCCTCGCCGCGCAGGTCGAGGACGACGTTGGTCGGTCCGATGATGTTGTGAGGTGTGTTTCTCGAGATATTGCAGCCGCTGATGTTGACCGTCGCTCCTTCGGAATGCACGCCATCTTCCTGATTGTCGGAGATCATGCAGTTGTTGAGAGCGACTGTGGCTCCATTTTGGAGAGACATGCCAGCGGCTGTGTTGTCCGAGATCGTGCATTTGTTGAGAGTGACCGTGGCTCCGGCTTCGATGGACATGCCAGCGCCACTGCCCTCGGTGATCGTCAAGTTGTTGATCGTCGCGGTCGCCCCACCTTCGACCAACACGAGTTGATCGGCCGGGTCCGTGCCTTTGACCACAGCCCCATTGCCGTTGATGGTAATGGTCAGATTCTTATCAATCGTAAAGCCGGCGTAGTTGGAGTCTTCGGGATCTATTTCGATCACGTCGCCACTCGATGCATTTTCAAGAGCACTCGTGATGTCCTGGTAGTCGCATCCGGACAGGCACACCGTGATCGTGTCAGCAGATGATGTTCCGGCCAGGACCAACGTGGCCACGATAGAGGTACAGATACGTCGCATTGGTTCTCTCTCCCACAACTGGCAATGATGTGCCAGCGACACAGCATTCCAGCAAGTCAGTAGTCCGGATGCAACCAAAAACCCCGTATTTGGTGACCACCGGGCACGTTCGCCCCTGAGGGCCGCATCGGCTGCCCCCCAGCGACCGCACCCCCGCGGGAGCGGGGGTGCGGGAGGTTGCAGAGATGGAGTCGAATGAGCCGGATGGTTACGGGCAGGCGCCCCAGTTGTGGATGACCTTCATCAGATCCAGCACATCGACGGTTCCGTCGCCGTTGGTGTCATTCTGGCAGCTGCCCAGCTGATTCTGCAGTGCCTCGACATCGAGCTGATCAACCGTGCCATCGTTGTTCACATCACCGGCCAGATGCGACGGGTTCGTGGTCGCGAACGGCCCGGTGATTGCATCGGGAAAGTTGCTGGAGAATTGACAGTTGGCCAGCGTGAGACCGGTCGCACTGCAGTAGATGGCTCCACCGGAGGCGCCCGCGACATTGCCCGTGAACACGCAGTCGATCAGTTCAGGCGATCCACCGGTGGAACACACGGCACCACCGCGAGTGGTCGAAAAGTTCTTGGTGAATTGGCAGGATTCGATCCTCACATCATTGGCGGAAGAGGAAATGTAGATCGCGGCTCCACCATTGGGAGGGGGTCCTGGATCGGTGATGTTGCCGATGAAGGAGCAGCCCTTAATCAGGAGCTGTTCATTGGCTCTCACGTAGAAGATGCTTGATGTGGAAGAGTTGTCTTCGAATGTACAGTCGACGAACGTACCGCGACTTTGACAAAGGATCAAACCAGAGAACGAGGCTCCACAGTCTCGGAAATTGCAGTTCGTGAATACCGGGTTGCTTGGTTGACCAGGGTTTCCCATGTTTTGAAGGGATTCACTGATTCTGAACAATGTCGCGCGAACGTTTTCATCGGTGAGTCCTCCCATCGCTGTGAAGTCGCAGTTGTCGAACTTCGGAGAGGATCCGAATATCGGGAATATGGACGCTGGCGTTTCGAAATCCGAGGTGGCTCTGTTGCAGTTGTAGAAGACGCAATTTGTGAACGTCGGCGATGCCTCTTCCATGTAGAAGCCATTGAAGTTGTCGGTGAAGCTGACACCGAATTGAATGTTCTCGAATATGGTGTCTTCTACTACCCTGAGAAGGCATTTGTAGATCTTGGTAGTTGGTTTGCCATCCGTACCGACTGAACCGCGAAAGGTTACGGCTGGAATATTGCAATTGCCAGATGGTGTTTCAAAGTTGCATCCGCCATCGCCATTATCAACATTGAATTTCCATACGCCGGGTCCGATCTCAATGACATCGCCAGCTTGCGCCGCTTGTACGGCAGGCAGAAGGTCGTCGTAGTCGCATCCCGACTCGCAGACGGTGATGGTGTCCGCAGTTGCCGTTCCAAGCAGAGCCAGGCAGGTTGCGGTGAAGGTGCACATGAACTTCATTGGTTCTCTCCCACAAGGTGGCGGCGAAGGCCGCGAATCCTCCATTACAGCAGAGGCGTGAGCCCAAGGCAATGAAAATCCTCCCTTGTCGGGCCCTCGGCGACATTCCTGAGGCAGCAGGGTGAGTTGGGGACGCATGCCCCCAGCGACCGCACCCCCGCGCGAGCGGGGGTGCGGTGTCGGTCTCCGTGCGGAGACGTGCGGGGAGTGCCCGCTCCGTCGGATCGACGGAGCCTGCCGGGAAACACCCTCGTCACATGTTCTGACCCTCGGGATTGCCCAGGACGACGATGCTCTGGAAGTATTCGATCACGCCCGAGTCCGACACGTCGAGGGCCGGCCACTGCGGCCAGTCGAAGGTGTCGTTGTAGAAGGGCAACGTCTGCGCCCAGTTGAGCACCGTGAGGTGGTTGATGTCGTGATTGATCGCGACACCCTCGATGGAACGGAACCCGTGGCAGCGGCCGTGCATCCAGCCCGCGTAGTGCGGCTCCATCTTGATCGTGTTGATGAACGTCTCGACCATGCCGTTCGACTCGAGGTAGTCGGCGTAGCCTTCGATGCCGTAGGCGCGGACCATGTCCATCACCTCGTCCGGATCGCACACCGTGCGGGCCGTGCGCTGGATGTCCGCCAGGATCTGCGGGTCGTAGGCCTCGTCCGTGATCCAGCCGACCTTGGCGCCCTGCATGGCGTACCAGAGCCCGACGCCCTTCAGGTCGTTGCCCCAGGCCTGGCTGTTGTTGGTCAGCGCCTCGTCGAACGCCCACTGGCCGACGTCCTCGTAGCTCAGCGGCCCCAGGCCGATGAATCCCCGCAGATTGTTGTAGGCGACCATGGCCTCAGTGGTGATGTGCGTCCGGCCGCCCACCATCTCGTCGTGATGCGAGTTGTTGTTGGACCCGTGGAAGTCGCCCCATTCGGCGAGATCCATGTAGTCGCCGTGACCGTGCCCGGGGCACATGCCCCAGCCGGACAGCACGGCCAGCAGATCGTCGACGCCGACGTGACCGGAACCGTCGATGTCCATCGCGCAGGAATCATGGTGCCCGCCGGAACAGGGTCCCCAATCCGCCAGCACGCCGAGAAGCTCCTCGGTGTTGA
Source organism: Phycisphaerales bacterium UBA854 (assembly GCA_002295885.1). Classification (GTDB taxonomy): domain Bacteria; phylum Planctomycetota; class Phycisphaerae; order Phycisphaerales; family SM1A02; genus UBA854. The sequence goes on from DBGM01000049.1 coordinate 11,201, forward strand.
CCATGCCGTCGCCGGTGACGTCCGCGGGGCAGCATTCGCTGCCGCAGACCGACGAGCCGGCGGACACGATCGCCGCCAGCGTCGTCATGTGGAGTATGCGTTGCTTCATTGGTGGATATCTCCTTTGTGAAATCCCGGGTGTCGTGCACCCGTTTCCTCCCTGATCCCTTCACCATTGATTCGCTTCGGGCGCCGGTCAAACGAATTGGTTTTCAACCAAACGCCCTCCCGACGCCTATCGCACCGTTCAAAGTGGAATGTGATCCCCAATGGTTCCGGATGGGGGGAAACTGCGTTTTGGCACGCCTTCCGAGCACGGCCCCGGTGGCCGCGGACGCTCGGGTGATCGCCGGTCCGCATGGCCGCTGTCGTCGGCGATACCATGTCGTGCCCATGCCGTCGCCCGACTCCGAATCCCATCTCGACCAGCCGCTGCAGCGCGGTTCAAGCAGCCGCCGCTTCTCGCTCTACCGGACGTTCGTGTCGTCACGCCGAAGGCAGGCACGCGACGGTCAGATCTACATGACCTACCGCGGGACGACCCGGAGCATGAAGCGATCGCGTTCCGCGGGCGAACTCTTCCGGATCTTCCTGTCCATGCTGGGGCGACGACGATGGACGATCACCGTCGCCTTGGGGCTGCTGACGGTGGGCACCGTCCTCGGTCTGCTGCCGCCGGCGGCCACCAAACTGGTCATCGACTACGCCTTCACCGATACGGCCTTGCCGCCGTCGCTGGGCCGGTGGCTGCCGGACGCCTGGAATCCCGACGGAGATCCGCGGCGACTGCTGCTGATCATCGCGTCCGTGTTGGTGGTGGTGGCCTTCGCCAGTGTGCTGTGCTCGCTGTGCAGTCGGTGGCAGGCGACCAAGGCCAGCCGGATCCTCGCGGTGAGCATCCGCAAGCGGGTGTTCGAGCACGCAGTGCGCCTCCCCCTCGATCGCGTCAGCGAACTTCGCTCCGGGGGCGTGGCAAGTCTCCTTCGCGAGGACGCGGGGGGAATCGCCGAACTGGTCTTCGGACTGCTCTACAACCCGTGGCGTGCCGTCATCCAGTTGGTGGGGATCTTCATCATCCTGGCCTTCACCGACTGGCGACTGCTGCTGGGTGCGTTCTGCATCCTGCCCATGGTGTGGTACACACACCGCATCTGGATCAATCGCATCCGACCGCTCTACCGCGACATCCGCGTCCAGCGCTCCAACATCGACGCCCACGCGACCGAAGTCTTCTCCGGCATGCGCGTGGTCCGCGCCTTCGGTCGCAGCCGGACGGAGTCGGGACGGTTCACCTCCGGCAACCACATGCTGGCCCGACAGGAGATCCACGCGTGGTGGTGGTCGCGCATCACCGAAACGATCTGGGCCCTGGCGATTCCGCTGGCCAGCGCGGGGCTGCTGTTCTACGGAGGGCTGCAGGTGCTCGACGGCGTGATCACGGTGGGGGACCTGGTGATGTTCCTGACCTACCTGCTGCTGCTGTTGGGGCCCATCGAGACCCTGGCGTCCAGCGCCACCTCGTTCCAGACCAATCTGGCCGGACTCGACCGGGTGATGGATCTGCTCGAGGAGCAGCGCGAACTGCCGGATCCCGCCGACGCCGTTTCGCTCGATCGCGCAGCGATCGCCGGGCGTCTGGAGGTCGACGGCCTCTCCTTCTCGTATCCATCGTCCAGCCAGGCCGTCCTCAGCAGGGTGAGCTTCGACGCCGAACCGGGTCAGCTGGTGGCCTTCATCGGCGCCTCCGGGGCCGGAAAGACCACGCTGTGCAATCTGATCGCCCGGTTCTTCGATCCCGACGAAGGCAGCATCCGACTCGACGGAACCGATCTTCGGCGAATCCCCCTCGATCAGTACCGCAGCCTCATCGGCATCGTCGAGCAGGATGTCTTCCTCTTCGACGGCACCATCGGCGACAACATCGCCTTCGGCCGACGCCAGATCTCGACCGACGACATCCGCCGGGCAGCAGAGGCGGCCAACGCGATCGAGTTCATCGAAGCGACCGCCCACGGATTCGACACTCTCATCGGCGAACGCGGGGTGCGGCTGTCCGGCGGGCAGCGACAGCGGATTGCCATCGCTCGTGCGATCCTGGCCGACCCGCGCATCCTGATCCTCGACGAGGCGACCAGCAATCTCGACACCCACAGCGAACGTCTCATCCAGTCGTCGATCGACCGGCTGCTGCACGGACGCACGACCTTCGCCATCGCGCACCGGTTGTCGACAATCCGCCACGCGGACCGCATCGTGGTGCTCGAGCAGGGTCGGTGCATCGCCCAGGGGACCCACGAGGAACTGCTCGCGGCCAGCGACTGGTACCGGGACATGGTGGCGGCCCAGACGGCGCGCCCCACGCCGTCACCCGAGGACGTCGCGGCGGAGTGAGCGACGGACCGAAGCGGGGCAGCCGATTCGATCTACGGTGCGCCGTCGCACTCGATCAGCAGCGTGCCGGTGCCGCGTTCGCCCGCTTCCCAGCCGCCGATCCGGATCAGGTACGACGTTTCCGCCGTGACGGCCAGCTGGACCCGCGAGGTGAAGCCGCCGCAGTCGTCGTCGTCGCCGTTGCAGGCGAGCTGCACGAGATTCCCGCAGGCGCCCCGGTACACGACCAGATCGGTGTCGAACGAAGCGTTGTCGCAGGTGCTGACGGTCAAGGTGCCGTTGCACGTCGATTCGTAGCGGAACCAGACGTCCGCGTGCATGACTCCCAGGTACGAACC
>DBGM01000036.1 GCA_002295885.1 Phycisphaerales bacterium UBA854
GTCGCCGCCGTAGCACTTGGCGGTCACGTTCTTGCGCACGGCCTTGATGGACTCGCGGGCGATGATCTTGCCGCCGATGGCGGCCTGCAGCGCGATCTCGAACTGGTGTCGATCGATCTGCTTGCGGAGCTTCTTGAGGATGGCGCGGCTGCGCTGTTCGGCGAGGGTCTTGTGGCAGATAAGACTGAGGGCCTCGACCGGGTCCCCGTTGACCAGGATGCTGACCTTGCTGAGGCGGTCGGCCCGGAACTCCACCAGTTCGTAGTCCATGGTGCCGTAGCCGCGGGTGATGGACTTCAGCTTGTCGTAGAAGTCGTAGATGATCTCCGCGAGGGGGATCTCCCACGTGAGCATCTGCCGGTTGTCGGAGATGTAGACCTGGCCGCGGAACTCTCCGCGTCGGCCGTCGCAGAGCCGCATGAGTTCGCCGATGCTGTCCTCGGGACAGATCACCTCGATCTTCACGATGGGCTCCAGGATGTCGGTGACCTGGCTCGGGTCGGGCAGGTCGGCGGGGTTGTGGATCTCGATCGTCTCGCCCGAGGTGCTCCGGACCTTGTAGGTGACGGTCGGGGCGGTCTGGACGATCTCCACGCCGCCTTCGCGTTCCAGCCGCTCCTGCACGATCTCCATGTGGAGCAGGCCGAGGAACCCGCAGCGGAATCCGAAGCCGAGGGCCTCGGAATGCTGGACCTCGTAGGTGAAGCTGGCGTCGTTGAGCCGCAGCTTCTCGATCGCCTCCCGCAGGGCCTCGAACTCGCCCTTCTTGCCCGAGCCGCCGTCGGCGGTCGCCGGGTAGAAGTCGCAGAACACCATCTGCTTCGGTTCCTCGTAGCCGGGCAGGGGCTCCTGGGCCGGATCGGTGTCGAGGGTGATGGTGTCGCCCACCCGCACGTCGTCCAGCGTCTTGATCGCGGCGACGAGGTAGCCGACCTCCCCGTGTCCCAGGACCTTCACCTTCTCCTGCTGGGGGGTGTAGCGTCCGAGTTCGGTGATGGTCCAGGTCCGGCCGCTGCTCATCATCCGGATGCGGTCGCCGGTCTGCAGGGCGCCGTCGAAGTTCCGTACGTACACGATGACGCCGCGGTAGTCGTCGTAGTGGCTGTCGAAGATGAGCGACCGCGACTGCTCGATCTCGGCCGGGCGGGGATCCGCGAAGCGGCTGCAGATCGCATCCAGCAGTTCCTGGATGCCCTCGCCGGTCTTGGCCGAGCAGTAGATGCAGTCCTCCGCCGGCAGTCCGAGCACCTGCTCGATCTCCATCGCGACGCGATCCGGGTCGGCGGCAGGCAGGTCGATCTTGTTGACCACCGGAATGAGTTCGAGATCGTTCTCGACCGCGAGGTAGGCGTTGGCGACGGTCTGCGCCTCCACGCCCTGGGCCGCGTCGACGACCAGCACGGCGCCTTCGCAGGCGGTGAGGGCCCGCGAGACCTCGTAGGCGAAGTCGACGTGGCCGGGCGTGTCGATGAAGTTGAGCTGGAAGTCCTCGCCCTCGTACTCGTGGTGCACGGTGACGGCCGAGGCCTTGATGGTGATGCCGCGTTCCCGCTCCAGATCCATCGAATCCAGCAGCTGATCCCTCGCCTCCCGGTCGGAGACGGCGCGGGTCGCCTGCAGGAGGCGGTCGGCCAGCGTGCTCTTGCCGTGGTCGATGTGGGCGATGATGGAGAAGTTACGGACGTGCAAGGGGTTGATTCTAGCCCGCCGGTGCGGCGGATGTCACCCTCACTTCAGGGACAGGTTCCCCATCGGTCGATGATGGTGAGCAGATCCATGACATCGACGTCGCCGTCGAGATCCAGATCGCCCAGGCACCGGGGGTCGCAGCCCACCGCATCGCAGTCCAGGGTGTCTTCATGCCACGTCCCCCCGGCATTCAGGCAGTGGGCTTCGGTGGTCGGCAGGCAATCGCCGCGGACGGTGCAGCACGCACCAAGTTCCAGCCCCTGGCATTCATCCGGCACGCCGTCGGCCGGATTCACGTCCGCGGTTGACCCGTCGGCGATCTCATCCCCGTCCGCGATGCCGTTGGCGTTGCAATCCAGGAATCCAAGCGCGACGGCGTGGTACATGCCCCCCGTGATCTGGGTGAATCCCGCGTCGTCGGGCGCGTCGGTGACCTGCTGGTTGTTGTCGAGTCCCCAGGCGTGCAGGTAGCCGTCGCCGTCGATGGCGTAGCCGTTCTGCCAACCGCATCCGATGGCGGTGAAGTTCGAACCCTCCGGCGCGTCGCTCTGGCCGGCGTTGTTCCGTCCCCAGGCGGCGACGGTGCCGTCGCTGCGCAGCGCGATCCCGAACTGGTCGCCCGCCGCGATCGCCACGAAATCGTTGCCCGTCGGCGGGGTGGATTGTCCGTTGTTGTCGCGCCCCCAGGCCGTTAGGGACCCGTCGTCGACCAGACCGACCGAGAAGTCGGAGCCCGCCGCGATGGCCGTGAAGACCGGGCCTTCGGGCACGTCGGTCTGTCCGTAGGAGTTGGTGCCCCACGCGGTGACGCCGCCGTCCGCGTCGAGGGCCATGGCGTGCGCGTCGCCGGCGGCGATCGCGACCCAGCCGGTCCCCGAGGGATGGTCGAGTTGTCCGCCGCCGTTCCAGCCCCACGCATCGAGGGTGCCGTCGGTCCTGATCGCGATCACGTACGAATGTCCGGCTTCGATGGCGGTGTAGAACTCGCCTTCGGGGACGTCGTCGACGTCGGAGGTCGCCATGCCCCAGTGCACGATCGTGCCGTTCTCGAGCAGCCCCATCGAGAAGAAGTAGCCGCAGGTGACCTGGACGAAGTTGTCGCCCGAGGGGACCGACGACTGTCCGTAGGTGTCGCTGCCCCAGGACTGGACTTCGCCGCCCGGGGCGGCGGTCGCAAGCGCGCACACGGCCGAGCAGAACGCAGCTCTCGCTGCAACGGGTATCTCAAACATGTCCGCCTCCCACGGATTCCATCATTGGATCATGCGGGAGGCGATGCAAGGGAAATCCGCTGGAACCACGGTGGATCAGCCGTCAGGCACGTCCATGCGGCACTCAGTGCCAGGTCGCGTCGAGCACCCGCAGCCAATTGTCCACCGCCATGGCCCGAAGGGCCTCGTCGCTCCAGCCGCGGCCCCGCAGGACGTCGATCAGTTTCGGCAGGCCGGCGCAGTCGCCCAGCGGCGCGGGCATGGTGGCTCCGTCGAAGTCGCTGCCCAGGGCCACGTGTTCGATGCCCATGCGATCGACCATGTAGTCGAGATGGTCGGCGACCACGTCGAGGGGGGTGTTCGCGTCGCGTTGGCCGTCGGGGCGTGTGAAGCCGACGTGGAAGTTCGCGCCGACGATGCCGCCGGTGTCGCGGATGACGTCGAACTGGTCGTCGAGCAGGTTCCGCGAGGAGGCGCACACCGCATGGGCCCCGCAGTGCGTCGCGACCACCGGCGCGGTGGTGGTCTCGGCCAGATCCATGAACCCGCGGTAGTTCAGATGCGACACGTCGAGCATGATGCCCAGGTCGTTGCAGCGCCGGACCAGGTCGGTGCCGGCCTCGGTCAGCCCCGGACCGATGTCCGGCGTGCAGGGGAAGGCGAAGGGCACGCCGTGGGCGAATGCGTTCGATCGGCTCCAGACCGGTCCGAGGGAACGAAGGCCGCGTGCGTAGTCCGCCTCGAGATCCGTCAGGGACGGTTCGAGCATCTCGACGCCTTCGTAATGAAGGATCAGGGCCATCACGTCGTGATCGAGGCAGTACCGAAGTTCGTCGACGGTCCGCACCAGTCGGATCTCGTCCGGATGCTGCTCGAGCATCGCGTCCATCCGGTCCAGCACGCTGTCGGTCATCGGTCGCGCCTGCGTCCGAAGCACGACATCGCTGCAGCCGGCCTCGAGGTGGGTGCCGTCGTTGGCGGTGATGGGGCGCGACTCGACCTCGCCACCGGGAATGAAGATCGCGTAGAAGCCGGCCCCGAGTCCGCCCCGCCGCGCCCGGACGAGGTCGATGTGTCCGTCACCGTCGCGGTCGACGATGGAGGCCGAGGTGTCGTCGGCGGGCGGGAAGATTCGGGTCAGCGTGTCGTTGTGACCATCGAGGATCTGCAGCGGGGGCATGCGGTCTGCTTTCGGAATGGGGTCGGGAATGAGCCGCCTTGGGAATCAGGCGTAGAGGGCGTGGGTGCGAATGTAGTCGAGGACGAGCGGATCGATCGTGTCGTCGGCATCGTCCCCCGATTCCAGCCGGTTTCGCACGTCGGTCGAGGACATCGTCATGCACGGCAGATCGAGTCGTCGGTCGCACCAGGTGCGCACCTCGGCCTCCGACCAGTTTCCGCCGCTTTCGGCCATCGCGCGGGCGAAGGCTTCGACGCTTCCGTGTCGACGGGGCAGCACCACCGGTGCGGACAGGGCCAGCAGTTCGTCGCAGTCCTGCCAGCGATGGAAGGACTCGGCCTGGTCGTCCCCGATCAGGAAGTGCAGCGGAGTGTCGGGGCCGAACTCCGATCGGATCGCGCGCACCGTGTCGATCGTGAAGCTGGGGCCTTCCCGTTCGAGTTCCAGCGTCCGGATCTCGGCTCCCTCGAGGTCGCGGAGGGCGAGTTCCAGCATGGTCACCCGGTGGGCCGGCGGGGTCGGAGGGCGGTCGAGCTTGTGCGGACTGATCGCGGCGGGGACGAAGAGGAGACGTTGCGCGCCGATCAACTTCGCGGCCTGCGCCGGCAGGGCGGAGTGCGCCCGGGTCGGAGGATCGAACGTGCCCCCGAAGAGCAGGATGGGGGCGGCGTCGGTCACGTCAGGATTTCGGGACGCTCACGATGCGGACCTGCGTGAACTGCCGGTGTCCGTGGGTGCCGCCGTGGAAGCCGTAGCCGGACTGCTGCGCTCCGACCCAGGGTGATCCCTTGGCCCCGCCGCAGCCCTTGTTGATTCCGATCATGCCCGCGGTCATGCGGCGGGCGAGATTGGCGGCCCGGTCGGTGTCGCCGCTGAAGACCGCGGCGCCGAGTCCGTAGGGGGTGTCGTTGGCGAGGGTGACCGCCTCGTCCTCGTCCTTGACCCGCATGATGCAGGCGATGGGACCGAAGGTCTCGGCGTGCATGATGTCCATGTCGTGGTTCAGGCCGGTGAGCACGGTGGGGGCGACGAAGTTGCCCTCCATCGGCGTGTCGCCGCAGGACACCACGGCGCCCTGCTGCTTGGCGGTCTCGAGCTGCTCGAGGACCATCTCCTTCTGGCGGGTGCTGACCATCGGGCCGTGGGTCGTGCCCTCCTCGGCGCCGTTGCCGACGACGAAGTCGCCGACCCGCTTGATGACGGCCTGCTCGAACTTGTCCGCGATGCCGTCCTCCACGTAGATCCGCTCGGTGCTGACGCAGACCTGTCCGCAGTTGCGGAAGGAGTTGAAGACCGCGAAGTCGGCGGCCTCGTCGAGATCGGCGTCGTCCAGCACGATCATCGGATCCTTGCCGCCGAGTTCCAGGATGACCCGCTTCAGACCGCCGCCGGCCGACTGAAGGATGTGCTGGCCGGTGGCCCGGCTGCCGACGAAGGCGATCAGGTTGACGTCGGACTGCACGAGGGCTCGTCCCTGCTCGCCGTCGCCGTGGATGATCTGCAGCACGCCTTCGGGAAGGAACTCGTTGTAGATGTCGGCGAACGCCTGACCGGTCAGCGGCGTCTCCTCGGAGGGCTTGAGCACCACCGTGTTGCCGGCGACCAGTGCGGGAAGCACGGTCTGCTGCGGCATGAGGAAGGGGAAGTTCCAGGGGGTGATGACTCCGCAGACTCCGTAGGGGTCGTAGTAGAGCGTGGTCTCGACCGCCTGGTCCTCGAGGTGCTCGGGAGCCAGTGCCTCCATGATGGAATCCAGGGCGCCCGGCACGCACGAGGCGGCGTATGCGGCTTCGCCCCGTCCCTCGACGGTGGGCTTGCCCATCTCGGAGGTCATCAGATCACCGATCTCGTCGGCCCGGGCCTCGATGGCCTTGGCCACGGGTCGGAGCATCTCCACCCGTTCGGCGGTCGACAATGCACCCCATGCCTTCTGGGCTTCGCGGGCCCGGGCGACCACCGCATCGATCTCGCCGACGGGGGTCACCGGGACGGAGCCGATCGGCTGGCCGGTGGCGGGATTGATGGATTCGAGGGTGCTGCTGGTCGCGGTCGTCATGGTGTGCTCCGGAAAATTCGAGGAATGATCATGGATTCTAGCACCCCTCGAGGGGGTTCATGGGCCTGAAAAGGCCGGAACCGGGGTCCGGAATGGAAAGTTGGCACTGGGCATCACACGTGATGCGGGGTGCTGCGTAGGTGGCCATGCAGGAGTCTCTGGCAAGGAATCAACGACATGCAATGCAATCATCGAACAGGAACGTTGGCTCTTGGCCTCCTTGTGAGCCTTTCATCACTGAACGGGTTCGAAGCACAGGGCCAAAGTCATTTCTTCAACGCCGATTTACCCAGCGGACCATCCCGGTTCGAAGAGGTCGGTTCAATGGCGAGTCTGAAGCCCTTCCGCGAGGTTGATTCGTTCAAGCAGAAGCTGCTGGTCCCATCGGAATACGACTCCATTCAGGACGCCGTCGATGCGGCACGAGACGGAGACACGATTCTGGTTGATCAGTCCCATGCACTCGAATCATTCATGGTGCACAACAAGGATCTGATCATCCGGGGTGTGCCGCAGGAGGGTGGCGAGCTTCCATTGATCGGTCAGTATGTGGATACGGATCTCTCTCAGGGCGTATCTGTATACCGCAGCACGCTGGTGATCGAAGGGTTCCGTTTCGCCAACATCCGGTCGAGCCAGGGTGCACTCGATGTTGATCACAGCGAAGTGCATGTGAGAAACTGCGAGTTCATTGGGAATGCTGCAGTGTCGGGCGGCTCGAGGGCCGCGCAGGGTGGCGCCATCAGCTTCAACTCCCCCGCGAAGCGGAACAAGTCGACGGTCACCGGCTGTCGGTTCGAATCCAACTCTGCGAAGTGGGGTGGCAAGGGTGGTGCCATCTACGTGCAGAGCGGATGGCTCGACATCGAGGAGTGCGAGTTCGCGCTCAACGAGGCGGACGAGGGCGGCGCCGTCTGTTACGCGGGCGGCCAGGGCACGCTTGCCGACTGCTACTTCAACGGAAACGGGGCATGGAAAGGCGGAGGCCTTCGCATGCTCGGTGCGACCTCGCTTCAACTCGTGTCGTGCGAGTTCATCGGCAATCGTGCTGATTTCGGAGGTGGCCTGCATGCAGGCAATGTGGTGCGAAGGATCACCGGCAGCCGCTACACCATCTCGCCGCCGGCAACGCAGTCCTGCACCCTCCGTTCCTGCACGTTCCGCTTCAACACGGCCTGGGGCGAGGGAGGCGGAGCCTATCTGGTGCAAGGCGGTCACTACATGTTCCAGTGCGAGTTCGAGTCGAATGAGGCGTCCTGGTCCGGTCCCGCACTGTTCATCGAGGATGCGTACGTGCGTTCGACGACCCGCCTGCACGCAACGACGATGTGCCAGAACTTCGCGACATACTCCACGAGTCAGATCATGGGGGACTATGTCGACGAAGGTGCGAACTGCATCAGCCAGCTCTGCGGCGAAATGTGCGAGAACCGGCTTGATCTCAACGGCGATGGATACATCGATTGGACAGACTGGAGCATCTGCTACAACGCAATGATCACGTTGCTTCACACCACCGGGTCCAACGAGTGCCTCTGGGGCGACGCGTGCGAAGGCGATGTCAATGACGACGGCGTGATCGACCGCCTGGACTGGACGCTCATCCAGGGCCACATCTACGGTCACTGACCGATTCACCACGGACGATGATTGCAAGGCCGACCGGCTGCTCCTGGAGCGGCCGGTCGGTCTGTCCGCAGGGCGGGGTATGCTGGGCGGCAGGAGGATGCCGTCATGAGCGTACTGGTCACCGGAGCAACCGGAATGTTCGGATCGGGCGTGGTCGCGCTGCTCGATCGAGCCGGGGTCGAGACGCTCGCCATGACCCGGAGTGAGGCGAACGCCGTACGCATGACCGGTGGCAACGTGACCGGCGTGGTCGCCGATCTCGACGATCCCGCCTCGCTGTCGCCGCTGATGGAACGGG
>DBGM01000026.1:0-963 GCA_002295885.1 Phycisphaerales bacterium UBA854
CCGGTCGTCTCGAGCGACTTCCTCGGCGATCCGCACAGCAGCATCTACGACGCTACGGCCGGCATGGAACTCAACGACGGGTTCTTCAAGGTGGTCAGCTGGTACGACAACGAGTCGGGCTACGCGCACCGCTGCCTCGACATGGTCAGCATGATGGCGTCGAAGGACTGACCGGTCCCCGTACGTTCACAGTTTCGATTCAAGCTTCCTGAGCAGTTCCCGATTCTGCTGCTGCAGTTCATGGATCTTGTGCTCGATCGACTTCGGGTGCGTGATCGACGTCACCGCCGTGAGGGAGGTCATTCGACTGGCGATGGCTGCGGCCAGCGTGGCGAACAGGCCGATGCCCAGCACCATGACGACGGCGGCCAGCAGCCGACCGGGTCCGGTGATCGGGTAGAAGTCGCCGTAGCCGACCGTGGAGGTCGTCACCACCGCCCACCACATCACGTCGTCGGCGGTTCTGATGTTCGCATCCGGTGCCTGCCCTTCGTAGTACAGCACGCCCATGCACGCCAGGATGATGCCGGCCAGAGTCAGGGTCATCGAACTGACGATGGCGGCTCCCACTCGATCGCTGCGGAAGACCTGGGCGAGGATTCGGAACGATCGCAGGGCCCGGACCACTCGAACGATGCGGGCCAGCCGCAGGAGACGCAGCGGGCCGAATGCAGGGATCGAGGAGGCGAGATCGAAGAGACCCCATCCGAAGACGTAGCGCAGTTTGTGCGGTGCCTTCACGATTTGCCGCAGATAGTCCAGGAAGAATACAAGGCAGAACAGGTCGTCGAAGTAGTTGAGCAGCTTCGCTTGTTCCGTGTTCGGATCGGCGAAGAACAGCCAGGAGACGATGGAGATCGATCCCATCGCACAGACGGACATGAACACGTCGTAGGTGGTGGCGTCGATGATCTTGCCGTGGGGATGGTCTTCGGGCATGCCGATTCATCGGCATCCGCGTCG
>DBGM01000026.1:1357-3939 GCA_002295885.1 Phycisphaerales bacterium UBA854
TTGAGACCGCTGCGGCCGACCATGGCCGGCAGGATGTCCAGTCCGGTCTGCTGCTGCAGCGTCTTGCAGGGTTCACAGAGTCGCATCCCCTCGACCTCGACGTCGCCGACGTGGAATCGCTTGCCAACCAGTGCATTGAGATCGATCCCCTGGGTGAGCAGATTGCGCCGGCTCATGCGGTGGGTGAGTTCCTGCCCGGTCTCCCGTCGGAACCATTCGAGCTGCTCGGTCTCGATCAGCGTAAGTTCGTGGTCGCCGGGCTTGATCTCCTTCACCCAGGCGCCCCGGCCGAGACTGTAGCGATCCCCTTCCAGTCCCCGCCCGGGTGTGGCCACGATCTCCGCATGGGATACCATCGGTTCACCGGATCCGGGGGACGTCTGGATGGCGCGGATGCGGCCGTTCATGGGCACAGTCTACCGTTGATACAGGGAGCGACTCGATGAAGCGAATGAGCATACTTCTGGTTCCGATCGTGGCACTGCTGGGCGCGACGTCCGTGCAGCAGATTCCAGGGTTGTCGAAGACCACCGACCCCGAGGCGCGGCAGATCCTGCAGCGCAGCTGGGCCATGCAGCAGAACGCCCCGTCCACCGTCCAGCTCAGGATGCACGGCACCTCGCTGGGCCATGCCGTCCGAAGCGAGTGCTGGATCGGCGGCGGCAACATCGTCACCAAGGTCGTACTTGCCGACGGGGACGTGATGGTCGAGGGGGATATCGACGACACCGCGTTCAAGATCCGCAACGGCAAGCCGGTCGTGATGAGCGCAACCCAGAAGATGGAGCAGTACCTCCGCGCGCATCCCCACATGGCCGTGAACATGATGCTGAATCAGGCGGATGACATCACGGTTGCACACGGGAAGTCCTACGGACGGAAGGTCACGGGACTGGTGCTCCACGGTCTGCCTCACGGCAACGTGGTGCTGAACTACTACGACGATGGCACACTGGCATCGCAGTTGGAACCGATGGCGGGCCACATGGGCAAGGCGGTCTTCTTCGGGAACTACAAGGAGATCGACGGCCATCCGGTGCCCGGACGCGTCGACACGTGGATCGTGCACATCGCCAGCGACGGAAGCTGGTCCACGCATGCCGACTCCTCCCGGCACCTGTCCAGGCTCGAACTGGTCGATGCAACCCTCAACCAGCCGATTCCGGCCGAGATCTTCACGAAGTCGCACTGGCTGTCTTCGGGGAACTGATCCGAAAAAAGGCCAGCCCCGGCGTTTCCACCGGGGCTGGCCTCGCATCATCATCAAGAGGAAAGGAACCACCCTTTCGCCACCAATGCGTCGGCGGGCGGTGTTTCTCACACCTCTGCTCCGGAAAAAAGAACATGGCCCCTTTCGGGGCCATGCGGGGTGCTTTTTGCGGGTCAGACCAGCTCGGGGAAGGTCTCCTGCACGACGGACACGAGGTCCTTGACGTGCGAGACGGACTCGTCCATGAGGGCCTGTTCGTCGGTGTCGAGGTCGATCTCGATGACCTGTTCGACGCCGCCGGCTCCGAGGATGCAGGGCACGCCGACGAAGTAGCCGCCCACGCCGTACTCCGCGTCGCAGTAGGCGGCGCAGGGCAGGATCCGCTTCTTGTCCTTGATGATGGCCTCGGCCATCTGGACGCTGCCGGAGGCCGGAGCGTAGTAGGCGCTGGTGCCCATGAGCTTGACGACCTCGCCGCCGCCGACCTTGGCCCGGTCGACGCAGGCGGTGATGGTCGCATCGTCGAGGAGCTGCTGGACGGGGATGCCGTGCACGCTGGTGTAGCGAGGCAGCGGGACCATGTCGTCACCGTGTCCGCCCAGGAGCAGGGCCTGCACGTCCTCGATGGAGACGCCGATGGCGTCGGCGATGAAGTGCCGGAAGCGGGCCACGTCGAGGCAGCCGGCCTGACCGACGATGCGGTTGGTCGGGAAGCCGGTGGTCTTCCAGGCGGTGTAGACCATGGCGTCGAGCGGGTTGGCGACCACGATGACCACGGCGTCGGGCGCGTGGGTGGCGATCTGCTCCGAGACGCTCTTGACGATCTTGACGTTGGTGGCGATGAGGTCGTCGCGGCTCATGCCGGGCTTGCGGGGCAGGCCGGCGGTCACGATCACGACATCACTGTCGGCGGTGTCGGCGTAGTCGCTGGTTCCGATGATCTCGGCGTCGAATCGTTCGATGGGAGCCGAGCAGGAGAGGTCGAGGGCCTTGCCCTTGGCGACGCCGACCTTGTCGGGAATGTCGACGAGGACGATGTCCCCGAGTTCCTTGGCGGCGGCCCAGTGGGCGCAGGTTGCGCCGACGTTGCCGGCTCCGATGATGCTGATCTTGGCACGCTTCATGAGTGCTCGTTCCTTGTCTGCGTGGTCGTGCCGGGTCGGGCCCGGGCGGGAAATCCGTGAATCGCACATGATAGATGCCCGTGCCCGGGGTGGGCGGGTCCGCACGTGGATACCAAATGAAAAACCCCCGCGAATGCGGGGGTTCTGGGGAATGGGCCAGAGTGGACTCGAACCACCGACCTCACCCTTATCAGGGGTGCGCTCCAACCACCTGAGCTAATGGCCCAGGAAAAATGGGTGACCTAGAA
>DBGM01000007.1 GCA_002295885.1 Phycisphaerales bacterium UBA854
CGTCGACAGTCGCCCCGCACTCGGCGGCACCTGTCTGCACGACGGATGCATCCCCACCAAGACCAGACTCCACCGCGCGGAACGCGGACAGGAACCAGGCGACCGCGGAACGCGGGCGGTCTCCACCCTGGCCGGTGGTCTCGCCGCCCAGGCCAAGTCCCTCGGGGTCGAGGTCATCGGCGGAACCGCGCACTTCGAGGACAACCGCAACGTCCAGATCACGGGCGAATCCGTCTCCCGCGTGCGCTTCAAGCGGGCGATCATCGCGACCGGCTCCACCGCCGTGACCGAAGGCGAGGCGATCGCTCCCGATGCGCTGGCCACGCTGGACTCGATCCCCGCGTCCGCCGTGGTCCTCGGGACCGGATACCTCGCCCTCGAGGCCGCCGCCCTGCTTCGGGCCGAGGGCGCCGAGGTGACGCTGGCGACCGGTGCGGGCGGTCCGCTTCCCGAACTGCCCCGTCCCCTGCTCAAGCCGCTGCTGCGGAGCATGAAGCAGTCGGGCATCGTGCTGGACGAGGACTCTTCCGAAACGAAGCATGACGGACTGGTCGTGGATGCGCGGGCTCGATGCGCCGCGTCCGGCTCCCTGCAACTGGCCAGGGTCGGCATCGAAACCAGCGACGGCGGCTGGATCGTGGTCGACCACGAACAGCGGACCAGCGAACCCCGGGTCTTCGCCGTGGGGGATGTGACCGGCGAATGCCTGCTGGCCGGCGCCGCGCTGACCCAGGGCCGCGTCGCCGCCGAGGCGATCTGCGGTCAACCCAGCGCCTACGAGCCTGCGGCGATCCCGCAACTGGTCTTCACCGATCCCAACGTCGCCTGGTGCGGCGATCTCCAGCCGGGTGACGACACGTGCGTCACCTCGATCCCTTGGGGCCATTCCGGTCGGGCCGTGGGCATGGATGCCGCCACCGGCATCACCATGCTGCACTGGGAACGGGACACGGGACTCGTACTCGGGGCCGGGCTCTGCGGCGCGGATGCCTGCGAACTGATCGAGACCGCGGTGCTCGCGATCGAACTCGGCGCGACGCTCGAGGATCTCGCCGCCGTGGTGCCGGCCCACCCCACCCGCAGCGAACTCCTCGGGGAAGCGGCCCGCGCCGCACTGCTGGAAAGTCCGAACCGATGAAACCCTTCGTGGTCGTCTGCATTCTGCTGCAGATCGTCGCCTTTCCCGTGCTGCTGGTCTGGGTGCTCAAGACGGACAGTCCGATCGCCCTCGTGCTGCTGATCGTGGTGAGCACGCTGGGATCGCTCGGCATCGGCGCCGCGTGCATGCATCTCACCTGGAACTCGACCATGCGGACGTGGCCACCGCGGGATCCGGCCCCGGATGCGATCCGGCGTAACTTCCAGAGCTTCTCGCTGGGACTGATCAATCTCGGCTGGTCGGTCCACGTGGCCGCCGACAAGGAGTTCCTGCATCTCCGACCGGCAACGCTGGTCCGTTGGCTGGGAGCAGCCTCCGCCAGCATCCCGTGGCAGGCCATGCAGCCGCTGGGCGGCCGGCGCGGCACGGCGGTGCGACTCGGCCACCACACCATGATCGCACCCCGATGGTGCGTGGAACTGGTGTCGCCGGAGACCGGCTGATCAGCCCTTGTTGGTCTTCTTGGTCTCGTACAGCACGTCCGGCACGCGGGCGCGATCCGGTTCGACCTCGGTCAGCGGCTCGACTTCCTGTCCGGTCGCCAGATGGCGGGCGGCCAGATGGTGGTAGACGTCGGTGCCCCGGCTCTTCCAGCCGATCTCCTGGTCGGACAGTTCGCGGATCACCTTGGCGGGCGTGCCCGCCACGAGGGTGTTGGGCGCGATCTCGGTGCCTTCCTTCACGAAGGCGAGGGCACCGACGATGCTGTTCTCGCCGACCACGACGTCGTCCATGAGCACGGCATTCATCCCGATCAGCGCGTTGCGGCCGACGCGACAGCCGTGCAGGACGGCGCCGTGTCCGACGTGTCCGTCCTCCTCGACCACGACATCCTTGCCCGGGAAGCAGTGCACCACGCAGGTGTCCTGGATGTTGCTCCCCTTCTTCATCTCCAGACGCCCGATGTCTCCGCGCAGCACCGCGTTGGGACCGACGAGGCAGCCCTCACCGATGATCACGTCGCCGATGAGCACCGCGGTCGGATGCACGAAGGCCGTGGGATGCACGACCGGAGTCAGTCCCTCGTACGTGTAGCACGGCATCAGGCGGTCGCCTCCACCGGCGCGGGAGCCGGAGTGCGCGACGCCACGACGCGGAACCGGTTGGCCACGAAGGCCCCGTCGCAGAGCGTCGCGTTGCCCGCGGGGTTGGCCCCGGACACGTGGAAGTCACTGAAGGCCGCGGACTGGTTGACGAAGATCTGCCCGGCGAGGTTGCAGGACAGGGCGACCCCGGCATCGGCCATCGCATCCTCGGCCGCGGCGACGACCCCGTCATCGAGTGAATACAGGCCGCAGGTCAGGGCGCCCAGTCGCGTGGCCGCCCCCGCCGCGAGCTCGATGCTCCGCGTGGTGTCGGCCGTGCGGACGATGTAGATGATCGGCCCGAAGCACTCCTGCTGGTAGAGCGGCTCGTCGCCCTCCTCGACCTGGATCACGACCGGCGAACAGGTCCGCGCCTCCGGGAAGTGCTCGTTGTCGATGGGGCCGCCTTCGCGGAGTACCGTGCCGCCGGCCTGCCGCGCCGCGTCGACCCGCTCGACCGTGGCCGGGTTCTGGACGGCTCCGAGGATCTCCGTGGCCCGGGCCGGCTCCGAGAGCAGCCAGTCGATCCCCTTGACGATGGCCGCTGCGACCTCGTCGAAGCCCAGACGCCCTTCGGGCGTCGCGATGCCCTCGGCGGGAATGTAGATGTTCTGCGGTGTGGTGCACATCTGGCCGGAATAGAGACACAGCGAGAAGGCGAGGTTCCCGCTGACGGACCGCATGTCGGCGACGCCGTCGAGAATCATCGAGTTCACCCCGGCCTTCTCGGTGAACACCACGGCCTGCCGTGCGTTCGCCTCGACCCAGTCGCCGAACTCGTTGCCGCCGGTGTAGTCGACGATGCGGGCGGCGGGATGCGTGACCAGTTCAGCGGTGATCGGGGCATCGTGCGTGTCGCAGGCGAGCAGCACGAGGTTCGGATCGAAGCCCGCCTCCTCCAGCACGGCACGACAGATCTCCACGGTGATCGCCAACGGCAGCACCGCACCGGGGTGCGGCTTGATCACCACCGCGTTTCCGGTGGCGAGACTGGCGAAGATTCCCGGGTAGCCGTTCCAGGTCGGGAAGGTCGAGCATCCGACCGTGACCGCGACGCCGCGGGGGACGATGCGGTAGGTCTTGTTGAGGGTGATGGTGTCCGTCTTCGAGACCTGCTTGGTCCAGGTGGCGCTGGCGGGCGTGCGCTTCATCTCGGAGTACGCGTAGGCCACCGCCTCGAGCCCGCGGTCCTGCGCGTGCGGGCCGCCGGCCTGGAAGGCCATCATGAATCCCTGACCGGTGGTGTGCATGACCGCGTTGGCGATCTCGAAGCTCCGACGATTCAGACGGTCGAGGATCTCCAGGCACACGCCGGTCCTGGTCTCGACGTCGGCCCGCTTCCAGGAGACCATCGATTCGGTCGCCGCATCCATGAGTCGATCGAGGTCCGGCGTGGGATAGGTGACCCCCAGGTCCATTCCGTAGGGAGATCGTTCACCGCCGACCAGGCCGGCCGTGCCGGGCTGTTCGACGGGCCACGGGCGATCGAGGCGCTCCTTGAACGCAGCGAGACCGTCCGCCTTGGCCGTCTCCCCGTAGACGCGTCCACTGGGGACTTCGGGAAAGGCGGACCAGAACCCACGCGATGCGATGGCGTCCAGTGCGCCATCCAGACGCGCTCGGTGTGCTTCGAAGTAGGCGTTGGACACGGTGTGACTCCTGAGTGGGTGGCCCGCGGGCCCCGACGGCATGCCGGCTCTGGATTGTAGAACATCCGGCCCGACGTCGGATACAATCGGCACTGCCGTCGATCTGGCGGCCACACACCATGCCAGCCGCATCAACCGGACATCTCAAGAAGGAAATCAGCCTGTTCAGCGCGTTCGCCCTGGGCACCGCGATCAGCAGCGGATTCTTCCTCCTTCCCGGCATGGCCTTCAACCTCGCCGGCCCGGCGGTCATCCTGGCCTACCTGATCGCCGGCCTCGTGATCATTCCTCCGCTGCTGTGCAAGTCGGAACTCGCCACCGCGATGCCGCGGGCCGGGGGCGTCTACTTCTATCTCGACCGAAGCCTCGGCCCGATGGCCGGCACGATCACCGGAATCGCGACGTGGATCTCGTTGACGCTGAAGTCGTCCTTCGCGCTGGTCGGATCGGGCTACTACATCGGGCTGTTCTTCGAGGATCCGCCGGTGATGACGATCGCGGTCGCACTGGCCGTCGTCTTCACGGTGCTCAACGTGCTGGGAACGGCCAAGGCGACCGTCGTCCAGAACGTGCTGGTGATCGGAGTGCTCGCGATCCTGACGCTCTTCGCCTGCTTCGGCCTGCCCGAGATCCATCTCGACCACTTCAAGGACTTCGCTCCGAACGGAACCGGATCGATCGTCTCCATCATCGGCGTGGTGATGATCTCCTACATGGGCGTCTCCAAGCTCGCCAGCGTCGCGGAGGAGTTCCGCAATCCGGAACGCGACATCCCGATGGGCATCTTCCTGTCCCTGGCCGTGGCCATGGTGACCTACATCGTCGGACTGGTGATCATGATCGGAGTGATGCCGGCCGACGAACTGGCGAACACCTACACCCCCGCCGCGGACGCCGCCGCCATCATCATGGGCCCCACCGGCCGTGTGGTGATGTCGGTCGCCGCCGTTGCCGCCTTCATCTCGGTTGCGAACGCGGGCATTCTGAGCGCCTCCCGCTACCCCCTGGCCATGGCCCGCGACCACCTCATTCCGGTCGTCTTCCGCCGGCTGGGACGGTTCAACACACCGGTGATGGCCATTCTGCTCACCGGCGGCATGGTCCTGCTGCAGGTCGTGCTGATGGATCCGCTGGTGATCGCCAAGTACGCCGGCACGACGAAGATGGTGCTCTTCGGCCTCCTCTGCGTCGCGGTCATCGTGATGCGCGAGAGCGGCATTCATTCCTACGACCCCGGCTTCCGCACCCCGCTGTACCCCTGGATCCCGCTGCTGGGCTTCTTCCTCAGCATCGCCGTGATCGGATTCCTCAAGTGGGAGGCCACTGTCTTCGCGATCGGCATGGTGGCCCTGGGGATCATCTGGTTCTTCTGGTACGCACGGTCCCGGGTCCGACGGTACGGCGCCATCCATCACGTCTTTGCCCGGCTGGGGCAGAACCGCTTCGATCCGCTGGACATCGAACTCCGCGAGATCATCAAGGAGAAGGGGCTGCGCAAGGCCGATCCGTTCGACCGCATCATCGCCTCCGCCCCGGTCATCGACGCCCCCGACGGTGCGACCTTCGAATCGATCACCGAAAGAGCCGCCGTGCAGATCCAGAAGGCGACCGGCCTCGACGCGGAGATGGTCGCGCGGGAACTGATGCAGGGAACCCGCATCGGTGCAACGCCGGTGAGCGGTGAACTCGCCCTGCCCCACCTCCGGCATCGCGACATCGAGGAACCGTGCATGGTGCTGGCTCGGATCCGGGGCGGTCTCGAGATCGAGTTCGACCAGGACGCCACCAGCCGCTCCTCCGAGACCGTCGAGGCGGTCTTCTACCTCGTCAGTCCCGACAACGACCCCGCGCTGCACCTGCGCCTGCTTGCCAAGCTGGCCGGCAGCGTCGAGGAGGAGGGCTTCATGGAGCAGTGGATGCAGGCGGACTCCCCGTCGGAGATCCGGGACATCCTGCTCCGTACGGACCGATCGATGTCACTCGAACTGCACCACGACAGTCCGGGCCATGACTTCATCGGCCGTGCCGTACGGGACCTGGAACTGCCCAGCGGCTGCCTCGTGGCGGTCGTCCACCGCGGATCGCAGACCATCTTCCCCCGCGGAGACACCGTTCTCGACCATGGCGATGCCGTGACGATCATCGGTGAACCCGACGGCATCCACGCGCTGCGCCGGCGGCTCGAATCCCAAGGCCCCGACGAGATCCTCGACGACGACTGAGTGACGCACATGATCGACACCTCCCCCGACTCCCTCCCCACCAACGAACTCGATGTCCCGACCCGGGCCCAGCGATCGTCCTGGGGCATCGTCATCGACGGCTGCCTGCTGATCCTGCTCGCCGCCGTCCTCGTCTTCAACGCACGCGAAGGCGAGAGCATGTTCATCTCCTTCGTGGGCATCATGAGCATCGTCGGCGGCGTCATCCTCGGCGTGCGGCTGGCGATGGCGTCCCGGCTGAACCTCCACATCGTGTACTGGATCGTGACGGCCACCCCCATCGCCGTCGGACTGGTGCTGCTGATCTGGCCGGAGCAGTCCCTCCAGCTCATGGTCTACGCCGTCGCGATCACCCTGCTGGTGCGCGGCATCGTCGAATGCACCCTCGCGTTCTCGAACAAGGAACGCGTCGGATGGGAACTGCTGGCCGTCCACGGAATCGTGGGCATCGCACTGGGTATCGTGTTCTTCGCGCTTCCCCGCTTCGCGCCGGTGGTGCTCATCCTCTTCCTCGGCGTGGACCTCGTGGTCCGGGGCGCCCTCCAGGTGAGCCTGACCGCCCGCATCCGGAAGAAGATGGATCACTCGGGACTGGCCTGAGCCGCTTCGACACCGCCGTCCGATCACCGGCCGCAGAGTCTGCGACGTTGCCGATCAGGATGGATAGATCTCGCCGATGACCTGCTCGGCCAGCGGCGACTTCCGATCCTCGAGGTACTTGAACTCGGCCAACGCCGCATCGCGGCGGCCGGCCGCGAGATGGGTCCGGAGGAGCCGGACGTGGATTCCATCGTCATCCGGGGCGTACCCGGAGGCCGTGTCGAAGCACTCCACGGCTTCATCGAACCGGTGGTGACGGGCATGGATGGACCCCAGGGCGATCAGCGCCTTGGGCAAGGCCGGACGGAGACGCAGTCCGTTCCGGATCGCCTCCACGGCCTCGCTGTCCCGCCCGACCCGCTCGTATTCGAGCCCGATGCTGACATGGACCTTGGCGTACTCCGGATTGCACTGCAGGGCGGTCCGGAACGACTGCATGGCGTCCTCATGCCGACGCGCGTCCGCATGGATGAGTCCGATGTTGTGCCAGGCCTTCTCGGGGTAGAAGTCCGCGGCGACGGCCGCCTTGAAGGCCTCCATCGCCTTCAGGTCGTTCTGCCGGCAGCGCCACGCAAGTCCGAGCAGGATCCACGCCTTCTTCAGATCCGGATCCCGCTCGAGGGTGCGTTCGAAGGCGAGGACGGCATCCTCGTGCCGACCCTGCCGGCTGTAGAGCAGGCCGAGATTCATGTATGCCTTCGCGTAGTCGGGCCGCGCCCGGATCGCACCCTCGAAGGAGCTCACCGCCCCCTCGAGATCTCCGATCGCTTCGCACGCGATGCCCATGTTGAGCCAGGCGTGGAACAGATTGGCCTGGCAGGTGATCGCCTGCCGGTAGGACTCGATGGCTCCGATGAAATCGTCCAACGCCATGCGGGCGTTGCCGATGTTGTAGTGGGTCAGCGGGTTGTCGGGACGCAGCACCGCTGCCCGCTCCCCCGCCTCCAGCGCCTCGGCCGGCCGATCGAGATCCATGTACACGCAGGCGAGACCGGCGAAGGCCTGTTCGCTCTGGGGATCGAGTTCGATGGCTTGCGTGTAGGCCGCGACGGATTCGTCGTACTCCTCCAGCTTGTCGTGGCAGAAGCCCATGTTCGCCAGGGCGATCACCGTCTGCGAATGGCGACGAATCGGATCCAGATCGAGTCCCTGACGGATGTACCCGATGGCACTGTCCCATTCCCGGCGTCGGATACATTCGATGCCCCGTGCGTAGCAGTCGGTGATCGTGAGCACGTCGAGCGGCGGATGGAACTCACCGGTCTCTTCGGCCAGGGGCCCGAGCCTCAGGGCGTCTATGGCGAACAACGCATCGGTGTCGTCCGGCTCACGGGGCGGGTTGGGTTGCCTGGGCCGTTCTTCCATCAGACCTCCTGAACAGCGATGGTAGATCCGCCCCCCACCCGCCTCAAGTCCCGCCCACGCACCACCGGGGATCCTTTCGGAAATCCGTACGAAATGCGCATTTCCCGAGGATTTCCCATTGCGCGGGTTTGCCGAAAGAGAAGGGCTGGGACGGGATTCTCATGGTGTTCAACCAGCACCCGGCACTCGAAGGGACTCGATATGAAGACTCGCACCACACGAACGGACCACATCACGGAAGATGCCATGGGGATCTGGCGCGAGCAGCAGGGCTGGAAGGCGTCGGGTTCTTCGGACGCAGCGACGGAGCCGTGGAGCTACTTCATCGAAACCGTGGCCTCGCTGCCCGAAGCCCCGGTCGCCATGCCGTCGCTGATGGAGGAGTTGATCGCCTTCAGCGGTGTGACGCGTTCTCTGCTGGAAGCCGTGGAGGCCAAGGACGGCGACACCCGCGGACACTGCGAGCGTGTCGCCACCCTGAGCCGACGGCTCGCCGTCGCGGCCGGATGCCACTCGGAACTCGTCGAAGAGGCGACGGTCTGCGGGCTTCTGCACGACATCGGCAAGATCGGCGTTCCCGATCATGTGCTCAAGAAGACAGATCGACTCACCGACGAGGAGTTCCTCGCCATCAAGTCCCACTCCGAGGTCGGCGAACGCATTCTCGGCTGCATGCCCGAACTACATCGGATCCGGGCCGGCGTGCGATCCCACCACGAACGATGGGACGGCCGCGGCTACCCCGACGGACTGGCCGAGCACGACATCCCGCTGCTGGGACGAATCGTGGGGATCGCCGATGCCTACGACGCGATGCGCAGCAACCGCGTCTACCGCCGCTCCATGAGCCGGGCCGACGCCCTGAACGAGATCGCCAATGGCGCCGGACACCAGTTCGATCCCGAACTCGCCGTCTGCTTCCTCTCGATGATGCAGGCCGACCACGCCGCAACCAGCTTTCAGTTCCCGCACGGAGCAGCATCGGCTCGTCGATCGGCCTGACCCGCCGATCGGGGCCTCTTCGCCCGGTTTGTGGGGATGAACCGGCGCGGAGCCCGCCCGTACAACCGAGCCAGCGGGAAGACCGCGGGTTGCTTCGGCGACCCGCGGTCTTTGAGTAGAATCCCGGTTCGCGCAGCGCCCGTAGCTCAGTTGGATAGAGCATCGCTTTCCTAAAGCGGAGGTCACAGGTTCGAATCCTGTCGGGCGTGTTCCTGGCCGGGATCCCCCCGCCGAAGTGGACCGGGGGCCGCCTCCTCTGCTACCGTGGCGGGTTCCATGAAGAACCCACTCCTCATCAGCATCGTGGTGTGCTCGACGTATGTGGGGGCGCACGCCGCCTCCGTCGAGAACACCGGAACGACCGTATCGGCAGCGGCCACGACCTGGCTGGACCACGGCGGACTGCAGAAGCGGGCCCGTGCACTGGGCCAGTCGCACCGCGGCATGATCAAGGCCGAAAGCATCGGCACCAGCCTCGACGGCCGTGAGATCATCGCCCTGCAGGTCAGCATGGAAGGCGAAAAGGATCCGGGCGACCGACCCGCGATCCTGCTCGTCGCCGGTATCGACGCCGACCACCTGCACGGATCCGCCGTCGCCATGAACGTCGTGGAGCAGCTGCTCCAACGCGCCGCGGAAGGCGACGAGACCGCCGAGCGGTTCCTGTCCGATCACACCCTGTACGTGGTGCCCCGGGTGAATCCCGACGGCACCGAACGCATGCTGTACTCCGACATCCGCACAGCTTCGCCCCGGAACACGCGTCCGGACGACGCCGATCGCGACCGCGCGATGGACGAGGACGGTCCCGACGATCTCAACGGCGACGGCATGATCACGATGATGCGGATCTACGATCCCCGGAAGGCCGATCGCATCGCCGATCCCGACGAACCCCGGCTCGACCGGAGTCCGGACCGGTCCGATGGTGAACGTCCGGCGTTCTACCTGGCCATGGAAGGCTGGGACAACGACGAGGACGGACGTCTGAACGAGGACGGCCCCGGCGGCGTCGATCTCAACATGAACTTCATGCACGGGTACGAGGCCCACGCCGACGGAGCGGGACGACACCAGTTGTCCGAACCCGAATCCCTCGCCCTGCTGAAGTACGCACTGGACCACCAGACCATCGCAGCCGTCGTCGTCTACGGTCGGCACGACACCCTGTCCACCCCCATCTCGGAAAGCGGACGGGCCCCCTCCGGCGCCCCGAACACCATCGAGAAGGACGACGAGGCGATGTACGAGATGATCAGTGAACGCTTCGTGGAGGTCACCGGTCTCCAGGAACCCGAGCAGCCGGACTGGGGCGGCAGCTTCGTGGCCTGGGCCTACGGCCAGTACGGCGTCCCCGCCTTCTCGACTCCCCTGTGGTCGCTGCCGAACCCCGAACCCGGGGAAGACTCCTCGGCGGGTCAGGACGGAACGTCCGCGAGTCCGGGCGATTCGGCGGGTGGCCCCGGAGGGCGCTTCGACGGCGGCGACTTCATGGAGGAGTTCGACATCGACGGCGACGGCGAACTCAACGACGACGAACGGACCGCGGCACGCGAAGCCATGCGACGCCGCCTGGGCACCCACAACCACTCCCCCGGCGGTGCAAGCCGTCCGGGCGGACGAGGGGGCGAAGCGCGCGGAGGACGCGGCGGACGCGGCGGTCGCGGCGGTCGCGGAGCCCGCGGGGGTCGCGGGGGAGGCAGCGCCGGTGGTGGCGGCGGCGGCGAGAAGCTGACACCTTCGGGCATCGGCGACATCAGCATGGAGACCATGCAGGAACTCCGGCAGTGGGCCCTCGATCAGGGCTACCCGGTTCCCGACGACGACAGCATGATGAGCCGCATGACGCCGCAGATGGTCGAGGGATTCGCCAAGCAGGCCGGCATCGAGATTCGACGCGTCGTGAAGGACGACGGCGGCGGATCCCGGGGCCGATCGAGCGGCGCCCCCACCGAATCCGACTGGCTGGCGTACAGCGACGGCCGCCGCAACGGCGAAGGATTCGTCGCCTGGACCGAGATCGACCATCCCGACTACGAGCGGGTCGAGGTCGGCGGCTGGGCTCCGATGTTCCGCAGCGTGCCTCCGGTGGAGGCCCTCGAGGAAATCAGTCGACGACAGGCCGACTTCATCCTGGACCTCGCCGGGCACATGCCGTCGGTCGAACTGCAGGATGTCGACGTCCGTCGGCTCTCGGACGGACTGTGGGAGGTGAAGGCCTCCCTGGTCAACGAGGGACGGCTGCCCGCGGGCACCGCCATGGCCAAGCGCAATCGCCGGGCCCGTCCGTGGGTGGTGCGACTCGGCGTCGAACCGGACGCCATCGTCACCGGACGACCGGTGCACAAGGTCTGGCGACTGGAGGGCGACGGCGGCCGCTACGAGATGCGTTGGGTCGTGGAACATCCGGGCGATGCCCCGCTGGAGGTGGAACTCTTCAGCGAGAAGTACGGACAGGATCGTCGTTCGATCCCGTTGTCCACCGATGAAACGGATGGAGGTGCACTGTGAATCGTCTCGGCATTCTGATCCTCGCCTGCTGCCTGCTCGCCCCCGTGGCGAAGGCGCAGTCTCCCGCTCCGAGCAAGGTCGATCTCTCCTTCAACCGGTGGTACACCCACGAGGAGATGACCCAGGCCTTGCGTGACCTCACCCGTGCGTACCCCCACCTCCTGGAGATGGAGTCCATCGGCACGTCCGTGGGCGGCCGGGACATCTGGCTCGTCACGCTCAACGACCCCGAGACCGGACCTCCCGAGTCGAAGACCGCGATGTACATCGAGGGCAACATCCACGGCAACGAGATCCAGGCCACGGAGACCGTGCTCTACAGCATCTGGTACCTGACCCGCAGCCACGGCAACATCGATGCCCTGACCAGGCTGATGCAGGAACGGACCTTCTACTTCGTGCCCTCCTCCAACCCAGACGGCCGCATGTACTGGTTCGAGAAGGCCTCCACCCCCAACATGCTCCGCGGCGGCATCCGCCCCACGGACAACGACCACGACGGGCGCTACGACGAGGACGGCCCCGACGATCTCGACGGTGACGGTCACATCACCTCGATGTGGGTGGCGGATCCCACCGGCCGCTGGAAGCGGGACGAGGACGATCCCCGCTTCTTCGTCCGGGTCGGTCGCGACGAGGAACCCGGCGGCTGGACCCGGCTCGGACAGGAAGGCATCGACAACGACGGCGACGGGGACATCAACGAGGACGGCGAAGGCGGCTACGACCCGAACCGCAACTTCCCCAGCGACTGGCAGCCGGAGTACATCCAGTACGGAGCCACCGACTACCCCCTGAGTCTTCCCGAGTGCCGGGCTACGGCCGAGTTCATCATGGCCCATCCCAACATCGCCGGCGTGCAGTCGTACCACAACACCGGCGGCATGGTGCTCTACGGGCCGGGAGCCTCCTACCAGTCGTACCCCGGCTCGGACCTGCGGGTGATGGAGGAGATGGCCACCAAGGGTTCGAAGATGATTCCGTTCTACGACGCCCTGGTCTCGTGGGAGGATCTCTACACCACCCACGGCGACGAGACCTCCTTCACCTACGAGCAGGAGGGCATCATGTCGTTCGTCAACGAACTGTGGACCACCGACAAGATGTTCGCCAGCGAGGAACTAACCTCTCGCGAGGACACCATCGAGTTCCGTGACATGCTCCAGTTCGAGGACGTCTACGTCCCCTACCGCGAAGTGGAGCATCCCACCTACGGAACCGTGCTCATCGGCGGCACCAAGAACCACGCCAACCGCGTCGCCCCCCTGTGGGCCCAGGAGGAGGAGTGCCATCGCAACTTCGCCTTCACGATGTACCACGCCGACGAGATGCCGCTGGTCGAATGGGGCATGCTCCAGGTGCGGCGCGGACCGGCCGGCCTCTGGGAGATCACCGTCGAGGTTGAGAATCCGAAGGTGATCCCGACCATCCTCGGCTGGGCCCGTCGGCATCGCATCGGACACCCCGACGAGCTGATCTGCGACACGGGCGAGTCGACGCGGGTCGTGGCATCCAGCGGCGTGAACTCGTTCACCCCGTGGTCCAGCATGAGCATCCCCGAGGATCAGCATCGACCGCACCGCATCCGCAACGAACAGGGAGTCGGATCCAACGGCACCCGCCTGTTCCGCTTCCTCGTCGAGGGAGACGAACCGGTGACGCTCCGCTACGTGAGCGACAAGGGCGGCACCATCGAACGGGTCGTCCCCCTGGAGGAGACGGAGCCCACGCCGGAATCGGGCGAGGACACGTGAGCGGGCCAAACACCCTGCCCCCGGCCCACGAGGTCATCGCCCGACTGGGACTGAAACCCCATCCGGAAGGCGGTTTCTACCGGGAGACCTGGCGCGACCAGCCCGCCGACGGCGGTCGCGGCAGCGGGACCGCCATCCTCTTCCTGCTGCGGGGAGGAGAACGATCCCGCTGGCACCGCATCGATGCGACGGAGATCTGGCACTTCTACGAAGGCGCACCGCTGGAACTGCTCGTCAGCGAGGAGGACAAGCCGGTCCGCCGCCACACCCTGGGCCCCGGACTGTTCGAGGACGAGTCGCCGCAGGCCATCGTGCCGCCGGATGCCTGGCAGTCCGCACGATCACTGGGCGAGTGGACCCTGGTCGGCTGCACCGTGAGCCCGGCCTTCGAGTTCGACTTCTTCGAGATGGCGGACGAGGACTTCGAACCCGGTGGGATCAGTTCCTGAACCGCTTGTGGCAGGCGCTGCAGGTGGCGGCCAGACTGTTCATCTCTCGCAGCGACTCCGTGCGATCCCCCCGCACCAGCGCGTCCTCCAGCGCCGTGGCGCGTTCGATGCTTCCTTCGGAGAGTCGACGGAAGAGGAGATCCTCGTTCAGCGAAGTCCGGTCGAGCGAGACCCGGAGGAGATCGACCAGTTCCGCCGCGTCCGCCGGCGACTGCGGATCCGTCCACCCGCGTTCGGACGCTCCTTCGAGACGGGCGAAGACCTCGTCGACGTCGGACATCGACAATGCGAAATCGTCTACCGTGGCGTCCGATCCGTCGTAGGGTTCGCGCCGGTCGTCCGGAATCGGCGTCGCCGTGCGAACGGCCTCGAACAGCCCGTCGAAGGACGGGTTGGTTCCGGAGCGATCCAGCAGCCGAAGCCCCTGCTCCGCGGTGAGCTCACCGGTTCCGATCAGCCCGATCGCGGCCGCGGCGGGCGCCCGGTTGGTGCCGTGGTGGCAGTGGATGTAGATCGGGCGTTCCATCGTCGCCAGCAGGTAGGTCAGATGACTTGCTTCGAGGGCATCGATCCCGGAGTACTTCAGCGGCAGATGGACGGTGGCCCGCGTGCCACCGACGGGAGGCGGCGCGTCGACCACGATGACCGATCGAATTCCGAGACGTTCCAGCGTGGAAGGGCCCAGGCCCGGATGGGGCAGTCCCCCGACCCAGACCTGCATGTCCGGGTCCACGCACTGCAGATTGGGCAGGCCGTCGGCGGCACCGACGGTGGAGGGATCCGATCCGTCGCACCCGCAGAGCAGGACCGTGAGCAGGATGATGAACAGCCGATGCATATTTCTCATTGTAAATGCTGCGGCCGGAGAGCACCGTGGCTACTGTTCCTTCCATGCCGGAACTGCCAGAAGTCGAACGGGGACGCCGCATGGCCGCCGAGGTGGCCGAAGGACGTCTGATCCGGCGTGTGAAGTGCGACGATGACCGCATCGTGATCGACGGCGTCGCCCCCCGAACCCTCGCCCGCACCCTCACCGGCCGGACCGTCCGCAGCGTGGAGCGTCTGGGCAAGCAGTTGTGGTTCGAACTGGACCGCCCCCCCATGCCGCTCTTCCACTTCGGGATGACCGGTGCGTTCCACGTCCCCGACGGAGGCCATCTCCAACTGGAATCGGGCATCGACCCCGGAAGCGAATGGCCCCCGAGATTCTGGAAGATCCAACTCGAGTTCGACGACGGAGGGCGACTGTCGATGACCAGCGCCCGCCGCTTCGGCCGCATCAAGCTTCGGAAGTCGCCCCGCGACGAACCACCGCTTTCGAAACTCGGGTTCGATCCGCTCCTCTCCATGCCGACGGCGGCCGCCTTCGCGAAACGGATCGCGGGCCGCAAGGTGACCCTGAAGGGGCTTCTCCTCGATCAGTCCTTCGCCGCCGGCGTGGGCAACTGGATCGCCGACGAGGTGCTCTACCAGGCTCGACTGGATCCCCGGCGCCGCGCGGAGTCGCTGGACGAGTCCGAGGTCCGGGCGCTGCGTCGCTGCCTCGGCTCGGTCATCCGCACCGCCGTCCGGGTGAACGCGGAGAAGAGCCGTCTGCCCCGCGCCTGGCTGTTCCACCATCGATGGGGCCGGCAGGATGGCGCGGCCCTGCGCGACGGAACGCCGATCGAGCACCTGACGCTGGCGGGCCGGACCACGGCCTGGGTTCCTTCACGACAGCACTGAACTGCTAGGCTCTGGACATGATCCGATCCATCGACACTCCCGCGACCCAGCGCAACATTCTCGGCGAACCGCTGCTGCCCTGCTCCCTCGAGCCACTGACCGGCTTCTACCGGAGCGGGTGCTGCGAGACCGGACCGGACGACCTCGGCAGCCACACCGTGTGCGTGGTGGTGACGGACGAATTCCTCACATTCTCGCAGTCGGTCGGAAACGATCTCTCCACTCCCATGCCGCAGTACGGATTTCCGGGACTGAAGGACGGCGATCGCTGGTGCCTGTGCGCCCCGCGGTGGCAGGAGGCCCTGCTGAACGGATGCGCTCCGAAGGTGGTGCTCGGATCGACGCACGAGGGCGCACTGCGGCACTGCCAACTCGAGGACCTCGAGTCGCACGCAATCGATCTCTAGTCGAGTTGGTAGCCGGCGGCCAGTTCGCGGAACGCCGCGGCCTGCGACTCCACCCACGCCGCATCCCGTCCCATCTCTTCGGCCATCAGCCGCGCCACGTCCTCGGCCGCATCGGCGGCTGCGGCGGCATCCAGCAGCAGCGCCCGGGTCCGGCGGGCCAGGACATCCTCGACCGTCCGCGCCAGTTCGCACCGCACCGCGTGCACCACCACGCCGCGTGGATAGGGAAGCCGCGCGTGCAGCGGATCCATCCCGCCCTCGATCTCCCGGCAGACGTCCAGGACCCGGGGGGCTTCCGCGCCGTAGACCCGCAGCCAGTTGGCATCGGGCATCGAAGGGTCGTCCCGATCAAGCCATCCGTGGAGACGAAGCGATTCCGTGACGCACTCCCGTCGCTCCAGCCCCCCCACGTCGATGGCGTGTTCCATGGTGTCCGCCGCCATACGACGGTACGTGGTCCACTTTCCACCGATGATGGTGACCAGTCCCCCACGGGACACGATGATCTCGTGCTCGCGGGAGATCTTCTTGGTGGCGGTTCCCTCGTGCTTCACAAGCGGCCGCAGTCCCGCGAAGACGCTCAGCACGTCCTCGCGACCGGGATCCCGATCGAGGTAGCGGGCGGCATTGCGCAGGATGAAATCGACCTCCTCGTCCGTGGCCCGGGGTTCCAGAACGGGCTCGGGAGCCTGCTCGTCCGTCGTCCCGACGAGGCACCGTTCGTGCCAGGGGATCACGAAGAGGACCCGCCCGTCGTCGGTGTGCGGAACCATGATCGCGGTGTTCCCCCGGAGGAACGACGCGTCGAGCACGAGGTGGACGCCGCGACTGGGCTCCACGATGGACTCCGACTCCGCATCGTCCATGCGGCGTACGGCATTGGAAAACACACCGGTGGCATTGACCACCACCCGGGCCCGCACCTCGTGCTCCGTACCGGTCTCCGAATCGCGGAAACGGACACCGGCCACGTGATCGTGTTCGTCATGGAGCAGGCCGATCACCGGAGCGTGGTTGAGCATGACCGCACCGTGATCCAGCGCCGTCCGTACGAGGGTCGTGCACATCCGGGAGTCGTCGAACTGCCCGTCGTGGTACTGCGTGCCGCCGTCGAGTCCGTCGGACTCCAGGTTCGGTATCGCCTCCATGGTCTGCCGGTGAGAGAGTCGCCGCGACGGTGCGAGATTCAGCTTGCCCGCCAGCAGGTCGTAGAGCTTCAGTCCGATGCCGTAGAAGGGTCCTTCCCACCACTTGTAGCGCGGCACCACGAAGGCGAGATCGGTGACCAGGTGCGGCGCGTTGTCGTACATCAGCCCGCGCTCGTGCAGGGCCTCCCGAACCAGGGAGATGTTCCCCTGCTGCAGGTAGCGGACGCCGCCGTGGACCAGCTTGGTGGAGCGACTGCTCGTGGCCTTCGCGAAGTCAACCTGTTCGAGCAGCAGCGTGCGGTAGCCGCGGGCCGCGGCGTCGACCGCGGTGCCGAGTCCGGTGGCCCCGCCTCCGATCACCAGCACGTCCCAGTCATCGCCGCCGGCGACCCGATTCATCAGGTCACTGCGCCGCATCGTCGTCCTCCTGCATCCAGCCCCGGGCCCGGGTCACGGCCCGGCTCCAGCGAGCCATGCGTGCGGCCCGTTCGTCGGCCGCCATCCCGGCTTCGAACCGGTGCTCCTGGTGCCAGTGCCCGCTGATGTCCGAAAGCGAACCGTAGACGCCGGCGGCGAGTCCGGCCATGAAGGCGGCCCCGAGGGCGGTGGTCTCCAGCACCTGCGGCCGCAGGACGGGCCGATCCAGCATGTCGGACTGGATCTGCATGAGCAGATCGCTGGCTGCGGCTCCCCCGTCGACGCGCAATTCCGTCAACGGCACGCCCGAATCCCCCTCCATGGCAGCCAGGAGATCGCACACCTGGCACGCGATGCCTTCGAGCGTCGCCCGCGCCACGTGGGCGTCGGTGCTGCCGCGGGTGAGGCCGAGAATCGCGCCGCGTGCGAAGGGATCCCAGTACGGAGCTCCCAGACCGGCGAAGGCGGGCACGAGCACCACGCCGCCGCTGTCGGGCACGGAGCCGGCGAGTTCGTTCACCGCCGGCGCATCGTGAATCAGCTTCAGACCGTCACGCAACCACTGGATGGACGCACCGCCCATGAAGACGCTGCCCTCCAGCGCGTAGGTCGGATCCTGTCCGTCCAGCTGCCACGCGACGGTCGTGAGCATGTTGTGCTCGCTGGTGATGGCGACGTCTCCGGTGTTCATCAGGAGGAAGCATCCGGTGCCGTAGGTCGTCTTCGCCATTCCCGGTTCGACGCAGGCCTGCCCGAACAGCGCGGACTGCTGGTCGCCGATCATGCCGCCGATGTGCACCGGCTCCCCGAGCAGCGATGCGTCGGTGGCACCGAAGTCGCAACTGGTGGGACGGACCTCGGGAAGCATCCCCGCGGGGATCCCGAACAGTTCGAGCAGCTCCTCGTCCCACCGACCGCGGTGGAGATCGAAGAGCAGGGTGCGACATGCATTGGACACGTCCGTGCAGTGCACGGCCCCGCCGGTGAGGTTCCAGAGCAGCCAGCAGTCGATGGTGCCGAACGCGATGTGCCCCGCTTCGGCATCGGCCCGCAGTCCGTCCACCTCCTCCAGGAGCCAGTGGATCTTTGATGCGCAGAAATAGGGGTCCAGCAGCAGACCGGTCCGGCTGCGGACCAGCTCCCGGTGGGCGGGGGTGTCGAAACGCCCGATGAGGTCGGCGGTGCGTCGATCCTGCCAGACGATCGCGTTGTAGACGGGGCGACCCGTCCGACGATCCCACAGCACGACGGTCTCGCGCTGGTTGGTGATTCCGATCGACACGATGTCACCGGCCGCAAGCCCGGCCTGCTCCAGCGCCTCGGTCATGGTCCGGCGCTGGGTGGTCCAGATCTCCTCCGCATCGTGCTCGACCCAGCCGGGGTGCGGGAAGTGCTGGGCGAACTCGTGCTGGGCCACCGAGACGATGTTGCAATCCGCGTCGAAGATGATCGTGCGACAACTGGTCGTGCCTTCGTCAAGCGCCATCAGATAGGTCATGGCCGGAAATCCTTCTTCATGCTGCGGGTCGATTCGGCGAATACGCATGATTGCTCACAAGTCACCCACAGACAACCACAACGAATACGAAGTTTCCCGGAATCGGTCTGCTGCGGACGGAAATTGCTAACTGTCTTGCAGGGACCGAATTGGAATTCAACAACGGCGACGGACCGTCCGTTCCGATCGAAAAAAATTGCCCAACCCCCGTTCAAGCCCCATACAGGACCCGGTATTTGTTCAAATAGGTTCAAGAAGGGGAGACCGATAAACCGATTTCCCGGGTGGACGGATCACCTGCCCCACCACAGGCCCGTCCCCCAACAGACTTCCTTCTCTTCTCTTCCGTCACCTCCAGGCTCCACCGCCTGGAGGTGATTTTTCATGGGCATCGCATTCGACGGAACCCCGCTCCCGGAGCAGAAAGCGGCCTTCTCCGGTTGTACAGAGCGGCTGACTCTCCCCCACGTCGGCGACGGCGGCAGCACCCACGGCGGCGTGCACCGGTTCACCCGAACAAAGCACTGAGAATGTATTCTGAACTCCTTCACACAGGGAGGGAGCCTCATGTTCACACCCGTACTCATCGCCATGTCGACCGGGGCAGTCGTCGCAATCGCCGTTGGCGTTGCCGTCGTACTGCTGATCATCATCGTGATCGCGATGTACAACAAACTTGTCCGGCTACGCCAGTCATGCAAGGAGTCCTGGGCGGACATCGACACCGAACTCCAGCGTCGCCACGATCTGATCCCGAACATCATCGAGACGGTCAAGGGCTACGCGACGCACGAGAAGAGCGTCCTCGAGGAGGTCACGAAGCTCCGCAATCAGGCGGTGGCCGACAAGGACAAATCGCCGGCCGAGCGGGCCAAGGTCGAGGACCAGCTCGGCAAGGCGGCCGGCGGCCTGATGGCCACCTTCGAGGCCTACCCGGACCTCAAGGCCAACCAGAACTTCCTGCAGCTCCAGAACGAACTCAGCGAGACCGAGACCCGCATCGCCCGGGCCCGACGCTTCTACAACGCGAACGTCCGTGACTTCTCAAACGGCATCCAGATGTTCCCAGGCAGCATCATCGCCGGGGTGGGTGGCTTCAAGGACGGTGAATTCGATTTCTTCAAAGCCGACGAGACGGCACGCGAAGCCGTGAAGGTCGACTTCGGCAGTTGAGGCCCGATTCACTGCACACGCATCTTCGCCGCGGCCGGCTTCGGCGCACCCCGTGCTTCCGAGCAACTGCCGCATTCGTCACACACAGGAACCACCGCAATGAAGACTGATGAAGACCAAATGAAATGGGCCGAGAGCGACGGATTCCACCGCCAACTGATTCCGTTCGCGGTGATCGGGGCCGTGGTCGGCCCCTTCGTCGTGATGAGCATCATCGCCCACTTCACGAACAGCGACCGGCTGCTGCCCTCGCTGATCGACCTCATCCTCGGAGTCCCGATCGGCCTCGTCGGCGGGTACATCGTGGGACAGGCAGCGATACAGGCCCTCCTGCAGCGTATCCGCTGGGCACGGGATCACGGCTGGACCTACGAATCCAACGGCAAGGCGGCCCTGCAGTCGAAGGTCAAGAACGCGAAGGAACTCAAGCACGCCACCACCTTCTGGAAGATGGCCACCAAGAACTGCTACATGACGCGGACCGTCAACGGCCGCGGAGCGTGCATCATGCTCGCATCCGAAGGCGATGACAGGAACAACCAGACCCGCAAGCATCGGTCGTTCCTCGTCTTCGACGCCGGCACCGAGTGCGAACACGTCGTGATCCACCCCCATCACATGACCGACGCGATCGACCTCCCCGGCGGCATGCAGCCGATCACGTTCGAACTGAACGAGTTCAACAAGCAATGGACCGTCAAGGGCACTGATCCGAAATCGGCCTACGACCGGATCAGCCAGAAGACGATCGACTACCTCATGCAGCACGGAACCAACTATTCGGTCGAGTTCAAGGGCGGGCTGGTGATCGTCTCGTCGAACGCAGCCGACTACCGGTCGTTCCCCTCGCTCATGGGGTACGCCACCGGCCTGACCCGCGTCATCGAAGATGATCTCCTGCCGCTCTTCGACTTCCTCGAGAGGGAGCATGCGGCCGATGCATCGAAGGCCGCCGATCACAGTCATTCGTCGTGAGCAGGCGATACGGCCAATCGAATCAGAGCGGCTGACACTCTCCCACGTCGGCGACGGCGAACCCACGCTCGGCAACCTCGGTCTGCAACTCGGACCGGGTCAGGGCTGGATTCGTGTGATTGAGGTGGATGAACCGGATCGATCCCGGATGGGCCGCCACCCGCTCGCCCAGCCGTTCCATGGTGGTGACCATCGCCGGATGCGGAATCTCCGAAAGATCCCGACCGGGCAGTTCGCGCCCGTCGTAGAAGGTGCCGTCGACGTAGGCCACATCGACCCCTTCGAGCAGACGGGACAGCATCCCGGGTCGCACGTCCCAGCGATCGATGTCGGGCACGAACAGCAGCGTGCGCGCCGGACCGCCGATGCGGAACGCAACCGTGTCGCTGAACTCGT
Source organism: Phycisphaerales bacterium UBA854 (assembly GCA_002295885.1). Classification (GTDB taxonomy): domain Bacteria; phylum Planctomycetota; class Phycisphaerae; order Phycisphaerales; family SM1A02; genus UBA854. The sequence goes on from DBGM01000007.1 coordinate 21,536, forward strand.
CGCGGTGCGGAACATTGATCGCCTCGACCCGCAGGCCCTCGATGGGTTCGAAGACCGCTCCCGCTGAACCTGATCCATCCACCGACCCCGGGGCGCATTCGATCAGATCGATGTTGTCCTGCTCGACCAGTTGCGACCAGGGACCGTTGTCACGCAGGAACGCCGCCATGGCCGGGGTGACGTGCACCGGCATGCGATGCGAATCGGCGACCTCCTGCCCGAGGTACATGAGTCCGGTGTAGTGCCCAATGTGGGCGTGGGTCAGCAGCACCGCGTCGACCGGCTGCCGTCCCCGGCCGGAGACTCCGGTCAGATCGTGCAGCAGCCGAAGCTGGGAGTCGATGCCGGGAGTCGCTTCGATCAGGACCAGTCGACCGGTCTCCCGGTCGTGGATGCCCAGGCAGGCGGGCGTCTCGACGATTCCGCGGTCACGGGCGTCGACGCAGCAGGGCTTCTCGCAGCCCGCGTGCGGCAGTCCACCGTCCTGGCTGCGACCGAGCACGTAGACATCGAAGCGGCACCGGTCGTCCTCCGGCTCGTGCGGGGACGAAATCGATCCGTCGGGCGACAGCACCGGTCGCAGCTTCATGGCCTCAACTCCAGAACACGGCGAGGATCCGGCGGAGAACGGTCGACGCACGATCCCCCGTCCGGTGCATCCACTCTAGACTACCGCTCAGCATGTGTCCCGCCCTCGCCGCCTGCCTGCTCGCCACCGCCCTCGGAGGCGATGCGTCCATCCTCCGGAGCACGGAACTTCCCACGTGGCCGCAGGCGACCTCCCGGGCCGGCTTCGTCGCAGGACATTGGAACGGCCGACTCGTGGTCGCCGGCGGCACCGACGGCAGCCGCCACCACGACGACGTGCACGTGCTGGATCTCGCCGAGGGAACCTGGACGGTTGCCGACGGAACCCTCCCGCGTCCGACCGCCGACGCGGTCAGCCTGACCGTGCCGGAACTCGGCATCCTGATCGCCGGCGGCACCGACGGCAGCAACCACCACGACGAGGTGTTCCTGCTTCGCGTCGAAGGGGACGTCCTGGACGTCGAACCGCTTCCGAACCTGCCCGTGCCGACGGCCGCCGCCGCGGGTGCCCTGCTGGGCCGGACGCTGTGCATCGTCGGCGGACACGATGCACCGGCGGCCACCATCGCCTCCGACCGGCTGTGGACCCTCGATCTTTCCGATCCGGACGCCGGCTGGATCGAACGTACGGCACTGCCCGGCGGGGGCCGCATCCTTCCCACGACCGGTGTCCACGCCGATCGTCTCCTCGTGTTCGGCGGCCAGACCGTTGAAGGCGGGCGTCGCGCGGACCGGACCGACGCGTGGGCATGGAGTTCCACCGACGACGCGTGGACCGGTCTGGCCGAGCTGCCGTCCTCCGCCGTGGGCGCCGCCTCCCCCGCCATTCCGGTCGGACACGATGCGCTGGTCCTGCTGGGCGGGGGGCTCGACACGCTGCTCGTGTACGCACCCATCACCGATACGTGGCGAACCGCTGACCCACCACCGACGCTGGATGCGGACGACTCCGAAGCCGCCGGCGCGAACCGTCGAACGGTGGCGGTGTCACCGACCGTGCCCCTGCCCGACGGCGTGGTGACGGCGGGACCGAACGCGGAGCGGCTCCTGATGATCCGCCCCGTGCTCCCCAGCGGCCAGCTGGCCTCGATGGACTGGATCGTGATCGCCTTCTACCTCCTGGCGCTGGTGGCGATGGGGTTCTACTTCGCCGGTCGTGAACACGGCACCGACGACTTCTTCCTCGCCGGCGGTCGAATCCCGTGGTGGGCGGCGGGCATCTCCATCTTCGCCACCGGACTGAGCGCGATCACCTTCATGGCGATTCCGGCCAAGGCGTACGAAACCGACTGGGTCTACTTCTTCACCCTCAACGGCGCCGTCGTGCTGGCTCCGGTGGTCGCCTACGTCTTCCTGCCGTTCTACCGGCGGCTGGGACTGACGACGGCCTACGAGTATCTGGAGCGACGGTTCGGACCCTCGGTCCGCCTGCTGGGAAGCGGGCAGTTCATTCTCGCCCAGCTCGGGCGCGTCTCCGTCGTGGTGTTCCTGCCCGCTCTGGCCCTGTCCGCCGTGACGGGCATCGACGTGATCGTCTGCATCACGCTGATGGGACTCCTCGCGATCGTCTACACGGTGCTCGGGGGCATCGAAGTGGTCATCTGGTCGGACGTCCTGCAGGCGGTGGTGCTCATGGGCGGAGCGCTGCTGGCGATCTGGATCATGCTCAGCGACATCCCGGGAGGACTCGGGGGGGCGATCGAAGCCGCCGCCGCACACGACAAGCTCCGACTGATCAATCCGGGCTTCGACCTGACCCAACCGGTGCTGCTCGTGGTGATCCTCGGAACGCTCTTCAACAACATCATTCCCTACACCTCCGACCAGGCCGTGATCCAACGCTACCTGACCACGCCCGACGAGCGATCGGCCCGGTTCGCGATCTGGACCGGCGGCCTGCTGGCGATCCCCTCCAGCATCCTCTTCTTCGGCCTGGGGACCCTGTTGTGGGTCTGGTACCGGACGCACCCCGAGTCCCTGGCTCCGCTGGGTGCCGTCGACCAGATCCTGCCTTGGTTCATCGTGACCCAGTTGCCGACCGGGGTCAGCGGCCTGGTCATTGCGGCGATCTTCGCGGCGGCCATGAGCAGCATCGACTCGAGCATGAACTCGGTCTCGACGGCCTGGACGACCGACTTCCATCG
>DBGM01000048.1 GCA_002295885.1 Phycisphaerales bacterium UBA854
GCGGCGTAGATGATGCTGCGCGAAGCGGTGATGACCGCCCCGAGCCCGTCGGCGTGGAAGAGTTCGAGGACGTCGTCGAGTCCCGCCCCCTGCGCACCGTAGCCCGGCACGAGGAAGATCTGGCGACCCATTCGATCACGGAGACGCCGGTGGGCGCCACCCTGAGTTGCGCCCACGACCACACCGAGACTGCTGTAGCCGGACGAACCGACGTGCCGGCCGTCGGTTTCCACCACCAGATCAGCGAGCGAATCGGCCACGGTACGACCGTCCGACAGCAGACCGTCCTGGAAGACGGTCCCTTCGGGATTCGAGGTCCGCACCAGAACGAATGCGCCATGCCCGTCGGCCAGGTAGGGATCGAGCGATTCGATGCCCAGGTAGCCGTTGAGCGTGATCCAGTCGGCATCCGTCCGATGGAATGCGGCCGCATAGTGTCCATTGCTGAGACCGATGTCCCCCCGCTTGGCGTCGAACACGATGTGCAGATCGAGAGCGCGGGCACGGTTCATGCACGTCTCCAGCGTGCGCACTCCGTCGGCACCGTACCGCTCGTAGCAGGCGGACTGGAACTTGACGCAGGGCACCAGTCCGGAGATCGCGTCCAGAAGCTCCATGGTGAACCGTTCGATCGACTCGATGGCGGTTGCCCCCACCACCGCGGAGGGCAGTCGCTCCAGAACGGGATCGATTCCCACGCAGACTGGCGTACGACGGTCCTGCACGGCCCGGATGAGCCGATCTGCGGGATGCGTGGTTGCCGTGGCCGTCTCGATCAAGGGCTGGTCCTCCGAATGCACATCATACCCGCCGGGGCGGGTGTCACGGGTACAATCGGGCCAGCATGGCCGCGCCACCACGACACCTTGAACTGGACCGATCCCTCGGACTGGTCGTGCACTGGACCGACGGTCGCCGCAGCATCTATCCAATCGCCCACCTCAGACGACATTCGCCCTCGGCCGAAGCCCGTGAGCTCCGGGAGGAACTGGAACGGAATCCACTGGCCGTCCTACCGACTTCCGCCACCAACGACGCCCCGCTGACCGCGGTGGACGCCGAACTGGTGGGCACCTACGCGGTGCGGATCCGATTCTCCGACGGCCACGACACCGGCATCTATTCCTGGGACTACCTGCGATCGATCGATCCTGCCGCGGAGGAGACCGGCGATGCCTGAGCAGCCCCCCCTCCTCGAACCGCTGACCGACCTCCCGGTCCGGCGCCCCGTCCTGGACCACCCGCGTCCGTGGCTGGTCTCGATCGAGACCAGCTCCGCGGGCGAGAGTCGCAGCGTCGCACACATCTCGAACATCGAATACGTCCGCTGGCTCGATCGCGGGGCCGAACTGCATCTCGACCACCTGGGATGGAGCCGTCTCGCCATGCACGAGCTCGGCACCATGTGGTTCGTCGCCCGACACGAGATCGACTACCGGGCCGAGGTCCACGCCGACGAGCACCTCGTGCTCGCCACCTGGGTCCGGGACCTCAGACGCTCCAAGTCATGGCGGGACACGGTCATCTGGCGGCCGGGCCAGAATGCCCAGGATGACCCCGTCGTGGTGTGCACCGCGTCCACGCTCTGGGTGCACGTCGATCTGGCCACCCGCCGGCCGTGCCGGGTCGCGGCGGACATGGCTGCCGCCCTCGACCCCCTGCATCCTCCGCGTCTCCGACGAAGCCAGGACGACCCATCATGCACCTGATGCTGTTCATCGACGAACTCCGCATGCGCGAGGACGGGCCGATGCTCCGTGGCCTGCTCCTGCGATTGCAGCGGGACTGGAACACGACCTGCAGTCTGGTGCTGCCGCAGGACCTCCCCGAGGATCTCCACTGGCTGCGGGAGGACGGCTTCGGTGCCGAAACGGTCCTGACCATGCCCCCCACGGGACCGCTGTGGATTCGCCAGCGAGCCGCACAATCCCTCGCCTCGCAGGTGCACCGAAGTCCACCCGACATCGTGCTTTGCATCGGGACCGGCCTGCACCCGGAGGCGGAAGCCACGGCACGGCACATCGAATGCCCCGTGGTCATCTCGACCTGGACCGTCGAGGACACGAAACTCGCCTCGGCCAAGATGGAGCATGTCGGCGCGTGGGTCGCGCCCACTCCGGCGCTGGCCGCCCGGCTCACCCGTCGGGTCGGGAGCGAACTCGTGCAGTGCATCCGACCGGGCATCGAGCGGCCCGAGGACGTCCGAGACGAACTCGGACTGGCCCCGACCCTCGCTCTCCTGGCCTGCGACGGTGATCCGGATGTGGTGCAGGGAGTGCTCGCCGGCCTCGAACCGGTGGTGAGCGTGCTGCCCGAACTCCAGATCTGCATGGAACTCGACGCCTCCGACGGTCATCAGGCCTGGAGACAGGCCGACGCAAGGGGCCTCCTCGACCATGTCTCCACCATCGCGGACGCCACACAGGTGCGAAGCCTGCTGACGACCTGCGATCTGATCGTGCATCCGCACCGGGGCACCCGAGTCCGGACCTTGGTCCTGGAAGCCATGGCCGCCGGCCGCGCCATTCTGTCCGCGCCCCCGCAGGAACTGGACTGGCTGATCGACGACGAAACCGCGGTGATCGTGGACGGCACCTCCGGGGAGGAGTGGGCCGCGGCCCTGCTTCAGGTCCTTGAACACCCCGGACGACGGCTTTCGATCGCCAACGGAGCCGTGGATCGCATCGTCAACTTCCACGATCCAGACCAGCAGGCGGCCGCCTGGGCGGAACTGCTCACGGGGGTCTCCGACGGGGTCTCATACCCGTTCACCGGCCAGGAAAGCACCTGAGCTCCCCTTTGGGAGTGAAGATGGGGAATTTGTGGCCCCACCGTCGGCATCTGGCCGATCGGCTGGGAACCGGATCATGTCTCCAAGGACACGGTCTGAATTCTTTCTCCCCTCCTCCCCGTTGAGGCCTTGTGCTTCAACGGGGATTTCTTTGCCATCGTGCCCCGTTCCGACTCGCTACCCTGTGGCCGTGACCGGCCAAGATCTGCTTTCAAATCGCGTCAATGCCATCGACGTCTCGGGGATCCGCAAGGCATTCCAGCTGGGTGCCAAGCTCGAGAATCCGATCAACCTCTCCATCGGGCAGCCCGACTTCGCCGTACCCGAACCGGTCAAGCAGGCGGCGATCGATGCAATCCGCAACGACCGGAACGGCTACACACTCACCAGTGGCGACCCCGAGCTGCTCTCGTCCATCCGCACCCACATCCAGCGTGACGTCGGGTGGGACATGCAGTCCGGCGAGCTCGACGCGATCGTCACGTCCGGCACGAGCGGAGCCTTGCTCCTGTCCTTCATGGCCCTGCTCGATCCCGGAGACGAAGCCGTCATCGCGGATCCGTACTTCGTGGTGTACACCGCCCTGGGTCCGATGACCAACGCCACGATCAGACTCTGCGACACCTATCCCGACTTTCGAATGACGGCCGAACGGGTCGAGCCGCTGCTGACCGACCGAACCAAGATCGTGCTAGTCAACTCGCCCGCGAATCCCACCGGCATCGTGCTCACGGACGACGAACTCCGCGAGCTCGCGGAACTCTGCCGGTCCCGCGGAATCATGCTGATCTCCGACGAGATCTACGACCTCTTCACCTGGCCGGAACACCTTGATGCGTCCGGCCACTGTCCCAGCCCCGCCAGACATTCGGACGACATGCTTCTGATTCGGGGATTCGGCAAGACCTACGGATGCACCGGCTGGCGACTGGGATACGCCGCGGGACCCTCCTGGCTGATCTCCGAAATGGCCAAATTGCAGCAGTATTCCTTCGTCTGCGCCCCGTCGATGGCCCAGGCCGCCGCCTCCGCCGCCCTCCACACCGACATGCAGCCGATCGTCGACCGCTACCACGCCCGCAGCCAGATGGTGATGGACTCGCTGTCTCCGCTCACCGATCTTCCGGAACCAGGGGGCGCCTTCTACGCATTCGTCCGCGTCCCTCCGCAGCTGGACTGCAGTGCGGCGGCGTTCTGCGAAGAGGCGATTCGTCGCAACGTGATCATCATTCCCGGCAACGTGTTCAGCCGGCATGACACCCACTTCCGACTCAGCATGGCGGCCGACGAGGAGTCGCTGGCCCGCGGACTCGAGGTCATCGCCGACATGATGCGGTGACAGAACGCCCCCGAACGGGGGATCCGAACGCGTACATTGAAAATGGGATCAGGAGTCGTCGGAGCCCGAATCGCCATCGGATTCGGCGGCGTCGTCGGACTTGGCCTTGGTCTTCTTCTTGGTGACCATCTTCCGGTTTCCGACCTTGACGAGTCCGAACGGCGAATCGCTCTCCCCATCGAAGTTGCCGAGTTCGGCAAGCTTCTCGATCCGCTCGCTTCGACGCAGCACGTTTCGGTGCTGGTTCAGTCCGGCGGGCTTCGTCTTCAGGCTTCGATGCAGGCTCATGGTCCGCTCCGTGATTCGTCTCTCATCACCCGTCCCAGCGGACGAGGTACCGATCTTCCAGACTCGACGTCCCTCCGGAATCCTTCCAACGGAGTCCGATGGCCCCGATCCGTTCGTCGAGCACCCGGCAGGCCTCTTCGGATCGGGACGTGGTCACCACCCCCGGGAGAGCAATGACACGAGCCAGTCCAGCATTGTCACGTGGAATGACCCAGGTTTCAAGTCCTAGTTCACGACAGAAGCGGGCCAGCCTCAGAGCCCCCTCCAGACGGGTTTCCGCCAGGACGAAGTAGAACAGGCCCGCCTGGCGTGGATCACCCAGCAGGGCGTCATCCGGCCCCGACGATGGTCCGGCGACGACCTCGACCGGCTGCGGGGCCGGAGAGGCATCGAGAACCGGGTCCTCGACGACGGGCTGGAAGATGACCGATTCCAGTTCAGCGCGGGCCTGCAGTTCACCCTGCCGAAAGGCGATCATCCAGGTCACGACGACCAGCACCATGACCACCGTCAGGGCTACCAGCAGATGACCGGCCGTCACCCGCATGCTGCGGCCGGGCTCCCAGGCGGACGCCCCCGAACGATCGGCCCCGGTGTTGACGGCGTCCCCCTGCTCGGTCTTGAACAGTTCCAGGAGCGCCGGCTTCGACTGTCTGCGTTTCATGGCTGTTTCCTACGATCCTGTCGCAACGACGCTGGCGAGCGCGAGCCCGGCGGTATGAGTGATGCTCACGACCCAGGACTGAACTCCGAGTTCCCGGGCCCGCTCCGACGCGACACCGCCGACCCGCAGTTCGGGGCGTCCCGATGCAGTTCGAACGACGTCGACATCGGTCCACGCCACGCCCTGCCCCCAACCGGTTCCGAGCACCTTGAACACCGCTTCCTTGCATGCAAAGCGGGCCGCATACCGCTCGGCCCGCCCGGCCCCCGCGGATTCGGCGTAGGCCTGCTCGCCTTCGGTGAATACCCGGGCGGTGAAGCGATCCCCGTGGGCTTCCAGCATCTCCTCGATGCGGGAGACTTGGACCAGATCGACACCATGCAGCAAGATCGACATGCGTCCATTCTACCGCTGGAACGACCTCTCACCATCCGGGGGTGGTCGGTCCGGCAGCATCCCAGGCTCCGGCGGCGGCCTGCAAGGCTGCCACTGGATCGGACATGTGATGCAGGTCCACCACGAGCTGCTGCAGCGGCGAAAGGGACAACGCCACCTTGTAGCCCACCAGATCAAGACGGCCCTGCCCCGCATGGACGCGCTGGCCGACCTCGTCCAGATCCGCCAGCCGGGCCGAGACGAGTCGGTCTCCCGCCCGCGATACGGCTTCCACCGGGTCGACTCCCCCGGCGAATGCTCCGACCGGATCGACCCCGACCCCCGAGGCCGACGCCGCATCCGTCGCGCCGGGCGTGTGGTCCGCAAGCGGGACCGCAAACCGCTCGGCGTGCCGCCGGACCGCCTCGTGCAGTTCCGGGTGTCGCTCGGGATCGGGCAGCAGCAGCGAGACGGGGCAACGCTCCAGATCGGCGGCCAGTTCGATCGTCGCACGGGTGGCGTCGACCGCACGCTGCTGAACGGCGGTGTCCGACCAGGCCGGCAGCGGAATCCAGAAATCGATCCCGGAGAGCACTTGATTGCCGCGACGGACGCACGCCAGCAGATCCCGGCGTGCGGATTCACCGAGTTCCGAAGGCCGCATCCCCGCAGCCCGTGCGTCGAGCTGGATCCCGCGGCACCCCAGTGCGCGGATCCGGTCGATGGCCGCACGCGGCGGACCCCCCAGCGCGGAAACGGTGGGAGCAAGCGACAGATCACGGGGACTGAACGTGGACACGTCGCGAGGCTACCATGAGCCCATGGCCGACGCCCGTGCACAGTTGAATGTCCAGTTGATCGATGGTCCGCTGACCCCGCCCCGTCCCGCCCCCGCCGCCGGCGGCGGAGTCTGCACATTCGAGGGTGTCACCCGCCCCGAGATCCACCCGACACACGGACCGCTCGAAGGGCTCGACTACGAGGCGTACCGTCCGATGGCCCTCCGGATGATGCAGGAATTGGCATCGGAGGCCGCGGGCCGATGGCCCTGCCACTCCATCACCGTGCACCACTCCACGGGCTCCGTGCCGGTCGGAGCACGCAGCGTCTTCATCGGCGTCGACTGCGATCATCGTGCCGACGCCTTCGCCGCGTGCCGATGGCTCATCGACACGCTCAAGGAACGCATCCCGATCTGGAAACGCGAACGATGGCGGGACGGATCGACCTGGGTGGAGGGCGAACCCGTCGTCGCCGGCACGCCATGACCGGACGCTACCTGCTGTCCATCACGACCTGGGGCACCACGGCACTGTGGATCGCCTCCATGCTGTCCGCCGCGGCGGCCGCCATCGGCGTCTTCTCCGTGCTGCCGGAACTCGGACCGGTCCTGCCCGAGTACGGTGGCATCGACCCGGCCTCGCACGGGCGACTGGCGGCGGGACTGGTCACCGAACCGATCTTCACCGCCACGGACATGGCCCAGGTGCTGCTCTCCACGGTGCTCGTGGCCAGCGTCTGCATCCACTGGTGGAAATGCGTCGGCGCCGACCATCCGATCGCACGCTGGACGTGGACCGGCACGGTCCTGCTTGCCGCGGGATGCTTCTGGTACCGCATGCTGCTGGTCATGCCCGACCTCAACCTGGCGATGCAGCGGTACCACGCCGCCGCCCGATCCGGTGACGCGGCGGAGACCGCCCTCGCCTTCAAGGCGTTCGATGTGATGCATCCGGTCGCCTCCACACTCATGGAGAGCACGCTGATCCTCGTGCTGTTGGGACTGGGAGCCCTGGCGGTGCTCTACACCCATCGGACGCCCCGGGAGCCGACGCGATGAACGGACCGGACGCCAGACCGGGCGCGACTTCGAAGAAGGGGTTCAAACTGCCGGAGGTCGATCCACAGCGGGTCCGTCGGGCGGCGCGGATCTTCGACGCACTGGTCAAGGCCTACCCGGACGCGCATTGCGAATTGAACTACTCGACGCCGGCCGAGCTGCTGATCGCGACCATCCTCTCGGCCCAGGCCACCGACGTCGGCGTCAACAAGGCCACGCCCGGACTGTTCGCGGCGTTCCCCACCCCGGGCGACTACGCCCGCGCGAAGCCGGAGGACATCGAACCGCACATCTCGAGCATCGGGCTCTTCCGAAACAAGGCCAAGTCCGTCCAGCAGGCCATGGAGCGGATCCACACCCTGCACGGCGACGAGGTCCCCCGGACAATGGAGGAGCTGCTCGCACTGCGGGGGGTGGCGAGAAAGACGGCCAACGTCGTGCTCGGAAACGCGTTCGACATCAACCTCGGTGTGGTGGTGGACACCCACGTGTCCCGACTGAGCCAGCGGCTCGACCTTTCACAGGGCGGTACGCCACTGGCCATCGAGCGGGATCTCATGGCGTTGTTCCCGAGACGGAAGTGGACCCTCCTGAGCCACCTGCTGATTTTCCACGGACGAAAGGTCTGCAAGGCCCGCGGAGGCGGGTGCGAGGACGACGGCATCTGCAGCCGCTGGGGCTGCTGCCGCGAATCATGACTCAGAACTCTTCCGACACCACTCCGAATCCTCCTGCTCCACTGACGTAGGCGATGCCGCCTCCCAGCAGCAGCGGCTCGATGAAGAAGACCGGACCGTCGAGCCGCACCGAGAGCTTCGTCATGCCGTCCAGGGGCCCGACGCCCGACGCCATGCGGTCCTCCGGGGACATCGATTCCCATTCCAGCGGCAGAGGCAGTCCTTCGGAAGGAAGGCGGACCATGATGATGCCGCGATCGTGCCCCAGCCAGATCACGCCGTCGGCGGCAACCACGCAGTGGAAGCGTCCGTCACGCGGCGCCACGAGTCGATCCACTCCCACCGGCGTCTCCACCTCGACTTCACGACCGTCCCCGACGATGCGGAAGTTCCAATCGAGCATCACCGCTTCGCGCGAAGCGGGCGTGAACTCGATGGTGTCGCTGGAGACCTGGGCGGCGGTCTCCTGGCCGATCCGGTAGAGCCACATGCCGCGGTCGGAATCCGCCAGTAAATTCCGACCGTCCGACACGGCCCGGTGCAGACCGGCGGGCTCCGGGTGGTACATGGAGAAGGTGCGACGCTGCGCATCGAGCCCGTCGGCGAGACGCCAGGTCCCCCGACCGAAGGTCCCCGACATGACCAGCTGCTCGTCGTCGATGAGCATGGCATCCAGAGCGCCGAGGATGTCGACCTCCTCGCTCAACTTCAGTCCGTCGGGGCCCATGCGATAGATGCGGACCCCCAGATTGGAGGTGACCACCAGCAGATCGTCGTGCTGCCGCACGCTGGCCGTGGTCCCGGGCATCGGGACGGTCCAGGCTTCGGTGTCCAGTTCGCGGAGATCGGCCCCCATGACGCCGACGAGGGATCCGTTCTGCTCGTTGCGGACGAACACATGACGACGGGGATCGTCGTCGGCCGTTCCACGGAGCGCAATCAGGATGTTCGCGGAGCCCACGAAATCGTCGTCCGCCATCATGTGGATCCGACGATCGAGGCAGTACACCAGCCCGTCGGACGACTCGTCGACCGAAGTCACCACCCCCTCCACCGCGGCCAGCCGGTGGCCGGTGTCGAGATCGACCACGCCGCCGTCGCCGTACACCAGACGGGCGCCGTCGATGACCACGATTCCGCGGGGCCGGATTCCCAACGAGGACGAGGTCGTGGTTTCCTCGAGCCAGGGCCGCCTCGGATCGTCCAGCGTGAGCCGCACGACACCGCTGTCCTCCAGCACCACCAGCAGTTCATCGCCGTCGCGAACCACGTCGATCGCCGGCCCGGATGTTCCGGGTACGGCCAGCGATTCCCGATACGAAACCCGCCCCGTCATCGCATCCAGGACCAGCAGATCCGTGCCGAGCAGCTGGTACCAGACCCCGTCGTCGACGAGCATGCGATAATGGGTTCCGCCACTGCGGTGCTTGACGGTCAACTGCTCCGTGCGGGGACGCGGCGACTTGGCCGGCTTGTAGGTCTCGATGCAGCCCGACACCCCCAGGACCAGCAGAGCCGGCAGGGCCCAGCGCGTACGATGTGTTACGAAGTGCATGTGGGAAAGCATACTCTCGACCGCGCCCGGAGACTTGATTCAATGCCCGACCGCCTCGATCACCTTCGCCACCGCGTCGAACATGCCCCCAGCGACCCCGATGCCCTGACGCAGCTGGGGACGCTCTACCTCGAACAGGGCCGATTCGAGGAGGCGAACGCCCTGCTGTGCCTGGCCCTGGAGATCGATCCGGGATGGCACCCGGCCTCGATCTCGCTCGCGATCTGCCGCAACAGCACCCGGGATCGCGACGGTGCCATCGAGGTGCTAACGGCGGCGGCCGAAGAGGCACGACGCAACGAGGATGCCGATGCGTTCGACCTCGTCCGGGACACGATGGAATCCATGACGCGAAATGACTGAAGCCAATCCACCAGATTCCGACCGACTCCGAGCCATGGCGATGCGCTGGCTGCATCGCACGGACCGTTCGCGGCGGCACATCGAGACACGTCTCCTCGAGCGGGGCGGCGATCCGTCCGATGTCCGGGCGGTGCTGGATGACTTCATCGAACGGGGATGGATCAACGACCGCCGCTGCGCCGAGGCCCTTCGCGACCGGTGGTGCCGCACCGCACCCATGGCCCCCGACGCGCTGGCCGCCCGTCTCGAAGCCGAGGGGATCGAGCGGGAACTGGCCCTCGAGATCTCCCGGGTCAACGAGCCGTCGCCCGTCGAACTGGCGGTCCAGTTGGCCGCGCAGCGTCTGCCCCGCCTCTCGGACCTTCCACCGGAGACCCGGGCGAGAAGACTCCTCGGCCTTCTGGCCCGGCGGGGATTCGAGGAGGAGGTGGCTCTCGAGGCCCTCGAGCGGCTTGCGGTCCTGCCGGAATGAAGTTCCCCGCCCGAACAGGTACGCTGCCCGGAAGACGATGCACCGCATGACCGAACCCGCTTCCAATCCGATTCCCCTCGAGATCGAACCCCGGGACGTCCACGCCCGCCTCGGATCGGACGAGGAGTTCCTGCTGCTCGACTGCCGGACCCCGGCGGAGCACGAACTGGCCCGTATTGAACCTTCCGTGCTGATCCCCCTGCAGGAGATGAGCATCCGAACCGAGGAACTGGAACCCTGGCGAGACCGGTCCATCATCGTCTACTGCCACCACGGCTCGCGTTCCCTCATCATCACCCGCCTGCTGCGGCACCTCGGCTTCGCCGACGTCCGATCCATGCACGGCGGCATCGACCGATGGTCGAACGAGATCGACGACACCGTCCCCCTGTACTGAGCTCGCACCATGCTCTCCAAGAGACTCATCACCGGTCCCCTGCTCGTCGTCGCCCTGCTGGGACTCGCATTCCTGGACGAATACGTCGGAACCCTCCACTGGAGGACGTCGCTCTCGTTCTTCTGGCCGATGAGCAGCCTGGGGATCGAGACCGTGCCCCCCGGAGCGATCCTGTTCCTGATCTGCTCGCTGGTGATCGCGCTGGCTTCGAAGGAACTGGCCGCGGTGGCATCCGCCTGCAGCGGACGAACGGACCTGCGTGGAATCCCGGCGCTCATCACCTGCTTCGGCATCCTGTCCCTGTACGCGATGTGGCTGGGAGGCCTGTGCAACGACCCAAAGATGGCGATCGGCATGCTCGCGACGGTGCTGGCCGCCTGCTTCTTCGCCGCCCTCTGGATCGCCAGCCTGGGCCGACGCACCGAAGGAGCGGTCATGACCGCCCTGATCACGACCGGATTCACCGTCTACCTCGGCGTCTTCCTCGGCTTCTTCATGCTCATCCAGATCGATCATTCGGTGTGGTGGATCATCGGCGTGATCGCCATCGTCAAGATGTGCGACACGGGGGCCTACTTCACCGGCTGCTCGATCGGACGCCGCAAGCTGATCCCGTGGCTCAGCCCCGGCAAGACATGGGAGGGGCTCGCCGGCGGCCTGCTCGCCGCGGTGGGCACGGCGTGGGGACTGTCCGCACTGAGCGCCGCCTGGCTGCCGTCCGAACCCCAGATTCCGACGTGGATCGCGCTGCTCATGGGATTCGTCATCGGACTCTGCGGACAGGCCGGGGATCTCGTGATGAGCCTGATGAAACGGGATGCCGGCCTGAAGGACAGTTCCGAACTGCTTCCCGGCCTCGGGGGCATGATGGACGTCCTCGACTCGCCCCTGTTCGTGGCTCCGGTTGCATGGTGGCTGCTGCAACTCATCTGATGTGAATCTTCACCGGTTCTTGTGTTGGCTTGGGCGATCCACTTGATACACTGATTGGTCAGGTTCTAGTTCAGGAGTCGCTGATGACCGCCATCGAAGATCTGCTGGCATTGCACATGGTCGACAAACAGACCCGGGGCATCCGATCACGCGTCGAGAATGCCCAGCTCTACCTTGATGCCCAGGAACGGCAGCTCGCCGAGCTCGATGCCGAACGAAGCGACCTCGAACACCGCTCGAAGCTGGCCCAGGCGACCGTGGCCAACCTCGAGACCGAAGCCGGCAGCGTGGACGAACGGACGAACAAGCTCCGGGAGGAACTGAAGAACTCCTCCACCACGAAGCAGTACAACGCGATCCTCGAGGAGATCAACAACCTCAAGGAGTCCAAGGGGCAGCTCGACGACCGCGCTCTGTCCGAGCTCGAAGCGGCCGAAGGACTCACCGCGAAGATCGCCGGCGTCGAGGAACGCATCGCGGAACGCACCAAGGTCCGCGACGCCGCCCGAATCGAACTCGACGAACGGACCGCCGAGGTCGCCGACCAGCTCTCGGTACTCGAGGCGGAGCGGGCCCTGAAGGCATCCGTGGTCAGCGAGGAGACCCTCGCCATCTTCGACCAGGCCGCCGACGACTTCGACGGCGACTCGATGGCTCCCCTGGAGGAGATCGATCGCCGCCGACTGGAGTACGCCTGCAGCTGCTGCAACTTCTCGCTGCCGTTCAATCTCGTCAACACCATCATGGCGGACGGGAACGTCGTGGAAGTGTGTCAGGAATGCCTGCGGATCCTCTACGCGACCGAGGAACTCCGCGGCGCACTCGTCAAGAAGTAGCCGCTACTTCTCCTCGAAGAGCGAACTCTGGTTCGGCCCCGGCTGGGTTCGGGACTGAAGTTGCGTGACCTCGTCGACCAGGTCGTCGAGATCCCGGAATGCGTAGTACTCACTCGCGTACCGGATGTAGGCGATCTGATCGATCTCGCGCAGCCGCGCCGCGACCCGTCGACCGATCTCGACGCTGGGCACCTCGCGGTCGAAATCCCGGTGCAGCTCCGCCTCGACCCCCTCGCAGACGGCTTCCTTGGCATCCTCGGACACGGGCCGCTTCCCGCAGGCGGCCACGATTCCGCGCATCACGTTGGCACGATTGAAGATGACCCGCGATCCGTCCTTCTTGACCACCATCAGGCGGTCCGACGATCGAATCTGCTCGTAGGTGGTGAATCGCATGCCGCATTCGAGGCATTCGCGGCGACGTCGGATGACCGCTCCGCCGTCCGACGAGCGACTGTCGATCACCTTGTCATTGTCAGCGCCGCATCGTGGACAGAGCACCGGCACACCTCCTTGCACGCCCGAGAATGCAGTCTCGCATGAGCGGGCCGACTTTGCAACGATCGACGCACGGCCGTTCCCGGGATATCCTGCGTACCGCACCCCCACCTCACCCCTTGACGATCGAAGAGCCACATGCCACGCATCGCACTACCCGACGGAACTACCAAGGACTTCGACCAGCCGGTGACTCCGGCCGAGGTCGCCGCCGAGATCGGCCCCGGCCTCGCCAAGGCGGCCATTGCCGCGAAGATCGACGGCACACTGGCGGACCTGACCTGCCCCATCACCCACGATGCCTCGCTGCAGCTTCTCACTGCTCCCCGCAAGGGACAGGAGCCGGACCCCGAGGCACTGCTGATGCTTCGACACAGTGCAGCGCACGTGATGGCGGAAGCGATCCAACGGGTCATCCCCGGCGTGCAGCTGGTCTACGGCCCCCCGCTCGAACAGGGCTTCTACTACGACATGGCGGTCCCCGAGGACCGTCCGATTCGCGAAGAGGACTTTGAGGCGATCGAACGGGAGATGCAGTCGATCATCGACGAGAATCGAGCCTTCACCCGCTACGAGCTGTCGCACGACGCCGGCATGGAGAAGCTCGAATCCGAAGGCAGCAAGTACAAGATCGACAACGCCCAGCGTGCCCTGGACGCGGGATCGACGGAACTGAGCTGGTACGCCACCGGAACGCCGGGCACCGACTGGGAGGATCTATGCCGCGGACCGCACATCCCGTCCACGGGTCGGATCGGCGCCTGCAAGGTGATGTCCGTCGCCTCCAGCTACTGGCACGGCGATGCGGACTCGGATCGACTGACCCGGGTCTACGGCACCGCATTCTTCGACGAAGCCGGCCTGAAGAAGCACCTCGAACACCTCGAGGAGGCTCGTCGCCGTGACCACCGGGTGCTGGGACGACAACTCAAGCTCTTCGCGATCGACGAAACCGTCGGCGCGGGCCTGATCCTCTGGACGCCGCGAGGAGCGGTGATTCGCGATTCGCTCCAAGCCTTCATCCGGACCGAACTTCGCCGGCAGGGGTACCACGAGGTCTTCACGCCCCACATCGGGAAGCTGGACCTCTACCGCACCTCGGGTCACTACCCCTACTACCAGGACAGCCAGTACCCGCCGCTCATCGACAGCGACCAGCTGCGACGCCTGGCCGAGGAGGGCGTCTCCTGCGACGAACTCTCACGGCGAATGCAGGACGGCGAGATCGACGGCTACCTGCTGCGACCGATGATCTGCCCCCACCACGTGGAGATCTACGCCAGCGAAGCGAGGAGCTACCGGGATCTCCCCCTCCGACTCAATGAATTCGGGACCGTCTACCGATGGGAGCAGTCGGGCGAGATCGGGGGCATGACCCGCGTGCGCGGATTCACCCAGGACGACGCGCACCTCTTCGTGACGGAGGACCAGGTGGCCGAGGAGGTCGCCGGCTGCCTCGAACTGGTCAAGATCATCTTCGGCGCCCTCGACATGACCGACTACCGCGTGCGGGTGGGGCTGCGCGATCCCGACAGCTCGAAGTACGTCGGCGATCCGTCCAACTGGGACAAGGCCGAACAGGCCTGCCGGGACGCCGCGGCCTCGCTCGGAGTGCCCTTCACCGAGGAAGCCGGAGAGGCTGCCTTCTACGGGCCGAAGATCGACTTCGTGGTTCGGGACGTGATCGGCCGCGAATGGCAGCTGGGCACCATCCAGGTGGACTACAACCTTCCGGAGCGGTTCGACCTGTCCTACATCGGACCGGACAACCGACCCCACCGCCCCGTCATGATCCATCGCGCGCCGTTCGGATCCTGGGAACGGTTCATCGGCGTGCTGATCGAACACTTCGCGGGCGCCTTCCCCACCTGGCTGGCCCCCGAGCAGGTCCGCGTGCTGCCGGTCTCCGAGAAGACCTCCGAGTACGCCACGACGGTGTTCAACCGGCTGCTGGACCTCGGGGTCCGGGCCGAACTCGACGACTCCAACGAACGCCTCCAGGCCCGCATCCGGACCGCCGCCGAGATGAAGATCCCGTACCTCTTCATCGTGGGTCCGCGAGACCAGGAGCAGCAGGCGGTGAGCGTCCGTGCGCACGGCATCCAGAAGGACCTCGGAGCGGCGCCTCTGGACACCCTTCTGGAGACGCTGCAGGCCGAGATCACTACGCGCGGCCGACGCACCGTCACCGGTGAACTGTTCGGCGACGCGGACTGAGTCGGATCCGGTTTCCCGGTCCGTTCTTGCCGCGCCCCCCTTCCCGGTGGTAGGCTGTCAATCCCGCATCGAGGGCGTGCCGAAGCACGTCCCGGGACATCAGGAGCAGGAACACCACGGATGACCGATCGCCACGCGTCCATCGACACGACCCGAGTGCTCGATGCCATCCTCCGACGGTCGATCCGACCCGAAGCATGATCATCCCGACGGTCACCCCTGCCCCCCGCTCAACAGCACAGCAACGAGCCACCACGCGACGAGCCCGATCGCCTCGCCGGGGACGGTCCCCGATGATGCGAGACCGACTCGCCGCCTGAGAGGAGCCTTCGCCATCGCACGTCGACGCTACTTCCGTCCCCAGGACGCCGTCCGGAATCTGCCGCGTACCAACGAGCACATCCGGAAATCCCCCGTTCGCCTCATCGATGAGAACGAGAACATGATCGGGATCGTCAAGACCGAGGACGCCCTCGCCCGCGCCCGCGAAGTGGATCTCGATCTGGTCGAGGTGTCCCCCGACAGCGACCCGCCGGTCTGCCGGATCCTAGATTTCGGCAAGTACCGCTACGAGCAGTCAAAGAAGGAGAAGGCCAATCGCGCCCGCTCCAAGACGGCGGAGATGAAGGAAGTGCGGCTGGGTCGATCCATGAAGATCGATCCCCACGACATCGAGATTCGGCTGAACCAGGCCCGCAAGTTCCTGATGGAGGGGCACAAGGTCCAGATCGTCCAGAACTTCCGGGGTCGCGAGATGCTTCATCGCGAACGCGGCCACGAGCGAATGAAGCACGTGACGGAGACCCTCGAGGACATCAGCAAGGTCGAGACTCCGGCCCGCATGGCCGGTCGCCGCATGACCATGATCCTCGCTCCCGACAAGTCGAAGATCTCCCGGGTCAAGCAGCAGGAGGCGGCCCAGAAGCCGACCGACGACCCCGCACCCCCCGTCGAGGAATCGGCCCTGGACACCTCCACGGATCAGGGCGAAACCACCAGCGAGTGACCGCAACCGGAGAGCGATCGCCATGGCCCGCATCGGAGTGGTTTCGGACATCCACGGCAATGCGAACGCCTTCATGGCCGTCCTCAACCAGCTCGGCCGCCTCGGCGTCGACGAGCTGTACTGCCTCGGCGACATCGTCGGCTACGGGCCGGCTCCGGCCCGCTGCCTCGATCTCGCCCTGACCTACTGCGACCTGCTGGTGCGGGGAAACCACGACGAAGCCGTCTTCATGCAGGACGCCCAGACGAGGTTCAATCCCATCGCGTGGGCGGCCATCGAGTGGACACGTGAGCAGCTGTCCCCACGCGACATCGACGTGCTGCTCCATATGAAGTCCATGGAGACCGGCACCGACGGCGTGACCTGCGTCCACGACACTCCGGTGGAAGACGAGACGGCCTACGTGCTCGACCTGCTCACCGCGTCCGAGGCCCTGGCGGCGCTCCGGACACCGATCGGGCTGGTCGGACACACCCACGTGCCCCGCGTCTTCACGGTGCCGACGGACATCGTCGCGGAGGACTTCTGCCCCCCCGAGGCGATCCGTATGCACATTCCGGTCTCCGGCCAGCCGGTCCCGCTGCCCGAGGGACACCGCTGCCTCTGCAATCCAGGCGCGGTCGGACAACCCCGCGACAACGATCCCCGTGCGAGCTGCGCCCTGCTGGACACCGAAGCCGGCACCTTCACCGTGCATCGGGTCGAATACGACATCGACCAGACGAGAACGGAAACCATCGAGGCGGGGCTGCCGGCGATTCTCGGGGAGCGGCTCTCGCAGGGCGTCTAGAGTTCCCGCTTGGCCCAACCGCCGTGGACGAATCGGGCCAGGAACAGCATGGATCGCACGACCAGTTCGCCGCACAGGGCGATCCAGATTCCCACCAGCCCCATCTCCAGCTTGACACCGAACAACCAGGCCGCCGGCAGTCGGACCAGGTAGCTGGAACAGGTCGTGATGATGAACACCCAGGTGGTATCGCCCACGCCGCGCAGGGCCTGACGCGTGACCATCGAGATCGCGAAGAACACCTGGGTCACCCCGCAGATGATCAGCAGCTTGGGTACCGTCTCCATGTAGACCGGCTCGTCGCTGATGACGGACGTCAGGGCGGAACCGAAGAAGGTGAAGACCAGCCCCATCAGGCCCATGATCACCACGCCGATTCCGACGCAGGTCCAGACCGCCTTGCGGGCCATGGCCAGATTGCCCGCGCCGAGGAACTGACCGGCGATCGCGCCGGCCGCGATGCCGATGGCGAACCCGGGCATGAAACTGAACGCTTCCCACTGCACGGCGATGATGTGGGCACCCTGGAGTCCCTGCCCGGCCTCGGCCAGTTCGGTGGAATCGTCCGAGGATCCGGCCAGCACGTCGCGGGCGATCTCGAAGGAGGCCACCATGCCGATGAACCAGAGGACGACCAGATTCGCCATCCACATGGACAGGCCTTCGAAGAAGTTGGGAATGCCGATGCGCACCACCCGCCACGCCATCTGGGACTGGAACCGCAACCGATGCCAATGCAGCTGCAGATCCTTGATTCCCCGGGTCAGGGCCAGCACCGTCAGCAGCGCACCGCAGGCGAAGCTGATGGTCGATCCCCATGCGATGCCGGCCACGTGAAGATCGAGCCCCAATGGACTGGTCACACCTTCCAAACCCAGCCAGGCGAGGTCCGCGCCGGACAGCAGCCACGAACAGACGACGTTCACCACGTTGACCAGAACGGCGATGACCGAGGGAACCAGTGATTCACCCGCTCCGTGCATGCACATGCCGCCGACCATCATGATTCCGAAGAACGGCAGGCCGCAGGCGATGATTCGGACGTACTGGATGCAGAAGACGCGTGCCTGCTGCTGCTCGTCCAGCAGGGCGAGATCCGCCAGCAAGGGCGCAAGGAACCACATCGCGGCCCCGAAGAGCATCCCCCAGGCGAAACTGATGCTCAGCGCCTGCCCCAACGCCGAATGAGACTGATCGGAATCACCCGAGCCCATCGCCCGGGCGATGAGGGCCTGCCCGCCGATGCCGATGCCGGCCATGGCGATGCCGATCAGCCACCCCACGTAGGATCCCACCCCCAGTCCGTCCAGACTCGCCACCACGATCGATTCGGGCAGCGCTCCGGCCAGGATCTTGTCGAACAGTCCGACCAGCGCCGCCATGAACTGCTGGATCAGCGCCGGCATGGCCAGGATCCAGATCATCAGCGGCAGCGACTTGCCGACGAGACGACCGGAGCGGATCTGACCGTCCTTGCTCTTGTTCTGTGAATCGTTGCTGGACACGGGACGCACAGGGTAGCGAACCCCGCGGGTTCAGGAGCCGGCGTCGGGTTCCTCGGAATCCGACCAGGTCCTGCGCTGCGTCTCGGGAACGAGGCCCGCCGGGGACGAGGGCTGTTCCCTCGTCTGATGAAGCCAGAAGGCGATGTACTCGAACCAGACCTTGTCCCGTTCGTAGGTCGGATAGAGGTACGCCTGCCGGCCCTCGAAGGCCATCGAGGGCTTGTCGAGCCCTTCGTACCAGCGCGACCAGGCCACACGATCCGTGCCCCACGACTCCCCGGTCAGGAGGAACAGGGATTCGGCGGCGTTGAGGTTCACCGACAGCCGACGATCATCCAGAGCGACCAGCAGCGCCTGGAAGACATTGTCCTCGGGGTACTGCCCCAATGCCGTTGCCACCGCCGCCTTGACCTCGCCGTCGTCATCGGTCGAAGTGACGACCTTGAGCATGGGCGCGACCACCTCCGGATTGTGGAGTCGCTGCAGCGCCTTGGCGGCTGTCCAGCGGACGTTCTGACTCTCGGTGACCCCGGAATCCAGCCAGGGGACGATCAGGACCGCATCGCTCGGACGCCCGTGACGTCCCAGGGCGGTGATTGCCGCCGCACGCACCAGCGGATCGGTCTCGTTCTCAACGTAGTCCCGGTACATGTCCAGGTAGATGTCGGCTCCGCCGAAGGGCGCATTGGCAAGAAGCACCACACCCTCGCGCCTCAGATCCGGGTTGTACGGATCCAAGGCCTCCAACGCCGCTTGGCGCGGAGTCTTGGGCGTGAAGACCTCACCCAGATCGCGGAAGTCGTCCGTGACGCATCCCCCCGCAAGCGCGGTGGAGGCGAACAGGACGGGTACGGTGGGACGGCACCTCATGCCGGCAGTATAGACGGTTGGAGCCGGGGACTCGGAATCAGTCCACGTCCGCCACGGGCTGATAGGCCTTGATGACGTCCGCCTGCACGTTCGGAGGCGTGTTCTCGTCGTGCGAATACTCCATCGAATAGCTCCCTGCCCCGGCGGTGATCGACTTGAGCTGGTTGGAGTAGCTCATCACCTCCGACAACGGAGCCTCGGCGTACATCACGGCCAGATTCCCCGGCAGCACATCGGTCCCCTGGATCCTGGCCCGGCGACCGGCGAGATCGGAGGAGATGTCTCCGATCATGTCCGAGGGCACCGTGATCTCCATCTTGACGAAGGGCTCGAGAAGGACCGGAGTGGCCTTGTTGACCGCATCGACGAAGGCCTTCTTGCCCGCGGTCACGAAGGCGATCTCCTTCGAATCAACCGGATGATGCTTGCCGTCGTACACGGCAACCCGGACGTTCTGCAGCGGGTATCCGGCGACGGCGCCGGATTCCATGACCTGGCGAACTCCCTTCTCGATCGCGGGCAGGAACTGCTTTGGCACGCTGCCGCCGAACGTCTCGTCGGCGAAGACCAGTCCGTTGACCATGTCGGCATCCTCGAGGTCGGCAGGCTCCACCCGTAGGTAGACCTCCCCGAACTGCCCGGATCCACCGGTCTGCTTCTTGTGCCGATGGTGCCCCTCCGCCTTGCCCGAGATCGTCTCCTTGTAGGCCACCTTCGGGGGACGGGTGTCGATTCCGACGCCGTAGCGGTCCTCCAGCATCTTGAGCTTTGTGCGGAGATGAAGTTCGCCGAGACCACGCAGCACGGTTTCGTGGGTGGCGGCGATCCGCTCCATCTCGAGCGTCTGGTCTTCGGCGATCATCTTGGAGATGGCCTCGCTGAGCTTTCCTTCGGCCCCCTTGGAGGTCACCTCGATCGCCAGCCCGAACATCGGCTTGGGTTGGGGAATGGTCTTGAGGACCATGGGGTTCCCCGATTCGTTGTGCAGGATGCTGCCGTAGTGCAGCTCGTCGATCTTCGAGACGACGCCGATGTCGCCGGCGATGATCGAATCGAGGTCGGATGATTCACGCCCCTGCATCTTCATGACGCTCGAGACGCGTACCGGCTTGCGTTCATCGTCGAGGCGCGGGCTCTCACCGCCCTTGAGCACCCCCTGGTGTACGCGGATGTAGCCCAGCTTCCCGACAAAGGGATCCGATGCGACCTTGAACACATGGGCCAGGAGACCGTCTCCCGCGTTCTGGGAGGCCTTGATCTCCTCGCGAGCGTCGCCGGAACCGCGAACGAAGGTCGCACGATTTCCATCCACCGGACTGGGAAAGAGTTCGGCGATCTGATCGAGAAGCTCAACGACCCCGATGCCCTCGCGGGCACTGGTGAACATCACCGGAATCAGATGCCGATCGATCATGGCCTGCTTGAACGGTGCCAGCAGGGAGGCCCCGTCGACCTCACCCTGCTCCAAATACTGCTCCATGAGCTGCTCGTCGGTCTCCACCACCTGGTCGATGATGGCGGTGTGGAAGTCGGACATGTCACCCAGATCGCATTCACCATCGCCGGACAGGAAGCAGCGGGCCACCGAGGTGCCGCCGCCCGAGGGCACGTTGATGGGGACGCAGTTGCTTCCGAACGCCTCCTGAATGGAGCTCAGCATCCCCGCCAGATCTCCGGTGTCGTCGATTTTGTTGATCACGATCGCCGTGGGCACCCCGTGCTCGGCGGAACGGGTCATGGCCCGACGCGTGATCGGCTGGATGCCGGCCCCCGCATCGACCACCACCACCACCGTCTCGACCGCGGCGATCGCCCCGATGGACTTCCCGAAGAAGTCGGCCCGCCCGGGGGTGTCGATCAGATTGAGATGGCACCCGGCATGATCGAGGTTCACCAGGGCACTGTCGACGCTGTGCTCGAGTTCCTTCTCGAGATCGTCGAAGTCGCACACCGTACTCCCATCCTCGACCCGCCCCGCCCGGGGGATCTTCTTGTCCTCGACGAGCATGGATTCGACCAGCGTCGTCTTGCCCGCGCCGGAAGCCCCCAGGAGTGCGATATTACGGATCTGATCGGTGGTGTACTTCGGCATGGCTTCCCTTTCTCCTGGACTGAACCGCCCTTCTTCCCTAGGGCACGGACTCAAATAGAATAATCAATGGATTTCACCAACTCTAGGCCCCCCACACCCGTGTGAGCCCGCATTTCCCATGAACGAACCACTCATGCACATCGTGCTGCTCGCACCGCAGATTCCCAACAACACCGGAAACATCGGTCGCACCGCGGTGGCCGCGGGATGCCGGCTGCATCTGATCCACCCCCTCGGCTTCGATCTGGACGAAAAGGCCAGAAGGCGGGCCGGGCTCGACTATTGGAACCACCTCGATTGGCGTGAACACGATTCGTGGGACACCTTTCTCGATCGGGAACGGCCCGAACGCCTGCGGCTCTACACGACCGGAGTCGACCGCCCGCACTGGGAGTCGGACTTCCAGCCGGGCGACTATCTGCTGTTCGGACAGGAAACGGGAGGCGTACCGGATCGGGTGCACCACGAGGTCGTTCGCAGATGGGGACCGGAGAGCCGGGTGACGCTGCCGATGCGACCCGAGGCGCGCAGCCTCAACCTCGCCACCTCCGTGTGCGTGGCGGTGTACGAGGGGATGCGTCAGCTTCAGTGAGGGAGCGGATACCGACTGCAGAGGGCACGGACTTCCTCGCGAACGGTCCGGCAGGTGGACTCGTCCCCCTGGGACCCCATCACCCGATCGAGCAGCTCGGCCACTTCGACCATGGCGTCCTCGTCGAAGCCGCGGGTCGTCAAGGCGGACGCACCCAGCCGGAGACCGCTGGTCACCATCGGCGGACGAGGATCGTTGGGAATACCGTTCTTGTTCGTGATGATTCCCGCGGACTCCAACCAGCGCTCCGCATCGGCCCCGGTCAGAGCGGCGTCACGCGGCTGCAGATCGACCAGCATGAGATGGTTGTCGGTTCCGCCGCTGCAGAGTCGGTAGCCGCGCCCGACGAGAGCAGAGGCCAGGGCACGGGCATTGGCCACGACCTGCGCCGAGTACGTCTTGAAGGAAGGATCAAGGGCCTCGCCGAATGCCACGGCCTTGGCCGCGATGATGTGCATCAAGGGCCCCCCCTGCGAACCCGGGAAGACCTTGCGATCAACCAGCTTGGCCACTTCCTCGTCGTTGGTCAGCACCAACCCGCCCCGGGGGCCGCGCAGGGTCTTGTGCGTCGTCGTCGTGACGACGTGGGCATGGGGCAGGGGCGAAGGATGCACGCCCGCCGCGACCAGACCCGCGATGTGGGCGATGTCCGCCATGAGCACTGCGCCCACCTCGTCGGCGATGCGGCGGAACGCCTCGAAGTCGATGGTCCGCGGATAGGCGGAGAAACCACAGATGATCATGTTCGGCTTCGTCTCGCGGGCGATGCGCCCGATCTCGTCGTAGTCCAGCAGTTCGGTCTCTGGATCCAGGTCGTACTCGACGATGTCGTAGAAGGTTCCGGAGAAGTTGGGCTTGAGCCCGTGACTCAGGTGCCCGCCCGACTTGATGGGCAGCGAGAGAATGCGGTCCCCGGGCTTGCACATGGCCATGAACGCAGCGACGTTCGCATTAGCTCCGCTGTGGGGCTGCACGTTGGCGAAGCCGCATCCAAAGAGCTCCTT
>DBGM01000008.1:0-10190 GCA_002295885.1 Phycisphaerales bacterium UBA854
GGCACGATCACCTTCGACGACGAGGTCATCCGTCGCGACGGCATCTTCGTGGTGGACGATCTGCTGGATCTCAATCCCGACGCTCTGAAGGGCTGACAAGCCGTGCCCGCCTGAGTAGGCCGGGCATCGCGGTCGGTGCCCCCCGCCGCCCCCGAAGGGGGGGGGAGAAGGGGCATGCCGTGGTTTTCGGACCTTCCCGGCTTCTTATGTCCGGTGCAGCCCGCACAGACGGAATCGCTCCGCACATTTGAACCTTCCATCGAGCATGTTCGTACCAGTTGCGGCGGCACCTCGACGACAACTCCTTCACAACGGAGGGCACACCAGATGGAACTCAGACTCGGAACGATTCTCGTGGACAAGGGCATCCTGACCGAAGATCAGGTCAAGGCTGTCCTGAACGTGCAGCAGCGGACGGGGCGTCCGTTCGGACTGATCTGCGAACAGATGTACGACATCGCGCCAAAGACGATCGAGGCGGCGTGGGCCGAGCAGTATTCGGCCCGGGCCACGACGCTCGATCCCCGACTGCTGTCGCCGGAACGGGCCGCACTGGATGTGGTGAGCCGACGGCAGGCCTGGCAGTTCAACGTGCTGCCCGTGCAGTGGGACGGCAGGGAACTGATGATGGCGACGACGCCGGCCGGCCTGTGCCGGGCCCTGCGGTTCGCAACCAACGTCCTGGGGGTTCCCGCCTACTTCGTGATGTGCGAACCGGTGGAACTGCAGGATGCGATGCAGATGCACTATCCGATGCCGGGGACCACGCTCGACGGGCGCCGCAAGGTGGCCTGAACCATCGCCCAGAACAACCGACTCCCAGAACGTGACGACCCCCCCGTGGAAGAGACGGGGGGGTCGGCGTCAATGGCGAGACCCGGACTTGAACCGGGGACACCGGCATTTTCAATGCCGTGCTCTACCAACTGAGCTACCTCGCCCTCGAGGAGGAACGATACGGCACCATGGCTCCGTGTCAAGCCGGATTCGACCGTACGACCGTGATCGTGCCGAGGAAGGCCTCGTGGACGTCGTCCTGACACCGGAACTCGTCCCGCCAGCGATCGACGGCGGATGGATCGATGTCGGCCTGGAGCAGGGTGGGGGTGTCGTCGGCCTCGGCCAGCACCGTGCCCGTGGGGTCGATGATCATCGACCCGCCGGCGTACTCCAGGTGCGGGTCGGATCCGCATCGATTGCATCCGAAGACGAAGGCCTGGTTCTCGATCGCCCGGGCGATCAGGAGTGACCGCCAATGGTCCTGTCGCACCGCCGGCCAGCTGGCGCCGATCGCGAACGCCTGGGCCCCGGCCCGCCGGGCGAGCCGCCAGAGTTCGGGGAAGCGAAGGTCGTAGCAGATCAGCGGGCAGACCAGCAGGTCGCCGACCTCGACCAGAACCAGTCGTCCGCCGCCGACGTAGTGCCTGCTCTCGAGTCCGTGCGAGAAGGGATGGACCTTGGTGTAGGTGTCGTGGAGCGTTCCGGAGGGAGTGGCGATCGTGGCGCAGTTCAGTCCCCGGCCGTCCTCGTCGCGACTCGCGAAGCCGTACTGGATCCACGTTCGATCCCGCAGAGCCCGCTGCCGGGCCCACTCCTCGGTTTGTCCGTCGACGATGGAATCAAGGTTCATCGAGAAGCCGACGTCGCACAACTCGGGGACCAGTACGAAGCCGTCCTCATGGGGGGGCGATGCGTCGAGCATCGCATTCATGTACGCCTGGGAGGCGGTCTTGTCCTCCCAGGTGATGTCGTATTGGACGATCGAGACCTGCATGCCGACACCCTAGCGGATGCCGGCGGTGCGTGATCGGACCGGGCCCGCGCCTCCCCGGTGCGGGGAGGCCGGGCGTCGGAGTCCGAAGGTGTGGAAGTCACGCCCGGCGACGTCTGCGTGCGACGCATCCGGCAAGCCCGAGCAGAGCGAATGCTCCGGGGCTGGGGACGACCTCGTACATGAAGCCCGGTCCCAACGTGCCCGGTTCCCCGTCGTAGTAGTGCAGGACCGTGTCGAAGATCGAGGGTCCGGTGGTCTCGGAGAAGTTGGTCCATTCGACGTCATCGCTGAAGGAGACGGCGTCCCATCCCCAGCCGTACTGATCCTGCGTCCAGTTGTCGGCGAGAATGTAGTAGCTCTCGCCCTGATGCAGCGTCGTCAGCTCGACGGCGTTGTAGATCATCGAGTCGGAGTACAGGTCGCCGCTGAGGCCGGCGCCGATGGTCGCGGAGACCATCAGATCGCCTGCGAGGTTGAAGATGCCGACGGTGTGGCGGTCCGCCAGTCCGGCGGCACCGAGATCGAGGACTCCCAGATGGGTGACGGTCATGTCGCTCAGGGCGGTGAACTGCCAGCCGACGGCGTTGGGGTAGGTGTCCTGTTGTCCGCCGCCATTCCAGGTGCTGGCTTCGACGAGGTCGGCGTTCGCTCCGGTTCCCAGGCCTGCGACTGCAAGCAGGGCGGCTGCGGTGAGTGCGTGTGATGTCTGCATTTGTGGTTCTCCAGTTTCGGATCGGGCAGGGTCGGCATCGGCCGGCGGTCGAAAACGTCCTGCATCACCCCCTATGCGTCTGCCGCACGGGTATCTCGCAGAGAATCGAAAAAACCGTCCTTGCGGGGTCGATGCGTCCCCGGGAGAGTCGCTTCCGGGCCCGGGCCGTCGGGAGCAGCGGTGGGGATGGAGCGTCCTGCCTGGGAGGCCCCGCGCAGTCGGGGAGGGCATCAAAAACGCCCCTTCGGGGGCCGAAGGGGCGTTCTTGTTCCAAGGGCGACCGACGGGACTCGAACCCGCGACGTCCTGGATCACAACCAGGTGCTCTGCCAACTGAGCTACGGTCGCCGCCGCGTCGCGAAGCCTACCGCCAGCAGGGCGGGTGGGTCAACGCTTTCCCGCAGGAAGACGCGGCTTTTCAAGGGAAAGGTCATGGGCTTCCGACCGATAAGGATGTACACTTCCCCGCTTCAGCCGCGAATGGAGTCGCTGAGGACGGGAAAGTTAGTCCCAGAAATGGATGCCGGCCAGTCCGGCGGGGAGGCGCAGATGGCCATGTCGACCACGACCGACATGCTCACGTTCGAGACCGCGACCGTACACCGGAACATCGGAACGGCCCGGCTCGTTGAAATGGCTCTGCACCGTGGCGAGGGGGTCCTTGCCGCCAACGGAGCGCTGGCCTGCGATACCGGCGAGCACACCGGTCGGAGTCCCAAGGACAAGTTCCTCGAGGACACCCCCGGCATCCACGACTCCATCGCTTGGGGCAACGTCAACCGCCCCGTGTCGCCGGAGACGTTCGCGCTGCTCGAGGAGCGGGCCCGGGCCTACCTGGCCCAGAAGGAGGAGCTTTTCCGCTTCGACGGGTTCGCGGGGGCCGACGAGCGCTACCGCCTCGGCGTGTCCGTGGTGACCGAGGAGGCCTGGCACTGCCTGTTCGCCTCGACGCTCTTCATCCGCAGCACGCCGGAGGAGGCCGCCGACTTCGATCCTGACTGGTGCATCCTGAACGCATGCAATCTCAAGGTCGACGACTGGAAGGAGCTGGGGCTCAATTCCGAAGCCTGCATCATCCAGTCGATCGAGCAGAAGAAGGTGATCATCTTCGGGACGCGCTACGCCGGAGAGATCAAGAAGTCCATCTTCTACGCGATGAACTACGACATGCCCGACTGCGACGTGTTCCCGATGCACTGCTCGGCGAACGTGGACGCCGAGGACGACACGAACGTTGCGCTGTTCTTCGGTCTGTCGGGCACCGGGAAGACCACGCTGTCGGCCGATCCTGACCGCCCCCTGATCGGGGACGACGAGCACGGCTGGTCCGACCAGGGCGTGTTCAACTTCGAGGGCGGCTGCTACGCCAAGTGCATCAAGCTCACCGAGGAGACCGAGCCGCAGATCTGGAACGCGATCCGCTTCGGATCCGTGCTCGAGAACACCGTGCTCGACGAGCAGACGCGGGTGCCCGACTACGACGACGGATCCAAGACCGAGAACACCCGCGTCACCTATCCCGTGAACTACATTCCGGGAGCCCGGATTCCATCCGTCGGAGGCCATCCGAAGAACGTGATCTTCCTGGCGGCGGACGCCTTCGGCGTGCTGCCTCCGGTCAGCAAGCTGACCCGCGAGCAGGCGATGTACTACTTCATCAACGGGTACACCTCGAAGCTGGCCGGAACCGAAGCCGGCGTCACCGAGCCGCAGCCGAACTTCAGCCCCTGCTACGGCGGGCCGTTTCTGCCCCGCGAGCCCATGGTCTATGCGGACTGGCTGGCACGGCGGTGCGACGAGCACGCGGTCGACGTCTGGCTGCTCAACACCGGTTGGACCGGCGGTCCCTACGGAACGGGGGAGCGGTTCAGCCTCTCGTACACCCGGGCCTTCGTCACCGCGATCCTCGACGGGACGCTTCGCAACGTCGATTTCATCGAGGATCCGATCTTCGGACTCTGGATGCCCAAGTCGGCGCCGAACGTGCCCAGCGACGTGTTGCATCCCCGTTCGACCTGGGAGGACGTGGACGCCTACGACGCACAGGCGAGGAGGCTCGCGGGACTCTTCCGCGACAACGACGGCACGTACGACCTCTCCGACGAGGTCCGGGCGGCCGGTCCCCGCGGCTGACGGTCCGATAAGCACTTCATCCGAACCACCGGATGCGCGATGGCGGCCGTTTCACGGCCGCTTTTGCGTGAGGTCCAATGAAATCGAATACGCGGGTGAAGAGGCCCCCCGTTTGTCCCGATGACCTGTGACGGAGGCAGGCCACGGAAACGCCTGCCCGTATGTTTGGCCCGTAATGAGGGACCTGGGGATGCATGTCTTCGAGAAGGATGTCCTGACGACCGGTGAAGTGGCGAAGCTCTGCAACGTCGCATCGCGCACCGTCAGCAAATGGTTCGATTCCGGACAGATCAAGGGATACCGGATTCCCGGTTCCAAGGATCGCCGGATTCCCGTCGCCAACCTGGTGACGTTCATGAAGGAACACGGAATACCGATGGATGGGCTCATGTCGGGCAATCCGCGAGTCCTGGTCGTCGACCAGGATCCGGAAGTGCTCACGACGCTCGAGTCGATTCTTCGCAATGAAACAAGTTACGAGGTCCGCACCGCGGACTCGACGTTCTCGGCCGGCATGGAATGCGAGCGGTTCCGTCCGCATGTCATGCTCATGGACGTCCACATGGACGAGGCCAACACGCGTCGGTTCTGCAATTGGATCCGCAGCAGCGAAGACCTGGCCGCAACCCGCATCATCGCGATGAGCGGGCGGTTCAACGAAGCTCAGGCCACCCAGCTGGCCTCGCAGGGCTACGACGCCACACTGAAGAAGCCCTTCAGCGTCCGCCAACTGATCGACAGCATCGAACAGGTCAACGCCATCGTCTACTGACCCGTGCTGCCGGAACTCTGCTCCCCCGGCATCATGTGACATCCCCACGACCCGCTGTCCCGACCGGGAGAGCGGGTCGTTGCGTTTTCGGGCCCGACACTGCATACAATCCCACCATGCGAATCGCCCTCGCCCATCTCGATCCGGTCATCGGCGACATCGACGGCAACGTCGACGCGTTGCTGGAGGCGTTGGCCCGGGCCCGCGCCGAGGGGGCGGACATCCTGCTGGCCCCCGAGCTGGCCGTCTGCGGATACCCGCCGCGTGATCTGCTGCTGCGGGAGGGCTTCGTGGAGGCCTGCGAGCGTGCCGTCCTCCGCATCGCGGCGGAGACCGGAGACTGCTGCACGATTGTCGGTGCGCCCCGTCGACTGGAACACGGCGGCGTCGCCAACAGTGCGTTCGTCTGCCGGGACGGGGTGGTGCAGGCGATCGCCGACAAGCAGCTGCTTCCCGGTTACGACGTGTTCGACGAGGACCGCTACTTCCGGCCCGGACAGCGGGCCTGCGAATGCCGCCTCGACGGTGTGCACCTCGGGGTGCTGCTGTGCGAGGACGCGTGGCAGGCCAGGGACGTGGGCGGTGAGCCGGACCGCTATCCGGTGAACCCGGTCGCCGACCTCGCCTCCGCGGGAGTCGATCTTCTGCTCGTGCCCAGCGCCTCGCCCTTCAACGTGGGGAAGCACGCCCGGCACGCCGCGGAGCTCGCCCGGCTCGCCTCCCGGCACGAACTGACCGTGGCGGTCGTCAACCAGCGGGGGGCCAACGACGATCTGATCTTCAACGGCGAGGCATTCGTCGTCGACGCCCAGGGGCGGACCCGTTTCGTGCGGGGAGAGTTCGAACCGCGGGAGCGGTCCATCGATGTGGTCGATCTCACGAAGGACGAAACGCATGCCCCGCACGTCCCCGAGGACCACGGCACCCGGTTCCGGGCACTGGTCGAGGCCGTCGAGGGCTATGTCCGCAAGACCGGACATTGCGAAGTGGTTCTTGGGCTCAGCGGAGGCATCGACTCGGCTCTGGCCGCCACCGTGGCGGCGGCCGCGGTCGGTGGGGATCGGGTCACCGGCGTGATGATGCCGTCCCGCTACTCCTCCGCGGGTTCGCTCGACGACGCGCGGGCGCTCGGAGCCTCCATCGGCATCGGCGACCTGCTCGAACTGCCCATCGAATCGTTGCACTCGGAGGCGGTCGCGGCCCTGGCCGGCGAGGGCGCGACGGGCGTGACTGACCAGAACATCCAGGCCCGGCTGCGCGGTCTGCTGCTGATGGCGATTGCGAACGAGCGCAATGCCCTGGTGCTGGCGACCGGAAACAAGTCCGAGCTGGCGATGGGATACGCCACGCTCTACGGGGACATGAACGGAGCGGTGGCGGTCCTCGGCGACGTCTACAAGATGGACGTGTATGGCATGTCGGAGTGGATCAATGCGAATCCCGCAGCGGGCGGATTCGCCGGTCCTCCGATCCCCGAGGCCTCGATCACCAAGCCGCCGTCGGCGGAGCTGGCCGAAGACCAGTTCGACGAGGACAGCCTGCCGCCCTACGACGTGCTGGACGACATCCTCCGGCGACTGATCGACGACGATCAGTCGGTCGCACGCATCCTGGAGGACACCGAGCACGAGGCGGAACTGGTTCATCGCATCGCACGCATGTTCGACATCGCGCAGTTCAAGCGGGAACAGGCGGCGGTGATCCCCAAGGTCTCGCCGCGCGCCTTCGGACGGGGTCGACCGTGGCCGATCGTGAGCCGGGACGGTTCCCGGGTGCCTGCACCGGCTCCCGAGTCGAGTCCCGACCGCTCCGTATAATCCGTCCATGCCCATTCGCCCGCTCTCCACTCTGCTCATCAACCAGATCGCGGCCGGTGAAGTCGTCGAGCGACCCGCCAACGTGGCCAAGGAACTGGTCGAGAACGCGATCGATGCCGGGGCCACCCGCATCGAGGTGCTGGTCGAGGGGGGAGGGCGGGAACGTCTTCGGGTGGTGGACAACGGCGGCGGCATTCCCTTCGATGAACTGCCGCTGGCCGTGGCACCCCACGCCACCAGCAAGATCGGATCCCTCGATGATCTGGACGCCATCGCCACCATGGGATTTCGTGGCGAGGCGTTGGCGTCGATCGGCGCCGTCAGCCGGATGATCCTGACCAGTCGTGCCGCCGGGGCGAACGAAGGGGGACGCATCACCGTCGAAGGCGACTCGGTGACCGGTCCGGAGCCGGCGGGATGTCCGCCCGGCACCACCGTGGACGTCCGCCAGCTCTTCGCCCGCACGCCCGCCCGGCGGAAGTTCCTGAAGGCCGACGGAGCCGAGACGCGCCGGATCCGGGAACTCCTGCTTCGTCTGGCGCTGTCGCATCCCACCATCTCCTTCGTACTCGTGTCGGGTGACCGCACGCTGCTGGAACTCACGGCCACCGCCGAACCGCGGCAGCGTGTGCTGGATGTCCTGGGCACCGAGCTCGAGGCCGAACTCGTCGAAGTCGAATCCGAGGATTCGGACGCGTGCATCGGGATCTGGGGCCTGGTCGGACGACCTTCGGTGGCCCGACCGACCACCCGGCATCTGCATCTCTTCCTCAACGGACGCCCCATCGTCGATCGTTCCCTGACCCACGCGGTCCGCGAGGCCTACCGCGGCCTGATCGATCCCGGCCGCACGCCCACCGCCGTCCTGTTTCTCGAACTCGATCCGGCCCGGGTCGACGTGAACGTGCATCCCACCAAGACCGAAGTCCGCCTCCGGGACGATCGGCTGGTCTATTCGCGACTGCATCGGGCCGTCGTCGAGGCCCTGTCGGATCAGGACCTGACGGCATCGGCGAGCGTGTCCGCCGCACCGGACGCGTCCGCTTCGCTTCATCGCCCCGAGTTCGGTGCCGGACGGTCCGTCCGGACTGGATTTGCCGTTGGGATGGCTGCGTCACCGGGCTTCGATGCCGGCGATGCCCGACGGGAGATGTCGGCGCCGGTCTCGCCCGCGCCGTCGCTGCTGGCCGCCACGCCGGCCACTCCGGTCATGCAGGTTCACGGCAGCTACATCGTGGCCGAGGACGATGATGGCGTGGTGATCATCGATCAGCACGCACTGCACGAACGCATCATGTTCAGCACACTGCTCGAGCGGGTGCTGGACGGCGATCTCGACTCGCAGCGACTCCTCGCTCCGGCCGTGGTGGAGGCCGATGCTGAGCAGCTGGACGGACTGGAACGGATCGGCCCGCTCCTGAAGAAGCTGGGCATCGAAGCGGAGGCGATGGGGCCCAGCACGGTCGGCGTGCACGCGGTCCCCGTGCTGCTGCTGGAACGCAACGTGGACATCGTCGAGTTCACTGCCGAACTGCTGGCCCGCGCCGGAGGGGGCTCGCTTCCTCCGGACGAGGAGGCGGCGCTGCAGGAGGTGCTCGACATGATGTCGTGCCGGGCGGCGGTGAAGGCGGGAGAACCCCTCAACGCGATGGAACTGGCCGAACTGCTCCGGCAGCGTGAGCTGGTGGAACGATCCAGTCGCTGCCCGCAC
This sequence comes from Phycisphaerales bacterium UBA854, assembly GCA_002295885.1. Lineage (GTDB taxonomy): Bacteria > Planctomycetota > Phycisphaerae > Phycisphaerales > SM1A02 > UBA854. Next base: position 8,920 of record DBGM01000008.1, read on the forward strand.
GGTCGACCGACCACGCTGCGGTTGAGCCTCGAGGATCTGGAAAAGCAATTCGGACGGCGCTAGCCGCCGCTGACCGGCCCCACCAGAGCCAACGTGTCGCCGTTCTGCAGGGCCCGGCCGGACTCTGCGAAGCATTCGTTGACCGCGACTGCCAGCGTGTCACGCCGCGCCCGGATGGAAGGGTGCTGCGCGGAGAGGGCGGTCATCGCAGATCCGACGTCTACCCCGTCCGGCAGTTCGAGTTCGAGGCGGGTGGCCCCGACGGCCTCGGCGAGTTCGGCAAAGCAAAGAACGGTGATGTGCATGGTCGCGCTCATGGCCAGGGGAGGAAGGGGACCGGACGGCCGGTGGGAACGGGGTCCGACTGCCGAGGCAGTGCGACCAGTCCGTCGGTCGAGGCGGCGTGGGAAAGGTCTCCGGAGCCCTGCCACACCGGAACCGCGGCCATTCCCGTGGCATCGATGCGGGCGGGACGAAAGAGCTGTCGCTTCGGATTCGCACGGATGTCCGCGGCCAGTTCGACCGGACGCCAGGGAAGCGGGGTGGTCCGTCCCAGCATCGTCCGCACCAGCGGCCAGAGGTACAGGCAGGCCGTGGCCAGCACCGAGACGGGATTGCCGGGAAGCGAGACGATCATGACGCCGGACGGCAGTCGCTGAATGCGCACCGGCTTGCCGGGCTGGATGGCGGCTCCCGCCACGCGGGTCTCGCCGCCGAGTGCATCGATGGTGTCCGGAAGGAAGTCGCGGTCGCCCGCGCTGATCCCGCCCGCCGTGACCACGACGTCCGCGTCGTCGATCGCGTGCTCCAGCGTTGCCCGCACGATGTCCGGATCATCGAGCACGTGTGCGTGACCCAGCCAGCGGGCGCCGATGCGTTCGACGAGGGATTGCAGCATGGGTGCATTGCCGTTGCGCACCTGGTGGTCAAGCGGGTCCACGTCCGGTGCGACGATCTCGTCGCCGCTGGTGAGGACGCGGATCCGGGGTTGTCGTCGGACCCGGACGCGGTCCTGTCCGACCGTCGCGGCCAGTGCGAGGTGGACGGGAGAAAGTCGTTCGCCGGCGCGGACCAGTTCACTTCCCTCGGCCGCGTCGGCGCCGCGGGGATGAATGGCGTATCCCGCGGCCAGGCCGCGGGCGTCCAGACGCACGGGATCGCACCGATCGCTTCGTTCGTGGGGGACGACCAGATCCAGCGGGGACGGGACCACGGCGCCGGTGGCAATGGCGACGCAGCTGCCCGGGGGGACGTCGACCGTGGCGGGGCGG
>DBGM01000008.1:10519-62679 GCA_002295885.1 Phycisphaerales bacterium UBA854
GCCCGCCGCGATGGTGCCCACGACCGGATAGACGGCATCCTCGGACAGATCGGCCGACCGGATCGCGTAGCCGTCCATGGCCGATCGGTCGAACGGGGGCTGGTCCCGGTCGGCCACGATCGACTCCGCAAGCACCCGGCCGTCCGCCGCATCGAGGCCGATGTCCTCGAGTTCGGCGAGGGGATCGACGTCGCGGAGACTGCGGTGCAGGGAATCCTCGTAGGTGGGAAGATCGGGCATCAGGGAAGTGTAGAGGGCCGGTCCGATCAGCGCGGATCGTACGCCTCGTCACCCTCGGAGAGGAATCCGTTGGCGGGATGATCCAGCAGGGCGGTGAGATGGGGGGGAAGAGCGTCGAAATGCCGTCCGCGACGCGGTGTCCGATCGGTTCCGACGTGTCCGTCGACGTAGGCCACGTTGGTGCAGTCGCCGTGGCGGTAGGCCTGGGCCCCTCCGTAGCAGAGCTCCATGTCCTGGACCGGAGATCGCATGTACTTGTTCGCGCCGTGGAGGTAGCCGCCCTCGCCGAAGAGGGCCGTCGTTCCGGCTCGCCGGCACTGCGTACGCGTCAGTTGGGTCGGGGTTTCTCCGCCGTCGGTGTCGCGCAGCGACGCCTTCGGGGTCAGGAGATCCCACGCGCCCGCGCCGTCGACTCCGAACGGAGAGGACATGGCGGCGATGAAGGCCACGTTGTAGTTGTAGCCGGTGGGCAGGGGGCCATCGCTCCAGTTGTCGGTGCCCACGTACGCGGGGCATTGCAGGACCCGATCGGGATTCGCGGTGTATTCCCAGAGGAGCCCGGGGCGTGCGAACGAGTCGCTTCCACTGCGGGTCCACCAGTCCCAGGCCCGCACGTCGCCCGTGGTCGAATCGGTGTCGCTTCCCGTCAACAGGCCGGGCGGAAACCGTCCGTCGTGTTCCGTGGCCCAGGCGGTGGCGGCGGCGTGCATCGTGCGGAGATTCGTCTGGCCCTGCAACCGCTTCGATGCGGTTCCGACTCCGCCGACGACCGGAACCAGGACGCCCAGCAGGAGTCCGATGACGGAGATCACCACCAGCAGTTCGACCAGCGTGAAGGCACGTCTCACCATGGTTCGGCCCCCCAGTCGGTCAGGACCAGCAGCAGGTCGCCGATGTCCACCTGGCCGCTGGAGTCGATGTCCGCGGGGTGCTGTCCGATCTGCCCCCAGGCCGCGAGGACCTCGAGGAGATCGGTGATGCCCACGAATCCGTCCAGGGTGACGTCTCCCGCGTAGCGGGGGGCGACGTCGGCGACGGCATCCACCTCCGGTGCGAAGAAGGCGTCCGATGGCACGCTGATGCGGATGAAGGTGATCGAGTCGAGGGCCAGTGGGGCCAGATCGATGCCGACGCCACCTCCCGACCGGTCGTACAGATCCACCATCGCTTCGTAGTCGAGTCCGTCGGCGTCCGTCGGATCGATGGCCGGATCCACCGGGCGGACGAAGGACGTCGGAACGAGACCGGGTTCGAAGGTGTAGGCGGGGGTGTCGACGTACCCCATGGTCGGCCACGGTGCGTCGGCGGTCACGCCCTCCACCCGGTGCCACAGGATTCCGTCCTCGCTGACTTCGACGATTCCGCCGTCGACGCCGAAGAAACCACCCACGACACCACCGGGATAGGACGTGTCGATGCAGCCGGCATTGCCGAAGATCAGCAGGTCGATGCCGTACGGATTGTCGGGGTGATCGGCGATCGGTTCATCGAACGAAAGGGTGAGCGAGCCTCCGGCGCCGATCGACACGATGTCGTCCGGCCCCCAGGCGGGAACGAACGGAGAGACCACCTCGTCATCCACCGTCAGTCTGGAAGGGGAGCCGATCGCGGTGGTCGGGTCGTCGTACCCCGCGGCGCCACCGGTGCCGGCCTGGAAGTCGACGACCGCATCGGCGAACGGATCGATCGTGGCCGTCAGGATCAACAGGAGGCATGGCAGACTGGTCATCAGGACGTACCGCGCGGCGTTCCCCATTTCGGGTGGGAAGTACGCGGATCGGGGTGGTGTCGCGGGCGGTCGCCAATCCCCAGGGGAACGCGCGGGGAGACGCTCACCGGCGAACCCGATACGCGCGGGTTGCAGGCTCCGGGGGCAGGTCTTCCGGCTCCGGGTGTTCCATCCACCACGCCTTCCCACCCCGAGGGGCAGTGGCTGCTGTGGCGGAAGGCCCCGCATGGTGGCGGGGGGCCCGTTACGGCGGCGCGTCCGCGGCGGCATTTCACCGCACTTCCCTGCCGGTACCCTCTTCCGCATGCACGTCGGAGGGTCCCGAACGCGGGCTACTGTACCACGGGGATGCCGGCTTGTTCGGTGTGGGGGTCCGCTCGTTGACACCCCATTGCCCCGAGGCTATTCTCGGCCTTCTTGACCCCCTCCGGGCCGATTTCGGCCGGCGGGCTGTTCCGTTGCCCATGTCGGGCAGCGCCACTTGGAGTATTGCTCGATGCCCATCATCCAATCTCTTCGCGGGCCCGTGGCCCTGCTTGCCGCCATGCTCGCCATCGTGAGCCTTCCGACGACGTCCGCGCACGCCGACGACGCGGCCGCTCAGGTGGGTGAACAGCATCTGGTGGACTTCGTGCACTACTCGCTGGTGGCGAACACCGAACTGGCCAAGGCGAACGCCGACTGGCTGCTGGATCACTACGGCACCGACGAAGCGCTGGCCACGATGTTCTCCACGTCCTCCGTGACCCCCGAGCGGTTCGATCGGGCCGTGCAGTGGGCCTCGCGGGTACCGGGGTTGTCCGAGACCGTCAGCACTCTGGCGAATCGCATTGAACGCGGCAACCTGGCTCTGTCCCGAGATCAGGGACGGGTCACGGAAGCAATCGCCATGCTCGACGGCACCCGTCGCGACCAGATGCTCGCACGGGGTCGATTGGTCGCGGCCGGTGAGTACGCCGTTCCTGCGTTGCTGCGGGAGATGACCGCGGGGGAGAACGAGGAACGCCGTTGGGCGTCCGCCGAACTCCTCCGGGAGATCGGCCGTCAGTCCGTGACCCCTCTGACCGTGGCCCTGCCCGAACTCGCACCGGAGCACCAGCGACGGGTCAGCGAGATTCTCGGCTCCATCGGCTACAGCCACGCCGGTCCCGCCCTGCTGGAGCTCTCGCTCAGCGAGGAGTCGCCCGCCTTCGTGCGTGAATCGGCTGCCAAGGCGTATCGTCGGCTCGGGGGCAACCCCGACGTGGATCAGCCGGGAATGCTCTACGGAGTGCTGGCCCAGCAGTATTTCGACGGTGCGGAGCACCTGGTCGCGGATCCCTACGGGGACATGAACAACATCTGGGAGTACGACTCCTTCGCGGGACTCACCACCACCCAGGTGCCGACCACCCTCTACGGTCCGATCATGTCGATGCGTTCCGCCGGTCGCGCCCTCATGTACGACCGCAACAACGCCAACGCCGTTGCCCAGTTCATCGCGTCCAACCTGCGACGTGAGAACCTCATGCCCGACGGGTACGTCGATCCGATCTTCGGCGGTCTCGACTACAGCCCGCAGTTCTACGCCACGGTCTACGGTTCCAGCACCGGCCAGGATGTGCTGGCCCTCGCCCTCGACAGCCGGGACACCCCGCTGGTCCGCGACGCGCTGGCCGCGCTGGCGACCAACACCGGTGAAGGCAATCTCTTCAACGAATACCTCGACCGTCAGCCGCTGCTGGACTCGCTCCAGTATCCGGACCGGCGGGTCCAGTACGACTCGGCCCTGATTCTGGCCCGTGCGCTTCCGCGCACCGCGTTCGCCGGTTCCTACCGCGTGGTGCCCACGCTGGCGTCCGCCGTGCGGACCGGTGGCGAGGAGTACGCCGTGGTCATCGCCGACACGCAGGAGGACCAGCGCACGGCCGCCGATCGCCTCGAGGCGATGGGCTTCACGGTCGTCGGCATGGGGGCATCGGCCGATGAACTGGTCGATCCCATCAGTCGCGCACCCGGCATCGACATCGCCGTCATCCGGAAGTCGGACATGGCGATGGACGATGCGAACATGGCCGAACTGCGTCGCAATCCCAAGACGTCCGCGACCCCGATCCTGCTGATCGTGTCCGCGGGCGACATGCCCAAGTTCGCCGCGAACTTCCGGAATGATTCGCTCGTCGAGGTCTCGCGGACCGGCGTCTCCGACAATGCATTCGCCGCATCCGTCGATTCGCTGATGGAGCGGGGCGTCGGGGGACGACTCAGTCAGTTGGAAAGCGACATCTACGCCATGGAGGCCCTCGGAGCCCTGCGGGAGATCGCGTTGGCCCGTCCCGGTGCCTACGCGGTGGGTGACGCGGAATCCGCCCTGATCGACGCTCTGGGCGAGCGAACGGGCGGCACGCGAATGCTGGTCGCCGAGATCCTGTCCCTGATCGAGAGCGAGCGGGCCCAGCAGGCTCTGCTCGACGCGGCCCTGGCCGATGAGGTGGGCACCGATCGTGTCCCGCTCCTGAACTGGTCCTCCGCCTCCATCCGGCGGTGGGGGAACCGGTCGCATCGCAGGCATGTCGAGGAATTGCGGTACCTCATCGACAACTCCTCCGGTCCCGTCGCCGATGCCGCGGGACGGGTGCACGGAGCAATGAATCTTCCCGCACAGGAGTCGATCATCATCGTCATTCCGGGCGTCTGACCGGATGCGGTGAACCCCGCCGCCCTAGCTCAGTTGGTAGAGCGGAGCTTTCGTAAAGCTCAGGTCACCGGTTCGAGTCCGGTGGGTGGCTTTGACCCCGACGCCACGCTGCACAGCGTGGCGTCCCGTCTTTTTGCAACGATGTTCCGTCGTGGTGCGATGGTAGGATTCGGTCATGAATCCAGAGCTTGAACGTACCACCCGCATCGACGAGGGATCCGGACCGGATGCCATCGTCTGTCTGCACGGCTGGTGCTGTCGGACGGGCGATTTCATTCCGCAGGTCGAGGAGCTGTCGCAGCACTGCCGGATGTTCGTACTCGATTGGCAGCAGCGCCTGATCGAGCGCGGCGGCAGCTGCGACTTCGACGACATCTGTCGGGACATCATGGAGGCGGTGGCGGAGGCGGGGATCGAGCGTCCGCTCCTGTGCGGCCACAGTCTGGGCGGCTTTCTCGCGGCCCAGCTCGCGTTCACGCATCGCATGTCGATTCGCGGGGTGCTGATCCTCGACAGCACGCTTCCGCTGCCGGAAGAGGTGCGGCAGGTCTGGCAATCGGCGGCCCGCAGGCTCGAGTCCGGACCCTACCGGGAGGTGTTCCCGGGAATCGAGAGTCCCTTCTTCATCGAGTCCGAGGCGGGGGAGATCAGGGATTCGATCATGCGGGCGATGAGCGAGCAGCCGCCGGCGGTCGGCGTCGGCCTGCTCGATGCGATCTGCTCCTACGAGTGGGATCGGGAGCTGGTGGGGATCGATGTGCCCGTGCACATGGTCGCGTCGCAGCACGGCATCCTGAATCTGGACGCATTTCACGCCTACGTTCCGGACGCCACGAGCGAGCGGATCGAACACAGCGGTCACTTCATCACGGTGTTCCATCCCGACGAGGTGAACGCGGCGATGAAGATGATGCTTGCCCGCACCGGGGACGACTGATCGTCGTTCAGGCCTTCGACTCGCTGTACCAGGCATGATCTGATTCATGGCCCAGATCGATGAGCAGGTTGCCGCAGATCGATCCGTAGAGCGTCCGCAGTGATGGTGTGAACTCCTTGCACCAGTCGCCCGCGACGCCCTTGCGAACGAAGGCCTTTGAATCGTCCTGCCCGGATTCCCGGCCCCGGCTCATGCGCTTGAACGAGTAGGCCTCGATGACGTCGGACTGCTGTTGGGCGGAGGCGCCGAGCTGCCAGTGGTCGTTGACGCGGCCCAGTACGCCGTGGGGGTCGAGCAGCATGTCCTCGTAGCGGAGTTCAATGGCATTGCATCGTTCGAGGCCGCCCTGCCAGGTGCGGATCCAGTCGCAGTACGCGGGCAGGAGTTCCCGGCCGAAGCGTCCGAGACGTTCCGTCAGGCTGAGACGGCGGTAGGGGCCGTGGTCGGGATGCCAGGGCGTGTTACCCACGTAGTGGCAGTAGCTGACCGCCACGTCCCGCAGGTCCCGGTGCAGGACGATCGGGCGGATGCCGGCGCGGCAGAGCACGTCGATGTTCCGTTCCGATCCGTGCACGTGCATCTTGATCACGGTGAGCATCCCGTCGACGCGATCCGGAAAGTCGGAGGGGAGGTCGAAGTCGTGGCTTCCTCCCGTCCGGTACTCGTGTCCGGTGGCATCGGGAAGGATCCAGGGACGATGGGGAGCCAGGGCTTCGACCATCTGTTCCAGCCAGGTCGTGCCGCTCTTGGGGAGACCGGCGATGAAGAGGACCGGCTGGCGGACCGATTGCCCCTCCGCGGCGAAGGCGGCGCGGCAGGCGCGTTCGAGTCGCCAACTCCGAAGGTAGGTGCCGACCCGGCGGGCCGGGCGGCTGATCCGGGGCGGCAGCGCGTAGGCGACTCGTCGGGCAATGGAACTGCGGATCATCATTGCACGATGAGCATACCGGGAACTTCGGTGAACCGCCGGTCGGATTCCGTCACCGTGCGACGGTTCCGCGGTACAGCGCTTCGTACTGTCGTGCGATGCCGTCGGGATCCAGCCACTTCCGCACGTAGACGGCGCCCGACTCGCCGATCCGGGGAAGCGCATCCCGTTCCTGCAGCAGTCTCTGGATGCCGTCGGCGAAGGCGTCGGGGGACCGATCCACGATCGACATGCCGGCTTCCTCGAGTTCACGCCAGATGTCGGTTCCGCGTGTGGTGAGCACCGGTGTTCCGCAGAGCATCGCTTCGGGATAGACCAGGCCGAAGTTCTCCTGCTGGGTCGGCAGAGCGAAGAGATCGGCCATTTCGTAGAGCGACAGTTTCAGGTCGCCGACCACCATGCCCAGGAACTCGACGCGATCGGTGACCCCCTGCTGCGAAGCACGGTTCTGCATGGCGGAGAGGTAGGCGTCGTCGCCGGTGCCGGCGATCAGCAGTCGAACATCGACCCCTCGATCCTTGAGCCGGGTGGTGGCGTCGATCAGTGTCTCGATCGATTTCTTCTCGTGGATGCGGCTGAGGAAGAGGACGACCGGCGCGTCTCCGCCGCCGAACCGTTCCCGGGCCAGGCCGGGGCCGGGCAGTTCCTCGTAGGGGGCCATGTCCATCACCAGCGGGATCACGTCCGCGTCGCGGGGCAGCCACTTCGCCGCCTGCCGCTTCTCCTCCGTGGCGGTCGCGAGAATCGCCGCCGCGCCGTTCATCATGGACCGGATCACCGTCTGCAGGTAGATCCGCTTCTTCAGTCCGCGGACCGCCATCGACCAGTCGTCCAGCATGCCGTGGATGCTGACCACCCACGGGGTGCCCGCACTGCGGGCCAGCGCGGCGATCTGGGGATTCGATGTGCACCACAGGGCATGGATGTGCACGACGTCCGCCCGGGCCACCAGCGGTGCGGCGCGATCCAGGGAGGTGCGGTCGAGTCGCCCCAGTCGACGCAGCGGGGCCAGTTCGACGGCACACGGGGTGCCGTCGGTGTGCTCGTTCCAGTCCTCGGGCACGTCGGTCGCGTCGGCGGTGAGCCAGGTCACGTGGTGCCCCCGGCGGGCCAGCACGCTGCAGATGTCCATGGCGGCACGGACCGTCCCTCCGACGCTGAATCGGGTGGTGGGCACGTAGTGCAGGATGCGCAGTGGAGCGTCGCTCATGGTGGTCTGGCCTCCGCGTGGAACCGCAATGATACGGCAGCGGATCGTTCGACGTGCGGTCCAAAACCACCGACCCGACGCCAGAAGCGTCGGGCCGGTGACTTCGCACTTGGATCCCCGGAACATCTGGGGTCCGGGGTTCTCAGGAATCAGTCCTTAGGGGATTCCGCAGTTCCAGTTCGCAATGACCAGAAGCAGGTCCTCGACCGTGTACGGATTGTTCCAGTTGGCAATCACGAACAGCAGGTCGGCCACCTCGACCGCTCCGTTGCCGTCGAAGTCGCCCTCGCAGAGCGGGTTGCAGTCGTTGTAGGTGATGCCGAGGGAGCCGGAGGACTGCCACGTGGCGCCCGACGCGTCCTTGCCCTGGAACAGGGCCTCGACGAAGACGCTGGCGGAGAGAGACCGTACGGTCAGTCGGGCGATCAGCACGCCATCGTCCTGTTCGCACGACTGGTTCGAGAACGCGGCGGTGGCGCCCTGGGCGTCGTCGGGCGTGATGAACCACGAACCGTCGGAGGCGTCGATGGCTCCACCGTTCTGGAACGGTCCGAAATCGATGCCGATGTCCGACAGGTTGTTGTCGCTGGAGTCGAGGCGTCCGATCGTGACGAAGCTGTCGTACCTGAGGTCCGGAAAGGCGTCGAAGAGGGCCGGATTGATGGACGCCGACGTATTTCCACCGAACTGGTTCTGGTAGAAGCTCGACGTGGTCGAGACCATCTTGGTGGTGGAGGTGTCTCCCGCCACGGCATCCAGTCGACAGCCGTCGGCGAGGACGGCGTACACGTCGACGGTCCACGTCTCCTGGGCGTCGTCGACGAGATTCGTCCCCACGATGCTGAAGGCGAGGCCCTCGAAGGGATCGTTGCCGCCACCGTTGTCACCGCAGGGATCGCCGGAGCAGTCGCTGCCGTCACCCTGGTAGGTGCCGGAACAGCCGGACGGGGTCGTGATCGAGCAGGACGTTCCCACGCAGCAGGCGCCGGTCGGATCCGGAGCGCAGGGGTTGCCGGAGCAGTCGCTGCCGTCGCCCTGGTAGGTGCCGGAGCAGCCGGCCTGGGTCGTGATCGAGCAGGACGTTCCCACGCAGCAGGCGCCGGTCGGATCCGGGACGCAGGGGTCGCCGGAACAGTCGCTGCCGTCGCCCTGGTAGGTTCCCCCGCAGTCGGCCTGGGTCGTGATCGAGCAGGACGTCAGGACGCAGCAGGCGCCGGTGGGGGTGCAGGGCTGTCCGGAGCAGTCGGTTCCGTCTCCAAGGTAGGTGCCGCCGCAATCCGACTCGGTGGCAATCGAGCAGAAGGTTCCGCTGCAGCAGCCGCCGACCGGATCGCCCGAGGGCACCAGCGTCAGCTGGACGTTGCCGGAGCCGGTGGCCTGACTGTTGTAGCCGCCGATGCGAATGAGGTAGAGCGTGCCGCCGGATACGTCCGCGGTCGCGATCGATGAATAGCCGTTGCACCCGTCCGCATCGCCGTTGCAGCCGATCTGGGTCTTGTTGATGCAGTTGCCCTGATAGATGACGATGTCGGAATCGAAGTCGATGAGGCTGCAGGTGGATACGGTGATGGAGCCGGAGGCGGGGGAGGTCCAGGCGAACCACACGTCGTCGTTCATCTCGCCGAGGTACGTGTCGGTGCACTGGGTCTCGTCGTACGCATCGGAGCTGGTGGTGCCGCCGACGGTGCTGAAACTGGTGGAGCCTTCGCCGATGAAGATGGCACCGGAGCACTCGTCATTGGCCACCGTGCTGCCGCCGCCGTCGCCGCACTGGCCGTCGAGACATCCGGTGATCGAATCCCGGAAGCCGATGATGTCGCCGATGGAATCCGTCGAGAAGGTGTTCGCGCACACGATGGACGGGTTCATGGTGTTGCCGGTGCAGTTGCAGTGGTCTGCGCCCCAGTTGTGTCCGAATTCGTGGGCCGAGAGATCGGTGGTGCAGCCGAAGGAGCCGCAGCAGTCCGATTCGACCACGCTGTAGCCGTAGCTCGAGCACACGGCGCCCAGCCAGGCGATTCCGATCGTGCCGCCATTGCCGCCGCTGCCCGTGAAGAGCTGGACCAGATCCCGGCTGATGCCGCCCTGGGAGGAGTTCCAGTGCGAGCGCACCTGTTCGAGCCGATTGTCGATCGAGCCCGAGTAGGGGTCGCTGCTGGTGGTGCGCACGATGATCGTGGTGATGGAGTGGGTCAGTCCGACCTCGGACTCGTACTGCGAGTTGACGCCGTTGATCACGGCATTGATTCGGTTCTCGACGGCGGCCGTCGAGCCGTAGTCCTGGAAGTATTCGTAGTCGGCGTCGCAGGCGAGGACCGCGGTGCAGACCGAGTTGCCGCGTGCCGAACCGGTGGCGGGAGTGGTGTCCACGGTCCACTGGTCCATGAAGCCGTGTTCGAAATCGTTGGTTCCGCAAGTGCCCTTGGGTGAGATCACGGCCGCCTGGGGGTACACGGCGTAGAGGCCTTCGTCGACGTCGTCGATCCGGTCGGCGAGGGGTTCCGCCCACCAGAGTGAGTCGTCTCCGAAGCGAACCGAAAGGTAGAGGAGATCGTTCATGTACGACGCCGCCACGCTCGATCGGTCCATGCCCTCGACGAATCCGCGGTAGGTGTTGATCGGGCCGGGCTCGATGTCCACGAGCACGCCGTTGCCCCGGTCCTCGATCAGCCGGTAGTCGCTCGTCCGGTTGGAGTGGGGAGACAGGACGATCGAACGGTTCACCCCGTCGATCCGAATCTTCATGACCAGATCGCTGCCCTGGCCCGCCCGCAGGTCCGGAGTCTCGAGGTCCGACCAGCGCAGCTGCAGTCGTTCATTCACCTGTCGATTCAGATCGTCCACGCCGAATTCGATGGTGGCCAGTGATGGCCCGGCGAGAAGGATCGGGGCGGCGGCCAGAACGGGGCCGGCAAGTCGATGTCGGTTGGTTCGCTTCACGTCGTGCTCCTCCCACGAGCGGATGGTGATCATGGCATCACGGGGGTGCCATGGCGGGTGGAGGACCGTTGTCGGTGCTCCACATTATCCACGCTACGTCTCGTCGGTTCGTGGTGCAACCACACGGACTCACGTATCGGCGGATCCTGCGGTGGGATCCGGCAATCTCCCCTCACGTGGTCCTGCCGTGGGACCAGATTCAAGATGGGGGTTGGTTGGCCGGTCTGCAAGTGTTTTTTTTCGTATCGATACGACGTTCTTTCGCACCGGCCTTGAGTGAGGCATGCAGGGGATTGGTTGGTTGTGCGTGTATGCTGGTGCCATGACCAGTTCACGATTGAAGACGTATTGGATTCTCCTCGCCGCTCTTTCCGCCCTGGCCTGCACGCCGGTTTCGGCCGAAGCCTCGGAGGCCGAAGCGAGCGACATCCAGTTCGTGTCCACCGAGCACGACTTCGGTGCCATCATGGACGTGAACCGGTACGACACCGCATTTCTGTTCACCAACGCGGGAAACGCCCCGTTGGTGATCGAACAGGTCAAGGCGGGATGCGGTTGCACCACCCCGGCCCTGGCGAAGAAGGTCTTCGCTCCCGGTGAATCTTCTGAGATCGAGGTCAGTTTCAAGCCACGGGGGGGAGGTCGTCAGACCAAGCGGATCACGGTCTTCACCAACGATCCCGACGAGCCCACGATCACGCTGGCGATCAAGGCCGATATCACTCCATTCGTCACCGCCACGCCGCGAATGGTTCGCTTTCAGAATGCACGCACCGGAAGCGGCCAGCAGGCGGTCGTCCAGCTCGAAGCGGTCGATCCGGACTTTTCCATCCGACGGGCCTACGTGACCGGCCTGGCGGCGAAGCACTTCAGTGCGCAGGTGCTCCCGCGACCGGAAGGCATCACCACCGGTCCGTGGAACGTCCTGGTCAGCCTGTCTCCGCAAGCACCCTGGGGGACCCAGTACGCCACCCTGAATCTGGACGTGCTGGGGAAGCCCACTCCGGACGGCGAGCCGGTTTCGCACACGGCGAAGGTCACCGTCAACGCCAAGGTCTCGGGGACGCTGACGGCGAACGCGACCATGTTCCAGATCGGCATCGTGGAGCCGGGTGAGACATTCAGCAAGACCGTGGTCCTTCGTCATACCGATGGGCAGCCGTTCACGGTGCTGGACGCGGTGGTGCAGAAGGGGACCGTGGACGGGATGAAGGTGGATTTCATGCCCTCGCCCGCTGGGGAGGACACCTGGTTGCTGGTACTGACCGGCACCCCGGTGCGGACCGAGCAGTCCATTCGCGGTGAGGTCGACATCGCCACGGATGTCGACGGAGAGGAACGGATCTCGCTGCGGATCGGAGGCATGGCCAGAGCGGGGGCAGGTCGTCGGACTTCGCCATGATCGTCTGGTCGATGATTGCCGACGGCGGTTCCTCCTGGCCGGTGGTGGGTCGATTGCATCCGCTGGTCATCCATTTTCCGATCGCCATGATTTTGACCGCCGGAGTGATCGAACTCCTGCTGGTCATTCGCCGGGATGCCCGGTCGTCACCGGTCGCATCCTGCTGCACCTGGATCGGCACCATCGGGGCCTGCGCCGCCGCCTGGACCGGATGGAGTTTTGGTGAAGAGCATGGTTCCGGGCTCACCCTCGAACTGCACCGATGGTTCGGGGTGGCCTGTGCGGGGATTCTGATCGTGGCCGTCATCGGCTGGTCCATCGAGCGCACCAGCACGTCGGCGTGGTCCCTCCGGACCTACCGGTTGGGGCTCTGGATCGGGGCCGTGCTGGTCGTGGTCTCAAGCTTCTTCGGCGGCGAGATGGTGTGGGGAGAGGGTTTCCTGCTCGACGATCGTGATGCCACCGCGACATCCGCCGTTCCGGCATCGTCCACGAACGGTTCGGAACCCGTCGATCCGGCCGATCCGGACACCGCCCCCGGGCCGGACCTCGAGCATCAGGTGGTTCTCCTCATGCAGGAGCAGTGCGCCGCCTGCCATGGTCCCGAGAAGCAGAAGGGCAAGTTGCAACTGATCCCGCTGGCCAAGGCGTTCCCGGCCGATCGCCGGGACCGGTGGTCGATCATTCCGGGTGACCCCGAGGCCAGCACGGTGATCCAGCGGGTGACCCTGCCCCCTGACCATTACGACATCATGCCTCCCAAGGGCGATGTGCTCAACGGCGAGCAGGTGGACCTGCTCAGACGTTGGATCTCGGAGGGAGCCCCTCATGCCGGGGCAACGGCCTCCGACCCCTCGGAGGCCCGGGCCGCCGAGCCTTCGCCCGCCTCGTCACCGCAGGCCCGGATCGACATCGACCCGGCGGATCTCGAAGCGGGATTGCAGGCGATCCGCGGCCGTGGCGGTGTCATCGTCCCCCGTCACGTCGGCTCGTCGTGGTACGAACTCACGGTTTCGTTCGCCAGGCCGCTCTGGACCGACGGGGACCTTGCGCTTCTGGAGCCCTTGCGGCCGGTGCTCTGGAGTCTGGATCTCGGAAACAGTGGAGTCACCGACGCCGGGATGCCGCTGGTCGCCGACTGCAACCAGTTGCGTGAACTGAACCTCGATCGGACGCGTGTGGGCAGCAGGGGGGTCGAGTCGTGTGCGGAGTTGGTCCACCTGGAGACGCTCGATCTCCATTCGACCGCCGTGAACGATGCGGCGCTGCCGTCGATCCGGGATCTTCCGGCGCTGCAAGCGGTGTACCTCTGGGATACGGGGGTCTCGAAGCAGGCGGCCGAAGGTCTTCGAACGCATCGTCCCGGTCTGCACGTCGAATGTGGAGTGACCGCTGTCGAGTTCGAAAGTGGCTCCGACCGGGGATGATCGCCGTCGGCGATGAATCGATCCCGGCGTCCGCTCGTGCCGAGTAGAGTGTGCGCATGGCCAGCGACGGATCGAGTTCGAACGTGCGGGAGGCTGGGGGGATCTGGACCCGGGGCTACACCGGGTTGATGATTTCCCAGTTCGCGGGCGCGGTCAACGACAACCTGCTCAAGGGGGCGCTGCTGGTGCTGGTGGTGGCGCCGAACCTCTGGGCCGATGTGCTCGGTCCCGCCAGCACGGGCTGGGTGAGTTTCGCCCTGACGTTCCCCTTCATCATCTTCCTCGGCTACGCCGGGCAGTTGGCCGACCGGTATTCGAAGCGGACGATGGTCGTCTGGGTGCGCGCGAGCGAGCTGCCCATCGTGCTCCTGATCGCGGCCGGATTCTGGACGGAATCCTTTGCAATGACCTTCGCGGGATTCCTGCTGCTTGCCACGCAGAGCGCCTTCTTCAATCCTGCGAAGTACGGAATGATCCGCGAGGTCACGAGTACGGGGCTGCTCAGCAAGGCCAACGGTCTGATCGTCTTGTGCACGATGGTCGCGATCATCGGCGGTACGGCCGCCAGCGGCTTTCTCGTCGACGGGGGACAGGGCGGGGTCATCATCGGATTCACCCTGGTTCCGGTCGCGGTGATCGGCCTGCTCGGGGCCTGGTTGATCCCCCCGCTGGAACCGGTGGACCGTTCCCGGCGTTGGGAGTGGAATCCTCTGGCCCGCTACTGGTCCGATCTCTCGGCCATGCGTGGAGGACCCCTGTTTCCGGCGGTGCTGGCCTGGTCCTTCTTCTACTTCATCTCGATCATGATCATCACCGTCATCCCGGAGCTGCAGAAGCCGATGGGGGGGACCACGGGCGATACCTCGATCCTGCTGGGGACCGCGACGTTGGGAATCGGCGTGGGCTGTGCGGTGGCGGGCATGTGCTCACGGGGCCGCATTCGCGTCGGCATGGTCCCGTCGGGGACCGCGGGTCTGTTCATCAGCTGGCTTCTGCTGGGACTGCTTCCCCTGGACTTCACGACGACGATGATTCTGCTGCTGGTCGGCGGCATCTCCGCCGGCTTCTTCATCGTTCCGCTGCAGGCGATGCAGCAGCGACTGGCTCCGCCGGCGCAGCGGGCGCGGTACATCGCATCCGCGAATGCACTGTGCTATGTCCTGATGTCGCTGGCGGCTCTGGTCTACGTCGGACTCATTCACCTCGGGGTGATGCCCCAGCAGATCTTCCTCGTCTGCAGCGGATGCACGCTGCTGATCCTGGTGGCCCTGCTGATCCGACCGTCCGCACTGCGATTCAACGAGTCGGACTACGCCTGAAAAAAGGCCTGGCCCGGAACGACCGGGCCAGGCATGCAGGAGAGAATGAAGATGCGTTGGACGGGAGGATGCGACTCCCGCTTGGTTTCAGTTGGTGGCGGGTTGGTGCCGCCTCACCATGTATCTGCGTGAGCAGCCGATTCCTAGCACCCGGACCGGGATTTTTTTCAACGCCACCGATTTCAGCCCCAGCGGTGGTGTAAATGAGGATTTCGGGCGACTCGACTCTGGTGGTACGGGGGGACAGGCCAGCGTGAATGCAGGCCGGTGGGGTTCTTGACACCCGGGGGCGGAGGCATAACATGAGACCCTTTCTCAATTAGGCCCTTCCCCAAATCCGGAGCCCTTCTGCATGCGACTTCCAACTTTGACCGGCATTCTTCTGACTGCACTGCTTTCCGCCGTGGCGGGAGCGGGCGAGGCAACCAAACTTCAGGTCGTCACCACAACGGGAATGGTCAAGGACCTGGTGCAGCAGGTCGGTGGTGATCGCATCACCGTGAACGCCATCATGAGCGAGGGCGTCGACCCCCATCTCTACCAGCCCACGGCCACCGACGTGCGCAAGGTGCTCGCGGCGGATCTGGTCTTCGCCAGCGGTTTGAATCTCGAGGGTCGGATGAACGAGGTCTTCGAGCGATCCGATGCAATGGGCAAGAAGGTGGTCTTCGTCACCGACGGAGTGAACGAGGAGCTCTTCATCGAATCCGCCGACTATCCCGGACAGCCCGACCCGCACGTCTGGCACGACGTCACCCAGTGGGCCACCGGCATCCCGGTCGTGGTCGAAGCGTTGACCAAGGCGGATCCCGAAGGTGCGCCCGTCTACGAGGCGAACGCCGCCCGCTACGCGGACCGCCTGAACGGTCTCAACGGCTACGTCACCTGGGTGATGAGCAGTGTTCCCCAGAAGCAGCGGGTGCTGATCACGGCCCACGATGCCTTCGGCTACTTCGGTCAGGCCTACGGGATCGAGGTTCGCGGCGTGCAGGGAATCAGCACCGAGTCCGAGGCCGGCATCAAGGACATCAACGAACTGGTCGACTTCATCGTCGAGAACGGCATCACGGCCGTCTTCATCGAGGCCAGCGTCAACGACCGGAATGTGCAGGCACTGGTCGAAGGGGCCCGCGAGCGTGGTCAGGAGGTCACGATCGGGGGTACGTTGTATTCCGACTCCATGGGTGCTCCCGGGACATGGGAGGGCACCTATGAGGGTATGATCGAGCACAACGTCAACCTGATGTCGACTGCTCTCGGAGGCTCCGCACCCGAGAGTGGGTACCGGGGAGCTGCGAGTCTTGACGCAGAAGGATCCTGAACAGAGCGAGCACGTGAACGAGGCGTCGGGCCTTGGCCCGGAGCATTCGAGTGGTTCGCCGCTGTCGATCCACGATCTCACTGTCGCCTACGACCGGCGTCCCGTGCTGTGGGACGTCGATCTGGACGTTCCCGCGGGCAAACTCATCACCATCGTCGGTCCCAACGGCGCGGGGAAGAGCACGCTGCTCAAGGCGGCTCTGGGTCTGATTCCCTCGACGTCCGGCCGCATCAGGGTCTTCGGCAAGCCCATGAAGCAGCAGCGTTCCGAAGTCGCCTACGTGCCGCAGCGCGAGTCGGTGGACTGGCAGTTTCCGGTGAGTGCCCTCGACGTGGTCATGATGGGGCGCTACGGAGCGGTGGGTTGGTGCCGACCGGTCGGTCGTCGACATCGTGAACAGGCGTTGGCGGCTCTGGACCGGGTCGGTCTGGGCGACATGGCGGCCCGCCAGATCAGCCAGTTGTCGGGCGGGCAGCAGCAGCGGGTGTTCCTGGCCCGGGCTCTGGCGCAGGATGCCCAGCTCTACCTCATGGATGAACCGCTGGCCAGCGTCGACGCCGCGACCGAACAGGCCATCATCGAGGTCCTTCGCACCTTGCGCACCGAAGGTCGCACGGTGGTCGTGGTGCACCACGATCTCCAGACCGTCGAGGACTACTTCGATCACGTGATTCTTCTCAACATGCGGGTGGTGGCGAGCGGTCCCGTCTCCGAGGTGTTCACCGCCGAGGCGCTGCGTCAGACCTACGGTGGCCAGCTGACCATCCTGTCGGAGGCCTCCGAACGACTGGCCCGCAGCAACGACGTCGGCCGCTCGTGATGCTCGCGGAAGTCCAGACCGACTGGTGGGATTCCTTCGTGCGGGCTCTGCTGCTCCGTGATGCGAACACGTTGTGGGTGGTGGCCGGGGTGCTTGGACTGGGAATCGCCTCGGGAGCCGTGGGTTCCTTCCTGGTGCTTCGCCGTCGCGCGCTGACCGCGGATGCGGTCAGTCATGCCACATTGCCGGGGATCGCGGTCGCATTCATGGTCATGCTCGGAGCGGGTTTCAGCGGGAAGTCGCTGCCCGGCCTGCTGCTCGGAGCGTTTCTCGCCGGACTGCTGTCCATGGTCGTCCTCGTGCTGATTCGACGGACCACCCATCTGAAGGACGACGCGGCCATCGGAATCACCCTGAGCGTCTTCTTCGGAGTGGGGATCTGTCTGCTCAGCTTCGTCCAGCAGCTTCCCACCGGCAACGCCGCCGGACTGGAGACGTTCATCTTCGGCAAGGCGGCGACGATGCTCGCCGCCGATGCGCGGATGATCGGCATCGCGTCGCTGGTCGTCGTGGTGATGGTCGTTCTGTTCTTCAAGGAACTCGGTGCGATCTGCTTCGATGAAGGTTGGGCCGCGGCACGCGGATGGCCGGTGCTGGCGCTCGATTTCCTGCTCACCGGGCTCGTCGTTCTCGTGACGGTGCTGGCCATCCAGTCGGTCGGGCTCGTGCTCGCCATTGCGTTGCTGATCATTCCGGCCTCCACGGCCCTGCTGTGGTCGCACCGGCTTCCGGTCGTCGTGCTGCTCTCGGCGCTGCTGGGCGGCTTCGGAGCCTGGTTCGGCGCGATGCTCAGCGCCAGCATTCCGCGCATGCCCACCGGGCCGGTCATCGTGCTCGCCTGCGCGGTCCTGTTCATCGCCAGCCTCGTGTTCGGTCGTCGCGGCATCGTCCAGCGGTGGCTCTCCCGGCGCTCGCTGGCGAGGCGAGTCGATCGGCAGCACCTGCTGCGGGCCTGCTGGGAGATCATGGAGCAGGACGACGTGGCGTCCGTCCCTCTCGATCGACTGATCGAGTGGCGATCCTGGTCGCGCCGCCGGGTCGGAGTGTGCCTTCGTCGCTGCACCGGTCGCGGCCTGCTCGAACTGCGGGAGGGTGGGGCGGTGCGACTCACCGAGGCCGGTCGGCTCCGCGCCGGGCGGATCGTCCGCAATCATCGGTTGTGGGAGGCATACCTCATCCGTCACGCCGACATCGCGCCGTCGCACGTCGACCGGGATGCGGACGCCATCGAGCATGTACTCGATGCCGACCTCATCAGCAGTCTCGAGGCGGTGCTCGGAGCGACGGCCGGTTCGGTGCCGCCGAGTCCCCACGTGATGGGCGGGGAGGGGCGGCCGTGAACTGGCAGCTCTACGACACCTGGCTGGTGATCACGGGCGCCCTGTGCGCCATGGCGTGTGCATTGCCCGGTGCGCAACTGGTCCTGCGTCGCCGCAGCATGATGGGGGAGGCCATCACCCATGCGGTGCTGCCCGGAGTGGTGATTGCATTCTTGATCACCTCCATCCGCGATCCGCTGGTGATGCTTCTGGGGGCCGTCGTGATCGGCGTCCTGACCACCGTGCTAGTCGATTTCGTGCAGCGATCTGGCCGTACGGAGATCGGCGCATCGATGGGCATCGTCTTCACGACGCTCTTCGCCCTTGGTCTGGTCCTGATCCGCGCCTTTGCCGACGACGTGGTGATCGATCCCCACGTGGTGATCTACGGCTCGATCGAACTGTCCTATCTCGACCAGACGAGCCTCTTCGGCTGGTCGGTTCCGCGGGGTGCGGTCGTCAACGGCGGTGCGCTCCTGATCAACGGACTGGTGTTCCTGGTGTTCCACAAGGAACTGAAGCTGACCGCGTTCGACGAATCGCTCGCTGCGGCGATGGGATTTCGGCCCCGACTGGTCCAGGGGATCCTGATGGCGATGACCGCGGCGACGGCGGTGGCTGCGTTCGAGACGGTCGGCAGCCTGCTGGTCGTGGCGATGTTCATCGTACCCGGGGCCACGGCCTGGATGATGACGGACCGCTACGGGCCCATGCTCGTGTGGACGCTGGTCCTGGCGGCCGCAACTGCATTGCTGGGGCACGTCGCGGCACTGGTGGTGCCCGGATGGTTCGGCTTCGAAGGAATGTCCACGGCCGGATCCATGGCGGTCATGTCGGGGGTGCTCTTCGCTGCCGCCTGGGCGTTCTCGCCCCGGCACGGGCTCATCGCCCGGGCCGTGGGACGGCGGCAGCTGTCGCTGCGGATCGCAAAGGAGGACGTGCTCGGGCTGCTGTACCGCCACGAGGAAGGAGCACGCAGCGGCGACAGGCCGTTGACGGCGGGCGATCTCCGCGAGGCGTTGTCCGTGTCGCGAAGCATCGCCGTGGCCGCCCTGCGTGGGGTGCGTTCGGCCGGGCAGGTGACGATCGAATCCAACCGGTTGCAGCTCACCGAACAGGGGCGGGTGGCCGCCCGCTCGCTGGTGCGGACCCACCGGCTCTGGGAACGCTTCCTGTGGGAGCGTCTGGGGCTTCGTCCCGATCACATCCACGGTACGGCGGATCGACTGGAGCACTTCACGTCGCCGGCGATGATCGAGGAGCTCTCCGCGCACGACGAGGGCGAGGATCCGCACGGTCGACCGATTCCGCCCGCGGAGGACTGAGCATGGCTGCGACGTTGCAAATCCAGACGGACGGCAAGGGCCTCTACGAGATCACCGATCGGGTGCACGAGGTGATCGCATCCATGGAGGTGGACGACGGAGTATGCGTGGTGTTCGTGCAGCACACCTCGGCGTCGCTGACGATCCAGGAGAACGCGGATCCGTCGGCCCGACGGGATCTGGAGGGCTGGATGGAACGAAGTGTGCCGGAGGGGCAGCCCGAGTTCACGCACACCATGGAGGGGGCGGACGACATGCCTTCGCACATCCGATCCATGCTGACCGACGTGTCGCTTTCCATTCCGATCGTTGATGGTCGGCTGACCCTCGGGACGTGGCAGGGGATCTACCTGTTCGAGCACCGGGCCGAATCCCACCGGCGTCGGGTCGTGGTGCAGGCCCTCGGAGCCTGAGGCTCAGTCGCTCTTCCACTTGATGTTGCAGCCGAGGCTGGGGACCTGGTCGGCGGGGATCGCTCCCCCGGAGATCAGCGCGTCCATCGCGGCCCGAAGGTCGGCGCCGGTCACCAACGCATCGGTGCCGGGCCGGCTGTCGTCGAGCTGGCCACGGTAGACCAGCAACCCTTCCGCGTCGTAGAGGAAGAAGTCCGGCGTGCACGCCGCGTCGAAGGCCCGGGCCACCGCCTGTGTCTCGTCGTACAGGTAAGGGAATGCGTAGCCGCGGTGCTCGGCCTCCTCGGCCATCTTGTCCGGGGCATCGTCGGGATAGTTGGCGACGTCGTTGGAGGAGATCGCCACGATTCCGAGGCCGGAGTCGGCGTAGTCGCGACCGAGGGTGGCAAGGTGGTCGGCCACGTGGATGACGAAGGGGCAGTGGTTGCAGAGGAACATGACCAGCAGGCCGTGTTCGCCGATGGCATCATCACGGGTCACCGTCCCCCCGCGGGGGTCGGGAAGGGTGAAATCGGGGCAGGTGGTTCCCAGCGGGGACATCGTCGACGGGGTGCGGGCCATGATCGGACCTCCAAGTGCTGGTCGCATTCTAGAACTTGCTCCGGGGGGGTGGTAGGATGCCCGGCCTCATCCGACCCTCACTCATCCGGAGCACCTTCCCCATGAAGATTCACGAATACCAGGCCCGCGAACTGCTTGCCGAGGCGGGGATTCCGGTTCCCTCCGGCTGCATGTGCACCACCGTGGAGACCGCCGTCGAGGCCGCCGAGTCGATTCTGGCCTCCGGGGGAACGATGATCGTGGTCAAGGCCCAGGTGCACGCCGGGGGTCGAGGCAAGGCCGGATTCGTGAAGGTGGTCGAGTCGGTGGATGCGGTTCGCGAGGCGGCGGAGTTCATGCTGTCCAACCGGATGGTGTCCAATCAGACGGGCCCCGAGGGTCTGGAGGTCAAGCGTCTGCTCGTGGCCGAAGCGGTGGACATCGAACGGGAACTCTACCTCGCCATCACCACGGACCGTGGAAACGAGACCAATACGATCATCGCCTCCGCCGAAGGTGGGGTGGAGATCGAGGCGGTCGCGGAATCGAACCCCGATGCCATCCTCAAACTGCCGACGGATCCGCTGGACGGACTCGATCGAAACCAGGCGGCGGAACTGGCCGGGCGACTGGGCTTCGAAGGCGACCAGGCGACGCAGGCCGTGGACATCATGATCCGCCTGTCCGAACTCTTCGTCGAAAAGGACGCGTCGCTGGCGGAGATCAATCCGCTCATCGTCACCCCCGAGGGGCAGGTCATGGCCATCGACGCTAAGTTCGATTTCGATGACAACGCGCTCTTCCGGCAGCAGGCGATCTCCGATCTGTTCGATCCCACCGAGGAGAATGCCGACGAGCTGCACGCCAAGGGGTTCGGTCTGAGCTTCGTGGCCCTCGACGGCAACATCGGCTGCCTCGTCAACGGGGCCGGACTGGCCATGAGCACCATGGACATCATCAAGCTCGAAGGCGGCGAGCCGGCCAACTTCCTCGACGTCGGCGGAGACGCCTCGCTCGAGGCGATCACCGAGGCCTTCCGCATCATCCTCTCCGAGGACAAGGTGACCGGCGTGCTGGTCAACATCTTCGGAGGCATCATGCAGTGCGACCGCATTGCCCAGGCGATCGTGGCCGCGGCCAAGGAGATCGGTTTCACCGTTCCGCTCGTGGTCCGTCTGGAAGGCACCAACGTGGAAGCGGCCCGGGCGATCCTCGAGCAGGCCACGACCGAACTGCCGACCATGGAGACCGCCAACGATCTGGCCGACGCGGCCCGCAAGGTCACGGCCGCGGCGGGTGTCACGGTCGGCTGATCGGTGCTGGTCCTGCTGGATATCGACGGAACGCTGCTCGCCAGTGAAGGAACCGGTGCCCGGGGCATCGTGCAGGCGGGAGTCGAACTCTTCGGCGATTCCTTCTCCCTCCGGGACATCCCCCTGGGGGGACGGCTGGATCCCCTGATCTTCGGCGAGGCCATGGAGGCCATCGGTCGCACGGACCATCGGGAGCATCACGACGCATTCCGGAAGCGGTACCTCGAAGTCTTCGCCGAACTGATCGCGGCTGGCCACGACATGCGGATCCTGCCCGGCGTCTCCGAACTCCTCGAGCGGATGCACGCCCGCCCGGACATCACCATGGCCCTGGTGACCGGAAACTACCGGGAATCCGCTCATATGAAACTCGCCGCGGCGGGCATCGACCCCGATCTGTTCGTCGGAGGCGCATTCGGCGACGAGGGGAACGTCCGGGATGATCTCCCGCCGCTGGCCATCGAGCGGTTCCGTGCCGCCATGGGACGTGCCCCGCGCGACGTCGTGTTGCTCGGGGACACCGAGCACGACGTCACCAGCGGTCGGGCCGCCGGTTGTCGGGTCCTGGCCGTCTGCACGGGCAGCCATGCCCCGGAGCGGCTGCACGCCTCGGAGCCGGAACTGGTGCTGGACGATCTTTCGGATGTCGACCGCGTGCTGGCGTGGATTCTGGGGGACGACTCATGAATCCGCAGCCGGGACCGCTGGGGGCCGACCGCCGCATCGCCTCGCTCGATGTCCTGCGCGGCCTGGCGATGCTGGGCATCCTCGTACTCAACATCCAGGCCTTCGCGATGCCGTTCTCGGCCTACGGCAATCCACTCGGGTACGGGACGGTCGAAGGCGCCGACTACTGGGTGTTCACGCTTTCGATGGTGCTCGCGGACATGAAGTTCATGGCCATCTTCTCCATGCTCTTCGGAGCCGGCATGGTGCTCTTCGTCGAGCGTCTGCTGGAGACGGGACGGCCGGCGTACGCCGTGCACTACCGGCGGATGGCCTGGCTGATCGTGATCGGGCTGCTGCATGCCTACCTGTTGTGGTACGGCGACATCCTCGTGGGCTACGCCCTGTGCGGCATGATCGTGGTCTGGTGCCGCCGGCTGCCGCCGTGGCTGCTGCTCACCTCCGGCCTTGCCATGCTGCTGCTGGGATCGATGCTGTATCTCGGTCTGGGCGGTTCGATGGTCAAGTTCGCCCCGGAGGAAATGGCCCGCATGGCGTTTGACTCGCCCTCGTTCCAGAAGGAGATCCAGGCCGAACTGAACGCCTACACCGGCGGCTGGTTCGGCCAGATGGGCCACCGTGCATTCTCCTCGCTCGTCATGCAGACGTTCGCCTTCGCCTTCTTCGTGTTGTGGCGGGCCGGCGGCCTAATGCTCGTGGGGATGGCGCTCTACAAGTGGGGGGTCTTCTCGGCCCGCCGATCGACCCGGTTCTACGTCGGACTGCTCGCCCTGGGCGTACTCGTCGGACTGCCTCTCGCTGGGCTGGGACTGCAGGTGGGCTGGAGCATCGGCTGGCATCCGGTGAAGACCAAATTCCTGATCAACCAGTTCAACTACTGGGGCAGCATCCCGGCCGCCCTCGGTTGGGTCGCGGTGGTGATGCTGCTGGTCCGGAGCGGAGGGCTGAGATGGTTCCAGCACTGCCTGGCCAGCGTCGGCCGCATGGCTCTGTCCAATTACCTCCTCCAGTCGATCATCTGCACGCTGATCTTCTACGGACACGGGTTCGGCCAGTTCGGATCCTGGAGCCGGTCCGAGCAGATGCTGCTCGTGCTGCTGCTCTCGGTCGCCCAGCTGATCTGGTCACCTCTGTGGTTGTCCACATTCCGCTACGGTCCGTTCGAGTGGTTGTGGAGAAGCCTGACCTATTGGCGTCTCCAGCCGATGCGGCGTGGTGTCGACTGCTAGAGTATGGTTCGAAGTGAAGCCCGACGGATTGGGAGCAGGACATGTCCATGAATCTCGGTGCCCTCTGCACCGATTTCTACGTCAACCAGAAGATCGCCGTCACCATGGACCTTCCCACGGCCCGTGAGACGGTGCTCGACATGTGCGACCGCGTCCGCAAGCACCATCCCGCGATGGAGCGGTTCCGCCGCTACAACGGCGAGCTTGCTCTGGAATCCAAGGAAGTGGACGGGCAGTACAACTGGATGGCGTTGCGCCAGACCTCCGTCCGCAGCGGATGGGTCAATCCACATTCGCTCGAACAGGCCTACGAACTGCATCGGCTGATTCTGGAGATCGCCCCGTTCTTCCTGTCGCTCAACGCCATCGACGTCGAGGCCATCGAGCTCGTGTTCGGATTCGATCTCCAGACGCGTTCGAACCGCAACGAGGTCGTGTTCGACGCCCTGCTCGGCAACTCCCCGCTGGCGGCTCTGATCGAGACGGATCGGGAGACCCTGCTGGACGTGCAGCCGTTCTTGGGCATCGCACTTGACAACGATCCCGACCTGCAGGCCAGCCTCGAGGTCAAGACCCGGACCACGCCGCAGTCGCTGACGGATCGCCGCTTCGACGAGGAGCCGCTGAGCGTCTACCTGACGGTTCGTCGCCAGGGGCCGTTCAACTCCATCGAGGACTTTCCCAGCGTGTTCGGAACGCTGGCCGGCCACATCGAGCGACTGGCCGAGCAGCGGGTCATTCCCGGCGTGGTGGTGCCGCTGCACGAGCGGCTGATCACGGGCTGAACTAGCTCAGGATCGAACCGATGATCTGCGCCGGAACCTCCGACTGCCCGGTCAGGCAGCTGATCCGTGCTGATTCGCACATCGCCAGAACGTGACCGATGGTTTCCGGCGCCTCGGCCTCCTCCACCGATTCAAGTACCCGCTTGAGATGGTGGGCCGCCAGTTCACCGACGCCGTGGGTCTCTTCGGCGGGCTCCGTCGAACCTGCATCCGCGGTGGCTCCGTCGGGCAGGGTCCAGCTCACCCGGTCGTCGTCGATCATCAGTCGGCCGCCGCTGCCCAGCACCAGAATGCGTCGGTCCCAGGTTCCGCCTCCGTCGCTGCAGACGATGGATGCCGCGGCCTGGCCGGGGAAGCGAAGGGCCACCGAGAAGTGACCGGTGATCCCGGTGATGACGTCGGGCTGCAGCGAACGCTCGCCGGCGTGGGCGGCGAACACTTCATCGGGGATACCGAGGAGGGCATGCACCACGTCCATCGCGTCGTACAGCAGAGCCCAGGGGGAGGTCTGCTGCTGGCCGGCGGTCATCGAGATGTGCACGCATTCGATGCGTCCGAAATCCTCCAGGAGCTGCATCGCCGAGACGCATCCGCGGCTCTGCCGCATCCGGGGGACGAAGCGGGCGGGCATGCCGTGGTCGGATTCGCTGAGCAGATCCATGACCGGATCGATGGGAAGGGTGGAGGTGGCAACGGGACGGGGGCAGGCCCGGATCGCCTCACGCAGGGGGCGATCGATCACGTCCCGGGCGGTGATCCATGCGATGTCGAAGTCGCCCTCGGCCAGCGCCGCCCGAAGGTCGGTGGTCTGGGGTGCGGCGAATCGATCCGAGAGATCGCGTCCCGCGTGGTCGTCCGGGCTGCCGATGGACCGGATGCCCACGAGGCCTGTTTCCAGGCTGCGTTCAACCATCGACTCCTGGTTTCGATCGGCCCATACGAGCATTCTTGCGGGTTCGGTCATGGCGGAAGTGTAGCACCGGAGTGGACCCGTGACCTCGAGGTCCCGAGATGCTAGAATTCGAGGTGGACAGACGGCCGCACCAACGGTTCATCCGGTGGTGAGGAAAGTCCGAACACGACAGGACACGGTGGTGGGTAACGCCCACCGGCCCATGATCGTCGGGTCAGGGAAAGTGCCACAGAGAGTAGACCGCCGGCTTCGGTCGGTAAGGGTGAAAGGGTGCGGTAAGAGCGCACCGCCCGGCTGGTGACAGTCGGGGCACGGCAAACCCCACCGCGTGCAAGCGCAAGCAGTCCTCTGCGTTCCTCGGAACGCGTCCGTGGTCCGCGGGTTGAGGACGGGTCGCGTGCAGGAGATCGTCGGCGACGGCGATCCCAGATGAATGGTCGTCACCCCGGTTCGCCGGGGGACAGAATTCGGCTTACGTCCACTGGCGATCACCCAGCGCCGGCCGGTCCGAGAGGATCGGCCGGCGGCCTTTTGGTCGGATCAGGAACCGCCGGAGGACTTCAGCTTGACGGGAAGCTCCATCTCCTCGTCGCCTCGCTTGATTCGAAGCACGGGGGTGTCACCCGGTTCGTGGGACATGATCTTCTGCATCAAGGTGGATCCGTCGGTGACCGTGTCGCCGTCCCAGGTGAGAATGATGTCCCCGGACTTGAGTCCAGCCTCGGCGGCGGAGGTGCCGTCGCTGACGCCGTCGATGAGCACCCCGGTGGGTATGTCGGCGGTGTAGCTGGGCATGATGCCCAGCCGAACCTTGGCTCCCGTCCGTCGGGCCCGTCCGCCCTCGGTCGATTCCCGGAAGGTCAGTTTGGGGGTCACGGCAAACTCTTCGACCAGATCGCCCGCGAGATCGATGATGCGTGCCGCGCCCTCGGGATTGACCAGCCAGGCGTGGTCCCGGGGCGTGTGGTAGTCGTCGTGCTCCCCGGTGAAGAAGAAGAGGACCGGTATGTTCCGCTGGTAGAAGTTGCTGTGGTCCGAGGGGCCGAGTCCGCTGGGCGTTGCCCGGGCGTTCAGTCCGCTCGGTTCGACGTAGCGGGGGAGGATCTCATCGAATTCGACTGCGGTACCGGTTCCGGAGATCGACACCATGTTGTTGCGCAGCCGGCCCATCATGTCCAGGTTGATCATGCAGTTGATCGAATCGTGGTCCACGGGGCAGTTGTCAAGGAACCATTTGGAGCCGTGCAGCCCCGCTTCCTCGGCGTCGAAGCCGATGAAGATGATCGAGCGGCGATCCTCGTCCGTCTCGAAGCGGGACAGTCGCTCGGCCAGGACGAGGACGGCACCGGTTCCCGATGCGTTGTCGTCGGCGCCGTAGTGGATCTCGTTGGAGTTCGATCGGGAGCCGACGTAGCCGTTCCCGAGGTGGTCGTGGTGTCCCCCGATCACGATCCATTCGTCGGCCAGTTCACCCGTTCCGGGAAGCACGCCGGCGACGTTCTGAGCCTTCAGTTCGGGCCGCGAGATCTCATTGTCCAGGGTGACGATCACTCCGTCCCGTCCCTGCACGGTCGTGATCCGTCCCGTGTTCGCCAGGTCCTGCAGGCGATCGAGCCCCCGTCCCCGCCGGTCGGCCGTCCTCAGCAGCGCGTCCGCTGCGTCCTGGTCCATGTGCACGGCCGGGACGTCGAGCATCGGACGGAATCGTCGCGTGTATCGGAACGATTCGAGGCCCCGTCGACCCGCCGCGGCATTGCGGGGATTCACCAGAATCACGCCGGCAGCGCCACGATCAACGAGGGCTTGGAGCTTGCGACTGATCCCCGAGAACTCGCTGAAGGATCCGTCCTCGTCCCATTGGCTCCGGCCGTCCTCGTCGAGGGGTTCGTAGCGAAGGAGGACGGCGATCCGTCCGGTGAGATCGGTGTCGTCCTTGAAGCTCGAATATCCGTCCGGACCGTCCTCGATGCCGTAGCCCACGAAGGTGATCGGGCCCGTGACGGTTCCGTTTCCGGAGTTGCCCAGGATGTTGTAGTCGTCGTCCTCCAGAACATCGTTCCGGACCGTGACACTGCTGTCGATGAGCCGGCGGTTGGATCGCCCTGGATTGAACTCGAACGGCTGGTACCAGGTGCGTCCTTCGATTCCGTGTGCTTCACGAAGGCCGGGATCGTTGGCCGAATCGATCTCGAAGGCCGGCTGCAGTCCGAACCGGCCGAAGTGCCAACTCAGGTATTCCGACGCCATCCGGCCGCCGCGGGTCCCCGGCTGCCGTCCCTCGAACCAGGGGTTCGCGAGGGTCTGGACATGCTGGTACCAGTGGACCGCGGCGGGATCCAGCGAGTCCATGTACGACGGCAGATTGACCGCTTCGCCGGACTCGCCCACGGGGGAGAAGGATCGGACGTCCTCCGCGATCTCGATTCGTCCCACGGACTCCTGGCCGAGAGCGGGGAAGCCGAGCAGCATGGTGACGGTAAGGCAGGTCAGTGAGCGATGGATCGGGCTGGTCACGTCGGGTTTCTCCGTTTGCGTGTTCGCGATGCACAGGGCTGGTAGTCTCTCCGGGCGGGTCCACATGGTAGCCCGGCGAGGAGCACCGCGTGACCGATCCAGAGTCACTTCATCCCAACCCGCACCGGAGCATCGTGGTGCCTGCGGCACTGCTGATCGGTCTGCTCGTGGCTTCGGGCATGCTGATCCGATGCTGGGCCTGGATCGAGGTCAGCATCCGAATCTGGCTCTTCAACTTCATCATGCTGGCCAGCGGAGACATCCTCGGTCCCCAGCTCAACTTCACCGGCCTGCAGTATTCGTTCCCGCTGACCGTCACCCTGCAGGCTCCGGAACTGCAGGAGGAGGGCAGGACCTTCCTGTCGGCGCGTCGGATGCGACTGACGCTGGAAAGGATCCCGGCTGCCGGTCGGGCCGTGGAGATCTCGGAGGTCCAGTTCGTCCGCCCCGTACTTCGGGTGCGATGGAACGAGGACGGTTCGCTGCTGGGTCTCAATCCGCGTTTCATCAAGTCGCTGCAGGGAGAGGAGTACACCAGTTCGATCTCGACCAATCCCAGCGACTTCCTGTCGATCCGACTGATCGAAGTCGTCCGGGGCTCGCTCCACTTCGAGCCCTACCGGTCCGGCGTGGTCCGTATTGACGACATCACCATGCGGGTGGACGCGACACCCCGGGAAGGGCATCCGGGGCTCTACAGCATCGATTCGAGTGTGGAGCGACCTCCCTTTCTGGGAATCGATCTTGACGGTTCGGTGAACATCGACACCGGAGACGTTCTCGTCGACAACTTCATCGCCAAGCTTCAGATCGATCCGGCGGACATCGGTTCGATCCCCGACGACGTACGCACCATCGTGGACGAGTACAGCATCGTCGGCGATGTGGGGCTGCGCATCGACGGACTGGTGCCGCTGGTCGATCCGATCGCCAGCGAACTCATGGTGGAACTGATGGTGGAGCAGGGTGGAGCCATGGTGTCTGACTACCGGATACCGATCCCCAAGCTGGTGGCGGATCTGCAACTGCATGGGAAGCGGTTGGTGATGGAGCAGTTGGTCATGCAGCTGCCGCGCAGCGGAAGCATGCACATGACGGGAGATCTGGCCCTTGAATCGCCCCGTGACTTCGACCTGCAGTTCGACATCAACGATCTTCGTCTTGAGACGATCATTGCGCAGCTTCAGGACGACCATCCCCGCTACAGCGGCTCGGTGGGCATGAGCGGTGAGGTGGCGTCCCGGCTGGATGATCCCCTGGGGCACCTCTCGGGGAACGGTTCGGTCCATCTGTCCCACGGCGACATTCTCAATGTTCCGGTCGTGCAGGGGCTGCAGGATGCGGTGCTTGGACGTTCCGAGTGGCCGATGGGAGACGACGAGGCCTCGATGCTCTTCGCATTGGAGCCCAATCGGGTGGTCATCGACGACTTCTCGTTGGAGGGCGATCACCTTGGAGTCCGCGGCGAAGGCGAGCTCTACTTCGACAGCCGGATCAACTTCCGCTTCAACGCGGGGCCGCTCGAAAAGCTCCAGATGAATCTGGGGGCGGTGGGGGACATCTTCGGTTTCATCACGGACCGGCTGGTCACCTATCAGGTCACGGGCGACTGGAGCACTCCACGTTTCTCGGGGCGGGTGCTGGGACTGGGGACCGAGCACCGGTCCGCATCGGTCGCCGGCAACTAGAACATCGTCGCCATGGCCACCAGCCACAGGCCCAGGCCGGCCAGCAATCCGGCCATCAGGTCGTCCAGCAGGATGCCCCAACCGTGCGGCAGGTGCTGGAGCAGTCCGATCGGAGGCGGCTTGAGGATGTCCAGGATGCGAAAGAGGCCGAATCCGACGATTGCGTACAGGACGCACAGCAGGGGGGCAGCATGCAGCAGCACGTCGCCCCAGGGCAGGCAGAGGAACACCAGGCTCTGACCCGCCACCTCGTCGCTGACGACCTGAGGGGGGTCGGAGCGGCCCCATCGTTGCTCCGCCCAGGGTCCCAGTCGCACGGTGGCGACGGAGAACACGATCACCAGTGCGATCATGAACAGGTTGGCCAGCCAACTGTCGATGAACAGGATGGTGGCGGTGAAGAGCAGCGTCGTCGCCAGTGATCCCCAGGTTCCCGGGGCTCGCGGCAGGGTGCCGAGTCCGAACACGGTGAGCAGTCGTTCTCGCATCGATCAGTCCTCCGGATTCGTGCGGCTCTCGATCATGATGGTTCGTATGCCGAACAGGTACGGAATTCCAGACCAGATCGTCACCGCGATGGTGATCCACATGAGACCGTTGCAGAGCCACAGGTTCCAATCGTGCACGGTCGGGGGCCAGTTGACGACGAGAAACAGCACCAGCGGGATCGCGATCGACTGCAGGATCATCTTTAGCTTTCCGGACGTCTTGGATCCGAACGCGATGCCCTGGGATTCCGCCACGCCACGAATACTGGTGACGAACAACTCGCGGGCGAGGATCACGACCACCATCCAGGGGTAGACCCCCGAGGCCATGGTCAGCAGGCGGTCCTCGTCGAACCATTCCTTGACCATGAATCGACCGCCCGACAGGTAGACGAATGCACCCAGGACCAGGACCTTGTCACAGAACGGATCCATGATCCGCCCGAAGGTGGAGACCACATTCCATTTCCTGGCGAGCCAGCCATCGAGTGCATCGGTGATCGCGGCGATCACGAACAGGGCGATGGCTACATTGGCCCACGCGATTCCGGTCCCGGGAAACCGGTAGCAACTGAGAGCGCCGAAGAACCCCGCGGCAAACACGATTCGCATCAGTGTGAGCAGGTTGGGGATCTGTCGCCGAAGGCCGATGGCGGGGGGGGGAGAGGAAGCCATGGGGGCATCCTACGAGAATGCTGGACCGACGTTGTCCGCCGAGCGGGGGGCGGCGTAGCAGCTCCGTGGGATCAGGAGCCGTGGAATCGATCGTCCGATAGGTTGCGTTTGGGGGCCCTCAGGCCTATTCTTGCCCACTGAACACGGACCTTTGAGGCTACGTCCCCCACTGGGGGAACTCCCGGTGATCGGATGGACGGACTCGACCCCTACATCGCATGTCTTGCAGGCTCCTTCGCCCTGTATCTTCTGCTCCGCCGGGGACCGCTGGTCATGAAACTGGTCGGGGCGCTGCTGGGGCTGGGGACGATGGGGTGGCTGGTGGTCATCTGCTCCGAGGTGGTGCCCGGGGAAGTCGATCCGGCCCG
The DNA here is from genome assembly GCA_002295885.1 of Phycisphaerales bacterium UBA854. Taxonomy (GTDB): domain Bacteria; phylum Planctomycetota; class Phycisphaerae; order Phycisphaerales; family SM1A02; genus UBA854. The sequence goes on from DBGM01000008.1 coordinate 41,727, forward strand.
CAACGTCCTCTTTCTGGTCTTCGCCACGATCGCGATCAGTGCCGCGGTCCGAATGATCACCCATTCCCGGCCGGTCTACGCCGCTCTGTACTTCGTGATGGTGGTGATGTCCTCCGCCGGTCTCTTCCTGCTCATGGAGGCGGAGTTCATGGCCTTTGCCCTGATCATCGTCTACGCGGGCGCGATTCTCATCACCTACATGTTCGTGCTGATGCTTGCCCAACAGGCCTCCGAGGCCGAACAGATCGATGAAGCCCCGCTCTACGATCGGTTCGCCCGCGAGCCAGGCGCCGCGGTCATCGTGGGGCTCATACTCGCGGGCACGATCGTGACGGCCTCCACCACGGGACTCGGCCAACTGCCCCCTCCCGTGGATGCTGCGACCGTGAACACGGCAAACGGCGCATTGCTGGAACAACTGCCCAATCAGTACCGCGACGCGGTGCTCGCAGCGGATCCGGACCTCGTGTGGCCGCCCGAAGGGGCCGATTCGGTGCCTCCCATCCAGTGGGATGCCGACGGGCCGTATGTGCACGTCGAAGGGCGCGACGTCCGGATCGACGAGGAGTTCATGCCCAGCAACACCCAGCACGTCGGCTGGTCGCTGGTGGCCTCCTTCCCCGCCAGCCTCGAGGTGGCGGGAGTGATCCTGCTGCTGGCCATGTTCGGAGCCGTCGTGCTGGCCAGACGGCAGGCCGAACACAGTGAGGACGAACTCCGGGTCGACGCGGGTCTGAAGCCCGTGCACACCATCGAGGACGAGGAGGGCGGGGCATGATGCTGCAACTGGCCTCCACCTTCTCGCAGCTCTCGCTGTCGCAGTACCTCGTACTCAGCAGCCTGCTCTTCGTCATCGGCCTGGTCGGTTTCCTGACCCGACGCAACCTGATCGTGATGTTCCTCTGCACCGAACTGATGTTTCAGGCCGCGGCCATCGCATTCGTCGCCTTCGGTCGGTACTGGTTCGACTTCTCCGGTCAGGTCTTCGTGATCTTCATTCTCACCGTCGCCGCCGCCGAAGCGGCCCTCGCGTTGGCACTGGTCGTCCTGCTGTATCGACGGCGATCCACGCTCAACGCCGATGACTGGATGGAGCTCTGCGAATGATGACCTCGACGGCCATCCGGATCGCTGAACTCGTTCCCGCCGTGCCTCCGGTGCCGGTCGCGGAGGTCGTGGAGGCCACCAGTCACTGGTGGGCCGGCTTCATCCTGTGGTTTCCACTCATCTCACTGGTCCTGTGCGGTCTCTGTGCGGCCTTCCGGGTCAGGTCCAAGCTGCCCGCATGGATCACCATCGGCTCGCTGGCCTGTTCGTTCGTCCTCACGATCCTGCTCGGCAACGCCGAGGACGTGCCGGAACGCATCCTGCTGTTCGAGTGGATCTCGATGGAGTGGCTCGGGGGATCATTCGTCGCGAACTTCGCCCTCTACATCGATTCGCTCACCATTCTCTGGATGAGCTTCGTCACGGGGCTCGGAACCCTCATTGCCCTCTACGCCAGCGAGTACATGGAACCCGACGTGGGCAAGGGGTACACCCGCTTCTTCTCCGGGGTGAGCATCTTCCTCTTCGCCATGGGCTGCCTGGTCATGGGCGACAACCTCCTCATGTTGTACCTGGGCTGGGAAGGCGTGGGCTTCGCCTCCTACTGGCTGATCGGGTACTACTACCGGCGACCGGAAGCGGTGGCCGCCGCCAAGAAGGCGTTCATCGTCAATCGAATCGGCGACCTGGGACTCGCGCTGGCGGTGTATCTGATCTGGGCCACGTTCGGCACCGTCCAGTACAACGAGCTCATGACCATCATCCAGTCCGGCGACTTCTCCGAGGTCTACGAGGGTTGGTCGGTCAAGGCGATTCCGTACCTGCTGATGCTCGCGGCGTTCGGCAAGTCCGCCCAGCTGCCGCTGTACGTGTGGCTGCCGGACGCCATGGAGGGACCGACGCCGGTCTCCGCCCTGATCCATGCGGCGACCATGGTGACCGCGGGCATCTACCTCATCGCCCGGATGTATCCGTTCTTCCTGCTGGAGCCGGCGTCGCTGCATCTGGTGGCCTGGGTCGGCGGGCTCACGGCGCTGCTGGCCGCCACCATCGGCATGGCCCAGTACGACATCAAGCGCATCTTCGCCTACTCGACGGTCTCGCAGTTGGGCTTCATGTTCCTGGGGCTGGGCGTGCTCACGACCTATGGAGCCGCTTACCACGTCTTCACCCACGCCTTCTTCAAGGCCGTCCTCTTTCTGACCGCCGGAGCCGTCATGCACGGCTTCGCCGGGCAGCTGGATCTGCGCAAGCTCTCCGGACTTCGTCGCATGAAGGGATGGCGGATCGTGGCCTGGACGATGTTCGTGGGCTGCATCTGCCTGGCCGGGTTCCCGTTCACGTCGGGCTACTTCAGCAAGGACGCCATCCTGGCCGAGGCCTTCGTGACGCAGGGCCCCGGATTCCAGGTGCTGGGCTGGCTCGCCATCTTCACCGCCTTCCTCACCGCCTACTACACGTTCCGGGTGTGGTGCCGCGTCTGTGCGGGCCCCGTGCACTACGAGCCCGGCGACGAGCTGCACGATGACGATCATCACGACGATCATCACGACGATCATCACGATGACCACCACGGGGAGCACGGTTTCCATCCGCATGCCCCCCGGTTCGCCATCAACTTCGTGCTGGTGGTGATCTCCGTCGGCGCCCTGCTGGCCGCCGTCCCGTACTTCATGCCGAACGAGGTCGAGGGCATCAAGGGTGGATGGGTGGCGGACATGGTGCACGGTTCTTCCGCCGCCTCCGGTATCCCGGGGCACCCGGATCACCCGGGCAGCCTGTCGGACAGTGCCCACGGGGACGGTCACGCCCACCACGGAACCATTCTCGGGATGGATCCGCATTCCGCGATGTACTACATCTCCGGTGTGGTGGGTGGGGTGGGGCTGCTGCTGGCCTTCTGGCTCCACCTGTGGCGCCGTCAGGATGCGGACCGCCTGCGGAGCTGGCTGCTCTCACGGGCCTGGATCCGATGGCTGCCGGTCGCGATGGAGAACAAGTGGTACGTGGACGAGGTCTACCACGCCCTGGTCCGGGCCCCGTTGTGGCTGTTGGGTCACGTCTTCCACGCATTCGACCGCTACATCGTCGACGGCCTGCTGGTTGACGGCACCTCGAGACTGCCGCGTCTGCTGGGCCGCTGGTTCCAGCCCCTTCAGAACGGCCTGCTCCAGTCCTACGCCGTCACCATGGCCGGAGGCGCCGTCCTCATCGTGCTCATGATGGTGTTGATGATGCAGTTCTTCCAGGGAGGAGCCGTGCAATGATGAGCTGGCTCCTCATCCTGCTTCCGCTCGCTGGCGTCGTGGCCGTCGTGCTGTCTCCGGCCCGCATGGCCAAGATCGTCGCGATGCTGACCACGCTGGTCGTCTTCGGCGTGAGCATCGCCGCGGCCGTCGGATTCGACGGCTGGGGCAAGGGCACCTGGGGACTGACCGGTTCGTTCGACTGGCTTTCCCGGTACGGGATCGAGATTCAGGTGGGGGCTGATTCGGTCTCCCTCGTCCTGGTGCTGCTCACCACCTTCCTGATGCCGCTTGCCGTGCTCGGCTCCTTCACATCGGTGCGGGAACGGCTGCGTGAGTACTACGGCTGGCTGCTCGGCCTCGAAGCGGCGATGCTTGGGGTCTTCCTGGCGAAGGATCTGGTCCTGTTCTACGTATGCTTCGAGTTCACGCTGGTTCCGATGTTCTTCATCATCGCGATCTACGGCGGTGCGAACCGGGCCAAGGCCAGCGTAAAGTTCATGATCTACACCTTCACCGGTTCGCTGATCACGCTGGCCGCCTTCCTGTGGCTCGCCTGGTCCGCTTCGCAGGCCGCCGACGGCGCGTGGACATTCTCAATCGCGGCGTTGACCGAGCATGCGGTCAGCGGGCTCGACGCGACTCAGCAGGGATGGCTGCTGCTGGCGCTGCTGATCGGCTTCGGCGTGAAGGTGCCGATCTTCCCCGTGCACACCTGGCTCCCGCTCGCGCACACCGAGGCCCCGACAGCCGGTTCGGTCATCCTCGCAGGGGTGCTGCTCAAGTTGGGGACCTACGGCCTGTACCGCTTCATGCTGCCCATGTGCCCCGAGGCGGTGGTGACGTGGGCGCCGCTTATCGCGGTCCTGGCCATCATCGGCATCCTCTACGGTGCGTTGATCTGCTGGGTCCAGACCGACGTCAAGAAGCTGGTTGCCTACTCGTCCGTCAGCCACCTCGGGTTCTGCATTCTCGGGCTGTTCGCCCTGAATCCGATGGGTCTGGAGGGTTCCATCCTCTACATGGTGAACCACGGCCTTTCCACCGGAGCGCTCTTCTTCCTGATCGGGATGATGTACGAGCGGTACCACACCCGTGACATGAATGCAGTGGGGGGACTGGCCGGACGCATGCCGATCTGGGCCTGCTTCATGGTCTTCTTCGTACTGGCCTCGGTGGGCCTGCCGGGCCTCAATGGATTCGTCAGCGAGTTCCTGTGTCTCATCGCCGCCTTCGCGGCCGGCGACATGGGTGCCTATCCCGGTGTGCTCGGCCCGTGGTACGCGGCGATCGCTGCACTGGGCATGATCTTCGCCGCCATGTACCTGCTGATCATGGTGGGACGAATCGTCTTCGGGCCCGAGAAGCTTCCTCCCGGAACCCCGGACGAGGAACTCCTGCCGCAGGATCTCAGCGTCCGTGAGATCACGGTGCTGGTGCCGCTGGCCGTCTTCTGCATCGTGCTCGGAGTGCAGCCCTGGATCGTGATCGACGGCACGTCTGCGGCCGTGGCCGACACCCTGGCGGTGTACGAGCCCATCCTCGGCCAGGCGAAGTCGGCCGTGCAGGGGGCGCTGGTCGGAGGTGCTCCATGACCGAGAAGCTGATCTTCGTCATTCCTGAAGTCATCCTGCTTGCGGGCGTCGTGGCGGTGGCGATCCTCGGGCTGGTCCGATCCGCATCGCTTCGCAGCAAGGTTCCCTGGGTCGCCATGCTCTTCATCACCGCGGCGGGTGTCAGCATTCCGTTCGTCTTCACGGACGCACGGATCGCGGAGTCGACGCTCCTGCTGCCCGGACTCGGGCGACCCATGGGACTCGTGTCCTGCGTTGTCGCACTCTGTCTGGTCCTGATGACGGTGGGCCGCATCGACCGACGGTACGAGCGGGCCATCGCCGCGGGGCGCATGCCCTTCGATCCGCTCCGCTCCAATCGCGGCGAGTACTACGTGTTCTTCCTGTTGTCGCTGGCCGGCCTGATGCTGACCTGCACCGCCAGCGACCTGATCTGGCTCTTCCTGGCCCTGGAACTGACGAGTCTTCCGACCTACGTGATGGTCGCGATGAGTCGGGGTTCCAAGCGTGCCCAGGAAGCCGCCATGAAGTACTTCTACCTGGGGGCGATGTCCGCCGCGATGTTCCTCTACGGGTTCGCACTGCTCTACGGTGCGACGGGCACCCTCGAGCTTTCCGCGATGCGTGACGTCCTCGCCGCCCAGGCCGCCGACGGAGGCATCGGCATCCTTGCCGTCGTGGGCATGATGCTCGCTCTGCTCGGCATCGGCTTCAAGCTCGCCGCGGCCCCCATGCATCTCTACGCCGGGGACGTCTATGAGGGGGCCGCCGTGCACGTCACCGCGGTCCTCGGGTTCGTTCCCAAGGCGGCCGGCGCCGTGGCCTTCATGCTGCTGCTGTCGACCATCGGCTGGTTCGACGGCACGCCGCTCCCGCTTCCGATCCTCATCATGCTCTGGGTCATGGCGGTGCTGACGATGACCCTCGGAAACATCGGGGCCCTCCTGCAGCGATCCGTCAAGCGGATGTTCGCCTACTCGTCGATCGCCCACAGCGGCTACATCCTGGTCGGCATCATCGCCGGGCCCGGACTCGGATTCAATGCGGTCGTGCTCTACCTCTTCGTGTACGGGCTCGCGAGCACCGGAGCATTCGCCGTGCTCGCCTCGCTCCAGCGTGCCGACCGGGAGATCGAGGCCGTGGAGGATCTGGCCGGCCTGCGTCAGAAGCATCCCGGGATCTCGGCGGCGATGGCGATCACCTCCGGTTCACTGCTCGGATTCCCGCCGCTGCTCGGCTTCTGGGGCAAGCTGGCCCTGTTCGTCGCCGGTGTCGCTTCCGGGCATGTGGTTCTGGTCATCATCGCCGGCGTGAACAGCGCCATCAGTGCGTGGTACTACCTACGTCTGGTCGGCCTGCCGCTCATGTCGGAGCCGACCGAGCGAAGCGAGACCATCGATCGGTTCGACGCCCCCTGGGCCCGCATCGCCGCGATCGGCCTGGCCGCCTCCATGGTGGTGCTGCCGATCTTCCTGGCCGGCATCCAGGACGAGACGGCGGTGGAGCGTCCGGCCGTCGAGAACAACGCCGTGAGCATGCAGGATTCGTCCGTTCAGGACGAGGCCGCCGGTTCCTGACGGCTGTTCCGTCGTCGCAGCAACGACATCTGAACGAGCAGGCCGGCGATCGACAGTGCGATGAGCACCACGCTCGGAAGCGGTGCCCAGACGTCGACCAACTGGTGCGTGGGGGCGCCGATCATGGCCAGCAACCGGCTGATGCTGCCGATCAGAAGGATCGAACCGGCCACGGAGGTGACGAGCATCGCGGATGTCTTCTGGGCGAACGTGGCGAGGAGCAGTCCCAGCAGCAGCCCGCCGAGTACGCCACCTACGATGCTCAACTGGGTACGCGGCGACAGCAGCTGCCAACGGCCCCAGAGAGCGGTGATCCGCTCCACCAGATGCCTTCGAAGGGCTTCGGCCCGCTCCGTTGCGGCCGGAAGCAGGTTCGGTACCGCAGAGCTCGCATCGGATGCACTCGTGGCCGGAGCCGCGGGGGCCGGTTCATGACTTCCGGTCAACAGCATCCCCACTTCGGCCAGAGGTGTCGTCGGGATCCGGTCCGACGGAGGATCACCGGTCGGCGTTAGGGCAAGGAAGCACCAGATGGTCACGAATGCGACCGAGGCGCAGATGCCCGCCAGCAGGCCCGCCAGCAGGAGGCGGTAGATCGCCAGCCCCACGAGTCCGACGACCGCCGCGAAGACCGCCATGACGATCCACAGGGGGAAGCTGCCTCCGGTCTCGATCCAGGCCAACCATCCGATCATCGCTCCGAGGGCCATTCCCGCCAGGGCGATGCCCAGACGCAGCACCATCGAGCCCATGGCCCACAGCACGCCGCCGGCAAGCAGGGCCAGGCCGCAGCAGACGAATTGTTCCGTGTGTCCCGAGATCATCGTCGAATACCTGTTATCGACCGGATCCGAGTCCGACCTCCCATGGTGGGTGCTAGCATGCCCGGATGCACGATTTGACTCGATATCGGTGGGTCGCCGCTGCGGCTCTGGCACTGGGAGGATTGACGATGGCCGATGACGGGGGACAGGACGGAGCACAGCCCAACCGGCTCGCCAAGGAGACCAGCCCGTACCTGCTGCAGCACGCCCGCAATCCGGTGGACTGGTACCCGTGGGGCGAGGAGGCCTTTGCCGCCGCCCGGGAGCAGAACAAGCCCATCTTCCTGAGCATCGGCTACTCGACGTGCTACTGGTGCCACGTGATGGAGCGTGAAAGCTTCGAGAACGAAGCCATCGCGGACATCATGAACGAACATTTCATCTGCGTGAAGGTCGATCGCGAGGAGCGACCGGACGTGGACGACATCTACATGACCGGCGTGCAGTTGATGACCGGGGCGGGGGGCTGGCCGATGAGCGTCTTCCTGATTCCCGACACCCTCGAGCCCTTCTACGGCGGCACGTACTTTCCACCCGAGGACGCTCCGCAACTGGGGCGTCCGGGCTTTCCCACCCTGTTGAATTCCATGCACCAGTACTGGAGCCAGCAGGAGGCCTCGCTGCGTGATCAGGGAGCGAAGCTGGCCGGTGCCATCCGGGCCCAGATGGATGTCGAGCGGGGTGCCGAAGTGCTGGCGCAGGAGCAGGTCGATGCCGCCCTGTCGCAGATGCTGTCGGGCTACGACCGGGAGCACGGTGGATTCTCCAAGGGGGCTCCGAAGTTTCCCATGCCCGTCAACCTCGAATTCCTGCTCGAGGCCGGCTGGTCCTCGATGCCGGTCCGCGACGCCGCGGTGAAGACGCTCGACCGCATGGCGATGGGAGGGATGTACGACCAGGTGGGGGGTGGATTCCACCGCTACAGCGTCGATGGTGAGTGGCTGGTTCCCCACTTCGAGAAGATGCTCTACGACAACGCGATGCTGGCGTCCGTCTACGCCCGCGCGGCGGAGGAGACCGGGGACGAGTACTACGCCGAAGTCGCGGGCGAGATTCTCGACTACGTCCTGCGGGAGATGACCAGCGAAGGAGGAGCGTTCTACTCCGCCCAGGATGCCGAGTCGAATGCCCGGGAGGGGGAGAGCTACCTCTGGACTCCCGAGCAGGTGCGGGCGGCGCTCGAGGCCGGTGGACTCGAATCGGATGCGGAGTTCACCCTGGACGTCTACGGTCTGGACGAAGGCACCAACTTCACCGATCCACATCATCCCGGAGACCCGCCCCGAAACGTGCTGCGTCTGGACGCTCGCCCCGAGAAGATCGCATCCCGGCGGGATCTTCCACGCCGGGAGGTCCGGGACCGGTTCGAGCGCATCAACGAGGCGATGCTCGCGTACCGCGACACCCGTGACCAGCCCGGCACCGATGACAAGGTCCTGGCCGGCTGGAACGGTCTGATGATCGGCGGGATGGCCGATGGAGGGCGTCTGCTCCGGGAGGCCCGCTACACCGAAGCCGCCCGTCGGGCCGCCGACGACGTGCTGGGCACCATGTGGTCGAGCCGGGATGGACTGATGCGGACGCGGCGCGGTTCCGAGGTGCGCATCCCCGCCTTCCTGGAGGATTACGCGTTCATGATCCGCGGTCTGCTCCGACTCCACGAGGCGACGGACGATGCGATCTATCTGGATCGGGCCGCGTCGCTCGCGGCCCAGGCCCGGACGAGGTTCTGGGACGACGAGCGGGGAGGCTGGTTCGATACGCTCGAGTCGCAGCCCGATCTGTTCGTCCGGGGTCGATCGTTCTACGACGGAGCGGTTCCCAGCGCCAATGCGGTGATGATCAATGCCATGATCGATCTGCACGAGCGGACCGGCCGCAGCGAATACATCGAGGACGCGGCCGGTGCCCTGGCCGTCGTCAGTCCCGACGTCGTCGAGTCGCCCCGCAGCGTCATCCATTCCGTGCAGGCACTCCACCGGATGCTTCGGGATCACGCCGACCATCTCTCCGGGGAACGCAGTGGTGCGGCTGCGGTCAGGACCAAGAAATCCGGCTCGACCCACAAGGTGGCGATGGGAATCGATCAGCGGCAGCTTCGGCTCGCTCCCGGCGAGTCGGGGACCGTGGTGCTGACCCTCGAGATCGACTCCGGCTGGCACATCAACTCGCCGGTCCAGACGGATCCCTTCGTGGTGCCGCTGGCCATCACGAGTCTGGCCAACGGGGTCCGGGTGCAGGCCGACTATCCCGCTGGAGAGGCCTTCATGGGGCCCGACGGGCAGGTCAACGTCTATTCCCACACCGTCCAGATCCCCGTCACCGTGACCAGGACCGGGGACATCGGCCGCAGCGTGGGCTTCACGATAACCTGGCAGGCCTGCAACAACCAGAACTGCCTGATGCCCGTGACGACCTCGATTCCGCTCAAGGTGCTGCCTCCGGCCGGAGGCTAATCCGGATCCCGGTTGACAGGGCGGTCTCAGGGACCACAATCGGCACTTGATCCCCGATCCCCGGTCCAGGAGGCCACCATGGCATCGAAGTACCGCACCGCGCCCGTTCAATCCTCGAAACTGCCCGGAGGCATTCCCTACATCATCGGGAACGAGGCCGCAGAGCGGTTCTCGTTCTACGGCATGAAGGGGATCCTCACGATCTTCATGAGCACCATGCTCGTCTACATGCCCGGTGGGGTACTCGACGAGCAGATGAGCGAAAGCGACGTCGTGAGCTGGTACCACTGGTTCGTCGGTGCCGTGTACATCACGCCGCTGCTGGGAGCGTTCATCGCCGATGCGTTCCTGGGCAAGTACCTGACGATCATGCTGTTGTCGATCGTCTACTGCCTGGGGCACGGAGCCCTCGCCCTGATGGGGGCTCAGATCCCCTTCATGGACGAACCGCTCAATCCGAGCTTCTTCTTCGTCCTCGGACTCATCCTCATCTGCCTGGGTTCGGGCGGCATCAAGCCGTGCGTGTCGGCTCACGTCGGTGACCAGTTCGGCGAATCCAGCGCGAAGATATGGATGACGAAGATCTTCATGGTCTTCTACCTGTCGATCAACATCGGTGCCGCATTGTCCAACCTCGCAACGCCGTGGCTGCTCCACCACTACGGGCCGCACTGGGCCTTCGGCGTGCCGGGAGTGCTCATGGCGATCGCGACCCTGACCTTCTGGCTCGGTCGGAAGAAGTTCATCCACGTGCCACCCGGCGGGATGGCCTTCGTTCGCGAAGTGTTCAGCTCCCGCGGCATCAAGGCCATCCTCAAGCTGTCGATCATCTACCTGTTCGTGGCCGTGTTCTGGGCCCTCTTCGACCAGACCGGCTCGACGTGGGTGCTCCAGGCGGAGGACATGAACCGCAACTGGTTGGGAATCAACTGGCTGTCGGCCCAGATCCAGGCCATCAACCCGGTGATGATCCTCATCCTGACTCCGTTGTTCGGTTGGCTGGTGTACCCGGCGATCGACAAGATCTGGCCGCTGACCCCCATGCGGAAGATCTGCATAGGCCTCTTCATCATGGCCGGAGGGTTCGCGATCATCGCCGTCGCCCAGGAACTCATCGATGCGGGGCAGACCCCGTCGATCGGCTGGCAGGTGCTGGCGTACGCCATCATCACCACCGCCGAGGTCCTGGTCTCCATCACCTGCCTCGAGTTCTCGTACACACAGGCGCCGCGGAAGATGAAGTCGATCATCATGGGCTTCTTCCTCGCGTCGGTGACGGTCGGAAACGTCATCACGAGTCTGGTCAGTTCCGTCAGTGTCGCACCGTCGGGTACGCAGTGTCTCACCGAGGCGCGGGACCGGATCGGCGACTGGATGGATGAGCACGACGGGAAGCTACCGAGTGCTGCGGAAGCCCAGAAGCTGCTCGAGGGACTCTCGGCTGCGGAACGTGATCAGGAGCCGATCTACTCGCTGACCGAATCCGGTTTCTCCATCGGCCTGCCGCTGGGAACCGGTGCGGCGGACGGCTACGACGACGGCAGCTTCGTGTACGACGCCACGGGCGGACTCGAGCGGGTCGACTGGCCCGCCACGGACCAGCTGGAATCGGGCGCGGACCGCATCGAGTCCTTCTGGCGCACCAACGACCGGTTGCCCTCCAACGAGGAGGGAGCCGATCTGCTCAAGGGACAGATGGGCCCCTGGGGCCATCAGCTGGTCTACCGACTGCTGAACCGGAACAACTTCTCGGTCGGCTCTCCGGGCCCCGCTGACGACCTGCTCGCCCCCACGGCGGTCGTGCTCAAGGCCACCGTGGTCCATCCCACCCCGCCGGAGGACGCCAACTCGTGGCTGTCACGCCGGAAGGCCGAACTCGGAATCGAGTCCCAGGCCAATCAGACGGGTGAGGTCACCGTCAGCCGGGACATCGAGATCGGAGGGCAGAACCGCTTCCAGGGAGCGGCGTTCTTCTGGTTCTTCACCTGGCTGATGCTCGGCACCGCAGTGGTGTTCGTCCCGGTGGTCTGGCTCTACAAGCCCCACACGTACTACATGGAGGAAGAGGCTGAGGCCTCCTCGCACTCGTCCTCGGACATCATCTGACACCCGGCCGGGTGTGTTGATGTCGGTTCAGGAGCCCGGTGATGCCGAGGTGTTGATGCGCGGGTTCAGTGCACGAAGCATGATCGTGTCCTGGACCGGCGACATCAGGATGTACTGCCGGTCCCCGTTGCTGGTGGCCCGGGGGATGGCGAGTTCGTCGTGGATGCGGATCGAACTGTGCATGCGGCTGGGATTGACGTAGCGGAGCTCGTACGGGGTGGCCACCAGATATCGCCCCCCGCCCTCTACGTCCGGCGCGGCGGCCACGGACCGCTTCAGCAGGACGAAGGGCCGTGCGTCCGTGGAATCCTCGGGGACCCAGACCGCCACCCGGCTCTTGACCGGGTGGTAGAAGATGTGTCCTTCGATGTTGCCCGCGGGCGGCCCCTGCACCACGGGATGAGCCACCGCGGCCTGCTCGACCAGCTCGACGGAACCGTTGGCCATGATGTCCACATCCTGCAGACTGGTCATCATGATGTCGGACGAAAGCGTACTCATCGTGGCCAGCTTCATGGTGCCCGAACGCGAGAGCCAGAACACGTAGATCCGTTCCGAAAGCGTGCTCCAGGAGGGGAACAGCCAGTTGCCGCCCTGCGGATCGATCACGATCTCACGCCCGTCCTTCTCGCGGATCACCAGTGAGAACGCACGTGCTTCACGCTCGCGTGCGCACCAGGCCAGTTCACCGCTGCGTCCGAGGGACGCGAAGGCGTTGACCATGTCGTCCTCGACGAGCCAGTCGATGTCGCCCGAATCCCATGCGACCTTGCCGATCCACCGGGACCCGTCGGGCCGGGGCGACTCCACCAGGAAGCCGGCGCTGTCGGCCGATCGACCCAGGAGGAGCGGGGGGTCGAGCCGGTAGGCCACGGAGCAGCCGGTGGGGTTCTCGCCGATCCGCCAGACCTCTATGGAGGTGTCGAGCGGTGCGGGGGCCCCCGGTTCGGCGAGTCGGGTCGGAGTAGTGGGCGAAGGGCCAATCACCGTCGCGATGAAACGTCCGTCCGGACTGAGCAGCGGCAGCGTGGTCCGGTCGTAGGGGACCTCGCAGAGATCCTGCAGGTTGGCGTTGAAGCGGAGGGACGGATTGTCCCCTCGCATCATTTCGTATTCGGCGATCTCGTTGAGACGCTTGATCGCCTCGGGGCTCATCGGCTGCTTCGGTGGCTCCTGCGGCGTGGTGGTGCAGGCGGCCATGGCGCATGCATTGATCAGAAGCAGGATGGTGCAGGAGCGTCGCATTCGATGTCAGTCGGCATCCACGTCGATCAGATCGATCGGAGCCGCATCCATCTCCTCCTGGGACCGCTTGGTGTCCGGCAGGGGCGATGCGCCGCTCTTGACCTCCATGGCGGCGGAGGACACGTTCTTGCCGGCGATGCGTTCGCTGATGCGGAGATTCAGCTGTTCCTCGTCCTTGAGCTGCTCGGCGAGCGGCCGTGAGACGGATTCCAGACGGATGAGGTCCTGGCGGTTGAAGTTGTCGTAGTTCTCGTTTGGGTTCATCACCACGGTGGGGGTGATGAAGGCGATCAGTTCGTTGCGTTCAAGGGCCTCGTCGGTGTACTTGAACAGCTCGCCCAGGATCGGGATGTCGCCCAGCAGGGGGATCTTGGACTTGAACTGCCGCTCGTTCTCGCGGAGCAGGCCGCCGATGACGACGGTCTGGCCGTCCAGCACGATGGCGTGGCTGTTGACCTGCTTGCGTGAGAATATCTCGCCGGAGATGGATCCGACCGTGGTGGTGCCGATGGTGTCGGACAACTGGAGGCTGATCTCCATGTCGACCGTTCCCTCCTGTGTGATACGGGGGCGGACGTTCAGGAACACGCCCACGTCACGGTATTCGAACTGGGTGTTGAGAGAGTTGTTGCCGGCGAGATCCGTGGTGTTGCTGACGGGGATGGGGACTTCCTTGCCGGAGAAGAAGACGGCCTCTTCGTTGTCGGCGGTGAAGACCCGGGGCTCCTGGATGATCCGGGTGTTGGTGACCTGGGCGAGGGCCTCGATGATCACCTTCACGTCGAAGGAGTTGATGCTCAGGACCGAGGTCTGGGACGAGCCCGCGACGTTCTTGCCCAGCAGCTGATTGAGAAAGTCGTTGATCGTCACATTGAATGCACCGGCTGCGCCGCCGGCCGCATCGAAGATTCCGCCGCCGAGGAACTGGCCGTTGACGTCGGGGCTCGCCTGGGCGTCGGCTCCGTACTTCAAGCCGAGATTCAGCTGGTCGGTGATGTCGACCTCGACCACCGTCGCCGACAGCATGACCTGGCGGCGGGGGCGGTCGAAGCTCTGGATCATCTCGACCATGGGTTCGAGGAACGCCGGAGGAGCCAGTACGGCCAGGGCGTTCTGTCGCACGATGGGGACGATCCGCACCTTGCCGATCAGCGAGGACTCGGGGGACTGCTCCTCGTCCTCGCTGCCCCGCTGCCAGGGGAAGCTCAGTTCCTGCCCGGTCGTCGTGGTGTTCTGCACGCCCGCTCCGGTGCTGGTGCCGCTGGGCGACTCAAACCCTTCTCCGCTGAGCCCGGTGTCGGGGCGGGGGATCGTGACGTTGGTGCCCGGCTTCGACAGCAGGACGTTCAACTCCTCGGAGAGCTCCACGGCCCGCGCGTACTTGAGCTGGATGATCTGCGGCACGCCGACGTTGCTCGGTCGATCGAGCTCCTCGATGATCGATGCGATGAAGTCGAAGGATTCGACCGTCTTGGCGAGCACGAGCAGTGCGTTCTTGTCCGGGTAGGCGTCGATGGAGTAGATGCCGGAGATGGCCTGGGTCGCGTTCGCACGCTGGGCACTCTGTCCCCGACCACCACCGCCTCCGGTGGAGGTGCCTTCGCCCAGGACCTCCTCGAGCAGCGCCTTGATCTTCTTGGGATCGGTGTACCGCAGGATGAAGAGCCGCGACGTGCCGGCGGAGCGGGGGAGATCCCATTCCGTTCCGATGAGCGTTGCGATTTCCTCCATGATCCCCGGCTCGGTCTGCACCGTCACCGTGTTCTGCTGCACGTTGACGGTGAGGCGGAGTTCGACGCCGCTGTCGCTGGAGGAGGGTGTCCGGTTGTTGCCCTGGTTCCGGCTGTTGCGGCTGTTGTTGTTGCCGGTGCTGCGCCGCGCGGAGCTCGTGGAGGTGCCGCCGGAGAAGAGGTCGTCGATGTTGGTCGCGATCTCGTTGGCGTCCGCCCACTTCAGGCGGAAGGTGTGCATCCTCCGATTCAGCCACTTCTGGTCCAGTTCGCGGATGATCTTGTCGTACTGCTGGCAGAGTCCGATGTCGCCGAGCACGATGATCTGGTTCGAGAGTTCGTCGACCCAGACCTCGGCGTACTGGGGCTTCATCTCCGAGATCTTGTCGGCGATCTCGGAGGCGTCGCTGACCGTGACGGGGAAGATCTTCATCACGATGGTGCCGCGGTCCTGACGGTCGCGGATGTCGACGGCGGCGTCGAGGACGGGGATGTCGCTCATCTCGTCGGTGATGGTGGCGAGGTCGAGCTTCGTGAGGATGATCAGCTGCGGCCGTTCGATCACGGCGATGCCGTTCATCCGCAGGGCGCTGAAGAGCATGTCGAGGGCCTGCTGCTTCTCGACGGGTTCGTCCACGATGACCGTGATCTTGCCGCCCGAGGCTCCGATTCCGATCCCGGCTCCGTCCAGCTTCAGGGGCATGACGATCTTGCCGGTGACCTTGGCCAGCCAGGGCACGATGTCCTTGATCTCGACGTCGTCGAATGCGAAGTTGATCTTGCCTTCCGGAATCGGTCGCCGGTTGAGGTGGGCCTGTTCAATCGGTTCGAGGATGTCGGAGGGGCGGTAGTCGTCGGTGTTCCGATTCGGGGCGGCGGGACTGGGGGCGTCGTCGGTCTCCTCAGTCACCTGACCGCTGGGAGGTGCTTCGGGGGCAGGTCGTCCGTCCTCCTGGGCGAACGCGGCCCCGGGGCCGACGAGGGCGATGAGGAGGGCGGGCAGGGCGAGGATGTCGAAGGTGTTGCGTGCCACGTCAGTCTTCTCGGTTGGGTCCTGGGTACCTGGTGGGTGACCCGTTGAATGGAGAACGTATGGGACTTTCTTCTATTCCATGGATCGTGAGACGAGACTCAGGAACCATCTTCCTTATCGGTGCCTTCAGGGGTTGAATCGCCGTTTTTGGGCTCTTCGTCGGGGGAGATCGGCGATTCGGTCTCGTCCGGATCCGGCTCCCCGGGGGTGGAGATGGCGGATTCGGCCGATTCGGCTTCGCCCAAGCGGATCCGTTCGACCCTGAGCTCGTCGATCATGGCTTCAAGCAGTTCCACCGAGGGGGCGCCGAGGGATCGCATGGTGTCCGGTGTGCGGCCCCACCATCTGATCCAGCCCTCGTAGATCTCGACCCGCTTGTCGATGGCGACCACGGGTTCGTATTCGTTGGTGAATCCGAGTCGGGCGATGGACATTCGCCAGGCCCGTTCGCACTGCTCGGCCTCGGGCAGATCCTCCACGACCTCCTCGTCCGCCGGCACGTCCTCGAGGATGCCCCGGGGCATCTCCAGTTCGACCACCCGATCCGAGAAGGGGGTGAGCTCCATGTTGATGAGGGAGACGTCGTAGGGCCCGCCACCGCGGTACTTGACGGTGATGCCGCGTGGCGGATCGGTGGCCAGGACATCGATGTCGTCGTGGCTGTCGCCGATGTTCAACCGGGTCAGCGGATCTCCGTCGGGGGTCTGCTGCTTGAACCACGCTTCCGCACCGAGGATGGCGACCAGTTTGGGGCCGGTGTAGTTCGGAGGGAACGAGGGTTCCGGCGGTGGCGGTGGCGGCTTCTCCTCCTCGACCGGTCGCGGCGGGGGGGGAGGCGGAGGAGGAGGCGGCTTGCGGACGATGGGGGGCGTGTAGAAGAAGGATCGTCCGTTGAAGCGGTCCACGTCCGTCTGCATGTTCTGTTCATGGCGGGCGAGCAGCTTGTCGAGCGAATCGTCCGGTTCGGGCGATCCGAGGAAGATGGTCTGTCCGGATCGGTACAGGTTGGGCGTCATGAAGATCAGGAACAGCAGGATCAGACCGAGGGCCACGACACTGAACGTCATGGGATTCATCAACGAGCTGGTTCGATTCGACTTCATCGCGTTCGTACCCATGCCTCGAGTGAAAGCCGTGTGCGGACGTCCTTGTTGCCCGCCTTGTCGATTCGGATGCTGGTGACCGATTCGATTCCGGGGTGGGCTTCGAGATCGGAGATGATCTGGATCGCCTTGGCGGGGGTGGTCGTGAAGTCCAGTTCACCCTTGATACGTTCGATCTTTTCGCCGGCCCTTGCAATGCCGGGAAGCAGGCTGGCCTTGATCGTGTTGCTCTGGGACTGGAAGAAGGTGTCGTTCTTGATGCCCTGCCGCGACAGGATCTCCTGGACGATCTCGATGAGGGCCAGGGAACCGTCGGACTTGGCATTGGGCAGGTCGATCGCCCCGTAGGTCATCGCGGCGTTGCGCGACTTCGGGTCGAGCGAGATGGATTGACTGGTCCGGGCCAGATCGCTCTCCATGCGGTCGGCCGTCTCCGCCCAGGCGGTTCCCGTGGGTTCCAGCAACTGGGCCCACACGAGGAAGGCCAAGAGGAAGATGGTGGCTCCGACGATCCATTGCCAGAACGGCTCGAGGCCCCGGAAGCGTTCGATCTGTTCCATGGTGCTGAACTTCACGATCCACCGTCCTTCTGCAGGTCACGCATGTGCTTCAGCAGGGCCTGGAACTCGTCCTTCATGCGGGCCTTGGCTTCGGTGTCGCGGGTTCGCTTCCTGGCTTCCGCGATCTCCTGCAGCTTGATCCTCGCTTCTTCGAGACTCATGGCCTGGATCTGCTCGGTGGTCAGCGGTTCGGGCACGGTGCCGGTCGGGACGGACGAGAGGTCGCCGGCACGATCGTCCGCGTCGCCGCGGGAGGCGAGGCCGCTGCCGGAGGAGGAGGGGCGCGGGGTGCGGCCACTGCTGGGGCGTGATGCGGTCGATCCACTGCTGCCGGAGGAACGTGGGGTGTCCCGGGTGGTTGCGGGCGGGGCCGAGGGAGTCGAGGGGGGCGGTGGAGTGGATGCGACCGTCGAGGAAGGAGTGGAACTGGAGGCCACGGCCTGGGTGCCGTCCAGCCAGTTGCCGTCGGCGTCCTGGCCGCTCTTGCGCTCGGAGAGCGTCCACGTTCCGAAGTCCTGTTCCAGGGCGTAGGCGGGGCGGTACTGGGGACGCTTCACGCTCGCGCTGATGTCGAACGATCGATTGCCGAAGGTCTCCGAGTCCTCCCAGCGGAGGGTCACGTCGGTGAACACGCCGGAGTCCTCGAGCATCGCCTTCATGCGGGTCGCCAGCGCCGCGGATGCCTCGCCGCTGCTGGGCATGGCCATGCCCTGGATCCGGATGGGTTCGCCGTGGCCAAGGCGAATGGAGTCGATCTCGATTCCCTCGGGTGTGTTGGAGGCGACATCCGCCAGCAGCTTGGACATCGGCCATGATTCGCTCATCAGGGCTCCGTACATGATCTGCTGGTCGCGGTTCTCCTCGTACATCCGGACCTGTTCGTCGAGACCGGGGTGCATCACCGACAGCATGGCGACGCGTGCGCCGTGGAAGGCGAGCGGCCCGATCGCGAGCACGGCGACGGCCAGCAGTACCAGGGCGGCTGCGACGTCCAGCGAAGAGAGTCGCTGGGTGGTGAACTCGCCGATGGTCGGCGTCTCCTCCGGCAGTCGGTCCTGGAACATGGTCAGGGGGGCCAGTTCGTCCGACATCGCCAAAGCGGCTCCCACCGACAGTCCCCACTCGTCGAGCCATTCCTGCTCGAGGCTGCAGTCCCGGACCCGCTCCTGCATGGAGTCGAGGACGCTCTGGGGGAGCTGCAGCATTCGGGCCGGGCTGTCGTCGGTGATGGTCGCGGTCGCTTGTTCGGCCAGTTGCTTCGAGGATTCCACCGTGCTGCCCGAGTTGATCGCGGTCTCCAGCAGGAGATGCGAGAGCTTGGCCCGCGTGGTGGCGGCATCCGAGAGATGTTCCTTGGTGGTCCGGACGTGGACCCGCTCCTGCTGAGCCATGACCAGCGAGACGGTTCCGTCCTCACGGTCGATCCAGATGGCGGGTTCCTTGGGATGGAGTCCGCCGACCAGGGAGGCCAGCGCCGCGACGTCGGGAATGTAAAGCGGCGCCGGATCCAGATCCGGTCCGGTGAAGGTCGAAGCATCGGGCCAGGCGAGGATCAGACCGGTGCGGGTCGTCGCGTGGGCGGGTGCGGGAAGCATGGCCGAAGCCGTGCGGTGCATGGGAGCGGTTCCCAGCAGCTTGGTTTCGGTCTGCAGTTGCAGCGCTTCCTCGAGCTGCTCCGGTTCCGCGTCGGGCAGACTGCAGGTTCGACAGACGATCGATGACCCCGGAATCAGCACCCGCACGAGTTGGATCCCCGCGGCATCGATCCAGTCGGTGAGGTCGGTGCCCCGGTCGGCTGCAAAGACGGCCGTGGCCTCGACCGCAATTCCGGTCAGGGGATCGATGCGGGCCTGCAGGCATCCCCAGCCGTCGCCTCGTCGGTTGACGATGGCAACCCTGGTGCCGGCGGCGTTGTGTGTGTCCATCTGCGTCACGTGCGTTCCTGCGTTACCCCTCAGGGGTCAGTCAGAATAGCGAGATCCCCTTTTTTGGGGGTCTCAGGGGGTCTGAACCGGCCTGAAGGGCCTCGCAGGGGGGGTACGCCCCCGAGATGGGCTCGGAAGGAGTCTATTCCTCCCGATACTCCAGAATTCGGACCGGTACGGTGGAACGATCGACGGTCGTGATGATTTCACATTCTGCGCCCGAAGAGCCAGATTGGCCCCGGGAACTGATGGTGTAGATGTTGCTGCGGGTGGTGAACGTCATCGCGAGTTCCTCCAGCAGATCATCGGTCATTTCGGGCATTTCTCTGAGGTCCATGATGCCCGTGATGCCCTCGGCCCGGTTGAAGCGCATGCTCAGAATGCCTTCGACCATGTCCTCCCGTCCCTCGTACATGTCCATCATCAGACGACGACTCGCGGTGTTGATGTTCAGCTTGCCCACATTGGGTTGATGGGATGGAGAAGTGGCGGTTTCATCGAAGACGGCCTGGATCTGCCAGTCCTGCAGGGGGGCGATCGTCGCTTCGCCCTCCCCGCCTTCACTTCCCTCCAGCGGAGTGCTGATGAGTGACTCCAGCATGAATCCATCGCCCTGGGCCATGGAAAGCAGCGCGGCGGCCTGGGCCTCGTCGATCTGGAGACGTTCGACCAATTCCGGCACCGAAGTCAGCGGAAAGTAGATGCGGGGCAGACCGCTGGCGGTGGCGCCGCCGTCGACGGACGAGGCGGTGAGGTAGCCGGACCAGCCGGCATCGAGCACGCCGTCCGGTTCGTCGTTGGGCATGGATCCTTCGCCGTCGTCCTCGTTGGGGTCGAGCCGGTTGTTGAGATTCCAGTCCTCGCCCCGGATGTCGCTGGGGTCGAGCCCCGCGATGAGTTCCATCTCCGCGATGTGCCAGATCGCATCGTTGCGTGGTTCGTACCGGGCATCCAGGGACAGGTAGTAGTCCTTCTCGACCCCGAGGTCGCGCGGGTCGTCGTCCTCGTCCAGCCAGTCCTCGATCGCGGGGGACACGCCCCAGGACAGCGGCGAGAAGATGACCGCCAGATAGCCTCGTCCGTCGCCGTTGACGTTCAACTTGGAATGTTCGTCCATCGGCCCACCCCAGGACTGACCGTCGAGGTCGTTGTGGCTGATCGACCATGAGCCGTGCTTGGTCTGCCCGACCGCGACGCCCTCCATCTCGAGGATCATCGCCAGGGCGTTCATCGGTTCCGGCTCCACGGTGTGGTAGGCCATCACGGCGATGGTCGATTCGACCCCGGCCCGTGCCGTCCACCGCGCGCGGATGTCGTCGAGGGTCTCCACTCCCAGCATGCTCTGGCGGCCCGAGAAGACCAGCAGCGAGCCCACGATCAGGGCGCAGATGCTGATGGCCCACACCACCACCACGATGGCGGAGCCGCTTCTTGAACCGGATGTGGTTGATCTGCTGTTCACTACTGCTCCAGATTCGTCAGGTTGCCCAGGTCACGAACGGATCCGCCGCCACCGCCACCGCCGCC
>DBGM01000008.1:63029-93244 GCA_002295885.1 Phycisphaerales bacterium UBA854
GCCGCCGCCGCCGCCGCCGCTGGGCTGCGCGATGTTTGCGGTGCTGCCCGGTCCGCCCGTGGTGCTTGGATCGGCCCCGTTGAGAATCGCCAGTTCCTCCTGGAGTCGGTATTCCATCACGTCATCGGGGGGTGGGACCCGTTCCAGGGGGACGATGGTCCGCAGGTGTGCAATGGGTGCGTCCCACACCGGTTCGCCCGGTAGATGGCCGCTGGCCGTCAGGGAGATGCGCAGTGCATGGGGAAGGCCGTCGTAGTCGGAGTCCCAGTTCTCCTCCCACTGGTCGCCGTCCCATGCTTCGATGCTCATGGCGACCACGCCTTCGGCGATAGGGGTCGCAACCCCGCCGGCCGTCGGATAGGGATCCGGCATGGCGTCGCGTCGCTGCCAGAGCACCGGGCCCCATTCGTCGTCGTCGATCCGGTAGGCGGTCTCGTACTCCACGCCTTCGCCGTTGTAGTCGATCTCGCGGGAGGCCCGAAGCCGATGGTTGAAGATCAGGATGCCGTCGCGATCCATGTCGCCGTAGGGGGTGTCGAACTCGTTGTCCTCGAGCACGAGCCGGGTGAAGAAGAGATCGTCGCGGCGGAGGGTGGAGATCAGGTCCCGCCGCAGGTTCTTGAGGGCGATGTCGGCCCGCATGAAGGCGTCGAGCCGTTCCTTCGAAATGTTCTTGGCCTGCACGACCTGGGTCATCGAGACGGCGAGGACGGTGAACACCATCGCGGCGATCACTCCTGCGATCAGCAGTTCGACGATCGTGAAGCCCGATCGATGTCGTCGCGGCGGCCTCATGATTCCTCGTCCTCGTCGTAGTACCTGCTCTCGCGGTCGAGCGGTTCGATCGGTTCGCGGGGGAGTTCCTCCTCCTCCTCGCCCTGTCGGGGAGCGATGCGGGTGTTGATGGCGAGCGACTTCTGACGAACGCCGTCCATCCACTTCACCGTCGCCGTGACCATGTAGGGCTGGTAGTCGCCCACGGCCTCGAGATCCAGTTCGTACGAGTAGTCGTCGAAGGGGGGCGGGAAGTAGCCGTCGCGGGCATCTTCCCCGATCCAGCCCATCGGCTCCGCGTTGGCGAAGTTCCTGGGGCCTTCCACCACCACCATGCTCAGGAGTTCGTCGGCCAGCCACGCCGCGGTCATGCGTCGCTCGCCCTGGATCTGTCTGGACATGGACTGGGTGCTCAGGGAGATGACGACGGTCATGCCCAGGGCAAGCACGATGGCGGCCACGATCACCTCGAGGAGGACGACGCCGTGCCGTGCGTTCCGTGGAGCGTACGTCATCTCACCAGTCCTCCTGCCATCGTCCGGTCGTATCCAGATCCTCAGGCTCGCGGGCGGGGGCCGATTCGACTCCGTCCTCCATCCGCTGCGGTGCGAGCGCGTGCGGGGGCAGGGAGAGCAGGACCGTCCGGTTGTCGTGCTGGAGTTCGATCTCGATCAGGGGGCGGTCCTCTCCCGGCATCGCCGAAAGCGGCCAC
This sequence comes from Phycisphaerales bacterium UBA854, assembly GCA_002295885.1. GTDB lineage: Bacteria > Planctomycetota > Phycisphaerae > Phycisphaerales > SM1A02 > UBA854. The sequence continues at coordinate 64,516 of DBGM01000008.1, forward strand.
TCGATGAGATCGGCCCGGTCTCCGTCGACCCGGACCTCGAGGTCGTCGAGATCCATGAAGTCGGGCAGTCGCACTCCACGCACCATCGGGTCCATGGCCCACATCGGCTGCCCGGTGGCGTTGGTGCCGCTGTCCCGCCGCATCAGGAGCAGCGCGGCGCGGTCGGGATCGATCATCAGTCCGATCTGGTTGCGACTGTGCTCGCTGCGCAGGGCGTACATCATCAGCAGGTCGCCGACCTGATCGATGGTGGTGTCGAAGCTGCGTCCCTGCCGGCTCGTCATCCGGTAGACAAGCGTCGACATCAGGAGGGCCATGATGACGCAGACGATGATCATCTCGATCATCGTGAAGCCGCGTCTGGATGCCCTTCGACGGTCGCGCACGCTTGCAGTCCGGTCAGTTGGTGACGTCGGCGTTGGGGCCCTCGCCGCCGAGTTGTCCGTCTTCGCCGTAGGACGTGACGTCCCAGGTCAGGTTCACGTTGCCCGGGTTGACCAGGACGAACTGGTTGCCCCACGGGTCGAGGATGTCGTCGACGTTGTTGACGTAGGGGCCGTTGGGGCCGCCGCCATCCTCGGGCCGGAAGGTGAGGACCTCGAAGTCGAAGTCGGAGGGGGGGCTCGAGAGACCCACGTCGAGAAGGTAGTTGTTGAGGGACTGGTTCAGCCGTGCCGCCGCGGTCTTCGCCAGTTCGGACTTGGCCTGTCCCAACTTTTGGACCAGCGTCGTGGAGACGACTGTGACCAGGAGGGCCATGATGGTCACGATGACGATGACTTCGACCAGCGTGAAGCCTCGTCGTGCTTGCCGGGGACGGCGGGGTTTGGATCGTTGCATGGTGGATGTTCCTATGTACGGGGTACGAGCGGTTTCTCTTGCGGGTTCATTGTGCGAAGGCCTGCATCTCCATCAGGGGAAGCAGGATCGCGGCCAGGACGAATCCCGCCACGCAGGCCATCACGATGATCAGGATCGGGGGCAGCGCCTTCATGACGAGCTTCACGGAGGTGTTCACCTGCCGGTCGAAGGCCGAGGCCGCATGCATCAGCATGGATTCCAGCCGTCCGGAACGTTCGCCCAGATTCACCACCTGCACGAGCAGCGGGGGGAAGAGCTTTGAGCGTTCAAGGGGGTCGGCGAGCGGCTTTCCTTCGGCCACCTGTCCCTGAACGAGATCGATGGCACCCATCATCGCGGTGTTGCCCAGGGTGTCCCGGGTGATCCGCAGCGCCTCCAGGATCGGCAGTCCCGCGGAGCAGAGGGTGCCCAGGGTGTGGGTGAAGCGGGCCACGGCGACATCCCGGATCAGGGGTCCGATCAGCGGGATCTTGAGCTTGAAGCGGTCGAACTTCATCCGGTTCGACGGGTTGGCGATCCAGGCGCGTGCGGCCAGCCAGGCCACCACGCCGACGATCACCAGGACGAGCCACCAGCTCTGGAGGAAGGTGGAGATGCCGAGGATCACCCGGGTGGGCATCGGAAGCGCGACGTTGCCGGTCGCGATCAGCGGTCCCATCAGACGTGGAATGAGCACCGTGACGAGGATCACGACGCTGACCAGGATGAGGCCGAGGACGAGCATGGGATAGAACGCCGCGCTCATCAGTTCGCGTCGGAGTTCGACGCTCCGTTCCAGGAGATCCGCCAACTGGTGCAGGACCTCATGGGTCCGTCCGGAGGCTTCGGAGGCACGCAGCATGCCGATGATGAGATCGTCGAAGGGTCGTCCGTATTCCTGCGCCGCCTTGTACAGCGGTTCGCCCGCTTCTACCCGCTCGATCAGGTGGTCGAGGATGGCCGGTGCGCCCTTGCCGCTGGCCTGGCGACGGATCGTTCGGAGGGCCTGCATGAGGGGGAGTCCCGCCTCGAGGGCAGTGGCCATCTCGCGAATGAGGGTGGCCATCTCCGTCTTGCGCAGCGTGGGGCGGCGCAGGCTGGTGCGGGATGCGGATCGAGTCGTTCGTACCGGGGATGCCTGATCGGCCGCTCCCGAGGTCATGGTGATGCTGGTTGCGGTCTCTCCGCGCTGCAGGAGGGTCCGGACCGCTTCGGCACGATTGGCGGCGGCGATGACACCGCTGAGACGGTCTCCGCTGGCGCTCATGCTCTGGTACTGGAACGTCGGCATCGTCGTTAGCTCACCATTTCATCGGAATCCTGCGTGGCCCGCAGCACTTCCTCGATCGTGGTCTCGCCTTCGACGGCCCGCAGGATGCCGTCCTGACGCATCAGAGAGAAGTCGTCTCCCGCGGCTTCGCGAAGTTCGCTCTGCGATGCGCTGGTGGAGATGGCCGCCCGCATGGCGGGATTGATCCTCAGCAGCTCGAAGTACCCCAGCCGGCCCAGGTAGCCGGTGTTGTTGCACTTCTCGCAACCGGCACCTCGCCAGGCCCGTCCGCCGAAGAGTTCCCGTTCGTCATTCCGCAGTCGCTGCGCCATGTCCTCCTCCAGGGGGATCTGCTCGCGGCAGTGCTGGCAGATCCGACGGCCCAGCCGCTGGGCGAGCAGGCCTTCCAGTACGGATGCGACGAGGAAGGGCTCCGCATCCATGTCGACCAGTCGCCCGATGCTGCTGATGGCGTCGTTGGTGTGCAGGGTGGAGAGGATGAGGTGGCCGGTGAGGGCGGAGCGGATGGCGATGTCCGCCGTCTCGTTGTCGCGGATCTCGCCGACCAGCACGACATCGGGGTCCTGTCGCAGGATCGAACGCAGTCCGCTGGCGAACGTCAGGCCGCGCTTGGGATTGACGGGGATCTGGTTGATGCCGGACAGCTCGTATTCGACCGGGTCCTCGATCGTGATGATCTTCTTGTGGGGGTCGTAGAGTCTCGTGAGCGATGCGTAGAGGGTGGTGGTCTTGCCCGAGCCGGTGGGGCCCGTCACCAGCACCATGCCATGCGGCTTCTCGAGCAGGGAATCCATGGTGCTCACGAGTTCGTCCCGCATGCCCAGGGTTGAGAGGTCCAGCGTCAGGGAGGACTTGTCGAGGATTCGCATCACCACCGATTCGCCGTAGAGCGTGGGAACGGTCGAGACACGGATGTCGACCTTGCGGCCTTCGAATCGCAGTGCGATCTTGCCGTCCTGCGGGACGTACCGTTCCGCGATGTTCATCCCGGACATGATCTTGATCCGGCCGATCAGCGCGGGCTGCAGGTGCTTGGGCGGCGGCTTCTGCTCGTGCAGCATGCCGTCGATCCGGTATCGCACCTTGAGTTCGTTCTCGAACGGCTCGATGTGCACGTCGGAGGTCCGACTCTGGATCGCCTCGAGCAGCAGCAGGTTCACCAGGTTGATGAGGGTGGGTTCCTCCGCCATCCGGTGGATGTCGTCGGCTTCGATCGCCTCGAGGTTGTGTTCCAGTTCGTCGTCGGCGTCGTCGGCGTTGCCGGCGAGGGCATCGGCCATCTTGGAGGCGGTCGTCCCGTAGTGCTCCCGCATGAGTTCGGAGAAGTGCTTCTTCTCCATGCCTTCACGCAGAACCGGGCGTCCGGTCAGGGCGGAGATCTCGTCGGCGGCATCCGTGTCCAGTGGGTCCAGCATGGCGAGGACGAGCGTGAGGTCGTCGAAGCGGATCGGCACGACGCGCAGGCGGACGGCCACCTCGGGGTCGATGAGTGCGACGGCGGCGGCATCCGCCGCCGCGGGCCGCTCGTGCCACGCGATGCCGAGCAGTTCGCATCGCTCGCGATGCTCTCCCCGGTCGCCTTCGCTCTGCGCGGTGACGACGGGTTGCGATTCGTTGATCGAGTGCTCGTTGGCTGGGGTCGATTCGCTGTCCATGGTGCGTCTGCTCAGTCCCGGCTGGGGCCCGGCTGCTTGCCGGGGGGTTGCCGGTTGGTGCCGGGGTTGTCCTTGGGATTCGGTTTGGGCTGCTTGCTCTGCGGCGGCAGGCCACGGGGGGACTTGGTGGTGGTCACGGAACTGGAGCTGGGGCCGTTGCCGCCCGGCACGATTCCCGACGGCGAAGGAGGAGCGAAGCGGCGGGCGCCCTCCAGTTCCCTGAACTGGTCGGGGCTCATCAGGGCACGAAGGCGTTCGATGTATTCGACGCCCATCTCCTTTCGTCCGGTGATGAGCTCCTTGGTCGGAGAGACGTACTTGACGGTCTCCTGGCCGTTGATCTTCCGCTGGCGATTACGAACCTTCTCCCGCTCTCGATCCGGCTCGTTCCGCTGGATGGATTGCAGGATCTCCGCGTTGAACCGGTCGAGCTCGACGTGGTATTCAGCCACCAGCTGCCGGATGGCTTCCTGAAGTTCCGGCGAGTAGGACGTGTTGGCTGCGGCCGCGTCGAGGACCCGCTGTGCGGGCGTCCGTCGGTAGGCGGTGGGGTAGGCCCGCAGCAGGGAGTTCTGGATGAAGGCGTCGCGCTGTTCACCCGTCAGCATCGCGGCGATGCGTTCGATGCCGCGATCGTTCGCTTCGCGAACCCGCACCCGGGCGTCGATCAGCTGGAGCTTTCGTTCGATGTCCTCCTGGCTGTCGGCGGCGTTGATGGTCTCCATGATCGTGGCGTGGGGGCCGCGGGCCAGCCTGCTCCGGTCCTTCATCGTCTGCATGACGTCGATGGACCAGTCGGTCACGCCCGGCTGGATCATGGCCGTGGTGGCGGGGTCCAGCGCCATGTCCCGCAGGATGTGGTGCAGGTTGAGGTTCTCGCCGGACAGGAGCCCCTGGCTGAAGTTCTGTTCGATGTACAGCTTCCGGTTGAACTCCATCCACCGTGCTTCCTGTTCGGGCACCAGGATGACCCGCACGTTCTCGATGAGCTGGTCCCCGAGCGTCTCACGCTCTCCCATCCATCGCTCGATCGGCTTGAGTACGAGCTCCAGCACCTTCTGGGGATCCTCGCGCAGATCCTCGATCTGTCCCTGGATGGATTCGATCTCGACGTTCATGTTCTCGATGCCGATCTCGAAGGACAGTTCGTAGTCCTCGAAGAGCGCCTCGACGATGATCTGCTGGGTCTCGTCCAGTTCGAGCCCTTCGATGAAGATGATGAGGTCCCGGGTGAAGAACTCGGGCTTCATGGCCTCGGTGAGTCCTGCGATCTGGGCCGACGCAGGAACGGGCGTTCCGATGAAGCCCACCAGTGCGAGCAGCAGGCCCCACAGTCGTGATCGTGTCGGATGGTGCATGGAACGCATCGCCTTCATTCGGGAACCTCGAGGTACGTGACTTCGGAACAATCGGCCCGGGTCCGTCCCGGCCTGATGGCAGTTGGTCCGGGAATCCCCTCCCGGCATCCTTCCAACGCACTGCAACGGAGAATATCGCATCCCAGTTCTGAAAATCGGTTTTTTGACCCTCTCACGGCCGCTTTCTTCCGGAAGATTGCGTTCCGGGGGCCGATCAGGTGGCGAGTACCGTTCGCTGTTCGATTCGCTTCTCGGAGACGGTCCGGATGATCCGATCCACGAAGATTCCCGGGGTGTGGATCCCGTCCGGATCGAGGCTTCCGGTGGGTACCAGATGGTCGACCTCCGCCACGGTCACGGTTCCGCACATGGCCACCATGGGGTTGAAGTTCCGTGCCGTCTTGCTGAAGACGAGATTGCCGGCCTCGTCTCCCGTATCGGCCTTCACCAGTGCGAGGTCTGCCCGGATGCCCCGCTCGAGGATGTACTGCTCACCATCGAACTCCCTGGTCTCCTTGCCTTCGGCCACGATGGTACCGACTCCGGTCCTGGTGTAGAACCCCGGGATCCCGGCGCCGCCGGCACGCAGCCGTTCGGCGAGCGTTCCCTGGGGGGTGAACTCGAGTTCGAGCTCGTCGGCCATGAACTGGCGTTCGAACTCGGCGTTCTCCCCGACGTAGGAACTGACCATCTTGCGGATCTGGCGTGTCTGAAGGAGCAGCCCGAGTCCCCAGTCGTCGACCCCGGCGTTGTTGGAGACCACGGTCAGGTCCTTCACGCCGCTGTCCCGCAGGGCGATGATCAGTTGCTCGGGTATGCCGCAGAGGCCGAACCCCCCGACGGCGATGGTCATCCCGTCGCGGACCACGTCCTGCAGGGCCAGTGCGGCCGATGTGTGGACTTTTTCCTTCATGGCCTGATGATGACGACTCGGACCGGAGTGTGCAACTGCCGCCGGCGCCGACGGCGGGTGCTACCGGAACCGGATCCACTTGACGAGTTCGAGCGGGCTGGGCGCCTTGCCCTGCATGAGCACGCCGACCCGGAAGATCCTCGCGCACATCCACATCATCGCAAGCACCGCGAGGTATCCCTCAACCAGGGCCGCTCCGATCTGCCAGAAGGGGATCGGATCCCCGGATGCGGTGACCCGCAGGATCATCACGAAGGGGGTCAGCGGCGGGATGAAGCTGGTCACCACGGCCAGCGTTCCGTTGGGCGATTCGGAGATCGGTACCCAGAGGAAGAGCGGCAGGATCAGGACGATCATGGCGGGGCCGATGAGCGACTGCGCGTCGTGCAGGTCGCTGACCGCGCTGCCGACGCTGGCCATGATCGAGGCGATCATGAAGTAGGCCATCACGAAGAACAGGAGGAGGTACACGATCATCATCGGGGGAATGAGATCGGCCTGCGAGAGCGCAATGAGGGCGATGATGCCCAGGCCCCCGTACATGCACAGCGTGATCAGGCTCACCATCGCCTGGCCGATGATCTTGCCGGACATGATCTCCATCGGACTGGCGGCACTCAGCAGCACCTCCATGACCTTGCTCGACTTCTCCTCGATGGTGGTGGTGAGCAGGTAGTTGCCGCTGGTGAAGGTTGCGATCCAGACCAGAATCATGAAGGCGATGGGAATGAGACGTTTCGCCCATTCGTATTCCCGTGCCTCTCCGCCGTCCTCCTGGATCCGCTTGGTCACGGAACTCGGGGGCCGCATCATGGTCCGCATCGTCGAGTAGTCGATGCCGGCGTTTCGGACGCGGACCTCCACGACCGCATCGGTGAGCAGGTCGTCCACGAAGGAGAGATGCCGGGGGGAGAGTCCCGGTCGCACGAAGAGTTCGATGGTGTTGGAGCCGGCCGAGGGCTCCGCGTCGAGGATGCCCTCGTGCAGCACCGCGACCGCGACGAGCTCCTGGTCCCGGACCTGCTGCTTGTAGCCGTCGAGCGCGGCGCGTTGCCCGTGCTCGATGAGGAGTTCGTACTCCAGGGGCGGGGCGGCGGGCGGGTTCAGCATCGGATCGGCGGCGGCCTGGCGGAGGGCGTCGGGCATCTGATCCATCGCGGCGTCCATCGCCTGGCTTCCGCCGGCACCGCGTTCCTCCTCGTTGGCCAGTCGCTCGGCCTGGAGGGTGACGTCCTGGCTTCCGATGACGACGAGCGTCCCCCGCAGCGGCTCCGAGGTCGGTGCGAAGAGGATCGGCAGTACGATCATCAGCGGGAACATGAAGATCGGAACGATGATCGATCCGATGATGAACGCCTTGGTCAGCGCCGTGTACTTGAACTCCCGCCAGGTGATGGGCCAGATCCGGTTCATGCCGACTCCTCCGGCACCAGCTGGTCGTAATGGGTCTCGTGCATCCGGTCCCGCACCAGCATGACGAAGACATCATCGAGCGTGGGGCGGCGAAGGCGGATCGATCGCACCGGGGATGCGTCGACGATGCGGCGCATCACCGCGTGGGGGTCGATGTCCCCGTCGAGGTGCAGCTCGATCCCGCCGGTGTCGGTGGCAGTCCGCTGGGCGACGCCCTCGATCCGCTCGGGGATGGCGTGGCCGGGCAGTGGGTCGACTTCGATCGTCCGGGGATCGAACGTGCGGTGGATGCCCTCCATGGTGTCGTCGAGGATCATCCGGCCCCGGTCGATCAGCATGATCCGTTCGCAGAGTTGTTCCGCCTGGTGAAGCACGTGGGTGGAGAAGATGACCGTCCGTCCCTGGGCGTGGAGTTCGCGGATGATGGTGTTCATCAGTTCCGCATTGACCGGATCCAGACCCGAGAACGGTTCGTCGAAGATGAGCAGGTCGGGTTCGTGGATGATCGATGCGATGAACTGGATCTTCTGCTGCATTCCCTTCGAGAGTTCCTCGCATCGCTTACGTTCGACGGCCCCCAGCTCCATCCGTTCGAGCCAGGTGGTGGCGGCGAGTCCCGCGTCGTGTCCGCTCATCCCCTTCAGCCGGCCGATGTAGCGGAGGAACTCCCCGACCCGCATCTTGCGGTAGACGCCGCGTTCCTCGGGCAGGTAGCCGATCCGGTTCTTCGCGGCCAGTGCGCTGCCGCCGAGGACGGAGATCGTGCCCCGGTCGGGGTAGATGATCGACATGATCATGCGGATGGTGCTGCTCTTGCCGGCTCCGTTGGGCCCCAGGAATCCCAGCAGGCTGCCGCTGGGGACCTCGAACGACAGGTCGTTGACCGCGTGCACGGATCCGAACCGCTTGTCGACGTGCTCGATGCGGATGGTGGGCTGGCTCATGGTTGCACGGGCGTCGGGGCCGGTGTGGGGGAGGGGGGAACCAGCGACCGAATTGCGGCGGGCGGTTCGAAGCGAGCGGGGTCCCCTTCGTTGATGCGGATCGAGTCGTAGGTGATGGTGATCGTCTGCTGCCCCTGGATGAGCCGTACCCGATGAAACAGCAATATCTCATCGACGGGTTTCCAGTCCTCGAGCACGATGTCGAGGAAGATCGGTGGTGCTTCCGCATCCGGCTGGCCCAGGGGCGACTCGACCTCGATCCGGAATCCATTGGAGAGGCGGGTCTCGATGTCGAAGTAGACGAGGGTCGAACGCCGGTCGGCGGGAACCTTGACCGCCCAGCTGGGCCGCCCCCGGAAGTCCTGCTTGCCGACGGTCCGCATGGCATCGGCATCCGAAGCCAGGTGCAGGAGGCGTCCGAGCCAGTTGTTGGCCTTCACCCGTTCGTTCAGTTCCGAGGGGGTCAGCAGAATCGCCCGAGCGGGCTTGGCGTCGGCATCCTGGTATTCGACTTCCCACGACGTCGTGCCGTCGCATCCGAAGACCGTCGTGGATTCGATCTCTCCGGACTTGATTCCGATCTCGACGCGGGCACGGTTCCCCTCGGCGAAATCCATCTTCACATCGCCGATGGGTTGTCCTCCGATCGCGATCGATCCCTCGATCTGGAGATCGGCGATGCGCTCGATCTTCGACTCGCCCCCCATGGCACGAAAGCATCGCGTCAGGAGTCGGCCAGCGTCCGGTGTCACCTTCGTCGGGGCGGGGGGATCCTCCGCCCCCGTCGCCGGGGTGGCCATGAGGATTGGGCCGCAGGTCATCAGCATGCCGATGAGGACGCCGGATCGCGGGCGAAGGAATGGAGTACGGGGGGGCATGGGTACTGGATCCTAGCAGAGCCCCCTTCAGTGGGCCTGAATGGGGATTTCTGGGCGAAGAATGAAAATGTTCCATCCTTTCATCCGGATGAATGAGTGGACAAGCCGATACTGATGAGTAGACTCCCCACTGTATGACCAACAGCCTTCCATCCCTCATTGCCAAGCGGCCTCTGGTGCTCGATGGAGCCATGGGCTCGGTGCTCCAGCAGATGGATCTCACCATCGAGGGTGACTATCTGGGCCGTGAGAACTGCGTCGACCTCCTGGTTCGTTCGCGTCCCGAACTCATCCAGTCGATCCACGAGTCGTTCCTTGCGGTGGGAAGCGATGCAATCGAGACGAACACTTTCGGAGCCAACCCGATCGTGCTCGCCGAGTTCGACGACGAGGTTTCGTCCTGGGCGCGCAAACTCAATCGGGAGGCGGCCGAGGTGGCCCGCGCAGCCTGTGCGGCGCATGCGACGGATGATGCCCCCAGGTTCGTACTCGGATCCATGGGCCCGGGCACCCGCCTGATCACGCTGGGGCAGGTGCGGTGGAGCGACATGCTCCAGAGCTACACCGAACAGGCCAGGGGTCTGCTCGAGGGTGGAGTGGACGCGTTCCTGATTGAGACCTGTCAGGACCTTCTCCAGGTCAAGTGCGCCGTCAACGCATGCATGAAGGCACTGGACGAAGTCGGACGCAGTCCGATCGACGTTCCCATCATGGTGAGTGTGACCATCGAGACCACGGGCGCCATGCTGCTGGGGACCGAGATCGCCGCGGTCGTCAATGCGCTGCGTGGCTATCCGATCTTCTCTCTGGGGCTCAACTGTGCAACCGGACCGAGGGAGATGACGGCCAACATCGAATATCTCTCGTTGAACTGGCCCGGTGCCGTATCGTGCATTCCAAATGCAGGTCTGCCCGTGCTGGTCGACGGTCGCACGGAATTTCCGCTGCAGCCCGTGCCGCTTTCGGAGACGGTCGGGGATTTCATCGATCGCTTCGGCGTCGATGTCATCGGAGGCTGCTGCGGCACCGGGCCGGAGAACATCAGGCTGCTGGCGCAGCAGGCGCAGCAGCGTCAGCGATCACGCCGTGACCACTCCGGCTGGACGCCGGGCTGCAGCAGCCTGTACGCCCCGGTGGACTACCGGCAGGAAGCCTCCTTCTTCATCGTGGGTGAGCGGCTCAACGCCTCCGGTTCCCGGCGGTTCAAGCGGCTGCTCGAGGCAGGCGACATCGACGAGATGGTGTCCCTCGCCCGGCAGCAGGTCCGCGAAGGTGCCAACTGCCTCGATCTCAATGTCGACGCGACCGGTCGCGACAACGCGGCCGACATGGGAGAGATCGTCGAGCATCTCGTCCGGCAGGTCGACAAGCCGCTGATGCTGGATTCCACCCAGTTGTCGACGATCGAAGCCGGGCTTCGTCACGCCGGCGGGAAGTGCATCATCAACTCCGCGAACTTCGAAGAAGGCGACGAGAAGTTCGACGCCTTCTGCGAGCTGGCACGAACGTTCGGCGCCGGACTCGTCATCGGCACCATCGACGAGGATCCGGAGGCGGCGATGGCCCGAACGGCGGAACGCAAGGAGTCGATCGCCCGCCGGGCGATCGAGCGGGCCGTCGACGTCCACGGCCTGGCCGTCGAGGATCTCTTCATCGACCCGCTCGTGCTTCCGATCTCGACCGGGATGGACGACGACCGCCGCAGTGCATTGGAACTCATCGAGGGTGTGCGTCGCATCGCCAGCGAGTGGCCCACGATCCAGATCACCTGCGGGCTGTCGAACTGCTCCTTCGGGCTGAAGCCCGTGGCCCGTCAGGTGCTCAACTCGGTCTTCCTGTGGGAACTGATGGATGCCGGGCTCACGTCGGCCATCGTGCATGCCTCCAAGATTCAGCCCATGAACCGGATCGATCCCGATCGGAAGCAGGCCGCACTCGATCTGATCTACGACCGTCGAGCCCTCTCCGCCGGAGGAACCGGACTTCCCGCCAACATCGACGACGAGCTGTTCGACCCACTGCAGGCCTTCATCGACCTCTTCAGCGACGACGACGAAGCCGCTGGTCGCCAGGTCGAACGCACCCTGTCCCTCGAGGAATGGCTTCAGACCCACATCGTCGACGGTGAGAAGCAGGGACTGGTCACGCATCTCGATGAGGCGCTCCAGAAGTACACCGCTCTCGAGATCATCAATGACCATCTCCTGTCGGGGATGAAGACGGTTGGAGATCTCTTCGCCTCCGGGCAGATGCAGCTGCCCTTCGTGCTCCAGTCGGCCGAGGTCATGAAGATGGCCGTGACGCACCTCGAGCCGCACATGGAGAAGGTCGAGGGATCGACCCGGGGTCGCGTGGTGCTGGCGACGGTCAAGGGCGACGTCCACGACATCGGCAAGAACCTCGTCGACATCATCCTCACCAACAACGGCTGGACGGTCCACAACATCGGCATCAAGCAGCAGATCGAGGACATCGTCCAGGCCTGGCGGGAGACCGGGGCCGATGCGATCGGCATGTCGGGGCTGCTGGTCAAGAGCGTGATGGTGATGGAGGAGAACCTGAAGGTCCTCAACGAGATGGAGATCGGAGTTCCGGTCCTGCTCGGCGGTGCCGCGTTGTCCAGGCACTACTGCGAGTCCCATCTCCGGGACATCTACGAGGGGCCGCTGTACTACGGCAAGGACGCCTTCGACGGGCTGCGGATCTGCGATCTGATCGCCGACGGGCGTGGTGAGGCGATCGACGCCGAAATCGAGCTCCGTCTGGCCAAACGGGCCGCGGTCGAGACGCGGGTCAGTGCGATCCAGGAGCGTGATTCATCCGACGCGGAGGCGGCCGACGTCGCGATGGCCGAACGCAGCGACGTGGCCGACGATGTGCCGGTGCCCACACCGCCGTTCTGGGGATCGCGTCTGATCGAGGAGGTGCCGCTTTCGACCATCTACCCGTACGTCAACACGGTGGCTCTTTTCCGCGGACAGTGGGGGTTCCGCAAGGGCGACCGATCCAAGGGCGACTACCAGCACTACCTCGAGGAGGAGGTGCAGCCGATCTTCGATCGCCTCAAGCAGTCGATGGCCGACGACGGCATCCTGCGTCCGCAACTGGTCTACGGGTGGTATCCGGTGGCCGGGGACGGCGACGATCTGGTCGTGTTCGACCCGGAGGACCACGGCGCCGAGATCGAACGGTTTTCATTCCCTCGCCAGTCGAAGCGACGCCGTCTGTGCATCAGCGACTTCTTTCGAAGCGTTGACTCCGGCGAGCGGGATGTGCTCGGCCTTTCCTGCGTGACCATGGGCGACGAAGTCAGCGAACTGGCCGCGAAGCTGTTCGCCGACAACGCATACCAGGAATACCTCTACGTGCACGGCATGGGCGTGGAGTGCGCGGAGGCCCTGGCCGAGCTGTGGCACAAGCGCATGCGGGAGGAGCTGGGCATCGACGGCGGCGACAGTCCGCACGTGCGTGATCTCTTCACCCAGACGTACCGGGGCAGCCGCTATTCGTTCGGCTACCCGGCCTGTCCCGACATGAGCCATCAGGAGATCCTCTTCCGGCTGCTGCAGCCGGAACGAATCGGATGCCGCCTGACCGAGAACTGGCAGATCGATCCCGAGCAGAGCACGTCGGCGATCATCGTGCACCATCCCGAGGCCAAGTACTTCAACGTCTAGCGCCGGCGGTTCAGGCGTTGTCGTGCACGTGGGTGGCGCGGCCCGCCCAGCGGCTGAGCACCTCGACCGCGACCTGCGCGCCGATGCCCGCCGCGATGGCGAACTGGCTCGACCCGCCGGCGAGCAGGCCCGCCACATGGAGGTCCGGCTCGATCCGATAGCACCCGTCGTGGGGCAGGTGGATCCGGTTGGCCTTCCCGATGCGGGGATGAGGTTCGGGAACGTGATCGAGTCCCTCCACGTCCCATCGCTTGTAGCCGGTGGCGAGCACCAGCTCCTCCGCGACGACCTCCTCGCCGCTCTCGAGTGTGGCGATGAACCGTCGGCCCGGCAGCCGCTCGGCCCGCTGCACGGTGCCGCGCAGGATCGTGGCCGATTCGTACCGGGCGAGCTGCCGCTCCATGCCCTCGAGGAGTTCGGTGCCCAGCATGCCCGGCTCGACGCCCGGTGCGTTGAAGAGACGGGCCTTCTTGAGGTCCGAGGTTCCGTCGTCGACCACGATGACGCGACGTCCCGCGAACCACTTCCTCGTCTCCGCGGATGCGATGGTGATCGCGCAGGAGAGGCCTCCGGCTCCACCGCCGATGATCAGGACGTCCGCTGCATGGGTCGAGGCCGTCATGCCGTTCACCCCAGCCGCTCGGCCAGCCATCCCTCGACGGCTCCGATGCTGATTCGTTCTTGTTCGAGCGAGTCCCGGTGACGGATGGTCACGGTCTGGTCGGTCAGGGTGTCGCTGTCGATTGTGATGCACCACGGGCAGCCCGCCTCGTCCATCCGGGCGTAGCGCTTTCCGATGGACTGCTTGGCGTCGTACTGCACCGGCCAGCGTCTCCGCAGGTCCTCGTGGAGTTTCTTGGCCACCTCCGGCATGCCGTCCTTGTTCACCAGCGGGAAGATGGCGGCCTTGATCGGGGCCAGTCGCGGATTGAAGGCCATGTACACCTTGCTGGCCCGTTCCGGATCGGGGGTGTAGGCCTCGCAGAGCATGGCCAGCGTGCCCCGCGAGAGGCCGGCGGACGGCTCGATGACGTGGGGGAGGTAGCGTTCGTTGCGGGGCTGGTCGAAGTACTGGAGCTTCTTGCCGCTGAACTCCTGGTGCCGGCGGAGATCGTAGTCGCCGCGGTGCGCGACGCCCTCGAGTTCGCCGAAGCCGGGAGCCGTAAAGGGGAACCGGTATTCGACGTCGAAGGTGCCGCACCCCTCCTTGGCGTAGTGGGCCAGTTCGTCGGCGTCGTGCTTGCGCATAAGCACGTTGTCGCTGGTGAGGCCGAGTTCCTCCCACCAGCGCCGGCGCACGTCGCACCAGAACTCGAACCACTGTTCGGCATCGTCTCCGTGGCAGAACCACTCGATCTCCATCTGCTCGAACTCACGGGACCGGAAGATGAAGTTGCGGGGGGTGACCTCGTTGCGGAAGGCCTTGCCGACCTGGGCGATGCCGAAGGGGACCTTCACCCGCATGGTGTCGACCACGTTGTTGAAGTTCAGGAAGATTCCCTGGGCGGTCTCGGGTCGGAGGTAGGCCGCGCTGTCCTCGTCCTGCAGCGCGCCCACGAAGGTCTTGAACATGAGGTTGAACTGCCGGGGCTCGGTGAGGGTTCCCGGCGTCTTGACACCGGGGCCGACCGTGCCGGCCATCTCCTCGGCGGAGAGCGAGGTGAAGGGACGGATCTGGACCTCGGCGTCCTCGAGCGTGCGCTTCACGTACTTCTCGAGCTTCTTGCGGGCGGCCGCCAGGGACTCCTCGTCGTTCTCGACGAACGCGTAGCGCTGCCCGCCTTCCCCGGCGCCGGCGTCGAGGCACAGGAGATGGTCGGCGCGGTAGCGGCTCTTGGTCTCGCGGCAGTCGACCATCGGATCGTTGAAGCCGCCGACATGGCCGGACGCCTCCCAGGCGCGGGGATTCTGAATGATGGACGAGTCGAGCCCCACGATCGACACGGGCTCTCCGTCCGGACCGGTGGGGGGGCAGCGAACCATGTCGTGCCACCACGCGTCGCGGAGGTTGTTCTTGAGTTCGGTGCCCAGCGGACCGTAGTCCCAGAAGCCGTTGAGGCCTCCGTAGATCTCGGAGGCGGGATAGATGAAGCCGCGCCGCTTGCACAGCGAGACGAGGTCGTCCATTGAGAAGGGTGTGTCGGTCATGGGAGCCGCATCATAAGCGGCCCGGCCCGGCTCAGGAACCGGCGGCCTGTCGGCGGCGGTTGGCGGCCAGGTGCACCGCAAGCCGGATGGCCGATTCCATCGAACCTGCGTCGGCCCGGCCCGTTCCGGCGATGTCGTAGGCGGTGCCGTGGTCGGGGCTGGTACGGATGATGGGCAGCCCCACCGTCCAGTTCACGGAGGTGCCGTGCTGGACGAGCTTCATGGGAATGAGTCCCTGGTCGTGGTACATCGCGACCACCATGTCCCACCGGCCGTCGAGCGCCTCGCGGAAGACCGAGTCCGCGGGGAAGGGGCCGTGGGCGTCGATCCCCGCGTCGCGGGCCATCCGGACCGCGGGTGCGATGATCCGCTGCTCCTCGTCACCCATCAGGCCCTGCTCGCCGGCGTGCGGATTCAATCCCGCCACGGCGATGCGCGGAGCGGCGATGCCCAGTTGCCGGCACGCCTGGTGGCCGAGGTCGATGGGATCGAACACCCGGCCGATCGTGAGCAGATTCCTGAGTTCCATCAGGGGCACATGGACCGTGGCGAGGATCACCCGCAATCTCGGCGACTCGAAGCACATGGCCGTCCGTCTGCTCCGGGTGCGCTGGGCGAGGAGTTCGGTGTGTCCCGGCCAGTCGTGGCCGGCGAGATGCCATGCCCGCTTGTTGATCGGGGCCGTGACCATCGCATCGACGGCGCCCGGTCGGCCGGGCTCGAGCATGGCATCGGCGATGGTGGCGTCGACCCACTGCTTCGAGGCGTGGCCGCCCCGACGGCTGGGTTCGGTGGGCAGTCGCATGAGCAGTCCGCCGTGGTCGTGGTCGCGGACGATGACGTCGCCTTCCGCCTCGTCGACCAGCGATGCGTTGTCCGCCGGCACACGTTGCCAGAACGGATCGATTCCACACCGGTCCGCGGCCAGGGTGAGCAGGTCGTTGGCCCCGTGGATCACGAACCGGGCGGTGCGGCGAAGCTCGGGAGAGGAGAGGGCCTTCACGATGATCTCCGGACCGATGCCGGCCGGATCGCCCATCGAGATGCCCACCACGGGGCGGGGGTTGTCGGACTTCGATCCCATCCCCGTATCGTAGCCCGGTTTCGCAACCAAGGCCGCCGTCTATCATTCCTGCATGGACATGGAACTGGATCGAATCGCCCGTGACGCCGCCCGGTTGTTGCACGACGGGTCGGAAACGACCGTGCAGGCCGCGATCGCCGCGGCCCGCTCCGCCGCCGGGGGGGGGACGCTGCCGCCGCCTTCACGGGGTCGGGTCCGACGGCACCTCGCCGCGATGCAGCAGCAGTCGATGGGAGCGGACGAGTTCAGGCGGGTCCGGTACTCGGTCCTGAAGGCGGTGGAGGAGTGCATGGCGGGACTGCACTGGGCGGTGGAGGATCTGGAACTTCGCCTGGCGGGTCGGGCCGCGGAGGGCGTGGTCGACGGTCTCGAGCCGGTTTGGATGCGTGTGCACTCGACGGTCGACGATGGTGTGCTGTGTTCGGTCCTGGAGGAGCAGGAGTTCGAGGTCACGGGAATCGGCACGCTCGAGACCCGGCACGGACGGATGACGCGGATCACGGCCGAAGCCGCGGAGTTCGATCTGGTCCTGCTTCGCTGCCACCATCGCTCGCAGGTGCTCGAGGCCATCAATCTCGTCACCGGCGGACCGGTCGCGTTGGTGGAACTGGAGTCGTTCGGGCGTCGCATCGATCGAGGCCTATCGGACGCTGGCCGGGACCCCTCGGGTGAAACTGGGTGAACCCTGCGGGTTGGGGCCGGAACGAACATCCGGCATCGCGCGATCCGGCCCGCTTGCGGCACCGACGCACGGCATGGTTTGGGGTGAGAGGAGTGGGTCCTGCGCTGGCGGAACACCATTGCGATCGCCGCGTCCATGGCAGCCATGGGGGCGGCCCAAGCGGGCATCGAGGTGCTCGACGATGTCGGTCTGCCGGTACCGGTCACCGCCTGGTCGATGACCTCCACGCCGGCCGGCTACCGCGTGGTGCTGCAGGAACTGCACGATCCCTGGCAGGAGACCTGGTTCGTGATTCGATCAGATGCGGGTGACCGCTTCAACGAGATCGAGATCGCGGTCGACGGTCCGGCGGCCGGCTCCCCGCTGCTGGTGCGCATCGAAGGGGCGCGGTCCATCGGATCCATCGTCCAGACGGGCAACGCCGAAACCCGCATCGATCACGTCGCCGTGCACGAGGATCTGGGGCGGGTCGAGGCTCAGAGCATCGGGACGCTGGTGGCGGGGCGCGACATCACCGGTCCCGTCATCGCCACCACCGCGGCGAATCCGATGCGCGGCGTGGTTGCGGTGCAGGCCGGTCGCAACATCACCGGTTCGGTACTGGCCCAGCAGGGCCGGATCGAGTTCATCGATGCGGGGGGACGCATCGGCGATCCCGACGACGATGTCGTGATCCGCGCCCGCTACGGCGTGGGAACGATCCAGACCGAAGCGGGTGCGTGGATCGACCTGGACCTTCGAACCGACGAGGGCACGGGGCGGCTCTGGCGACTGCTGTCTCCGCGGGTGGCCGGTCGGGTGTTCGTGGACGAGCTCGCTCCCGGCTACGGATCCGACGGAACCTGTCGAATCGAAACGGATGTACTCGAGGCGGAACTGCGCATTCGAACGGGACTGCCCGGGGAGGAGCCGATCGTCCGGTTGGGCGATGCGGGTCTGGTGGGGCGAATCCTGATCAACACCGGAGATGTGGGCGGTGTCTGGTCGTCTCCCGTGCATCTCGGTGAGCCGTCCCAGAACAGCTTCACCGAACTCCACGGTCCCGCCTATCCGGCGGAACCCGCGGCCATCGGTGGTGGTTCCGTCGGCGTGGTTCCGTTCCGCATGCACATGGCGGCGTGCGAGCCGGTCTCCGGCAGTTCGTTGCCGATGCCGCCCGCATCGGTGCTGCTCCGCTGGTACGGACCGATCAACTGGCCGGAGGGGCCACCGGTGCACATCGATCGAAGGACCCCTCCCGGTGAAGGGGGGTGGGAGCCGGCCCCCGCGGGCCACTTCCTGTTCCTGCCGGTGCATGGTGATCCGACGGCACTGTCCGTCGAGGGAGCCGCGGCCGAGCTCGGCTTCGCCGCGGGATGGGAATACCGGCTTCGGCCCGCGGCCACGTTGGTCGCGGACCTGCCCGATGCGTCCCACGTGGCGATGGATGACGTGTGGACCGTCGTGGTCGACGGGGCGTTCACCTGTCCCGGAGACGTCGATGGCGACGGGACCATCGCGGTATCCGATCTGCTGGTGCTGCTCGCATGCTGGGGCGAGGTCGACGGCCCGTTGGCCCGGGCCAGCGATCTGGACGAGGACGGGACGGTTGGAGTGCTCGACCTTCTGGTGTTGATCTCGGTCTGGGGCGCCTGCGGAGGATGAAGGCTCGGCTCAGCCGATGCCGCCCTTGAGCGGTCCGTCACCGAACCGTGCCTTCAGCTTGGCGATCATCGGATCGTCCTTCCGCTCCGCGGCGGACGACTCCTCGCCTCCGGCCTGCTTGATCGAGAGACTGATGCGCCGGCTGGCGGGATCGACCTCCAGGATCTTGACCGATACGGTCTCGCCGACCTTCACCACGGATGCCACCTTCTTCACGTGGTCGTTGCTCAGCTGCGAGATGTGCACGAGGCCGTCGACGCCTTCGGCGAGTTCGACGAAGGCTCCGAAGTCCGCCAGCCGGGTGACGGTGCCCTTCACGATGTCACCTTCGGTGAATCCATCGAGCACGGTCAGCATCGGATCGGTGGTCAGCTGCTTCATGCCCAGAGCGATCCGGGGCGGATCGTGCTCGGTGTCCACGCTGAGGACCTGTACGGCGACGTTGTCGCCGACCTTCAGCAGGTGGTTGGGGTCCTGCACCCGTTGCCAGCTCATCTCCGAAACGTGGATGAGGCCGTCCATTCCGCCGATGTCGGCGAACGCTCCGAAGGGCTGGATGCGGGTGACCACGGCGTCGAGCACCTGGCCGGGCTCGAGGGTCTCCAGCAGGGTGGCCCTCGCCTCGGCCCGTTCGGCTTCGAGCATCTCGCGGCGACTGAGCACCATGCGGTTGCGGGTGCGATCCAGCTCCATCACCTGGCAGGGGAGCTTCTGACCGACGTAGACGGTGAGATCGGGCACGTGGTGCAGCGCGACGTGGCC
This sequence comes from Phycisphaerales bacterium UBA854, assembly GCA_002295885.1. Taxonomy (GTDB): domain Bacteria; phylum Planctomycetota; class Phycisphaerae; order Phycisphaerales; family SM1A02; genus UBA854. Next base: position 83,805 of record DBGM01000008.1, read on the forward strand.
CGCGGGAAGGAAGGCGGAATGCCCGGCCACCTCCATCTCGAGTCCGCCGGTGTTGGTGCCCGTGCATCGGGCCTCGATGACCTGTCCGACCTCGATGGTGTCCCACTGCGCCTTCTGCACGCCACCCCGGAGCGAGCAGACCAGCATGCCGTCCCCGGCATCCTGGCGTTCGATCACGAACGTCTCCTTCGTGCCGGGAGCGGGCGGTTCCTTGAAGTGGGAGAGGGGGCAGACGCCCTGGAGCTTCGGTCCGAACTCGATCAGCACTTCGGCGTCGCGGGTGGAGACCACCGTGCCTTCCCGGCGTGGTCGCGCGCCCCGGCCGCCGGATTCGCCGGAGGTCTTCGCATCCTCCTCGAGCAGATCCTCGAAGCTGGACTCGCCGATGGCCGCATCGATCTCGGCCTGGAGGGCGGGGTCGAGCCCTCCGCCGTGCCGGGCTTCCTGGGATGCGTCGTCGGCGGCGTTGTGGTCGGGTGCTGGTGTCATCGCATGGCTTCCATCGTCTCGAGGACTTTCAGAGGGTGATCGATGTCGAGGGCGCGCCCCGCGGTCTGGCCGGGGCTGACGTGGGTCACCCGAACGTGAATCGTGTCGTTGCGACGATGCGGGGTCGGGACCCGGATCATCGCGTAGTGGTCGCACCGTCCGCTCATCCACCCGTCGGAATCCTCCCGTTCGAGGATCACCCGCACGCTGCGACCGAGCAGTTGTCGACGCCAGCGGATGGAGAGTCCGTCGGTGGGATCCTCCTCCAGATCGATCAGGTGACGCACACGACGTCGGATCACCGCGTCGGGGACGAAGCGATCCGTCCAGCGTGCCGCCGCCGTTCCCCGCCGGGGACTGAACGGGAACACGTGCATGTGGAGGTAGCCGGTTCGCTGGGCGACCTCCACCGTGCGTGCGAAGTCGTCCTCGCTCTCGCCGGGGAACCCGCAGATGATGTCCGTGGTGATGGCCGGCGGCAGGCCCACGGGGTCAGTGAACGCCTCCTTCACGCGCTGGATCATGTCCGTGTACTGCTCGACCCGGTACTGGCGGTTCATGCGGTGCAGGATCGCGTCGGATCCGGATTGCAGCGGCAGGTGCAAGTGGGGCACGACGACGGGGCGGTTGGCGATCATCGAATCCAGCAGTGGTTCGGTGACATCACCGGGTTCCATCGAACTCAGGCGGAGCCGGGTGACTCCGTCGACGGAGGCCACGGCATCGAGGAGATCGGCGAGGGGTTCGGCCTGGGGATTCCGCTGCCTGCGACGGAGCGCGGTCTCGTGGCCGTAGGCGCCGAGGAAGATGCCCGTGAGCACGATTTCACGGTGTCCGAGATCGACCAGGCGTTTGACCTCCTCGACCACGACGGCTTCGGGCTTGGATCGAAGCGTCGGTCGGAGGGTGGGAATGATGCAGAACGTGCAATGCGCGTCGCAGCCGTCCTGGATGTGGACTTCGGCCCGTACGTGCCGGCCGGGTCGGGCGGGCGGTGCAAGCACCGGCAGCGATCGCAGGCCGTCGTGCGTATCGGACTGCGGAGTTCGTTCGCCCGTCCCGGGGCGACGGCCCTCGTCGGCGAGCCAGCGGTCGATGCGTGCGGAAAGCCGCTGCATCATCGACTCCTCATCGTCCCGATGGCCGAATGCGTTGTGGGTTCCTCCGCTCAGTTCCGCCGCCTGAACCGGATCGGCCGACGGCCAGCAGCCGGTGACGATCACCGTGGGGGCGTGGTTGCCGTTGCCGCGGGCGGCGCGTCGTATCGCGTGACGCGACTTGGCGGCCGCCTGGGTCGTCACCGCGCAGGTGTGGACGATTTCCAGATCCGCGGGGTCCGACGCCGGAGCCGGATCGAATCCGCGCTCCTGAAGGAGTGATTCGATCTCCCGGGCCTCGGCGTGATTGACCCGGCATCCGAGGGTGCGCAGGTGGTAGGTCGGGTTGGACGGAGCAAGGTGCACGAAGCGTGTCATCCTACCAGCGACCGGTCGGGGGCGACCGGTCATTCGATCCGGTCCGATGACAGGGCCGTCCCCCTTCTGGCCCGGGCGGGGGGGAGTGGTCCCCGGGTGGCCAAAGGGCCGTCATGGCCACCTCTAGTGGGTCTGCGGTGTATGATCCATTGGACTACCCCGGCCCCGCTCGTCCGTACTCACGGAGGAGTTGGTGTCGACATGAGCAAGGACTGCAGCACGCATGGCAAGCCAACACAGCGCATGGGGAATCGAGATCGGTGCGTACGCCATCAAGGCCATTCGCCTTGATCGCAACGGAGACGACGTGAGCGTCTCCGATTTCGCCTACATCCCCCATAAGAAGGTTCTTTCAAGTCCGGACTCCGATCATCGCGAAGTGATCCGCCTCAGTCTCGGGCAGTTCATCAGTGAGAAGAAGCTCGAGGGTGAGCATCTGGTGATGTCGATTCCCGGGCACTCATCGTTCGCGCGGTTCGCCAAGCTGCCGCCCGTGGAGCCCAAGAAGGTTCCCGACATCGTCAAGTTCGAGGCCGTCCAGCAGATTCCCTTCCCCATCGAGGAAGTGGAGTGGGACTACCAGACCTTCGTGGCCGAGGATTCTCCCGAGGTCGAGGTGGGGATCTTCGCCGTGACCCGCGAGAAGATCCAGGAGCGCCTGGAGCTCTACAGCGAAGTCGGTATGGGGCCGGAGGTGATGACGCTCAGCCCGGTGTCCGTCTACAACGCCATGGCCTGGGATCACAATCTGGCCAGTCGGGAGGAGCCGGTCGTCTACATCGACATCGGCACCTACGCCACCGATGTGATCATCGCCGAGGCGGGGCGATGCTGGATTCGGACCTTCCCGCTGGGAGGAACGCATTTCACCGAGGCCATCGCCGAGTCCTTCAAGCTCAAGTATTCCAAGGCCGAACGGCTCAAGCTCGAAGCGTCCTCGAGTCGCTACACCAAGCAGATCATGCAGGCCATGCGTCCCGTGTTCAGCGATCTGCTGCAGGATCTCCAGCGTTCACTGGGCTACTTCTCCAGCGTGCACCGTGACGCGAGCCTCGAGACGATGGTCGGCCTGGGCTCGACGTTCAAGATCCCCGGGCTGCGGAAGTTCATCGGCCAGCAGCTGCAGGTCAATGTCAGCCGGCTCGACGAGTTCAAGAAGATCTCCGTCAGCGGCCGGGAGGCCGCGGCCTTCGCGGAATACAACGTGAACATGGCCACGGCGTACGGTCTGGCCCTTCAGGGCATCGACATGGCCCCCATCAACGCGAACCTGGTGCCGGTTCCGGTGCTCCGGGAACAGATGTGGCATCGAAAGACCCGATGGTTCGTGGGAGCAGCGGTCCTGGCCATTCTGGCCGGTGGAACCACCTTCTATCGTCCGTTGGTCGATTCGGCCCAGTTGTCGGCCGATCCGCCCCGGGAAGTCAAGAGCACCATCGACAAGGGCGAGCAGCTCCAGAAGAGCTACGAGGATGCCAAGGCCAAGGCGGTCGTGAACCGAGAAGCCGGATCGCTGCAGGACCTGCTCCTGTACCGGACGGTCTGGCCGTGGCTGCTCCAGGATTCGGCGAGTGCCGTACTTTCCGCGGATCCCCAGCCGGTCCTCTCCGGCAGCGATCTCGAGGCGGTCATGAACATCTCGCCGCTGGATCGGCGGCTGGTCGAGATCGTGAACCTGTCCGGTCAGTACATCGGTCCGACCGAGACGGGGGACCGTCCCCGCATTCGAGTCGAGATGGAGCTGGATCTGACGCGTGATCGACCCATCGAGTTCATCAACGAGACCGTGGCCAACTGGCTGCGGACCAATGGCGAGCCCGAAGGTGACCGCATCGATGTGCCCTATCGAATCATCGTGGATACCGTCAACACCAACGCGGCCTCCATGACCGAACGCATCGTCAATGCATCGAAGGAGCAGCCCTCCGGAGGTGGACGAGGTGGAGCCGGTCGTGGTGGAAGTGGTGCCGGCGGAGTCGGCGGTGCCGGAGGCCTCGGTGGTCGCGGCGGAGCCGGTGGAGTCGGAGGGATCGGCGGTCGTGGCGGTGCCGGCGGCGTCGGCGGGATCGGCGGTCGTGGCGGTGCCGGCGGAGTCGGCGGCATTGGCGGTCGTGGAGGTGCCGGCGGCGTCGGCGGCATCGGCGGTCTCGGTGGAGGACGGGGCGGCGGCGGCATGGGGGGAGGCCCCCTCGGTGGCGGCGAACCCGCGGGCGGACGACGTCCCTCCAATCAGTTGCCCAGCCTGGAGGCCATGGCACCCTTGCCGGATCCTCCGGACATCTATCCTCCGGATACGACGATCTACACCATCCAGATGACCTTTGAAATCGAGATTCTCGATCCCAAGGCGATGCCGCAGGCATCCGCCGGTACATCGAAGGGAGGCCGGTCATGAACGCCTCCAAGGTGCTCGACTACATCAAGCAGTATCTTGTGATTGCAATCTGCGTGATCGTGACCATCGCCGCACTGATCGGTCTTCCCATGGTCTCCGCGGGATGGAACGAGGACGTCCAGCAGTCGATCAAGTCCCGCAGCAACTACTTCTCACGCATCAACAAGCTCGAGAAGACCAGCTTCCAGGTGCCCGGCTCGATCCAGTCCCAGGAGACGGTGATCAATCAGAAGCTGCTCAATGCCTACGAGCAGATCACTGCATCCATGCTCGAGGACGCCCAGCGAGTCACCCGGGTCGCCATGTCGAGGAATCAGCAGTCCCATGACGTGCTGATGCCGGATCTGTTTCCCACGCCCCCCGACGGGCACGGAGCCATGGATGTACTGCCACGGCGGATGCACGAGAAGCTGATGGCAAGCTACGAGGAACTGCTCGCATCGGTGAATGCGGGTTCACCTCCGCCGGCCCGGGAGGTCGAAGTGAGTCTGCAGGCGGCCCGACGGCAGTTTCTCGAACAGATGATGGCCAAGGATGAATCGGATGAGCTGACCGAGGAGGAGACCAAGCAGCTGAAGCAGCAGATGACCGGTGAGCGGCTCGAGATCTACAAGGATCGCGCGGCGGAGATCGGCGTCTACTTCGGATTGGATGCGGTTTCGCCTCCGGAATTCGACCGGGCCCGTCCGCCTTCGATCGTCGATCTGTTCTCCTGGCAATGGACCTACTGGGTGGTGGAGGAGCTCGCGGGCGTCATACGCAGCGTCAACTCCACGACCGAACTTCAGAACCCCATCAAGCGGATCGATTCGGTCCGTCTCGTGGGCTTGATGCAACTTCTGCACGAAGCGGGCGTCGCCACCGGAGGTGGTGGCCGAGGCGGTCGGGGCGGTCGGGGCGGTGCACGCGGTGGGGGCGGTGGTGCTCCCGGCCCACGCAGTCCGTTCGGTGGCGGGGCTCCTCCCGGACCCCGAAGTCCGATGGGCGGTGCCCCGGGACCACGTCGTCCCGGATCCGGTTCCACCGGCGGTGGAGGCGGCGGGGCCGCCAAGCCCGCACTGGAAATGGCGACTGCGCCGATGTCCGGTGCGACCAACTTCGATGTATCCGTGTCGGGGAGAATCTCGAACCAGCTCTACGACGTTGTGGTGGTGGAGTTGGACATGGTGGTCGCAACCGCATCGATCCCCCGGGTTCTCGATGCATTCGCCCGGCAGAACTTCATGACGGTCCTTGATCTGAAGCTGCAGCCAGAAGACGCATTCAAGGCGGTCAAGGACGGCTACTACTACGGATCTGAGAACGTGTCCCGGGTGCAGCTCGTTGTGGAGACGATCTGGCTGCGGTCATGGACCCGTCAGTACATGCCCGATGAAGTCCGGGCCATGCTCGGCGTGCCTCTTGATCCGCCACCCGCTCCGGCGGGGGGGGCTCCGTCCGGAAACGGTGCGCCGCAGCGGCCCGGAGGGCCCCGTGGCCCCGGCGGGAGGCGACCATGATTGTCCGAAGCATTCGTGTCGATGAGATGGACTGGAGGGCCTCATGAAGGTCAAGGGAATCACCATCTGGGAGCAGTACGCTGAGTTCATCGCCATCGGCATCGTCGCCGTGGTGCTCGTGGTGTACGTGGTATTCCAGCTGTCGGATGACACCAACGCCGTGAACGTCGGCGGCAAGACGCTGGGGCCCGATGCGGTCGACACCGAACTCCAGGCCAAGTCGGAGGCGTTGGCTCGTCGAATTCGCGACGACGCCGATGCTCCCGTCACCCTCGAAATGCCCGATCCCATGTCGAGTCGCTTCGAGACCGCCATGGCGTCGAACGTCAGTCCGGCCGAGACGTTGCGGATTCCCCGGGCGGTCGTGGTGCTGGATGCCGGTTCGAGCGTAGATGTCTCGGGGCAGCCGTACGTGGTCCCCATGATCCATCCCGCGCAGCAGCCGGTCACGATGCAGTTCTTCGATGGGCTCGACGATTCCGTCGTCCAGAACTATCCGGCCCTGCAGGAGCAGTTCGAGTCCGGTCCCTACGACACCACCTGGATCACCGCGGCCGCGGTGTTCGATGCGGAGTCCATCCTGCAGCAGTACCGCAACGCGGGGCCGTCGAACGAACTGCCACTGCGTGACAAGTGGTACAACGGTCGGGTCGACATCATCGATGTCGTGGTCGAGCGGGAGGAACTGGTCGACGGCGTGTGGAGCAATCTCCAGCAGGTCGATCTGATTCCGGGCCAGGTCAGCTTTCGCGAGCAGGTCAAGGGTGAAGTCGGCGCCGCGACCCGCGACGAGGTGATCGGACAGCTCGCCCGTCCCGGCGTGCAAGAGTCGATCATCCGTCCTTCGTTCCTGCTGACCCGAAACAGCGACTGGGTCCACCCCGCGATGTACGGCGGTGAAGGAGAAGGGGCCAATACGCTCCTGATCCTCAAGCGTCGCTTCAAGACCCTCGCCAAGCAGATCGAGGACACCGAACTGCAACTCGAGCAGTTGGGTGGTCCCGGAGGCGGTGCTCCGGGAGGCGGCAGTGCCCCCGGCGGTAGTGGTGGCCTGGGCGGCATGGGCGGTGGTGGCGGCGGCGGCCTGGGCGGCATGGGCGGTGGCGGCGGCAGCGGCGGTCTCGGCGGCGGCGGCGGCGGCGGCAGCGGCGGCCTGGGCGGCATGGGTGGCGGCATCGGTGGTTCCGGTACGGGTGGGTCCGCATCAGGTTCGGGCTCGCGTCGGGAGCGTGAGATGAAGCGAAAGCGTCTCGAACGCGATCTGGTCCGCTACGAGCGACAGATGCGGGATATCTCCGAGCAGCTGCAGGAACTTGGAGTCGACATCGGTGAAGGCGGTTCGCTGGATCTGGACTTCGGCTCGTCGCTTGAAGAGGTCTGGACCTGGGTGCATGACATGAACATCGTGCCCGACCATGTCTACCGGTACCGATTCACCATCAAGGTCTACAACCCGTTCTTCGCCAAGAAGCTCAGTCTGATTCCGGACCAGCACGAATTGGCGGACGATTTCATGATCGATTCGATCACCAGCGACTGGTCCGAACCCGTACGGGTCGAGCCGTTCGTGCGCTACTACATCACCCGGGCGGTACCGTCCGGCTTCGGTGCGGCTTCCGGCAATCTCGGCTTCGGCCAGGCGGAGGCAGAGGTCTTCCGCTTCCACGACAGCCGTTGGCACAACCAGACCTTCCCACTGCAGCCGGGTGACCGGATCGGTGGTGTGCGACGCATCAGTCTGGCGCAGTCGGCCGAAGACGCCGGATCCGACGGCGCATCTCCCGCCGGGGAGAGCGGTGATCCGGATGACGGTCGGATGATCGCCGACGAGGTCGACATCGACTTCGGGACCGGGTTGTACGTCCTCGAGATCCTGCCCAATGCGGATTTGAATCCCAGTCAGGTCAAGTTCGGGCGGGAGGCCACGGTGGTGCTCGCTCCGTTGGATCCATCGCTTGATCTGGGGCTCGAAATCCGAGATCCCAGGGCGGATGGGGAGCGAGCCAAGCCGTCCGGAGACTGATCCGGGGGGTCACCCCGCCTACGGGCCAAATAAACGGGAATCGCCTCCCAGGCTGGGGGGCGGTTTTTCGTATTGAAACCCGGGATCACGACCCCTGGTGGCCTTGACAGCCCTTGTGGGTCGGGTATCCTCTTCGTTCGCCCTTCAGTCGGGCTTGCTCGACGTGGGGCGTCTGTTGTTGTGAATGCAGCAACGCGAAGGCTCTTTGACAAGTTGGTGATTCGTCTGTCGTTTCGAGCGATTCCTCCCCGGTATCGCATCGAGACAACAGACCGAGCTCGAGATTAAGTCAAGGCTTTTAGGACTTGGTTCTTCTGCAGGTGTTTCTTCGACACCACGGTGCGATCCTCCACGGGTAATCGTTCCGGTCGTCGAGGCACAGGTGGTTGACCAGGCCAATAAGAGCATGCGGTGGATGTCTCGGCGTTGAGAGGCGATGAAGGACGTGGAAACCTGCGATAAGCTTCGGGAAGCCGGTAATCAGGCAATGATCCGAAGATCTCCGAATGGGGAAACCCGGCCCACCTTGGTGGGTCACCCGTACCCGAATGCATACGGTACGGGGGCGAACCTGGCGAACTGAAACATCTCAGTAACCAGAGGAAAAGAAAGCAAACGCGATTCCGTCAGTAGCGGCGAGCGAAATCGGAACAGCCCAAACCGGACTTCGGTCCGGGGTTTGGACACCAACATGGTGACCGAACGGTGTGTGAGTCGACTGGAAAGTCGAACCAAAGAAGGTGACAGTCCTGTAGCACACCCGAAGGAATCCTAGGTGCACCAGAGTAGCACGGTGCTCGTGGAACTCCGTGTGAACGTGGGGGGTCCACCCTCCAAGGCTAAATACTCCTCAACGACCAATAGTGAACCAGTAAGGTGACTGAATGATGAAAAGTACCCCGATAAGGGGAGTGAAAAGTACCTGAAACCGCATGCTTACAAGCTGTGGGAGCCCGTTTCGGCGGGTGACCGCGTGCCTTTTGCATAATGAGCCGACGAGTTACTTTCTGTGGCAAGGTTAAGCTGTATCCCAGCGGAGCCGAAGGGAAACCGAGTCTGAACAGGGCGCACAGTCGCAGGGGGTAGACGCGAAACCGGGTGATCTACCCATGGGCAGGTTGAAGGAGGGGTAAGACCCTTTGGAGGACCGAACACACCTACGTTGAAAAGTGGGGTGATGACCTGTGGGGAGGAGTTAAAGTCTAATCAAACCCGGAGATATCTCGTTCTCCTCGAAATAGCTTTAGGGCTAGCCTCTCGTTACAGCGATCGGGGGTAGAGCTACTGGATGGGGCTGGGGGGCTCACCGCCTACCCACTCTAACCAAACTCCGAATACCGAACGCCTTTGTCGAGGGAGTCAGTCCATGGGAGATAATTTCCATGGTCGAAAGGGAAACAGCCCAGACCGCCGGTTAAGGTCCCTAAACATGTCTAAGTTTCTAAGGAAGTCGGATTGCACTGACAGCCAGGATGTTGGCTTAGAAGCAGCCACCATTTAAAGAGTGCGTAACAGCTCACTGGTCGAGGAATCCGGTGCCGATAATGATCGGGAATAAG
>DBGM01000050.1 GCA_002295885.1 Phycisphaerales bacterium UBA854
GAGGAAGTCGCTCGAGACGACCGGATCCTCGGTGTAGCCGAGCACACCCTGCATCGGACCTTCGGATGCCGCCTTCATCGCCGCGTTGATCGCATCGAGACTGGTGGGCTGCTCCGTCTTGAAGGTCAGATCGACCACCGACACGTCGGCAGTCGGAACACGGAACGCCATACCCGTCAGTCGTCCCTTGACCTCCGGTAGACACAGCGCGACCGCCTTCGCCGCACCGGTGCTGGCGGGAATGATGTTCATGTACGCGTTGCGGCCTCCACGCAGATCCTTCTTCGACGGACCGTCCTGCGTCGGCTGGGTCGCCGTCGCGGCGTGGATGGTGGTCATGAGGCCCTCGGCCAGACCGAACTCGTCCATGATCACCTTGGTGACGGGAGCCAGGCAGTTCGTGGTGCAGCTGGCGTTCGAGATCACCCGGTGGTTCGCCGGATCGTACTGGTCGCAGTTGACCTTGTGGACGAAGGTCGGAACCTCGTCGGGTGTCTTGGTGGGGGCCGAGATGAGGACCCGGCGGGCCCCGGCGTCCAGATGCTTGGCGGCGTCGGCACCCGCGGTGAAGAATCCCGTCGATTCGATCACGTAGTCGACGCCCAGGTCGCCCCAGCCCAGGTCGGCGGGATCACGCTGGCTCAGACATCTGGAGGAGTGCGCATCACATACGAGGGAATCGCCCTCGGCCCGCACCACATGGTCGAATCGACCGTGCATGGTGTCGTAGGTCACGAGGTAGGCGAGATTGTGAGCCGGAACCAGGTCGTTGATGGCCACGACTTCGAAGTCGCCGCGTCGAACCGCTTCGCGGTACACGAGCCTTCCGATGCGTCCGAACCCGTTGATGCCGATGCGAATGGCCATGATTGAATTTCCTTCTCGTGTTTCAGAAAGGTGTACGAATTGCTGACGTACCTCAATCAGCCGGATGCCACGGGATGTCCTCGACGCCGTGCAGGCGGTTGGCGGCGCGGGCCATGGCGAACAACAGATCACTGAGTCGGTTGACCCAGATCAGGGCCTGCTCGTTGCAGGGCTCGCGGGATGCGAGATCGCTCAACGAACGTTCGCAGCGACGGCACACCGTGCGGGCGAGATGCAACCGGGATGCGAGTTCACATCCTCCGGGCAGCACGAAGGAGGTCATCGGCGCGTTGTCGCCGTCGACCTCGTCGATCCATCGTTCCGCCTGGGCAACCATGTCGGCGGTGATCCGACCGACCTTGTCCGCGTGCGGAGAATCGTGGGGCGTCGCGAGATCGGCACCGAGGTCGAACAGTCGCGACTGGATGGACAGCAGGATCTCACGGAGCCTCGATTCGACGTCGCCACAGGAGGCGACAGCCATGCCGACGGTGGCATTGGTCTCGTCCGCGTGTCCGTAGGCGGTGACGCGTAGTGAATGCTTGGAAACGCGATCTCCACCGAAGAGGCCGGTGCTTCCATCGTCGCCGGTTCGTGTGTAGAGCTTGGCCATGGGCCTATTCCAGGGCTGCGGCGCCGGAGATGATCTCGGTCAGTTCGGTGGTGATCTGACTCTGGCGGGCACGGTTGAACTGACGCTTGAGAGTTCGACCGAACTCCTTCGCATTCTCGGTAGCGGCCTTCATGGCCACCATCCGCATCATTTGTTCGCTGACGACGGCGTCATTGAACGACTGGAAGAGGACCGTCTTGATCATCCGGGGCATAAGTTCGTCCAGGAGTTCCTCGACCGAGGGCGTGAAGTCGTAGACGACCTCGTTGCCGCTCTCCTCGTCATCCGTGCCCCCGGGCTGGGCCATCGGAAGCAGCTGGGTGACGGTGGGAACCTGCTGGGCGTTGCTGATGAACCGCATGTAGACGACGCGGGCTGCGTCGTACTGCCCATCGGAGAACTCCGAGATGATCGTGTCGGCGATGCGCTCGACGGCCTCGAAGGAGGGCGTGTCGCCGAGTTCGTGGCGCTCGCGAACCTCGATCTTCTGGAACCGGAAGAAGTTGACGGCCTTCTTTCCCGACACCTCGATCGTTAGTTCGATGCCCGCATCCCGGCAGGCACGAATGTGCTGCAGGGCTGCCTTGAGGATGTTGCCGTTGTATGCCCCGCACATGCCGCGATCGGACGTGATCACGAGCAGGTACTCGCGACGGACAGGATCGACCGGCCCGTTGATCAGGGACGAGTCGTATTCCGGTGCGTTGCCGGAGACCTCCCGAACCAGATCCGTGATTCGCTCGGTGTACGGCTTGGTCGCCGCAGCTCGCTGGGAGGCAGCCGTGAACTTGGCGGTGGCGATCATCTGCATCGTCTTGGTGATGCGACCGATCGTCTGGACCGCGCCCATTCGCTTCTTGATGACTCGTAACTGGGCCATGAGGGCGGAAAGTGTACCAGAATCGGCGGTTTGACGCCCCCCCGGACGACCCCTCAGCAGCGAAGCCCGTCCCAGGCCAGAGCCATTCCGGGGGGCAGTTCGGCGTCGTCCCGGGCGTGGGAGATCTCATGGGCCATATGGATGAACCAGGTCCGCTCCGCCCCGATCTCGGAAGCGGCCCGGACGGCCTGATCCCGGGTGAAATGGGTGGGATGGGACCGATGCCGCAGGAGGTCCAGAAAGAGCGTCCGGAGGCCCCTGAGGTGAGGCCACGTCTCGGGGGGGATGGACGACACATCCGTGCACCAGGCCATGGGAAAGGGGCTTTCCTCGCCCGATTCGACCGGATCCTCGGCATCGAACCGGTACCCGAGGATGGGAAGGCGCCCGTGGAGCAGCCGGAGGGGGGTGATTCGAAGCCCGTGGAGGACGAAGGGCTGGAAGCAGTTCAGGCGATGGGGACGCAACGTGGCCACGAACGAGGGATTGATGTTCTTCTCGGCCTCGAAGATGTGTGGATAGACCCGGTGGAGGTTCTCCAGCGTCCGTTCCTCGGCGTAGAGATCGATGGGGGCCTGCATGACGGCATTGAAGCGTCGAACCTCGTCCAGACCGAATACATGATCCACATGATGGTGGGTGAAGACGATCGCGTCGCAGCGGGTCAGCCCCTCGCGGAGAGCCTGCTGACGAAGATCGGGCGAGGTGTCGATGAGAATCGTCCGGACGCCACCGTCCCGGTCCGTGAACCGCAGGGCCGCGCTGGTCCGGGTCCGGACGTCGCGCGGATCGTCGCTGCGGCAGACCTCGCATTCGCAGCCGATGGCCGGTACGCCGGCCGATGTTCCGGTCCCCAGCACGATGCACTTGACATCACGCATCGGATCGGACCCCGGTCACCGGAACGGACATCGAGGTATGTGACGGTGAAGATGACATCGGAGGGAAGGATAGAGGACCCTCAGACCGGTTGCGATCGGTGCAGGAGATCGAGCATGGCCTCGACTTCGGCGGCGGGATCGTCCGCACCGCAGACGGCGTCGCAGACCGCGATCCCGCGGCACCCCGACTCGATCAGCAGCGGCAGGTTGGCCCGATCGATGCCGCCGATGGCGAGGTGGGGCGTGTCGGACCAGGCGGCGACATGCTTCGCGAGCCGCTCCGCACCCGCGGGTTCGAGATCGGGACGGGTCCTGGAGGTGAACATCGGACCCACGCCCAGTACGTCGGCACCGGCGTCGACGGCGGCTTGGGCCTCCGACGGGCCGTGGGTGCTGGCGCCGATGATCAGCTGACCTCCGGCGAGTCGTCGGGCCTCCGCAACGGGAAGATCGTCCCGACCCAGATGGACGCCGTCGGCGTCCGCGGCCAGAGCGATGTCGATCCGGTCGTTCACGACGACGCTGCAGCCGGCCGGACGGGCCAGCTCGATCAGGGCCCGGGTCCGCGAGAGCAGCTCCGGATCCGGAAGATTCTTTTCACGCAGCTGCAGGCAGTCGCTGCCCGACGCGACCGCGGCGGCCGCGACCTCCAACCAGTCGTGGCGACAGCGTTCTTCGGTCAGCAGCACGCACAGGGACCACTGGCGGACCCGACGGGAGGCCAGACCGCGTCGAAGTTGTGCATCGATCTCGTACAACCGGTACCGCATCGACTCCACGGTTTGCGCGGCATCCCGATCGACGACCTTGCAGCACTCCTCGACGGTGCGCATCGCCTCCGCGGCACGATGGGCAGCCGCGACCGCGACCTCCCAGGTTCCCGACCGCACCGACTCGTCCGGTGCCTCGATGTCGGTCCCCACATCACCGGCCACGTCCCGACGGGCTTCGATCCACCCCACGGGCCAGCGATCAGGCAGACGACGTGCCTCATGGCGGATCGACTTGCAGTCGCGGGACAGTTCGGGATCGTTGAGCACGTAGCGTGCAAGATCCTCCATCACGCGCAGACCTTCCGCCAACCGGTTCAGACTGGCGTCGATGGTCCGTTGCAGGGTCATGTCGATGATTCGGAGACTGATTCGAGGCCGGCGATCTTGTCGACCCGTCGTGCGTGGCGACCACCGTCGAACGGCGTCTCGAGCCAGAGATCGATGAGCGAGGACATCGCCGGGGTGTCGATCACGCTCGATCCCATGCAGATCACATTGGCGTCGTTGTGCCGACGGCACATCTCCGCACCGGTCGGATCCTGAACGAGCGCCGCCCGGACCCCCTGCACCTTGTTGGCAGCGATGGACATGCCGATGCCGCTTCCGCAGACGAGCACCCCGCGATCCGCACGCCCGTCCCGGACGGCGGCGGCGACTTCGGCCGCCGCATCGGGATAGTCGACCGAGGCATCCTCGTCGTCGGGCCGGGTGGAAACCAGCACGGTCCAGCCGACCGCCTCGAGATGGGCCCGGAGTTCGTCGATCACATCGAAGCCGCGGTGATCGGACCCCATGGCAATGGTCCCGGTTGATGCACTCATGCGTCGTCCTCCTTGAGCAGCGTGTCCAGTCGATCGGGAATCAGTTCCATCAACCGGGCGGCGAGTGCATCGTAGACGTGCTGGCCCTGGCCGATGGGATCCGGAAGGTCTCCATCCGGATCGAGTGGTTCGATGCGAGCTGCGGCCTCGGGATCATCCGCCACCATCGCACGGGCGGCCGCGGCATGGGATGCCGTCATGCACAGCACGTGCGAAGCCTTCCGGATCATCTCGCCCGTCAGCGGAGTGGAACATCCCTCGTACTGGATTCCGAGCGATTCGAGTGCCGCGATCGTCTCGAAAGAGGGGGAACCGCCGTCGAAGGCGGCCACCCCCGCGGACGCGACGAAGACGTCGCTTCCGCGGTCGACGAGGTGTTGACGAGCGATTCCCTCCGCCATCGGGCTGCGGCAGGTGTTGCCCGTACAGATGAAGAGGATGGTTTGCACCGGATCAGCCTCTGAACCACATTGACCCGGGGATGATACCGCATGCCGTCCTTCCGACCGGGGGCTTGCATTCTCCTCCGGGTTCCTGTTGAATGGCCTCCACAGGCTCGAAATCCACGAATCACCCGGAGAATCAAGGTGGAATTCATATCCAAGGACGAGGTCGCCGAACTGCTTCGCAGTCATGGAATCGACCAGTCGTCCCAGGACGAAGAACACGTCTACTGTTCGATGTCGGACGAGGTCGCCGTTTCCCATTGCCACCTCTCGATCGCCGGCAGCGAGATCGAACCGCGCAGCGGTGCCACCGTCATGGAGATCGCGGAATCCGATGTGGTGGGCGTGATCGATTCGATCCTCCACAAGCTGCACCACAACCAGATCATCCTCATCCCGGTCGGCAAGTGGCGGAGCATCTTCGACGTCGTGGCCTTCAGTCTCGCCAGCAACGAGGAGTGGCAGGCCGTCGACGCCGCCGCATCCGTCGAGCTGAACACCCGGGATCCGCTGCTTGCGGAATCGGGCGACCTCCATCTGCTGTGCGATCTCGTCAAGGCCCTGATGCAGGATTCGGATCAACCCGACCAGGGCATCACGATGATCACCGCCGGAGTTCCGGTCGCACTCGAGATCGTCCCGGCCGGTGGTGTGCGGATGAGCTTCGGCAACCAGGCCGTCGCCGAAGAGATCGCCGAAGTCTGTTCCGGCTGACCCCGGCGGAAGCATACGATGAAGGACGGAACCGGAAGAACGAAGCAGGTCGAAACGCTCGTGCGTCAGGCGACCGACGCGCTGAACCAGTCCGCCTGGTTCGACGCCGAAGCGGCCGCTTCCAAAGCCATGTCGTCCTGTCGAGCCCGGACCGATTGGGACATGATGATCGAGCTTGCGTTGATCCTGCGGGAGGCCCGCAAGGGACGGCGCGGTAGTTCGCTGGTCAAGGGCACGGTGCGAATACTGGATGAGGGCATTCCCGAGGACATGGAGTTCACCGCCGGGCGGTACCTGGTCCAGCCGCCACGCGTCGGCGCCGACGCCCGCCGGGTTCGCCTCCAGTGCCTCGAGGACGAGATTCCGGTGCTCGTCGTCTGCCGCGAACCGACCACCTCCAGCGGTCTGGTTCCCATCGTGTCCATCGCACCGGGCACGACGGTGCGGACCAAGATCAAGCCGCCCTCGAACGAGCGCAAGCCGACCGCCGCATGGTTCCAGTCCGCACTGGACGCCCTCGCCGAGGCGGCCATGGAACGGATCGACCCCGCCCAGGACGTCGAACGACGGATCGACGCCATTCTGGGATGTCTGGATGCGGTTCCGGATTCCGATCCGCTGCACGACATGCTGGCCGACGCCTGCCGGGAAGCCCGGGACCGCGACTGAAGGCCCCAGCCGCGAAGATGACTATGATGAAATCGCAAGGCGGCGGCTGTCCACCGTCGATGCCATGACTGCCTCTTTCCAGGAATGTTCATGAGCGACGCAACCGAACCAACGACCAGCCCCGGCGAGACGCTGGAATCACGGATCGCACCGAGTTTCCGGCTCCGGTCGATCCTGATCATGCTGATGTGTCTGGTCCTTGGACTGTGGGGCGTGTACGACTACGTCTGGGCCATTCCGACCCAGGCGGAACACGCGCTCCGCCGCGACGTCTCCCAGGACGTGCTCGAACTGCTGGAGACGGCGGCCAGTCCCGACTACAACACCGAAGCGCGGGACCGCGTCGTGACGCGTCTGACCAGCTGGCTGCAGGGTCTGGATGCGACCACCACCATCGATCCCGCAGGGATCGACGATGTCGAGCCCGCATCGAACGAGGCGTGGATGATCTCCATGGCCATCTACATCCAGGGCCTCGAGTCGAAGCCGACCCGGGGCGGTGAACCGTCGGACGCGATGCGGATGGCCGGCGTGGTCGCAAACCGGTCGATGAATCTCTACGGCGACGCCCAGGCGCCGTCCGCCTACGACCGGCCGGTCCAGTGGCTGTTCATCCTGTCGCTGCTCTTCGTTCCGTTCTACGGCTGGAACCTGCTGAAGTACGGCCCCGGCGTGTACCAGCTCGATCCGGACGGAACCCTCCATCTTCCCGAGGGGACTTGGTCCCGGGACGAGATCGCCGACATCGACATGAGCCGCTGGATGGCGAAGTCCACCGCCGTCGTCGAGCACGTCGACGGAACCCGCATCAAACTCGATGCCTACATCTACAAGAATCTGCATCTGATCATCGGCGCAATCGCCCACCGGTTCCATCCCGACCAGTGGGAGGAGGACGGCCGCAAGGTCAAGCCCGTAGCTGAAGGACAGACAAAAGAAGAAGTGTCGCGCACTGTCGAAGAGCATGCTGAAGGTAATGTCACCCTTCGTCGCACGACCATCGACGAGATCGAGATCCACCCTGATGACAATGGACGGGACGACTGACGATGGCTCTGCTCGCGGCCCAGAATCTGATCAAGAGCTACTCGGGTCGCCGGGTGGTCGACGAGGTCAGCTTCACGGTGGGGGAGGGAGAAGTCGTCGGTCTGCTCGGTCGCAACGGCGCCGGCAAGACCACCTCGTTCCGGATGGTGATCGGCATGATCTCGCCGGAGGGGGGTACGGTCTCCTTCGACGGCCAGGACGTGACCGCCCTGCCCATGTACCAGCACGCACGCCGGGGCATGGGATACCTCAGTCAGGAACCGAGCATCTTCCAGCGGCTGTCCGTCCGTGACAACCTGTTGGCGGTCCTCGAGACCACGTCGATGGATCGGCCGAAACAGAACGAACGCTGCCGGGAACTGCTGGACCAGTTCAACATCGCCCACAAGGCGGACGATCTGGCGCGAACCTGCTCCGGCGGCGAACGTCGTCGACTGGAGATCGCCCGGGCGATGATCAACCGTCCGCGACTGCTCCTGCTCGACGAACCATTCGCCGCCGTCGACCCACATACCGTCGAGGAGCTCCAGGCCGAGGTGCGCAAGCTTGCCGAGCAGGGGATCGCGGTGCTCGTCACCGACCACAACGTGCAGCAGACCCTCCGGATCTGCGACCGCGCCTACATCATCCATTCCGGTCGGAACCTGCGCGAGGGTGATCCCCGGACCATCATCAACGATCCTGAGGTGCGCGATGCCTACCTCGCATCGACCTTCCGTGGAGACGAGTTCGATTGATGCGAACCGCAAGACGATTCATCCTGCCCGCCTTCCTCGCCTTCACCTGCGTCGCCACCAGCGGGTGCGTGCGCAGGACCCTCCGCATCTCGAGCACGCCTCCGGGGGCGCTGGTCTGGGTGAACCACCGCGAGGTCGGGCGGACCCCGCTGGAGGTCGACTTCACCTACTACGGCAACTACGACGTCCAGCTTTCGCACGACGATCACGAACCAGTCCTGACGGAAGCCGGTGCACATCCGCCGGCCTGGGACATGATCGGGCCCGACCTCCTGTTCGAGGTCGCTCCCTTCCAGTTCCAGAGCGTGGTCGAATGGCACTTCGATCTCGAACCGCGCAGCGACGACATGGGCGCCCTGGTCGATCGGGCGAGGGATCTCCGTTCCCGAACCGTGAAGCCGACCGACCAGCGGATGTCGACGGTACGGGTCGATGCCGACGGACGCGTCGAAGGCCCTGCAGAGGGCAATGACGCGGCGGTTGAGTGATTCCCGCCCCGGTCCCGCCGATTCAAGTCAATAATGTCGGGTGATCCGCGATGCACGCGGAAGGAGAACTCCCATGCCCGCACGAACCTGCATCGCCCTGCTTCTGCTGTCCACCGCAGTCGTGATCGCGGATGCACCGGAGGAACCGGTCATTCCGACGACCCCCGACGACATCGCTCCGCCGACCGAAGGCGAACTGGAGCGGATCCGGCTCTCGCTCCCGAACGGTCTGGGCGTGAAGTCCAGTCGCTCCGACCTCTGGACCGAACTGCTCGATCAAGCCGTGGATGCCGTCCGGCTCCGCGAGCGGCTCGCGCAGTCCCGGGCCGACATCGCGCTGCTCCAGAAGGAACTCGACGAACTGCGTCAGTTCATCCTCGACCACGAGGAGTTCGGAACCGACTACGAGAAGTACCGCGAGGTCCGGGCGGTGGCCGAGCGGGAGGCGAGACGCCGGATGGTCGAGCAGCGACGTCGACAGATGGACGAACAGCGGGCCCGGCAGTTGAAGGATCGGAACGCCCGGCAACAGAAGCGGGATGAGGCGGAGCAGGACCAGCGTTTCGCGGAGGCCGGATTCCAGCCCATCGGCCTCGACGTGTTCCTGGGACGATCGTCCTTCTTCTACGCGCCCCGCGACGCCACGCAGCCCACCGTTATCTACACCCCGGGCCGGTACGGCACGAGGTACGTCAACCCCGGGGACAGCGACGAGATCGACTACACATCGATGACGATATCCGGCAGCGTCCTGAACGGAACCGGCGACATCCGGAACGTCGGGGTCGCGATCACGTTCTTCGACGAGTACGACAACCAGATCGGGGCTGAGATCATCCAGATCGAGAATGCTCGACCGAACGTCCCTTATCCGTTCACGGCCAAGATCGAGATGGCCCTCAACCGGCCCTTCGCCAGCCACTCGTCGTACGTGCTGTACTCCGACCCGCTACCCTGAGCCACCATGAATGCGGAACCGATCCCACCGGGCGGCCCACGCCGACGCTCGATCATCCCCCTGCTCGTCATCCTCACGGCGGGAGGTCTGTTTCTCTGGGGACAGGCGAGGGATTCGGAACTGACGCGTACCGTGGCCGAAACGGCCCGACGGGCCGCCCTGTCCGTCTGCGACTCGACCCCGATGCCGGCGTCGCTGCACTGGACCGTCTCCGAATTCAAGTCCACCTTCATCGGTGCGATCGAACCCGCGTGCGCCGGTGGAAATCCGGAACGGCCGATCGGCGCGACTGCCGTTCCGGGTGACCGGGAGGATCGGGACGGCAAGGCCACTCACATCGTCACCGTGTCCCACGGGGCGGTCCCGCTGCTCCAGATGCGGGTTCACGCCCTCGAACCGGACCTGATCACCGTGATCGGGTGGTCGAGGCCCTGATCCCGATATCCTGTAAACCCATGGACGTCTGGCTGAATGGACAATTCGTCGGTGCCGACTCGGCGGCCATCCCCGTCTTCGACGCGGGATTCCAGCACGGGGTCGGTCTCTTTGAAACGATGCACGCCGAACACGGACGAGTCTTCCGCGCCCGGGAACACGTGGAGCGGCTTGCCGAATCCGCGCGGATCCTCCGCATGAGCGAACGGCTGCACGTCGACCCCCTGGTGGAGGCGGTGCAGCGGACCGTCGAACACAACTCGATGGATCGGGCGCGGGTCCGGCTGACCGTGACCGGGGGCGATCTGAACATGCTGCAGTCGACGGGCGCGTCCCCGCAGGATCCGACGGTGCTCGTGACCTGCCAGCCTCCGACCGACTATCCCGGCGAGTTCTTCACGAAGGGAATCGGCATCGTGTTCGCGGGCGGACGACTCTCCCCCTGGACCCCGGAAGCCGGACACAAGACGCTCAACTACTGGCCGAACATCCTCGCTCTGCAGGAAGCCGCCGCTCAGCGCGCGGGAGAGGCCGTGTGGCTGACGCCCGAAGCGAACATCGCCTGCGGATGCGTGAGCAACGTCTTCATCGTGCACGATGGAACCCTGGTGACACCACCGGCCCGGAACGAGGAACCCTGCGCCGTGATGCCCGGAATCACCCGGGCCGCGGTCATCGAACTGGCCGGGTCGATGAACATCCCCGTCGAGCGGAGGAACGTGTCGGTCGACGACTTCCTCGGGGCCGACGAGGTCTTCCTCACCAATTCCAGCTGGCATGTCCTCCCCGTGACGAGCGTGCTCGTGCGGGCCGGCACCGGTGAACAGGGCGAGGACGGCGAACCCGTCGTCGAACTGCAGCCGCATGCCATCGGGGACCGGACCGTCGGGGATACGACCAGCGATCTGCGGACGGCGCTGCTGGCCTGCATCGATCGCGAGACGAGCTGATCAGCGTCGCTTGCCCGAAGGCGGGATCACCCGGACGTTCTGACGTCGGGCGTCGTCCGGACCTCCGGGACGCACGGCACGGCCCGTGAACAGGCCGATGACCCGATTGACTCCGATCAGCACCGCGAAGACGGTGGTGGCGACGATCGCCGCCAGCAGCAGCAGCAGCATGATCGGGATGCCCACGACCAGCAGGAAGGTGATCGTCGCCGCCCGCATCACCCAGGAGGGTTGCCGGCTCGCCGCCTGGAAGACCGAGGCGAATCGATCCCCTCCGGGGTACACGAAGCGAATTTTCGGAATCTCGGGCATCGCCGCGATTGTAGCCGTCGCCGCACCGTGGGGGTCGTGCCAGGCGGTGAATTGCACCATCCCGCAGGGTCGACCTGTCGGTGGGGGGGACGAGCGGGTAGCCTGATGGGATCCCACGGAATGCACCGCACATGACCTCCACACCGACCTTCGCCCACCTCCATCTCCACACCGAGTACTCGCTGCTCGACGGCGGAAACCGCATCAATCGACTGCTCGATCGCGTGGCCGAACTGGGCATGGACAGCGTGGCGATCACCGACCACGGGAACCTGCACGGCTGCGTCGAGTTCTACCACGCCGCGCGCAAGCGGAGCATCAAGCCCATCCTCGGCATCGAGGCCTACGTGGCACGGGGCGATCGGAGGGTGCGCAAGACCACCGGCGTCCAGGACAAGGGCGACCACCTCGTCCTGCTGGCCGAGAACGAGGCGGGATGGCGGAACCTCATGAAGCTCAGCAGCGACTCGTTCCTGCAGGGCTTCTACTACAAGCCCCGGATGGACCACGAGACCCTGGAGATGTGGTCCGACGGACTGATCGCGATCAACGGACACCTCGGATCGTCCCTGGCCTGGCACCTGGAACGGTTCGTCGACACCGAGGACACCGCACACTGGGACGCCGCCGTCGCCGAAGCCCGCTGGCATGCGGACACCTTCGGCACCAACGAGGACGGTGAACCGTGCTTCTTCGTCGAACTGCAGCGGAACGGAGTCCGCGAACAGGACGCCATCAACCCGCATCTGATCAGGCTGGCCCGTGAACTGGACCTGCCGCTGATCTGCGACAACGACGTCCACTTCCTCAATTCGGACGACCACGACGTGCACGACACGCTGTGCTGCATCTCGATGGCCAAGAACAAGGACGATCCGAACCGGCTCCACTACCCCGGAGACATCTACCTCAAGAGCCACGACCAGATGTCGGAACTCTTCTCCGACGTGCCGGAGACGATCGAACACGCCGCCCGCGTGGGCGAGCGGTGCAACGTCGAGCTCGACTTCGACGTGAGCCACGTCCCGCTGGTGCAGGTCGACGGTCCGACCGAGGAACCGACCTGGAACGGCGAGGACCGGACCGAGTGGTACCAGGAATGGTGCAGCCGGTTCGAACTCCGTCCGTACGACGAGTCGGACGAGAGCGGACCCGCGAAGTCGGACGTCTTCGACCAGTGCAACTCGACCCTCCGGCAGCTGTGCCGGGCCGGTCTGATCTGGCGGTACGGTGTCGACGGAATCACCGAGGCCATCACGGAGCGGTGCGAGCGGGAACTCGCCATCCTCGAAGGCAAGCAGATCAGCGCCTACTTCCTGATCGTCTGGGACTTCGTCAACTGGGCCCACGCACGGGGCATTCCCGCGTGCGCCCGCGGCAGCGGCGTGGGCACGATGGTGGGCTACATCCTCGGGATGTCGAATGCGTGTCCCGTCGAACACGGACTGCTGTTCGAACGCTTCACCGATCCCGATCGAAGCGAATACCCCGACATCGACATCGACATCTGCCAGAACGGCCGGGCGGACGTCATCAACTACGTCCGCGAGAAGTACGGGCACGTCGCGCAGATCATCACCTTCGGACGTCTCAAGGCGAAGGCCGCCATCAAGGACGTGTCGCGGGTCTTCGGTCTGGAACCCCACGAAGGCCAGCGACTGGCCAACCTCGTGCCCGACGAACTCGGAATCACCATCGGAGACGCGCTGGAGCGCGAACCCGATCTCAAGGCGGAGTTCGATTCGAACCCGACCGTCCGCCGCATTCTCGAGTCGGCCCAGCAGCTCGAGGGGCACGCCCGGCACGCGGGCATCCACGCCGCCGGTGTGGTCGTGGCCACCCAGCCGCTGGAGACCATCGTCCCGCTCTACCGGGCGTCGGGCAGCGAGGACATGATCACCCAGTGGGACGGACCGACCTGCGAATCGGTCGGCCTGCTGAAGATGGACTTCCTCGGGCTGCGGACACTCTCGACCATCGAACTCGCCCGCACCATGATCAAGGACGCGTTCTCCGAACAGGAGATCCGGGAGGCGACCGGCTGCACGGACGCGTCGATCCACCCCCTGGATCTGGACCGGATGGAGTACGACGATCCCAAGGTCTTCGAACTCTTCCGTCGCGGAGACACCTCGGGCATCTTCCAGTTCGAATCCGGGGGAATGCAGAGTCTGCTTCGCGACATGCAGCCGGACCGCATCCAGGACATCATCGCGGCCAATGCGCTGTACCGGCCGGGTCCGATGGAGCTGATGAACGAGTACTGCGAACGCAAGCACGGCCGCATGTCGGTCGATCTGGTGCACCCCGTGGTCGACGATCTCACCCGCGAGACCTACGGAATCATGGTGTACCAGGAGCAGGTCATGCAGATCCTGCACGGCCT
>DBGM01000020.1:0-7513 GCA_002295885.1 Phycisphaerales bacterium UBA854
GGCTACTTCAAGATCGCCAACCAGTCGCTTCGACCGGCCCTGCATGCACTCGGCTACGACGAGGATGCCACCCGGCTCATCATCAGCCACGTCATGGGCACCCTGTCGCTGGACGTCCCGATGCCCGAAGGCGTCTCGGACGAAGGTGACGGCCAGCTGCTCCGGGACTTCCTCCGCAGCAAGGGCTACACCCAGGACGATCTGCTCGCGGTGACCGACCAGCTGCCGATGGTGTTCGAACTCGGTTTCGCGTTCACCGCCTGGAACATGCCCGAGCATGTCCTCGAGTCGCTCGGCGTCGACATCGAGGCCGCTCGAATGGATCCCGCCTTCGACGGCCTGATGCTGCTGGGACTGACCCGGGGTCAGATCGAGGAACTGAACACCATCATCTGCGGCACGCAGACGATCGAAGGTGCCCCGGGCCTGCTCGATGAGCACCTCCCGGTCTTCGATTGCGCCAACAAGTGCGGCCCCAACGGAAAGCGGTACATCGCCCCGTCCGGCCACATCCGGATGATGGCCGCATCGCAGCCGTTCATCTCCGGTGCGATCTCCAAGACCATCAACCTCCCCAACGAGGCCTCGGTCGAGGACATCGCCGACTCCTACTGGCAGAGCTGGGAGCTCGGGCTGAAGGCGAACGCCCTCTACCGGGACGGCTGCAAGCTGAGCCAGCCGCTCAACACGTCGAGCTCGTCGGCGGACCTGGACGAAGACACCAGCGAGGACGAACTCGAACTCGCCACGGCAACCACCGAAGTCGCCGGAGACGTCGCGGAGGCCGCTCGCCGGATCACCTCCGGTGAAGTCGAGCCCGGCGTGGTGGAACGGGTCGTCGAGCGAATCATCGAACGCCCCATGCGTCGTCGCCTCGAGGACACCCGCCGCAGCCTCACCCACCACTTCAATGTGGCCGGTCACGAGGGCTACCTCACCGTCGGCATGTACGAGGACGGTGCACCGGGCGAGCTCTTCATCACCATGTCCAAGGAAGGCTCGACCATCGGCGGCCTGATGGACAGCCTGGGCACGGCCATCAGCGTGGCCCTGCAGTACGGCGTCCCCATCGAAAGCCTCGTCACGAAGTTCGCCCACCAGCGGTTCGAGCCGCAGGGCATGACGACGAACCGGGAGATCCCGTTCGCCAAGAGCCTCGTGGACTACATCTTCCGATGGATGGGCATGGAGTTCGTGGAAGGCTACCGAGAAGCCAACTCGTCGCAGCCCCGGGCGGTCCCGACCGCTCCCACGGCCCGCATGGAAGCAAAGGACACCCGTACGCAGATCAAGGAGGATCGCGCATGCACGGACACGGACTCCGGCAGCAGACACACGTCGGATTCAATCGTCGACTCGGCCGACCGCGGCCCGGCGAAGACCGGCGGACCGTCGATGATCGACTCGGAGGCCAGTACGCACGCCTCCGTCGTCGCCCGGGAGACGGCGGCCGCCACGTCGTCCGATGGAGACGACTCGTCGACCGCCACGGCCGCAGCCACGCACGGCTTGAATCAGTCGACCGCCGTGCTCATGGGCGATGCACCCCCCTGCGACAACTGCGGAGCGATCACTGTCCGCAACGGGACGTGCTACAAGTGCATGAACTGCGGCAACTCGATGGGGTGCAGCTGACCCCATGAAAAGGAACTCGGCTCCTCACCATCAGTGGAGCCGTCATTGGTTCGGACCAGGAGAAAGGTGAACATCACGGAGAGGCTGCCGAAGGGATATCAGGCGGACCTCGATGAGGACAAAGGAACTGTCCTTCGACTCCGACTCCAGAGTCGATTCAACCCGGACCCCCCCGACCAGAAGTGAACGCGAAGGTTCACGGATGACCTTGGCACCTGGGGAAGCCTGCCTTCTTCCCAAAGGCATCCATAGGCTTCTTCTCTCTTCCCTCCCCCCCGGAACGGTTCCCACCACCGTTTCGGGGGCTTTTCATTCCCTCCGGCCGCAGCCCGCCCCTCCCGGGGTTAGAATGGCCGCATGCTCCTGTCCGCCGGACTCACCGGGTACCTGCCGATCGCGATCCTCATCGTGATGGCGATCATCTTCGCGGTCGTGAACATCATCGGAGCCGGGCTCCTGGGCCCCAAGGCACGGGGCGAAGCGAAGAATCAGACCTACGAATCGGGCATGAAACCGGTCGGAACGGCCCGAAAGCGGTTCAACATCCGGTTCTACATCGTGGCGATGACCTTCCTCGTCTTCGACATCGAGATCATCTTCCTGTATCCGTGGGCCGTGGACTTCACGCAGCTCGCTCCCCAGAGCAGCGAATCCATGCTGTTCTTCGGTCGGATCCTGTTCTTCATCCTGACCTCCATCATCGCATACGTCTACGCATGGAAGAAGGGCGTCTTCCGCTGGGACTGACCTCGTCCCACCGGAGCAGACGCCCGAGCCCACCATCCGAGTGCCATTTGGCCGCGTCATGCCGTTCGCCGGCATGCCCAGATTCCCCAGTGTGACACGAGCAAAATCGATCCGAAGAATTTTCGGCGGTCCTTGCGGTCCGCAGTGCGACCGCAGGTAGAACATGCTCATCGAAGGGCTGATTCGCCCCTCACACCTCTGCAAGGACCCCTCAATGCCCCGCACTCGCTTCTCATCAATCACGGACTCCGCGTCTGACCGCCGATCCAACGACTCCATCCGCTGACCGACTCCGAACCCCTGTTCGAAGTCCCGGTGACGTGCGGTTTCCATGACTGAAACCGATGCACGGACGGCATGGCGATCCTGGAACGGCTGCACCTCCCAGCGGAGCCCGGAATCTCCCTCTTCACCGGACGACGACAGTCCCACGGCCCTCGAAGGTTCGACGAGGGCCGTGGTTGCATGAACCGTATGTCAATCAGATAGAATGTCCGCCTGCGGGGCGTAGCTCAGTTTGGCAGAGCGCGTGTTTTGGGAACACGAGGTCGCAGGTTCGAATCCTGTCGCCCCGATTGGTACACCGAAGAGCGGCCGGTTTCCCTCCGTGGACGCACACTCAGCCGTCGTCGGAACCACCGTTCACCATCAGCAACCCCATGATGCCGCTGACCGCCTGGTCGAACTCCGTCTGATTCTCCGCGTTCTCGAAGTGGGCCAGCGCCGTATCGACCATGCCCAGCGCCATGCTGAGCTGCGCAACCTGCTCGGAACTGGTGCTCATGTCCTCCTGAGCGAGCTGCTGCTTCGCCTCGGTCATCGCCATCGGCCACATCATGGCCAGCGAAGTCGGCACCCACGCGTCATCGACCTTCGACATCGGCATCACGCCGCCGTCGGGCAGATCCATCCCGCCGGGCAGCGGAGGCATGGTGATGGTCACCACGGCGGTGCTCTCCGATTCGCTGTTGACGGTGGCGGACATCTTCTTGATGGCTTCCATTGCCTCGAGGGCCATCCGCGCATCGGCCTCCTCGGCCGCGGCGAGCTTGAGCAGCGTCACCATCGCGGCGTGGGCTTCGGGGCCGTAGCTGGTCAGGAAGGAGGTCATGTCGAACTGCTGCAGTCCGGCCGCGGTGGACAGGTCGCTGCTGACCAGCGCGTCACCAAGGGCGACCAGAGCGTCGTAGGACTTTGTGGCGTCCTCACGCTCCGTCGGGGTCATCGAACTCATCATCATCTTGACCACCGGTGTGTTCAGCACGAACTGCTTCTTGTCTTTGAGAACGACCACGATCTTCTTCATCGTCGTCATGGTCCGGTCGTACACCTCCGCCGGCACCTTGCGGCCGAACTCGTGCACAAGCCCGTTGACGTCCTGTTGCCAGGACGCGGGCATCGTGTCCCACAGAAGAACCGGCTGGTCCTTGACCATCGACTCCCGAAGTCCGTCGATCATCGAGGTCGGAGTCGTGGGCGCCGGTCGGTCGCAGCCGGCCAGACCGAGGAGTCCCGAAACACACAGAAAGGCAATCAGTCGAAACATCTTAAAGAGCATTGTTCTTCTCCCGTAAGCGGACAGGTCCCCCCGGCGAAGGCGGGATGTGGCTTGCGCAGGGTAGAGGTTCGAAGGGAGGATGTCGAACAAGTCCGGAAATCATGCCTTCGGTCCTCGAAAAGGACGCGCGGTTGGCATCCATTGCGAAAAATCCCTTGGCATCGGTGCCTCAGGGGATAGGCTGGTCGGGGCGTTCGTACAACGATCACGCACCAGTCCTCCTTCGGAGCCTTCCATGCGCGTCCTCACCATCGCCACGACCATGCTGATCATGTCGTCCCTGACGCTGGCCGATTCCAGGACCGGACTGGGCTGCGACAGCGACTGCAATCTGGACGGCCAGGTCAACGTCGACGATCTCCTGAACGTAATCTCCAACTGGGGGCAAGAGGGATGCAACACCGACCAGATCGGTGTCGACGAACTCCTGCTCGTGATCGGCGAATGGAATGCCCCCTGCCATCCGTTCATGGACGATCATCCGCTGGGCCTCGAAGTCGACTTCTCGACCGAGCCGGGCTTCGCGATCATCCGTGCCACCGGCCTCGCTCCGCATCCGATGGGCCCTTTCGACGGATCAACCGGCTGTTTCAATCCCAACACACCCTCGAACCAGAACGACACCTGGCGAATCCCGATCGTCCCCACACCGACCGACACGCCCTCCGTTGTGGTGCTGAATCAACTGGGCCCGGTGGCGGTGTACTCCAACGGTGTCGCGATCTACAACCCCTATGACGGCGGAACCATGGAAGCGCCCGGCAACATCTGCATGGATGACTACAACGGGCACCCATCGCCGGACGGTCGCTACCACTACCACCAGTACTCCCCGATCGACGGAGATGATTCCACGCAACACTCCCCCATCGTGGGATACGGATTCGACGGCTATCCGATCTACGGCCCGTGGGAGGACGACGGCGTCCTTGCCGCACTGTCCCCGAACCCGCTGGATGCGTGCAGCGGCCACTACGACGAGATCCGCGGGTACCACTACCACAGCATCAGCTACGAACTCGGCGTCCAGTACGGACTGCCCGGAGATGGATTCCCCTGGGGACTCGGCTGCTACCGAGGCCAGCCCGAAACCTCCAACTTCGACGGTGGTGGTGGCGGTGGCGGCGGCGGCGGCGGCGGCGGCGGCGGAGGCGGAGGTGGAGGTGGATGCACGTCGTGCGCCCAGAATATGATCCCTCCCATGGTCTGCTACTGCGTCCATACGACCCCCGGTTACGAGTATTGTTGCCAGAGTTGGGATGCCGACTGCGAAGCCTACGCCCAGAGTTGCACCCCCTGACCAACGGATCGCAGCATGCCCACTCAACGGTTCGCCCATGTCCTCACCTGCGTGCTGATGCTGTCGGGCCTTGCCGGCTGCAGCGGATCGCCCAGTCTGACCGACCACTCGGGTGTCCAGCACACTCCCCTCGCGGGCGAACCGGGCGATTTGGTCGTGGTGGTGTTCTCCAGCACCGACTGTCCGATCGCCAACGCGATGGCGCCCGATATCGAGCGGGCGAGCATAGAGACCACGGAAGCCGGCGGACGCTTCTACCTCGTCCACGCCCGGACGGACCTGCCCGACGAGCGAACCCGGGACCACGCCAGCCGGTACAAGCTGTCGATGCCGGTGATCGTCGATCGTTCACACACGCTGGTGAAGTTGCTCGGAGCCACCGTCACCCCCGAGGCGTTCGTCCTCCGTATCGACGAGAACGGCGGCCACACGGTGCTGTACCAGGGAAGCGTGAACAACCTGTACGGATCGGTGGGCAACCGTCGCGTGAACGTCACGGAGCATCATCTTCGTGATGCGATCCGCAGCGCCGCGGCGGAGGAAGCCGTCGTTCCTTCCCGTCGCACGCCCTTCGGCTGCTTCATCGAGCGCAACTGATGCTCACCCTGCTCTGCTGCCTGCTTGCGAATCCGACCGCCGAGCCCGACACCTGGAGCACCATCGCTCCCATCGTGGCCACCCACTGCGCCGACTGCCATCAGGACACCGGTGCGGCTCCGTTTCCGCTGCTTTGCCACGACGACCTCTCCCGACGACGGCGATTCGTCGCCGAGATTCTGCGACGGCAGTTGATGCCCCCCTGGCTGCCGGGCGACGGCGGACTTCCGGTCCACGATGACCGGAGCATGCCGGAGGCGGAACGTACCCGTCTCATCTCGTGGCTCGAAGCGGGGGCACCGGTCGGGAACGCCGCGGAGCCTCCGACCACCATCACCCCACCCGAACCCAAGGCGCTTCCGCCCGGAACCGTCACGGTCCCCCTGAAGGAACCGTTCTCGATTCCCGCGGAAACGATCGAGAACGAGCACCGGCACCATCAGGACACCTGGACCTTCGTCATGCCCCTCGAGAACGACGAGCCCATGCATGTGCAGGGCGTCGGCTGGAGCACCGCGGCCCCCGCTGCGATCCACACCGTCACCCTGCTGGCCGACGACCGCTGTCGGGGCCGAAATCGCGACGACTACGACCCGCGCGTCGGCTACGAACGGGACGGTGATCTCGACCAGGACATCTCGGGGTCGTTCGGTGCGCTCGGCGTCGGACTGTCGCGCATGATGCTGCCCGATGGATTTCACTGGACGATTCCTCCCGCCAGCGATCTGGTGGTCGAACTGAAGTACCGACCGGTGGGACGCGAACTTCCGCTCCGCGATGCGGTGCAACTCGTACCCGCGGATCCGAGCGGCTCCCGCAGCGTGATCCCCGTGGTCACGGGACTCAATCGCGTGAGGCTCGACGCCGGACAGGCGGACTACACGGAGGAGGACCGTTTCGTGCTGCCGGAGGATTTCGATGTCGTCGCCGTCCTGCCTCGCGGACGCAACGAATGCAGATCCATGCGACTGACGGCCGAACTCCCCAGTGGTGAGGAACGCGTGCTCATGGACATCCCCGAGTGGGACGCCCACTACCGCCGCCCCTTCGTGTTCAGGAACGTCCAATCGCTGCCGGCGGGCACCACCCTGACCAGCCGATTCACGCTGGACAACTCGGATGCGAATCCACGCAACCCCTACGACCCGCCGGAGGATCTGCGCATCGGACGCCGCACCGGCGTCGTATGCTTCACCCTGCTGGGGGCGGGCCGCAGTGAGACCGAATCCCAGACCCTGATGGATGCCAGCAAATGGACCATGGACCGACGGGGCATGAAAAACATCCCCATGCGAACCCCGATCCCCCCCACCCCGACCCCGTAGGACGCCCTGCAACGGGCCCAAAAACGATGATTTCCCGATCTCGTTGTTTGATTCTTGATGTCTTCTGACGGGTCTAGGACACTAGGGGCGGATATCTGAGACTTGGGGAGAAGTCGTCTTGATCACACTACGCTCATCGGTATCGCATCTGTTCATCGTGCTTGTGGCCTGCCTCGCCTGCGCGAGCACCACACTCGCCCAGGGAGACCCGTGTCCGGATCCCTGCAATCCGGCCTGCCCCGACTACGACGAGTGCGAGTGCATCGGAGACCCCTGCGACCCTGCCTGCGGCGGCGATCCGTGCGATCCCGCCTGCGGCGGTGATCCGTGCGATCCGGCCTGCGGCGGCGA
>DBGM01000020.1:7877-9163 GCA_002295885.1 Phycisphaerales bacterium UBA854
GACCCGTTCTGTGGCGGTGATCCCTGCGATCCATTCTGCGGCGGCGATCCCTGCTATCTGGAATGCGGCGGCGACCCCTGTGATCCGGCCTGCGGCGGTGATCCCTGCGATCCGGACTGCGGCGGTGATCCCTGCAGCTACGATTGCAATCCGGATCCGTGTTCGGATCCGTCGAGCGAGTGCTACGACGAATGCGAATGCACCTACTGCCAGTATCCGGAATGCCCGGACTACGACGACTGCTACTGCTTCGGCGGGCCGCTGACCTGCAATCCGCTCTGCGACGAGTACGACCCCTACTGCAGCGGTGAATGCCCCGAATACGATCCCTGCCTGTGCCCGGGCGCCGACCCCTGCGAATGCGGCTTCGGCGACCCCTGCGAGTGCGATGCCGATCCGTGCGATCCCGCCTGCGGCGGCACGCCGGAGTGCGATCCGGACTGCGGCGGCGATCCGTGCGATCCCTTCTGCGGCGGAGATCCGTGCGATCCCGAAAGCGACTGCTACGACCCCTGCAACGTCGACTGCCCGGACTACGACGTCTGCAACTGCGATCCGGCATCCTGTGCCGCTCCCGCCAACGACGAATGCGACGCCTACCTGGCCCTGGCCGACGGTGTCACGATCTTCGACACCACGCTTGCCACCAGCGGCGCTCCCTTCGACGACTTCACCGAGTGCCCGAATTTCGGCAACCCGTCCGTCTACAACGACATCTGGTACAAGTACCAGGCGAC
Source organism: Phycisphaerales bacterium UBA854 (assembly GCA_002295885.1). Lineage (GTDB taxonomy): Bacteria > Planctomycetota > Phycisphaerae > Phycisphaerales > SM1A02 > UBA854. The sequence continues at coordinate 8,615 of DBGM01000020.1, forward strand.
GTGCACCGGGACGCTGCTGCTGACGACCTGCGGCGGCACGTACTGGGACACACGCATCGCCGTCTACGACGCCCCGTGCAACGACGGCGGGGTCATGCTGGCCTGCAACGACGACGGCGACGATTCCAGCTGCACGAACTACACCTCGCTGCTGCAGATGGATGTCACTGCAGGCACCGCGTACTTCGTCCGGCTCGGAGGCTACTCCGAAGGTGGCGGCGATGTCGGCCGCATCCTCGTGGAATGCACGGCGGCTCCCAACGATTGCAACGACCCGCTGCCGGAGTGCGCGACCGATCTCGACCAGAGCGGAGCCACCGACATCACGGACCTGCTCGCAGTGCTGGGCGCCTGGAACCAGACCGGTCCTCCTCGACCCGCAGGCGACTGCGCTCCCGGAGAAACCGGCGACTGCACGGTCAATGTGCTCGATCTGCTCGCCGTCCTCAACGCCTGGGGGCTGTGTTCGGATCCGTGCGACGATCCGTGCAACATCGACTGTGACAACTACGATTCGTGCGACCCGGCCTGCGGCGGCGATCCCTGCGA
>DBGM01000043.1 GCA_002295885.1 Phycisphaerales bacterium UBA854
GAAGCCGCATCCAAAGAGCTCCTTGGCGCGATCGCGGGCGAGGTCCTCGATCTGATCGTGGAACTCACAACCTCCGTAGTAGCGCTTACCGGGATAGCCTTCGGCGTACTTGTTGGTAAGCCACGAACCGGCAGCGTGCATGACGGCACTGCTGACATGGTTCTCCGATGCGATAAGCTCGAGCGTCGTCTCCTGGCGGCCCGCCTCATCGGCGAGGAGTCGTGCCACGTCCGGATCCTGCTGCTCGAGAAGCTGCAGCAGGTTCTGGGACATCCGGTCGAGATTGTTCATAGGGTGGGATACCTGTGTCATGTCTACATGGTACCCCGGAACCCGGCGGAAACCACGTGACGGCGGACCAGATACAATCCTTCCATGCTGGCCTGGCGCCGAATCCCGACGCACATCGGCGACTTCCTCCTGGGCCGTCGCTCCGATGGCACACTTGCGACGGCATGGCCCGACCATGTGGACAGCCCCTGGCCGGCCCAGAGCAGTTGGTCCCCCACGTGCCTGCCGGCCATCGCCACGGCGATCTCGGAGTTCTTCGACGGCGATACCGCCGCGCTGCAGCAACTCGAGCTGCCGTTGCCTCCCGGCCCTCCCTTCTATCGGGCCTGCTGGCAGGCCTGCCGCCGCATCCGACCCGGAACGATCCGGACCTACTCCGAACTGGCTGCCATGGCCGGACATCCTCGGGCCGCCCGAGCCGCCGGCGGCGCCATGCGGGCCAATCCCGTCCCGATCCTCACCCCCTGCCACCGCGTCGTGGCGTCCGGCTCCGGAATCGGCGGATTCGCGGGCAGCACCACCCCGGGCGGCAGTGCACTGGAACTCAAGCGTCGCCTGATCGCGTTCGAACGGTCCACCGGGACCGCGGCGGGATCTCTGGACAAGGAGCATCGATCATGCGCGTGACAATCGTCGGAAGCGGATACGTCGGACTGGTGACCGGTACCTGCCTGGCCAACACCGGCAACGAAGTGACCTGCCTGGACCTCGATGCGAAGCGCGTCGAGATACTGCGTCGCGGCGAGTGCCCGATCTTCGAGCCGGGCCTGACCGAACTGATGAACCGCAATGCCCAGGCGGGACGCCTGCGCTTCACCGGCGAACCGGCGGATGCATACCGCGATGCACAGGTGATCTTCATCTGCGTGGGGACGCCCACCGGCGCCGACGGCTCGTCCGACATCTCGGCGGTGGAACGGGTCGCTCTGGACATCGCATCGGCCCTCGAGGAGCACCTGCCCTCCGACCACCCCCTGATCGTGGTGAAGTCCACCGTTCCGGTGGGCACCACCCAGCGGGTCGGAGATCTGATTCGCGAGCGGACCGGCACACCGTGCTCGATCGCGGACAATCCGGAGTTCCTCAAGGAAGGCGACGCCATCAGCGACTTCCAGAAGCCCGATCGGGTCGTCTGCGGCGTCGAGGACGATCGCGGGCGGCGACTGCTGGAGACCCTCTACGCCCCCTACGTCAATCAGGCGAATCCATGCCTCTTCATGGACATCCCTTCCGCCGAGATGATCAAGTACGCCTCGAACGCCATGCTGGCCTGCCGCATCTCCTTCATCAACGAAATGGCGATCCTCTGTGATCGGTACGGCGCGGACATCAGCCAGGTCCGCGAGGGCATGTGCGCCGATCGCCGCATCGGCCGAGAGTTCCTCAATGCGGGTCTGGGCTACGGCGGCTCATGCTTTCCGAAGGACACGTTGGCCGTCATCGAGATGGGCCGCAAGGTCGATCGCCCCAGCGTTCTCAACGAGGCCGTCCACGAGGTCAACCAGGCACAACGCCGCTGGTTCCTCGACACCATCCTGTCCACGATGGGCCCGGACCTCTCCGGACTTCGGATCGGCGTCTGGGGCCTTGCCTTCAAGCCCAGAACCGACGACATCCGGGAGGCGCCCGCCCTCGACATCATCCGCGGCCTGCTGGAGGCCGGAGCCACGGTCACCGGCTACGACCCCGTGGCGATGGACAACGTTCGGGAACTGGACATCCCCATGGAGTTCGGTCGGGACCTGTACCACACCGCTTCGCAGGCGGATGCCCTGGTGATCTGCACGGAATGGAGCGAATTCCGCTCCCCGGATTTGAAGCGACTTCGAAACAACATGAAGTCACCGCTGATCTTCGATGGTCGCAACATGTGGGAACCGGAGGACATGGCCGCAATGGGCTTCGTCTACCGGTGCATCGGACGGCCGCAGGTCGAACCCACCGCCGTGAACAGTTGAGATCCAGTCGCAGGAAGGCCCGCCGAAAACCGCTGCAGACGCGGTTGCAGGCCACCTCATCGTCCCTCTACACTCCATCCCAGCGGCATCGGAAGGCCCGGCGCCGCTGGGGAGACGGCCAATGCATCGCCGAGGTACGGCGGCAATTCGAAATGCACTGACGCGGTGCATGCTGCCCGCGATCCTGGCAGCCCTGACCACGACCGATGCCCTGGCGACCGCCCCGGTGTGCGACAGCGGCACCGCCCCCTCGCCCACGATGTTCGCCCCCCGCTCGGTCCCCGCCGAACTGATCCTGGACCTCTCCTGGCTGGTCTGGGCGATCTGCGCCGGGATCTTCCTGATCATGGAAGCCCTGATCATCTGGTGCATCGTGAAGTATCGCCGCAGCAAGGACGACCGGACCGAAGCCCCCCAGGTCTACGGCAGCAATCCCATCGAACTGGCCTGGACGGTGGTCCCCACCCTCATCGTGTTCGTGCTGTTTCTCGTCTCGGCCCGCACGATCTTTGAAATCGACAAGTCGACGCCGCCGGAGGGGTCCCTGGAGATCACCGTGGTCGGACACCAGTGGTGGTGGGAGTTCGACTATCCCGAGTACGGCTTCATCACCGCCAACGAACTCCATGTGCCCCTGACCCGCAACGGCGAACGCGTCTCGATCTACCTCACCCTCGAGTCCAATGACGTCATCCACAGCTTCTGGGTCCCCCAGCTGGGCGGCAAGAAGGATGTGGTGCCCAACCACATCAACCATCTGTGGCTCGAGCCGACGATGCCGGGGACCTACGTGGGCCAGTGCGCCGAATACTGCGGCACCCAGCATGCGAACATGCTGATCACGGTCGTGGTGCACCCCGAAGAGGACTTCGAAGCCTGGGTCGCCCACCAGCAGAAGGACGCAGTGCACGACATGTCGGTCGCCACCGGGAGGGATCTCTTCCTCCGGACCGCCTGCATCAACTGCCACACCATTCGCGGAACCGTCGCCAACGGCTCCTTCGCCCCCGACCTGACCCACCTGATGAGTCGCAGCGTGATCGGAGCGGGCGTGGCCCGCAACACTCCCGCAAACCTCCACTCGTGGGTCGACGACCCCCAGATCCTCAAGCCGGGCTGCCGCATGCCCTCCATGAAGCTCGATCAGAACGGTGTCGATGAGATCGTCAAGTACCTCCTGACCCTGAAGTAGCCATGACCACCCTCGATCATCCCGGCAATCCGACCCGCATCAAGCCCACCTTCCTGGGCCGGATGCACGAGTGGATCGCGACCGCCGACCACAAGAAGCTGGGTGTGATGTACGTGACGACCGGCCTGATCTTCTTTCTGATCGGCGGACTCGAAGCCACCATGATGCGATGGCAGCTTGCCGTGCCCGGCAGCACGCTACTGTCCCCCAGCGACTTCAACCGCCTGTTCACCATGCACGGGACGACGATGGTCTTCCTGGTCGGCATGCCGATCCTCCTCGGCGTCGCGAACTACTTCGTGCCCCTGCAGATTGGAGCCCGCGACCTCGCCTTCCCCCGACTGAACGCCTTCGGCTTCTGGTTGTTCTTCTTCGGAGGCCTGCTGCTGTACTTCAGCTACTTCGGCGCCCAGGGGCTCTACGGAATGGGATCCGCCCCGGACGTCGGCTGGTTCGCCTACGCGCCGCTCACGGAACGCACCTACTCGCGCGGGCACAGCACCGACTACTGGATCCTCGGCCTCCTGGTCAGCAGCTTCGGATCCATCGCGACCGGAATCAATCTCATCACGACCATCCTGACCATGCGCTGCCGCGGCATGACGTTGATGAAGATGCCGCTGCTGGTCTGGCTGATGCTGATCGATGCGGTCCTGATCATGATCGCGATGCCCCCGCTGGCGGCGGCGCAGGTCATGCTGCTGTTCGACCGCCTGTTGGGTGCCCACTTCTTCGATGTGCAGGGCGGCGGGTCGGCCATCCTGTGGCAGAACCTGTTCTGGTTCTTCGGCCACCCCGAGGTCTACATCCTCATCCTGCCCGCCTTCGCCTACGTATCGGAGATCATCCCCGTCTTCTGCCGCAAGGTCATATTCGGATATCCGCTGATGGTGGCAGCGACGGTGTCCATCGGCTTCATCAGCCTCGGAGTCTGGGTCCACCACCTTTTCGCCCTGGGACTCAGCCCGATGGTCAACACCATCTTCATGGGCTCGACGATGCTGATCGCCATCCCCACCGGGATCAAGATGTTCAACTGGGTGGGCACCATGGTCGGCGGCAAGATCCGGTTCGACACCCCGATGCTGTTCTCGACGGGGTTCCTCGCCCTCTTCCTCATCGGAGGACTCACCGGCATCATGCTCTCCGTGGTTCCGTTCGACTGGCAGGTCAGCGACTCCTACTTCGTGGTCGGCCACTTCCACTACGTCCTGTTTGGCGGACTGGTGTTTTCGATCTTCGCGGCCATCTACTACTGGTTCCCGAAGGTGACGGGGCGGATGATGAACGAGGCGCTTGGCAAGTGGCAGTTCTGGCTGCTCTTCCTGGGCTTCAACCTGACGTTCGGCCCCATGCACGTGTCGGGCATGCTGGGCATGCCGCGACGCATCTACACCTACCACGCGGACCGCGGCTGGGACCTCTGGAACCTGCTGTCCTCCATCGGGGTCCTGGTGCAGATCGCCGGAGTCGCCTTCTTCGTCTGGAACGTGATCCATTCGCTGCGCAAGGGCCGTGAGGCCGGAGCGGACCCCTGGGACGCCTGGACGCTCGAATGGTCCACCGCCTCCCCGCCGCCGGACTACAACTTCGAGGAGATACCCGAGGTCTACAGCCGCCGCCCGCTCTGGGACATCAAGCATCCCGACGACCCCGATTGGAAGTACGAGTAGTCCATGAGCACCCTCAATGCACAACCCGTGGGCGCTCCGACCCCTCCCGACGCCCTGCCGCAGACACTGAACTCCGGCAAGTGCGGCATGCTGTGCCTGATCGCCTCGGAGATCACCTTCTTCGGCACGCTGCTGGCCGTGTACCTGTTCTACATCGGCAAGGACCCGGTGGGCACCCCCACCCCGGCCGAGATGCTCGACGTCTCCGTCGCCCCCCTGAAGGTCGTGTTCAACTCGATCTTTCTGCTCACCAGCTCGATCTGGATCACGCTTGCGGTTCGGCAGCTGGCCCGCGGCAACATCAAGGCCTTCGCCGTGTGGTGGCTGCTGACCATCCTGTTCGGCCTCGAGTTCCTGGTGGGAACCGGCTTCGAGTGGTACGGATTGATCGCCGAGCAGGGCTTCACGATCCGCACCAACCTGTTCGGCTCCGGCTTCTACACCGTGGTCGGCTTCCATGCGGCCCACGTCACCATCGGGCTCTTCCTACTCTCGCTGGTCTTCGTGCTGACCTGCCTTGGGAAGATGCACCAGCGGCACACCGAGAAGGTCGAGCTGCTCTCCTGGTACTGGCACTTCGTCGACGGCATCTGGATCGTCGTCTTCACCATCGTCTACATCATCGGACACTGACTTTCCCCACACCATGACCTCCGAAGACCGAACGAATCCGAACCGCGAAGGCATCGAACTGCCCGCCCCCACCTCGGCGCCGTTCGTCTGCGCCTTCGGGGTGACGCTGATCTTCGCAGGCATCGTGACGAACTGGGCCGTGAGCATCGTGGGATTCGTCCTCGGCATCGTCGGAGCCATCCGATGGTGGCACGAGGTCCTGCCCGACAACCGGAAGGAATGCCTCCCCATCGACGGCCGACGCCCCACGATCGAGGTGAGCCCGGGCGGCGTCGCCCATCTCATGACTGCCGAGAGCCCGCACCGCGCCCGGATCCCCCTGGAGATCCATCCCTACGGGGCCGGCGTCAAGGGAGGAATCGCCGGTGGCATCGCCATGGCGATCGTGGCCGGCGTCTGGGGATGGGTCGATCAGTCAAGCATCTGGTATCCGGTCAACATCCTGGGAGCCACGGTGCTGCCGGACTTCGCGCACGAGAACGCCACCCAGCTCGCCCAGTGGCATACCGCCGCATTCGTCCTCGGTCTGGTGATTCACGCCTGCATGTCGCTCATGATCGGACTGCTCTACGGCGTGATCCTTCCCATGATTCCCCGGTTCCGACTGGGCTTCGCCGCGGTCGCGGTCCCTCTCATCTGGACCGGACTGGCGTGGGCATCCCTGGACATCATCAATCCGCTGCTCAACCAGCAGATCAACTGGTGGTGGTTCATCGGATCGCAGGTTGCATTCGGTCTCGCGTGCTGGTTCGTGGTCTCGCGCAGCGAACGGATCGGAACCATGCAGAACTGGTCGATGCTCGAGCGGACCGGCATGGAATCGCCCGGAATCCGGGAGATGGGAGGCGACGGATGATTCGCTTCCCCCTTCGAGCCGCCAGCGTGCTGCTGCTGCTGTCCACCGGCGCCTGCGACTGGATGCCCGGCAAGCCCACCCGCGAGGAGGAGCCGGTGATTCCCGCCGATGTCCACTCGTTCAACACCCTCTACCGCAACAACTGTTCGGGCTGCCACGGGGCAAACGGCCAGCTCGGTGCGGCCCGCCCGCTCAACGACCCGCTGTACCTCGCCCTCGCATCCGACGAGTACCTCCTGAAGATCACGAACGACGGTGTGACACACACGCTGATGCCCGCATTCTCCATCGCCAACGGTGGCGGGCTGACCGACACCCAGGTGCACGAGGTCCTCGACGGCATCCGAAGGGCCTGGGGACCGATGGCGGATTCATCCTCCCTGACTCCCCCCTCCCTGATCAGCACGACGGTCGGCAGCGTCGAGCGCGGACGCGGGCTCTTCACCACGTACTGCAGCGCCTGCCACGGACCCGACGGCGGTGGCGGTGCCGTCGCCGGTTCGGTCGTCGACTCTTCCTTCCTCGCGATGACCAGCGACCAGGCGCTCCGGTCGGCCATCATCTGCGGACGCCTGGATCTGGGCATGCCCGACTGGAACGGAACCATCAACGGCATCGAGCATCGCCACCGGGCCGGGCTCGCTCCGCTCGACGACCAGAAGATCTCCGACCTCGTCGCCTTCCTGACCTCGCACCGTGTGGAGTTCCCCGGTGCCCCCTTCCCCTCACTGACCGACCCCCGAGACACGGACTGACCGATGCCCGAGAACTTCGACTACAAGGAAGCCCCCGACCTCCGCATGCTCGGAGAAGGAGACGGACCGGAACCGTCCCGCCGCGGGCTGCTGTTCTGGCTCGGGGCCGGAATGATGGCCACGGTCGGATTCCTGGTCACCCTTCCGATCATCGGCTACGTGTTCGCGTCCTTCAAGCGGAATGCCTGGCAGGCGTGGGTCGAACTGGTGCCCGGCGAAGTCGATTCCTACCCCAAGGGTCAGACACGACTGGCCCAGTTCCGCAACCCCGCCAAGTTCGACGTGACATGGGACGGCTACACCGCCGACATCCCCTGCTGGGTGCGCCGGGAGGAGAACGGCACGTTCACCGTGTTCGCCATCAACTGCACCCACCTGGGCTGCCCGGTCCGATGGTTCCCCGAATCGAATCTGTTCATGTGCCCCTGCCACGGGGGCGTGTACTACGCCGACGGCTCCCACGCCGCGGGCCCACCCCCCCGCGGACTCTACACGTACGAGGTCGACCAGGATGCGGCCGCCAAGGGCAAGCTGCGCATCCTCGCCGGCCGTCTCCCCACCCTCCAGGAGCCAACCTGATCCATCCGCACGATGGAATGAACCCATGAAGAATCCGATTCTCAACTGGTTCGAAGAGCGACTCCGACTCGAAGAGGTCCTGGGGCCGGCGATGACGCACACCGTGCCGCGCTCGGCCAAGTGGTGGTACGTGTTCGGCAGCGTGACCCTAACCTGCTTCATGCTCCAGATCGTGACGGGCATCTGCCTCTCCCTGGTGTACGTCCCCTCGGCGGACGAGGCCTACGCAAGCCTCGAATACCTGAACTACAGCCACCAGATGGGATGGTTCCTCCGCGGCATGCACGTCTGGGGTTCGCATCTGATGATCGCCTCCATGACGATCCACATGCTGCAGGTGTTCTTCTACGGAGCGTTCAAGTACCCACGCGAACTCACGTGGATCGTCGGCGTGCTGCTGTTCGTCTGCACGCTGGGAATGGGATTCACCGGACAGGTGCTGCGCTGGGACCAGGACGCCTACTGGGGACTGGGCGTGGGCATGGCCATGGCCGGACGCGTTCCGTTCATCGGCCCCGAACTGGTCTACTTCGTGCTGGGTGGCCCCATCATCGGAGGCGAGGCGCTGTCGCGGTTCTTCGCCCTGCATGTCTTCGTGCTCCCGGGCACCCTGTTCCTCCTGATCGGCGCGCACCTCCTGCTGGTGATCAAGTGCGGCATCAACGAGGAGCCGACGCCCGGCTACCTGGTCGACAAGAAGACCTACCGCGAGAAGTACGAACGCGAAGTGCACAAGCGCGGCATGCCATTCTTCCCCAATGCCGCGGGACGCGACATGATCGCGTGCAGCATCGTCATCTTCCTCGTCTTCTTCGGCGCGGCCTTCTTCGGCCCGGCCGGACCCAACGGCGAGCCCGACCCGACGCTGATCCACACGTCACCGCAACCGGACTTCTGGTTCATGAGCGTGTTCGCCGCTCTCGCACTGCTGCCGCCGTACATGGAGACCTTCCTGATCATCGGATTCCCGGTCCTCGCCGCCGCGGTCCTGATCCTGCTGCCCTTCATCAGTGGAGACGGGGAGAAGCATTGGCGGCGAAGGCCCTTCTCGACGATCACCGTGCTCTTCATCCTCATGACGCTCGGAGTGCTCAGCTATCTCGCCTACGTGGCCCCGTGGTCGCCCATCATGAACGCCTGGAGCGGCATCCCGACCCCGGTGGAGTACGTGAAGAACCGGTCGCCGCTGGAACTGCAGGGCGCGATGGTCATCCAGAACAAGCAGTGCCGCAACTGCCACTCGCTCGATGGCCGGGGCGGACGGCGCGGCCCCGAACTCGACGACGTTGCAACCCGCCTGACCCGCGATGAACTGATCCGACAGGTGGTCCAGGGAGGCGGCAACATGCCGGCCTACGGAATGCACCTCAGTCCCCAGGAGGTGACGGCCGTGACCGCGTTCCTGATGACCATGCACCCGGACTGGGAGCACGAGCCCATCGCACGGGAGTCCAACACCCCGCGGGCCACCACGGATCCGGACCCCCCCGTTGATTTCTGATCGCACCCCTTAGCAGGGCTGACCCCGTACCATGACGGCATGGACCCATTCGTCCAGGCCATCTTCTCGTCGTGGAATCTCGACCCGCTGCTGTGGTTCCCCCTGCTGCTGACCGGCTGGGTCTACCTCACCGGCTGGCGATTCATGCGGAATCGGATGCCGGAGCGGTTCACCCGACGTCGGCTGGCCAGCTTCCAACTCGGCCTGGCGACGCTCTGGCTGGCCCTCGCCTCCCCCCTGGACACGCTCGGCAACCTGCTGCTGTCGGTCCACATGACGCAGCACATCCTGATCATGATGGTCGCCCCGCCGCTGCTGCTGCTGGGCCTGCCGGGCATGCCGCTGCTGATGGGACTTCCCAGGGCCGTGCGCAGGCACTGGATCGGCCCCTTCATCGCCTGGCCCGCTCTGCGGCGTATCTTCCACGGCCTCACCCATCCGGTCTTTGCACTGACCGCCTTCACCGTGGCCACCTGGGCATGGCATGTCCCCGTCCTGTACGAACTCGCCCTGCAGGATCCCACGTGGCACAAGATCGAGCACGTGCTCTTCCTGGGCACGGCCCTTCTGTTCTGGTGGCCGGTGATCGAACCCTGGCCGAGCCGGAGCCCGTGGCCGCGCTGGGCGATGATTCCGTACCTGCTGCTGGCCGACATCCAGAACACCGTGTTCTCGGCCTTCTTCTCCTTCTACGAGACCCCCATCTACGAGACGTACCGGACCGCGCCCCGCATCGTCTCGATGACCGCGTTGGAGGACCAGTCGGTCGCCGGCGCGATCATGTGGGTTCCGGGATCGATCATCTTCCTCTTTCCCGTGGCCGTGATCCTGCGTTCGCTCCTGCACCCCAGACTGGTCGCGCCCGAGGAATACAGACTCGCCGCGATCGGGGGGCCGCCCCTTCCCCCGGTGCCCGATGCCGTGTTCCGAAGCGTGGCCCTGCCGCTGCTCGAGTCCCCGCCGCCGGTTCCGACGGCGTCAAGGGAGGAACGGGATCTGCTCCGGATCCGAGGATTGGGGCCCGTGCTCTCCTCGCTGGCATTTCGCAGGACGATCCAGTGGATCCTCCTGCTGCTGGCCGTGGCCGTGGTGCTGGACGGCCTGCTGGGCCCGGACCTGAGCCCGATGAATCTGGCCGGCGTCCTGCCCTGGACCCACTGGCGTGGCATCGTGGTGCTGGGACTCCTGCTGGCGGGAAACATCTTCTGCGCCGGCTGCCCCTTCATGCTTCCGCGGGAACTGGGCAAGCGCATCTTCAAGCCCACGCGACCGTGGCCACGGTGGCTGCGATCGAAATGGATTGCCGTCGCCCTGCTGATCCTCTTCCTCTGGACCTACGAGGTCCTCGGACTCTGGGACAGCCCCTGGTTGACCGCCTGGGTCATCATCGCCTACTTCCTGGCCGCGACGGTGGTGGATTCGTTCTTCCGCGGAGCGAGCTTCTGCAAGTACATCTGTCCCATCGGACAGTTCCACTTCGTGCAATCGACGGCCTCGCCCCACGAGGTGCGGGTGCGGAACGAATCCACCTGTTCGTCGTGCAGCACGCACGACTGCATCTCCGGCCGGCCGGGTGACCCGTCGCTTCGCGGATGCGAACTCGACCTGTTCCAACCCCGCAAGATCGGAAACATGGACTGCACGTTCTGTCTCGACTGCGTCAGGGCATGTCCCAACGACAACATCGGAATTCTCGCCACCCCGCCGGGCCGGGACCTCATCATGGATCCCGTTCGCTCGTCCGTCGGACGGCTCTCGAAGCGCTGGGACCTCGGCGCGCTGGTGGCGGTCCTCGTGTTCGGAGCGTTCGCCAATGCAATCGGCATGGTGGGGCCCGTCCTCGATCGGCAGGTCGCATGGGCCTCGTCGCTGCAGCATGATTCAATCTTCTGGATCGCGACGTGGTGCTTCCTTGCCATTGCGGTCGTCGCCCCCCTCGCACTGCTTCCCCTGGCGGGACTCTGCAGCCGAGCGGTCACGGGACGGACCGTCGACTTCCGGACCATCGTGGTGCGCATGACCCTCGGCTTCGCCCCTCTGGGCTTCGCGATGTGGCTGGTCCACATGCTGTTCCACTTCGTGACCAGCTGGGGCACGATCGTCCCTGCCTTCCAGCGGGTGTTCGAGGACCTCGGCACCACCGTGTTCGGCGAGCCGATCTGGGCCATGTCCTGCTGTGGCCCCATGCCCTCCTGGCTGCTTCCGCTGGAGATCCTGCTGCTGGACCTCGGACTGCTGCTCAGCCTCTTCATCCAATACCGCATCGCCCGCCAGTTCGTACGGGGCGCCAGGCGGGAACTGGCCGTCGTGCTTCCGTGGTGTCTCATCGGGATCGGCCTGTTCGTGCTCGGCATCTGGATCATCTTCCAACCCATGCAGATGCGGGGCACGCTTCTCCCCTGACATGCGAACGACACCCCTCCTATTCCTGGCCTTGCTGCTGCTGATGCTGCTGCTGCCCGGCGCACCCCGGGCCATGGGCGACGGAGGGGTCGTGCGGGCATCCGGCGGCGAGGGTCCCTGGACCATCACCCTCTTCTCGTCCCCGACACCGTTTCGGGCCGGCCCGATCGACCTGTCGGTCCTGCTGCAGCGACCGCAATCGGATGAAGCCGTACTGGATGCCGACGTGAATCTCATGCTGCGACCGCTGGACGGCCAGTCCACCACCATGCTCGTCGAGGCCACCCGGGAGCAGGCGACGAACAAACTGCTCTACGCCGCCCTGCTGGACCTGCCCGCGGGCGGACGATGGCAGGTCGACGTCTCGGTCCAACTCGGCGATGATACGGGTCGACTGTCGGCGACGCTGATCGCCGGCGAGGCGGTCCCGGCCGCCTGGAACTTCTGGGGGTGGCTGGCCATCCCCGCGATCGTGATCCTGCTCTACGCGTGCAACCAGTGGCTGGTGCGAACCCGCCGGCGTGGAGCCAGCTCCAGGAAGACGCAAGTCCCGTGACCCGACCCAACCCACCGCAATCCGACGGCAGCAGCAATCGTTCCGGCTGCCTGGTCATGGCCGCCATCGTGGGCGTGGTCGTGCTTTTCACGGTCTGGCCGATGCTGAGCGCATGGTCCGCGGTCAGCACGTTCGAACGCACCGCCCTCGACGCCGGCTACACCCTTGTGCAGGGTACGGGCGTCGCCCTGGTCACCGACTCCACCCCCACCACCCCCACCTACTTCCGCGCCGTCGATTCGGCTCAGGTACTGGGAGGCGCGGACGCCGACATCGCCGTCTCCTCCGCCGATGCGGTGCTCGACGGCATCTTCCGCGGCAACGTGGCCTTCCTCGGCAAGGAACTCACCATTCTGCCCGGCGCGGTCATCATGGGCGACCTCGAGATCGCCGCTGCCAAGTACGTGACCGTCCGGGGGGAAGTGGTCGGAGAAATCAGGGGTGAGTACCGCCGCCTGTTCCGCCCCCAGCCGACCCCACCCGCGGATCCCGCTGCCGAAGAGCAGGAAACTGCCAACTCGCCATCCCGGTGACTATCATTGAATCGTGCGGTTCAAGGAGCAGCCCCCATGGCCAAGGCAATTGTCGACCCAAACGAATTGCGGAAGTTCGCAACCGATCTGAAGCGGTTCACCGAGGAACTGAACACCCAGATGAACGTGATCAACACCCGGTGCCACACGTTGGGACAGACCTGGAAGGACCAGGAGCACCGCAAGTTCATGGACGAGTTTGAGCAGGCGATGCGGGTCCTGGCCCGGTTCCAGGTCGCCACCAAGGAGCACATCCCGTTCCTGCTCCGCAAGGCCCAGCGGGCCGAGGACTACCTCCAGCAGCGCTGATCACCCACCGCGTACCCAGGATTCCATGCATGGCCGACCGGGCGAACGTCAAGTCCATCAACACCATCGCGGACTTCAGGGCCCGGCTGAAGACCTACATCGATTCGGCCCGCACCACCATCTCCGAAGCCCACACCGACGTGCTGCGCGTCCAGCGGTGGATCGACGAGACCCAGCACCACCACTGGTCGATGCGACAGAAGAAGTGCCGGCAGCTCCTGGCGAACGCCAGAAGCGATCTGGAGCGGGCCAAGATCAGCCGGCCCGACGCCCACCCCACGACGTTCGTGGACCAGCAGCGCGCACTGCGCAAGGCCAAGGCGAACCTCGAGGAATGCGAGGAGAAGCTGCGGGCGATCAAGCGATGGTCGCACGAACTCGATCGGGAGGGCATGATCTTCAAGGGCCACCTCAATCAGCTCGACCGGGCCGTCGAGGGGGATCTCAACCGCGCCGCCACCTGGCTGGCCAAGCTGGTCGAACACCTCGAGGCGTACGCATCGAGCCCCCCGCCGAAGCTGCCCGAACCCGAACACCCCCTCGAAGCGACTCCGCGTCGACGACGATCCAACCCTGCGGAAGGAGATGTGCATGAGCCTCCCCTCGACGAGGTCGAAGCTCCAGAAGGAGACACGTGACCTGATCGCACGATGGGACCGGACCGCCGAGGAATGGAACGATCCCGTCAGCCGGCGACTCCAGGTCGAATACCTCGAGCAGCTCGAGCGGGCCGTCACCCGCGCGAGCGAGGCGATGGACGCCATGCACGAGGTGATCTGCCGGGCCCAGCGGGACTGTGAATGAACCGGCCGGAACTCTATACTCGAGCCGAATCCCCCAGAGGCTGACTTCCGCATGCAGGACGAACGATATCCACACCGACTGGCCGAACTCGTGGCATCGCTGCGTTCACTGATCGAGCGGTCCGCGACGACGGAGGAGGAGGTCCTGAAGACCTTCCAGCGGAGCACCGCCGGGGCGGACCGGCAGCGGGAAACACAGCGGGAGGAGCTGGCCGTTCAGACCGCATCCCGGCTGGAGGAGCACGTCCGCCAGCACGAGGTCGCCGTGGCCTCGATCGACGCCCAGCGGACCGAGCGAATCGACCACGCCGCCCGACAGTACGAGGACCGCAAGGAGGAGATCGAGGCGGAGGCCCTTCGCATGCGCAAGGAGGCCCGCGCCGGTCTCCAGGAACAGGAATGGCTCGCGGAAAGCGTCTTCGAAGCCGTGGGCAGCGAACCCCAGAAGCGGCTGCAGCTCACCAACAAGGAACTCGAACGCGCGGAAGAACGGGTCGCATCCCTGCTCGAACGATCCGAAGCCTTCCGTCTGCGCTGCAAGCAACCGGTAACCAGACCGTCCGAACATCCACTGGACTCCGAGGTCGATCCGGATCCCGACGCGGCCCTGCAGACGCTCCGTACCGAGATGGACGAGGCGGAGTCGGTCCTCGACGAACTCCACCGGCTGATCCTCCCCCGCTTCTTCATCGGCGCGGTGCCGATCGTGCTGTGCATCCTGATCGGTCTGGTCGGCTGGGGGGTGAGCTTCTCCGTCCTGTCCCTGGACACCGCGACCGCCGTCGCCGACCGGGCGATCTCCAGCATGTGGTTCCTCGCCGCCGGACTCGTGCTGGGCACCGGTGCACTCCTGCTCCTGCGACGCGTCGCCACACGTTCGTATTCCCACCTGAGCCGGCGGTTCGCCGATGAGATCCGACAGGTCGAACACTCGATTCTCGCGATTCGAAACCGCGGGGAGGAGCAGTGCCGGACCGAGGAGGACTCGCACCGCGACCGTCGGGACCGCGAGATCCGCGAGGCCCGCGAGAACTTCGCACCCAAGATCGAACAGGTGTCCCCACGACGCGACCGGCGGCACGAGAAGCTGGATGAGAACTACCAGAGCCTCCTGAAACGCATCGAGGAGCGGCACGCCGAGAAGCATCGCGAGGAGGAGGAACACGACGCCACCGAGCGGGCCGGCATCGCGGACGAGGATGCACGCCTGCGGCAGCAACTGGAATCCTCCTGGGAGGACGCAACCAGGTCGGCCCGACGCGAGCGGGACGAGGCGATGCAGACCCTGTGCGACGAATGGTCCAGCGGCATGGCGTCCCTTCGCAGCAGCTACGACCGGATTCGCTCCGACTTCGAAGCCTGCGGAGCCGCCCCCTGGGAGGACCCGTCATGGGCAGCGTGGACACCGGGCACCGGGTTCAACGGTCTGGTGCCCTACGGAGTCTTTCGGATCGAGCTCGAGACGATGTTCGGCCCCCTTCCGACCAGCGAAGCACTGAACTGCCCGCTCCCGGCCACCATCGAACTGCCCGCGATGCTCGATCTCCCCCGCGCCGCCTCGCTCTTCATCGAATACGGGGAACAGGGGCGGGACGATGCCATCGCCACCCTGCAGAACACCATGCTTCGCCTGCTGATGTCGCTGCCCCCCGGAAAGGCGCGGTTCACGGTGATCGATCCCGTGGGACTGGGGCAGAGCTTCGCGGGCTTCATGCACCTCGCGGACCATGACGAACTGCCGATGATCGAGAAGATCTGGACCGATCCCCGCCACATCGAGCAGCAGCTCAACGATCTCACCGAACACATGGAGAATGTCATCCAGACCTATCTCCGCAACGAATACGAAACCATCGACGAGTACAACACCGCCGCCGGCGAGATCGCCGAGCCCTACCACTTCCTGGTGATGGCGGATCTCCCCGCGAACCTGACCGAGAACGCCGGGCAGCGACTGACCAGCATCGCCCAGACGGGAGCCCGCTGCGGGGTCTACACATTGATGGCCTGCGATACCCGTCAGAGCTTCCCCCGCGACATCCACCGGGAGGACCTGGTCCACGCCAGTACCGTGCTGCGATTCGAGAAGGAGCACCTGGTCAACGCCGAGCCTTCGCTCCAGGATCTGCCGCTGTCGCTCGAAGCGCCCCCGGAGGACGCGCTGCTGACCACCCTGGTCCAGGCCGCCGGCCACGCCGCCGAACGGTCCCATCGGGTGGAGGTCCCCTTCTCGGTCATCACGCCCGACGAATCGGATCTGTGGAGCCTGTCGACCGCTTCGGACCTGCGGGTCTCGATCGGCCAGTCGGGCGCCACCCGACAGCAACAACTGGTGCTCGGACGCGGAACCTCGCAGCACGCACTCGTGGCGGGCAAGACCGGATCGGGCAAGTCGACGCTGCTGCACGTGCTAATCACGAATCTCGCGATGTGGTACAGCCCCGACGAGATCGAGTTCTACCTGGTCGACTTCAAGAAGGGTGTGGAGTTCAAGACCTACGCGGACCGCGGACTGCCCCACGCGAGGGTCATCGCGATCGAGAGCGATCGCGAGTTCGGACTGAGCGTGCTGCAGCGCATCGACCAGGAACTCAAGATCCGCGGCGACCTGTACCGCGAACTCGGAGTGCAGGACATCCGAGGGTGCCGCGAGAAACACGACGGCCCCATGCCCAGGATCCTGCTCGTGGTGGACGAATTCCAGGAACTGTTCGTCGACGACGACAAGCTGTCCCAGGAGGCGTCGCTGCTGCTCGACCGGATCGTGCGGCAGGGTCGCGCGTTCGGAGTCCATGCGCTGCTCGGCTCGCAGACGCTGGACGGGGCCTATTCGCTGGCCCGCAGCACCCTCGGCCAGATGGGAGTCCGAATCGCGCTGCAGTGCACCGAGGCCGACTCCTATCTCATCCTGAGCGAGGAGAACGCCGCCGCCCGCCTGCTGACCCGGCCCGGTGAAGCCATCTACAACGACGCCGGAGGCAAGATCGAAGGCAACAACCCCTTCCAGGTCTGCTGGCTCGACGACGAAGTTCGCGACGAATGCCTCGACCGCATCCGGCAGCGCCACCGGGAACAGCCCACGGCCCGAAGCGAGCCGTTCGTCTTCGAAGGCAACGTGCCGGCCGACCTCGAGCGGTGCACCGAGCTCCAGCAGCAGCTCGAACGCGGCACGACGGACCGGGCACCGTTGACCATCGACGCCTGGCTGGGCGACGCCATCGCGATCAAGGCCCCCACCACCGCCAACTTCCAGACGCACAGCGGAAGCAATCTCCTCCTCGTGGGACAACGGGAGGAGACGGTGACCGCCATGCTGGAATCCATGATGCTGGCCATGGCGACCCAGTGTCCCCACGACGGCCTCGAACTCCATGTGCTGGACGCGCTGCCGGGCGATTCGCCGCAGCAGGGCCGGCTCGCCGCGATGACGTCGCGTCTCCCCCATGTCACGCACGCCGGCACCCACCGGGACGTCGATGAGGCCATGCAACGACTCGGGGGCCTGCTCAACGCCCGACGAAGCGCGGGCTCGACGGACGGCCCGCGCGTCATGCTCTTCACCCACGCCCTGCATCGCCTGCGGGACCTCCGCCGGCCCGAGGACGACTTCAGCTTCTCCGCTCCGGATCCGGACGCCACGGCCAGCGCGGACGCGATCTTCGCCGAGCTGCTCAAGGACGGTCCGTCCCACGGCATCCATGTGATCACCTGGGTGGACACCCTCAACAATCTCAACCGCACCCTCGACCGAAACAGCCAGCGTGAATACGAGATGCGGGTGCTCTTCCAGATGAGCGCCAACGACTCCTCCCACTTGATCGACAGCCCTGCGGCATCGGCCCTGGGAATCCAGCGGGCCCTGTTCAGCAGCGAGGATTCGGGCATCCTCGAGAAGTTCCGACCGTGGGCACTCCCCTCGGAACGGTGGCTGGACGCGACCTGCTCCCGAATCTGAGCACGCCGGAGGCGGAAGCCGCTACCCTACGCACAGCCGGGCGATTAGCTCAGTTGGCTAGAGCGCTTCGTTTACACCGAAGAAGTCACTGGTTCGAGTCCAGTATCGCCCAT
>DBGM01000018.1 GCA_002295885.1 Phycisphaerales bacterium UBA854
GTCCGAAGCGGCCTTACGTACCGGGCACTGCTGGTAGAAACCGTTGAAGGCTTCCGCCAGAGCGTGCAGTTCGGCACAGATCCGGTGCGGTTCCAGGTGGAGTCCTGCCTCCGCGACCACCGGTCCGTACCGGAGAAGCTGGAGTGCCAGTGCCCGCTCGGCCGGTTCATCCAACCGCAGTTCGGCCGATCCGATGGTCTCGTCCGCATCCTCGGCCTTGGCGATGATCGAACAGATCCGAGCGTGTGCGTACTGGAGGTAGGGACCGGTGTCGCCTTCGAACGCGATCATGCGGTCCATGTCGAACACGTAGTCGCGCACCAGATCGTTGCTCAGATCGGCGTACTTGATGGCACCGATCCCCACTCCGGCACCGATGCGATCGAGTTCCTCGTCGGAGAATCCGTGGGTCGGGGCCTTCTCGTCCTCCGCCCGTCGTCGCACCTCGGTACATCCCCGACCGATGGCTTCGTCGATGAGCGAGGCGAGGGTGACGTTCTCACCGCTGCGGGTCTTGAGCGGCTTCTTGTCGACACCCAGCACGGATCCGAACGGGATATGGACCATCTCGACCGGGGTTCCGTCCGTGGTCTCCCCCCACCCCGCAAGCCGGCAGGCGTCGAACACGTCGATGAAGTGGTCCCGCTGCCGGGCGTCGACGACGTAGACCAGCCGGTTGGCGTTCTCGTCGACGACCCGGTGCCGGATCGCCGCCAGGTCCGTCGTTGCGTAGAGGTAGCCGCCGTTGGACTTCCGGATGAGCATCGGACGTTCGCGATCGTCGAAGCGCACCACCAGGGCACCGTCGTCCTCGACCGCCAAATCACGTTCGGTGAAGAGATCGACGATCTCGGGCAGGTGTTCCCGGTAGAAGGACTCTCCGCGGTTGTGTTCGGACCCCAGGGCCACTCCGAGCTTGACGAGGATGTCGATCACCGCACGCATCGTGCAGTCGATCAGCTTCTGCCAGTCGGCGACCAGCTCCGGATCCTCCCGCTGGAGTGCGACCAGGGTCGCGGCCGCGGCGTCACGCTGCTCCTGCGCGCCGTCGTTCTGCTCCTCGAGCTCCGCGATCCGGTGCGCGCCGATGTTCCGTTCGGAAACGATCGACAGTCCGCGCTCGTCCATCTTCGTCACCAGCTGTCCGTCCCGGTAGGCGGCATCGAGATCGGGCAGCTGCAGGGTGTCCAGATCCACCCCGGCCTCCCGAAGTCGGTACAACACCATCGCGATGGGAAGCCCCCAGTCGCCGAGATGATTCTCACGGAGCACCGTCCGACCGCATCGTTCCAGGATCCTGGCCAGTGCGTCGCCGATGATCGTCGACCGGAGGTGACCGACGTGCAGCTGCTTCGCGACGTTCACTCCGCACAGATCGATCACCACGGGATGTTGATCATCCACCGTGACGACACCGAGCGATTCGTCGTCCATCGCCGCCAGCGCCGACGCCAGCGCGTCGGTGCGAAGCCGGATGTTGATGAAGCCCGGTCCCGCGATCTCCGGGGTGTCCGCGAGACCCTCGAGATCGACGTGGTCGATGAGTTCCTGGGCCACCTCCCGCGGCTGACGCTGCACCCGTTTGCCGAGTCCCATCGCGGCGTTCACCTGGAAATCGCCGAATTCAGGGTTCGCGGTCGATCGGATCACGGGATCGGCTCCCCGGTAGTCCTCTCCGAGAGCACGCACGATGGCGTCCGAAAATCGGTCGTGGAGGGCGGCAACGGGGTCTGCAGCGGACTTGGGGGGCGTCGGAGTGGCCATGCGGCGAGTATAGCCCCGGCAGGTGGTATCATGGCGTGTTCGAAACAGCCATGGCACATCCAACCACCGAACCAACATCAGTGCTCGAGAAGGTCGACCGTTGCGGCGACCTCGACCATCGTCCACGCGTCCTGCTGGGCAAGATGGGTCTCGACGGTCACGACCGGGGCGTCAAGCTCATCTCCCGTGCAATGCGCGACAGCGGTATCCATGTGATCTATTCGGGACTCTGGCAGACCCCCCGCAGCCTGGCCATCAGCGCCCGGGACGAGGACGTGGACTGCATCGCCTCCTCCATGATGAGCAATTCGCACCTGGTGCTGGTCCCGAACCTGATCGAGGAGTGCCGGAAGGTCGGTCGGCCGGACATGCGGATCCACGTCGGCGGCATCATCCCCCAGGAGGATGTGCAGACCCTGCTGGATGCGGGGGTCGAGCAGGTCTTCCACACCGGAACGAGCATGCAGGACATCGTCGACTGCGTCCGTTCCAGCACCAGATCATTCGAACCGGTTCCGACGGACAGCACCTCCGCGGTTCTGGCCCGGAACATCAGCCTGCTCCAGCTGGGCCGTGAGGTTCCCGAGGCTCCGCGCCGAAGACCCGGTCGGGTCATCGGCCTCACCGGTTCACCCGGGGCCGGAAAATCCACCCTCGTCGCCTGCATGGCCTCCGAGCTGGTCCAGCGGGGTCGGAAGCTGGCCGTCATCGCCTTCGATCCGATGAGTCCCATCTCGTCCGGTGCCCTGTTGGGAGACCGCCTTCGGGTCGATTTCAACCAGGTCGACGACCAGGTCTTCTACCGCAGTCTTGCGGTCATCGGCGAGGACTACGCGACGCTGGACGGCATCCTGGAGCTCATCGGCGGGGCGGGCTTCGACGACGTGATCGTGGAGACCGTCGGTTCCGGCCAGAGCGACGTGAAGATTCGCGAGTTCGTCGATTCGACCGTCGTCGTCGTGGTGCCGGGCATGGGCGACGCCGTGCAGATGGACAAGGCCGGCATCCTCGAGATCGCCGACACCTTCGTGGTCAACAAGGCCGATTTCGCCGGAGAGAGCAAGCTCGTCCGCGAACTCCTCGACATCGCCGAAGGCCGCGAGATCCGCGAGACGATCGCCACCCGGGGACAGGGCATCTCCGAACTGGTCGACCTCCTCTTCTGACCACTGCCCCGGCCCCCAGTCGGTACCATGCAGTCGATGTCCACGCAGGAAGCGAATGTGACCCCCGGCAACCAGTCGCAGGCCGTCACGCAGCTGGCCCGCGACATGAAGCTCTTCGACATCACGATGGTGGGTGTCGGTGCCATGATCGGCGCCGGCATCTTCGCCCTGACCGGGATCGCCGCCGGCATCGCCGGTCCGGCCCTCATCCTCGCGTTCTGTCTCAACGGCCTGCTGACCTTCTGCACCGCCATGGTCTACGCGGAGGTCGGGAGTGCGATTCCCGCCGCCGGCGGCGGCTACCTGTGGGCCCGCTTCGGTCTTCCCGGCCCCTGCGCATTCCTGGCGGGATGGATGGACTGGCTCGCCCACGCGGTGGCCGGATCGCTCTATGCGGTCATCTTCGGAGCCTACTTCGTCTGGGGTCTGCAGCAGATCTTCGGACTCGGTGTGCCCCCGACCGGAGCCGAACACGGCGACCTCGGAACCCTCTTCGGGCTTCCGGCCTGGCCCTTCGCCAAGGCGCTGACCGTCTTCATCTGCATCGTCTTCATCTACATCAACTACCGGGGTTCCAGCGAGACCGGCAAGGCCGGCAACATCATCACGGTCGCGAAGGTCGTCGTGATCGCCATCTTCATCATCTCGGGTCTCGTGGCGATGCTCCAGGGCGGTGCCCACGAGACCGCCAGCGATCCCACGGTCGGTGCCCGCTTCGTCCCCTTCATGCCCAACGGATTCACGGGAGTCCTCGTGGCGATGGGTCTCACCTTCATCGCCTTCGAGGGCTACGAGATCATCGTGCAGGCCGGCGAGGAGGTCGAGAATCCCCGACGCAACATTCCCAAGGCGGTGTTCCTCTCGCTGCTCATCGTCATTCCGATCTACATCCTCGTGGCCATCGTGTCGCTGGGAGCGCTGACCATTCCCCAGGCCGTGCTGGACGCGAACCCGATGTGGGAGTCCAACGAGACCTGGAAGTATCTTGCCGGTCTGGGCGAGACGGGAGTGGCGGTCGCCGCCAATGCATTCATGCCGTGGGGAACCGGAGCGATCCTCCTCGTGATCGGCGCGGTGCTCTCCACCATGAGCGCCCTGAATGCGACGACCTTCAGTTCCACCCGCGTCAGCTTCGCCATGGGTCGGGATCACTACCTGCCCGAGGCGATGGCCTCCATCTCCCCCAAGACGAGAACGCCCGTCATGGCCCTGTTCGCCAGCGGGGTGCTCATCACGGTCGTCGCGGTCACCCTTCCCGTCGAGAAGGTCGCCGCCGCGACCTGCGTGATGTTCCTGTTGGTGTTCGCAGCGGTGAACATCGCTTCGATCACCATCCGGCGCAAGTACGGCGACAAGCTCCGGTACGGATACGTCGTACCGCTGTTTCCCCTGATACCGATCGTGGCCGCCGTCGGGCAGTTGGCCATCGCGGTCTTCCTGTTCATTGCCGAACCGCTTTCCATGGCCATCACCGGCGGTTGGATGGCCCTGGGCCTGCTGATCTACTACCTCTACTCCCAGCGACAGGAACACGAGTACCGCGCTTCGACGGTCCTGTTCGAGGAGGGGCTTCCGCCCACCAGTGCTCCCCAGCGCCTGCTTCTGCCGGTGGCGAATCCGGACAGCACCGCACCGTTGATCGATGTGGCGGCACGGTTGTCGACCATCGACGAGACCGAGGTCACCGCGCTCCATGTGGTCGGGATCCCCGAACAGCTTCCCTACGCGTCCGCGGGGCAGTTCACCCGTGAAGGTCGATCCGTCGTCGACCAGGCCATCGATCAGGCCCGTGAACTGGGCCTGGCAACCTCCGGGCTGCTCCGACTGAGTCGTTCCCCCGGTCAGTCCATCGTGGAGACGATCCGGGAACGTGACATCACCACCCTCGTCATGGGATGGGGTGGACCCCGTCGGACCCGATCCGTCCGTTCACTGGTCATCGGCACCGAGATCGACCACGTCCTCAGCAAGGCGGATACGAACACCATCGTGCTGCGCGGTCGCCTTCCCGAAGAACCCCGACACATCGTCATTCCGGCCGCCAACCCACGGCAGTCCCGGTATGCCGTCGCGGTCGCCGAAGCGGTCGCCGGTCCCGGTTCAAAGATCGAGCTCCTGCACATCGTCCGGCACGAGAGGGACGCGGCATCGTCCCAGTCCGCCCTGATGGGCGGCATCTTCGGCGAGGAGAAGGCTGATCTTTCGAGCGTCTACACGGAACGCAAGCGGATCGAGGTGACCGTACGAACCATCGTCAGCACCCATGTGATCCCGTCGATCATCGAGGCGACCTCGCTCGCGGATCTCGTCATCCTCGGTTCGGCCAAGGAGACATGGCTCCAGCGGAGGTCCTTCACCGCCCTGCACACCACGGTCGCCTCCCGCTACGACGGCCCGCTGCTGCTGGTGAAGCTCCGCAGTGGTCGGGCACGGTTCGCGACCCAGCAGGTGGTCGACTTCTTCCTGTCACGGGAGCCAGAGGCATGAGTGTGTCCGATCTCAAGAAACTCGGTCTGCTCCGGAAGGAATCGGATTGGGATGCGAAGCACACCCGATCCTTCGTTCCGCTGATCATGTGGCTGGTCACGGCGGTGTCGGCGATCGCGGGATGCGTCATGCTGGTCCTGGGAGACGGAGGAGTCGTCACCTGGATCGGGCTGGTGGTCTTCAGCATCGCCATGGTTGGATTCGTCCTCATGAACATCGGGTCGGTGGATCGTGCCCTCCAACACGACGCCGAAGACGCACCGGACTGACCATCCGTGCTTCGGAGACCGACGACATGAACCAACGCACAGCAAGGTTGCTGACGAACCTGCTCGTCTTCATCGTCGTGCTGATGATCCTGAACCTGCTGTTCGGGGAGATGGATTGGGGCATCCACATCTCGATCGCGGGCAGTCTCGTCCTGACCTTCGTGGTCTGGGGCGTCATGTCCGCCCTGCCGTCGACCCGGCGCTGATCAGAAGTTCCAGGTGCAGCGCAGGCCCCAGATCCAGCTTCCCTCGACCCCACCGGTCTGACCCGAACTGAACCACTGCACATCGGGACTGACCTGCAGCGTCCGCGTCACCTGGATCCGCCAGAAGAATTCAACCATCGTCTCCCAACCCTCGCCGCCGGTCAGCCCGGATCCGTCGAGGTTGGAGAAGGTGCACGCGAGGCCGATTCCGTCGTGTTTGCGACCAAGGAATCCGTTCAGCACCGCGCCCGTCGACCAGCACACCGTGGCCGGTGCTGCGCCGTCCTGGGCGAATCCGCAGCGGAGAAACGGAACCAGTCCTCCACCGAGTTCCTGATCGAAGCTGAGGCCCGCCCCCCATCCCCCGTCGGTGTAGCTGACATCATCGTTCGAGTACCAGGCGTACACCCGGTAGTTCCCCTGCAATGCATCCGGATGGTTCGCCTGCGGATTCCAACGCGCCTGCACGATGTTGAACAACCGGCCCTGATCGAGCTTCTCGAAACCGCTGGCCCGTCCCGAGGACAGTGCATTCATGGTCCCGAATCGGATCTCGATCTCCGGCGATGCCTTCACCTCACCCACGAATCCGAATCCGTAGCTCGGGAACGGTACCGCGGTGCTGTTGGTCAGCTGCCCGGCCACGAACTGGTTCGCGGGATTCTGGGCCGCCAGATTGAGATCGAAGAAGTTCTCGTAGTAGAGCTTTCCGATGTTGATGGTGAACGTGTCGTCCATGAAGGACTGTCGCCACCACAGCTTCTTCAGTCCGATCCGACCACTGGTGATGATGTTGTCGATGAAGTACGGGGATCCGAGCGGCACTTCCGGATACGGGTTCGTCGATGCGCCGATCCCGGTGTTGGCCTGGATGTTGTAGACGAGATGCCCCTTGGCATCGTCCGTATCGTCGAAGGGCAGTGAACCGTTGATGTTGGCGTAGATGTAGGAGAAGCTGTGGGGTCCGTTCGACCGTGTCGCGTGCTGGAATATGTAGATGAGCTGCGGTTCGAACGAGAAGTTCAGAGGCTTTGCGATGTCCGTCCGCACGAAGTCGACCGCTTCGGACAGGAACCCGAACGGATCCTGCTGCGGAGGAATGATGAAGTTGGCGGAATCGAGATCGACCGGTCCCTTGTCGCTGGTCGTTCGCGATGCTGCGGAGGGAATGTGCTGTTGCGGCGTGGTTAGATGGATCCCGCCGCCGTTGCTGTGGTGTATTCCCGAATGGAACAGCAGGACCGGTTCTCGGGCACGATCGGACCCCAGATCCATCGGCTTGGACGAGTCCGGTTCGGCTGCGTGGGCCACCGCCGCCAGCAGCAGCGTGATCATCATCGCTCCGTGGCGTCGCCCGGGCATCAGTCCACCGGATCGCGGCTGGCGATCGTGAAGTCCATCATTTCACCGAGTTCGTCTGCGGAGAGGGATCCGATGCGGTTGCAGCGTTCGATGATCCCATCCGGATCGTCCATCGCGATGCGGCCGAGCAGATCCGCCTTGTGGGTGAGGATGCCCTCGAGATCGCAGGTGGTGTTCCTGGCGTGTCCGGAGGGATACATGATCAGACCGCTGTCGTAGCTCCGGCCACCTTCGAGCGTGATGGTCATCGACGTCGGGATGCCGTCCGGGTACCGATCGTCGTAGTCCTTCCCGCCGTGCTCGAACTCGATCATGTCCATCAGCCGGCGTGTCCGGGGATCGTTGATGGCATCGATGCCGTAGTCGATGGGGGCGAGCATCAGCGCCTTCCACCAGTCGTCGTTGCCACCATCGATGGTTCCGATCTCGTACGCCTTCCGGAGCATCGTGGAGACGATGTACACCATTGAATGGTCCGCCGACTGACGGGTGTGGGGATCACGCTTCGCGGGATCGCCGATGATTCCGAAGGCCGGCTCGTAGGCGGTGATGGTGATTCCGGACAGGGCATCCGGTTCCGCGAGGATCTCGGGATGCTTCATGAGAAGATCGACCAGACCCTGCAGGGCACCCGCGGACTGGTGCTCGTAGAGGCCGAGCTTGAAGTGCATTCCCATCACGGCGAAGTCGTCGCCGCTGTGGCTCAGGACGAGATCGAAGGGGCTGTCGCCGTCCGTGGGTTCGAACTGCCGCCAGATGGCCTCCGGGTTCCGGAAGATGTCCGCGGGCCCGATGAATCCGTGCATCGAACGCAGCATGGAGAGCAGTGCCACTTCGGTGCTGATCGCGGCCGATGCGCCCTTGGAGTCGCTCAACTGGTGCCCCGCCCGGATGGCCCGCCAGGGGATGTAGTGGGCGACGGTCATGCCGATGGCGGATTCGATCTGCTCCGGCGTCGCTCCGAGCATTGCGCCGTAGACGGCGGCGGAGGCGATGGCTCCGTGGACCACATGGTCGATGCGGTAGGACTTCAGGGAGAAGACCTCCGCGAGTCGACCCCGGATCTCGTCGAGACAGACCATGCCCCGCAGTGCGGCGGCACCGTCCAGTCCCGCGACCTGGGCCGCCGCGATCGGAACCGCGTAGAAGTCGTTGTGTCCGAACTCGCCGGCGGTGTGTCCAAGCTCGGGGTTGAATCCGAAGTTCGTTCCGTTGCTGTCCCACTCCCGCACCGCCGAGGCGTTGGCCGCGACGGCCTTCTCCGGTTTCACCCGTCGGGTGGATCCGAAGCAGCATGCCCCGGCGTCATCCGCATAGCGGAGCGCCTCGTTGCGCAGGACGGTCGGAGCGTTCGTTCCGCAGGCCAGCGCCGACAGTCCGCACAGCACGCTGTCGGTGAAGAACATGGTGGTCCGGTGAAGCACCGCCTCGGACGGGGTGCCCATGCCGTTGCGCATGAAATCGCATGCGAAGGTGCCGATCCCCAGAGCCTGGTTGGAGTCGCGGGAAAGCGAGAGTGCGGTATTGATGTCGGTCGTGGTCATGATGTCTCGTGGGTTTGGTCGGTCAGGAATCGATGAATCGCTGGACGTGGCCGACTTCGTCCGGGGATCCCATGATGACCACGGACCGCTGGTGCAGGCTCGTGGGTTCCACTTCGAGGATTCGTCCGTGCTCGCTGATCGCCCGGCCGCCCGCGTTCTCGATGATCATCGCCATCGGATTGGCCTCGTACATGAGTCGAAGCTTTCCATCGGGATGGATCGCGGTCGGTGGATACATGAACAGGCCGCCCTTGAGCAGGGTGCGATGGACATCCGCCACCATCGATCCGATGTACCGGCTCGTGTAGTCGGATTCGTGCGCCCAGGTCAGGTACTCGCGGTACGGTTCGGGGAATCGGTTGCAGTTGGCTTCGTTCACGGAATAAATGGGACTGGCCTGGGGGATCTGCAGGTTGGACTTGACCAGCACGAAGGCCCCGATTGACTGGTCGAGCACGAACATGTTCACACCGTTTCCGGTGGTCAGCACGAACACCGTCGACGATCCGAACAGCACGTACCCGGCGGCGACCTGCCGCGCTCCGTGGTGCAGGATGGCTTCGACCCCCTTGGCAGCGTGTCCATCCTCGAGTCTCAGCACACTGAAGATGGTTCCCACTCCGACCGAGAAGTCGATGTTGGAGGAGCCATCCAGTGGATCGAACAGCACCGCGTAGCGGCCGCCTTCGGCGTGCGTCCGCAGGACGGTCGGTTCCTCGTCCTCCTCGGAGACCAGCACGCCGATGTTGGCCCGTGAGCCGAGGCAGGCCTTGATGATGTCGTTGGCGATCACGTCGAGCTTCTGCTGCGTCTCCCCCTGGGGGTTGGTCTCACCCAGATCACCCAGTACATCGTCGATCCGGGCCCGGCGAACCTTGTTCGCAATGGTCTTGGTGGCCAGAGCGATGGCCGAGAGGATCCATGAGAATTCGCCCGTGGCCTGGGGATGGGACTGCTCTTCGGCGAGGATGTGGCTCTGCAGGGACTGCAGGTTGTCCTCGTTCCATTCGTTCGCTGTGGGGTCTGGCATATGGGGTGTGCCCGATCGGGATGGAGGCCGGGTTTTCCTCACCTGTCGGTTCGGATAGGATTTCCGGTCCTTTGGAGAAGGTTTGATTGTAACGAAGTACCTCCTGACGACCCCCGAGAGGGTGGAGACGGCCCCATGAACCGATCTGTGATCCTGTCTGCGAAAAGAACCCCCATCGGCCGATTCTTCGGCGGCCTTTCCCGGGTCAAGAGCCCCCAACTGGGTGCATGGGCCGTCGAGGCGGCACTGGAGGCCGCTCCGGGTTCCGCCGCATCGGTTGACGAGTGCATCATGGGCTGTGTTCTGCAGGCGGGTCTGGGTCAGAATCCGGCCCGGCAGGCCGGACTGAAGGCGGGGTTGCCGTCCACGCTCAGCGCCCAGACTGTGAACAAGGTCTGCGGCAGCGGACTGCAGGCCGTGATGCTCGCCGATCAGTCCATCCGTGCCGGTGACAACCACCTCGTGGTGGCCGGTGGCTTCGAGAACATGACCGCAAGCCCCCACTTCGCCCACGTGCGGAGCGGTGTGAAGTTCGGCGACACGTCGATGCAGGACCACATGGCCTTCGACGGTCTCACCTGCGCATTCGAGGAATGGGGCATGGGATTCGCCGCCGAGCACATCGCCGCCAAGCATGGAATCAGTCGCGAGGAACTGGATCGCTATTCCGCCCAGTCCCATCAGCGTGCCGCGGCGGCCACCGAAGCAGGCTGGTTCAAGGACGAAATCGTGCCGCTCGAGGCTTCGCAGATCAGACAGAAGGCCGATGTCGTCTCCGACGAAGGCATTCGTGCCGACACCACGGCGGACGGCCTTGCCAAGCTCCGCCCCTCCTTCACGAAGGATGGAGTGGTGACGGCCGGGAACGCCTCGCAGATCAGCGACGGTGCGGCCGCCCTGGTGATCGCATCCGAGGAGAAGGCGGCCGACCTCGGCTGTTCCCCCCTGGCGACGATCGTCGCCTCCGGCACCGCCGGAGTGGATCCCAAGGAGATCTTCGATGCCCCGGCCAAGGGCATCAGGGCTCTGCTGGACAGTCAGGGACTGGGAGTCGACGACATCGACCTCTTCGAAGTCAATGAAGCCTTCGCCGCTCAGGTTCTGGCCAACATCGGTGAACTGGGCATCTCCGAGGACAAGCTGAACATCTGCGGCGGCGGCATGGCCCTCGGTCATCCCATCGGTGCTTCCGGAGCACGTGTTCTCACCACCCTCGTCCACCAGATGCAGCGGACGGATGCCAAGCGCGGTGTCGTGAGCCTCTGCCTCGGCGGCGGCAACGCGGTATCGATGCTCGTCGAGCGATCCTGATACGTCCGGTTCGATGCGCATTCGACTTCCTCGGCTCCTGCACGTCATCGGTCCGGGTCTGCTCGTGGCCGCGACCGGCGTGGGGGCGGGTGATCTTGCATCCGCCGGATTCGCCGGATCGAAGCTCGGGCTCGTCGTGCTGTGGGCGGTCGTGGTCGGTGCGGCCATGAAGTACGTCCTCAACGAGGGCCTGGCCCGCTGGCAGCTCGCCACCGACACCACACTGCTCGAGGGCGTGTCCGACCACATCGGTCGATGGGCGATCCTGCTGTTCCTGATCTATCTTCTTCCCTTCACCTTCGTGGTGGGCGGCGCGCTCATCACCGCGACCGGCGTTGCGACGCATGCGATCGTCGGCTGGCCCGCGGATCCGGATACGGCCACGCTCGTCTGGGGCGGCATCGGCAGCGTGGCGGCGGCACTGCTCGTGTTGCTCGGAAGTTTCACGCTCTTCGAGCGTGTGATGGCGTGCGGCATCATGATCATGTTCGTCGCGGTTTGCCTGACGGCCCTGCTGCTGGGTCCGGACTGGGCTTCGGCGGCTCGGGGACTGGTCCCGAGTCATCCCGGTGAAGGTGAGGCTCTGGACTGGACCGTGGCGCTCGTCGGGGGTGTCGGCGGAACGGTGACGGTGCTGTGCTACGGATACTGGATGCGCCAGGCCGGTCGCAGCGGCACCGGATTCATTTCGACCTGCCGAATCGATCTGCTGGTGGCCTACGTCTTCACCGCCCTGTTCGGAATCGCCATGCTGGTAATCGCCAGCGGCATCGAAGTCGAGGGCCGGGGCACCGGTCTGCTGATCGCCCTGTCCAGGCAGCTGCACACCGTCCTGGGACCCATTGGTGCCATGGTCTTCCTGGTCGGAGCGTGGGCGGCCATCGTCAGCAGTCTGCTCGGAGTCTGGCAGTCGATCCCCCTGTTGTTCACGGACGCGTTCCGTTCACTGTGGGGGCTGCCGCACGTATCCGTCGAACGGTTGGGTTCCACCCGGATCTACCGGGTGTTCCTGCTGCTGCTGGCGACCGTTCCGATGCTGCAGGTGGGAATCGGATTCGCGGCGGTCCAGAAGGCCTACGCGGTGCTTGGCGCGTTCTTTCTGCCCATGCTTGCCGTCGTACTCCTGGTTCTCAACGGTCGGCGCACACTGGTGGACGCACGGAGGAACAGTCCGTGGACCGTCACCCTGTTGATCTGTGTCCTGACCTTCTTCGCCTGGGTGGCGATGGAGAAGATCGGCGTACTGTGATCACGATCCGATCCGTGGATCCGCGGGCCCGGAATACTCCGCAGATCCGTATCCGAGGATGCAGAAGAAGATCGGGGTCAGAAAAACAAGTCCGAGGGCTGTTCCGATTCCACGTCCGAATCGCTCCGCAATTCCAATCAGGATGAGGATCGCGATGACCACATTCACGAACGGGATCATGAAGAGCAGTGCCCACCACATGGGTTTGCCGGCCAGTTTCGCCAGAAAGAAGATGTTCACGATCGGAATCAGTCCGAGTATTCCCGGGACACCACCCTTCTCGAACATCCTCCAGATGCCCATGAGCAGGATGATCAGGAGGATCACATAGAGAATGAGGGGTAGGATGATGAAGCCCGACAACCCCCCGGGGTCCATTCCGGGCATATCCTGGAGGTTCGTGGCGATGTCGACGCTCTGCGTGTCGTTCAACTGATCGGATTGCATGGCTACCCCTTTCTGATGTTCTACTCGCCAATGTCCTCGGCCCAAAGATCCGGTTGTTCGCGTTGGAGCCGTTCCATCAACGCGATACAGCGATCGTCGTGGAGCACGATCAACTCGATTCCGTTGGACGCCATCCAGGTCTCGGCGCCCATGAAGGTCGTATGCTCGCCGATGATCACCCGTGGAATCCGGTAGAGCACAGCCGCACCACTGCACATCGGACACGGACTCAGCGTCGATACGAGGGTGCAGGTGGACCAGTCCCTGCGGCGGCCCGCGTTCCGCAGACATGCCATCTCGGCGTGGAGGATGGGCTGGCCGGTCTGGACACGTTCATTGTGTCCCCGGGCCACGATCTCCCCATGCGCGTCGACCAGTACGGACCCGATGGGGATGCCGCCTTCGCTCCACGACTTCTCGGCCTGCTCGACGGCGGCCGTCATCCATTCGTGGTAGTGATCCGGTCCGCCGGGGAGTGTCATTCGCCCTGGGTGTCGGCGTCGACCTGGGCCGATGCCTCGGCCGGCATCATGTGGTCGACCGCCGCGATGTCCGTCTCGTGGAATCGCCACCGGCGGTGTCCGACCACTTCCCAGTTCTGGAAGGGCTTCGACTTGAGGTCCAGCGTGTAGAGGATCGGTTCGCCGCGATCGCGCGGGATGGAGATGTCGACGGTGGCGTCGAAACCGCGGACCCGCACCGACCGGATCGCGACGGCGGCTTCGCCGGCCTCCGCGCGGTGACTGTCCTCGATCTTCTTCTGGACCCTCCGGTAGGCACCGTCGGAACTGTCACGCGGAAGGGTGAAGGCCAGTGGTCGTTCGGCGACGGCACCGGTCTCCATCGATCGCGCCCATTCCAGCGATGTCACCATGATGGTGGGCACCGGCTCGAAAGACGAGTGGGTCAGGCCCGAGGTCCTCTCGACGGGCGGGTAGCTTGAGTACGGTGCGCATCCTGCGACAAGTGCGCACGCGACGGGAACGATGATCCAGCGCATGGCTCGGCCTCCTGGTGATGAAACCAGTGTACCAGTGCTCGGGGATGTCGTTCAGCGTGCGGGGGACGATTCCCACCGGGTGGACAGATCGTGGTCGATCCCCAGCAGATCCAGGAGGCGTCCGACCATGAAGTCGACCATCTCGTCGATGGATTCCGGTCGCATGTAGAAGCCCGGTGACAGCGGCGCGATGACCGCACCGGCCTGGAGCAGCCGCTCCATGTTCATCAGTTCGATGCGTCCCAACGGGGTCTCCCGGTGGGCGATCACCAATCTGCGCCCCTCCTTGAGGGTCACGGAGGCGGCCCGGTGCACGAGACTGTTGGTCATTCCGGACGCCAGAGCCCCCATCGTGTTGCTCGAGCAGGGGACGATGACCATTCCGTCGTGCAGAAACGAACCGGATGCAATGGTGGAGCCCATGTCGTTGTCGTTGTGGACCGTCACCAGTTGTGCGAGGTCGGGGCCGACCAGGGCCTCGGGTTCGCACTTGCGGATGTCCGCTTCGTCGAAGAGCAGTCGACGTCCCAGGGCGGACACGGCGACATGGGCCTCGATGCCGCATTCGGTGAGCATGCGGATGAGGCGGATGGCGTAGGGTGCCCCCGACGCTCCGGTGATTCCAACGACGATCTTGCCGTGCTTCATGGTTCTGTTCCGCCCGATCAGGTGGCGGGGGTTCCTTCTTCGAGCCGTTCGGTGATTGAACCCGGATCCGGTTCACGCAGCAGCACGAGGTCGCCCATCGACAGACCGTCCTCGATCACGACATAGAGTTCCGAGGAGTCTCCGATCACCACCGGATGCTGCTTGTAGCCGCTGCCTTCACGCAGCCAGACGTAGGGCTGCATCCCTTCCCTCCCCACCGCATGGACCGGGACGTAGAGGACATCCTGGACACGATCGATGAAGATCCGTCCCCGGCACCGCATCGATGGTTTCAGGCCGAGCCCGTCTTCGCCATCCAGCCGGACCGTCACGGTGTAGTCACGTCGGTTGGGATCCCTCCACCCGCCGTCCTGGGCGAGCACGCCGACCTGGAGCACTTCACCGTCGAGCACGACGTCGGGAATGGCGTCCGGCACCACGGTGACCCGCTGGCCCGGCTTCACGTAGCCGCTGAGCGCCTCGTTGACCGAGAGTTCCGCAGCCATGTTCGTGTTGTCGGGGAGGATGAACAGGAGTTCGTTGCGACTGACGTTCGTACCCACCCGAAGCGGCTTGTCCTCCCGCCATTCCTCGACGCTCGATCCGTAGACCACGAGCCCCGGTCCGGGGGCGAAGACCTCGCAGAAGCTCTTCTGTTCGTTGTACTTCTCCAGTCGCTTCTGTCGATTCTCGTATCCCTCCTCGTGGGCCTCGACATTGCTCTTGTTGCTGTTGACACTCGCCTCCTCGCGACGGACGACGCGGTCGTACTCCTCCACGGCCATGTCGAGATTGCTCTGCTTGGTCTGCTGATCCTTCTTGTAGGTGTAGTTCTCGTACACCTGTTCGGCGAGCACGGCCTGTTCGAGGGTGGCCTTGGCGCGGATCATGGAGATCTCGTCCTGATCCAGTTCGTTCTGGCTGATGAACTCCCGTTCCTTCAGCTCCAGGGACTTCTTGTACTTCTCCTGGAGGCGGGCGTAGTCCTTCTCCGCGGTCTCGAGGTTCAGTTGGAGCGTCTTCCGGCGACTGACCACGTCCCCGTACTGCCACGCCTCGAGGTCGAGTCGGGCCAGGTCGATCTTCAGCTGCGCCTGGGACACGTTCGTGTCCCGCCGCTTCTCCGCGATCTCGAGATTCGAGACGGCGTTCTCCAGCTGGTTCTTCGCGAGGGTGAGCTTCTCCTCGGCGTCCTCGATGTACTTCTTGACCGTGTTGTCGTCGAGCCGGAGCAGGAGTTCCCCGGTCTCGACGTTGGATCCTTCCGGAATCAGCCACATGATGGTCGAGGTTCCCTCGAGCTCGTTGCGGATCTCGACGATGTCGAGCGAGGCAAGATCCCCGGAACTGGGTATGGAGATGTCGAATCCACCCTGATCGACCGTGAAGAGATCGACTTCGGAGACCGCGCTGTCGGAAGTGCTGCCGCCGGAGAGCAGCCAGGCGACCGTGAAGACCATGGCACCACCCGCGGCGAGGGCGACCATGGTCGTGCTGCTGACGGCGGCTCTGGTTCGATGGAATCGTGTCATGTTCATATCTTGGGGTCGTCGGAGACAAGGTCCTGGTAGGGGACGAGTTTCATGCCGGGAAGGAGTTCCAGTGTTCCATCGGCATGAACGCGTAATTGTCCGCTGTCATTGAGGTATTTCAATATGGAAAGCTGAAGATCTCTGAAAGCCGAATCACGGCCGTCCTGGGCCTGAATGAGCTGCTGAATCGACTGCAGCGAGCTCAGGACGGAGACCCGGTCCGGATCGGCTTCGATCGACGCCATTCCCAGTTCGGCGATCTCGACGTTTCGACGCTGCATGTCGAGGGCGAAGAGATTGGCATCGATGTCCCGGACCGCGGAACGTACATCGATCACGAGGGTGTCCCGGAACAGAATAAAGGCCCGTTGGGCCCGTTCCAGGTTGATTTGGGCCTGCCGGACCCGCAGTTTCTCGATCTCCCGGTCCAGCGGAATTCCCAGTCGGAGGCTGGCGTTGTAGCCGACGTCCTCGAAATCCGGGTCGATCCCGTCCCAGCCGGAATCCCCCCGTCCGTCGATCGCAGCCTGGAGATCGAGATTCAGATCGGGGAGCAGGCCGTTCTCCGCGTTGCGGATGGCACGCTGGCTGTCCACCAGACGGTCCCGTTCGGTCTGCAGATCCAGGCGGTTGGTGAGGGCCGTCGTGACGGCCTGCTCCATGCTGACCTGCGGAACCTCCAGGGCCAGTGCGTCCTCGCTGATAACCACCGGCTGACCGATGTCCATGCCGATCAGCCGCTTGAACCGGTCGACCGACAACCGGTAGGCCTCCCACTGTCTGGCCAGCTTGGCCTTCTCGCTGAGGGCCGAGTTCTCGGCTTCGGCGGTCTGGTAGAAGTTCGCGCGACCCGCGTCGTAGAGCGCCTGTTGTCGGGCGGTGAGCTTGTCGTAGTATTCGATTCCCTGCTGGGTGTGCAGGACGCGACGACGTTCCACCTGCAGGTTGAGGAAGTCGGTCGTCAGGCGCACGAGGAAATTGCGTCGAAAGTCCTCGAACCTCCGTGCGGCGTAGACGAGATTCCGTTCCGCCTGGATCAGCGACTCCTGCGCGATCGGACCGGAGCCCCTGAGGAAGGGGATCGAAGCCCCCAGCACGAACTGGCTGGTGAGCCGGCTGGGGTCGTCTCCCTGGGTGACCTCCTGGTGGAGAAAGTCCGAGAAGCTCGCCAGGTACCGCGCCGACACCTCACCGCCGTACGGGAGCTTCTGGGTCACACCCCATTCGTTCACCACGCTCATCGACGTGGTGTAGAAGCCGTTGTCCGGATCCGCGATGACGGATGTGGTGAG
>DBGM01000011.1:0-1206 GCA_002295885.1 Phycisphaerales bacterium UBA854
CCCCTCGATCAGCCCCGGAATGTCGGCCACCACCAGTCGTCGATGGCGGGACAGTTCCGCGATCCCCAGGTGGGGCGACAAGGTGGTGAACGGGTAGTCCGCCACCTTCGGCTTGGCCCGCGAAAGCGAACGGAGCAGGGTCGACTTGCCGGCGTTGGGCAGCCCGACCAGCCCGATGTCGGCGATCAGCTTCAGCTCGAGATCCAGCGTGCGTTCCTGCCAGTCCCCACCCGGCGTCCATTCGCGGGGGACCTGGTTCGTCGAGCTCTTGAAGGATTCGTTGCCCCGGCCCCCGGCTCCGCCCCGGGCCACCACGACCCGTTCGTCGGCCGTGCCGATGTCGGCGACCAGTTCACCGGTCTCCCGGTCGTGGACGATGGTGCCCAACGGAACCTTCACGATGCAGTCGGCGCCGTCACGCCCGATGCAGCTCTTGCCCATGCCTCCCTGTCCGCTCTCCGCCCGATAGTGCGGACGGGGCGTCAACGGCAGCAGCGTGTCCAGACTCTCGTCGCCCACGAGCACGACGTCGCCGCCTCGCCCGCCGTCACCACCGTCGGGACCACCCTTGGGAATGTACTTCTCCCGACGGAAGCTCAGGCAGCCGTTGCCCCCCTTGCCCGAGCGGACGAAGATGGTGGCTCGATCGATCAGCATGCATCAACCCTTCAAGACAACACGGGACGCGTCAGAGCGTCCCGTGCAAGATCTGGCACCCGGCGTTGTTCAGCTGGCCTTGGTGACCGCGGTGTACCGAGGCGTCTCGGGATTGGCCGGCAGGATGTCGATGTGCCGTCCACGGAAGTTGACCGTTCCCGCTTCGAGAGCGTACAGCGTGTCGTCCTTGCCGCGTCCGACGAGGTAACCGGGCTTGAAGTGCGTTCCGCACTGGCGAACGATGATCGAGCCGGCCTTCGCAGCCTGGCCACCGTACAACTTGACTCCGCGGAACTGCGGATTCGAATCGCGACCGTTCTTTGAGGAACCCTGTCCCTTCTTATGTGCCATTGCGTACTCCTGTCCCGGCCCTGTCTTGGCCGAAGCGGCCCATTCTAGCAGGTCTCAGCGGTAGATCCAGCGTGGACTTCGGTCCAGATCGGTATGGAGCCCGATCGGATCGTCCCCAAGGGCCTTGGCGTCACCGGGAACGAGGTATTCCCGCATCAAGGTCTTCTGAAGGGTGTTTTTCTCACCCGTGAGCGGATG
>DBGM01000011.1:1436-34798 GCA_002295885.1 Phycisphaerales bacterium UBA854
CCACGGTCGGTGAAGAGGGTCAGCGTCGGAGCCCAGATGCGGTCCTCGCCCGTGTAGTTCGAGACCTCGTAGGTCATGTACCAGAACCAGCGACCGGTGGTCGGGCTCTGGAAGATGCGAAGCGGACCCGGCTGGAAGTTCAGTTCGGGTCGATCCGGTACCGCCTTGGGCTTTGGATACGCCACCGCTTCCGACTGAAGCGGAAGAACTGCCGCCAGCAGGAAGGTCATGATGCAGACACGGATCGCGAGCCGGATGGCCATATTTCATCTCCTCGAGAGACCTGANNCGGCCCGCCTGCCAGACCACGAGCCCACTGCGGGCGTTGCCTTCTCCCTGGAGGAGGTCCCCGATGATCTCGTGCTGAAGTTCGAGCATCCCGTCCCCCAGATGATTGTGGATCTCCATGACCTGGTCCCGGTCGACACCCCGTCCGGAATCGATGACTTCGCCCCGGTCGGTGTAGAGGGTGAGCGTGGGAGCCCAGATGCGGTCTTCCCCGGTGTAGTTCGAGACCTCGTAGGTCATGTACCAGTACCAGCGACCGGTGGTGGGACTCTGGAAGATGCGAAGCGGTCCGGGCTGGAAGTTCAGTTCGGGACGATCGGGCACCGCCTTGGGCTTGGGATGGGCAAATGCGTCCGACTGGATCGGCATGAATGCCGCCAGAAGGATGCCCAGAATGCAGATCGTGAACGTGTGCCGGATGGCCATGGATTTCATCTCCTCGAGAGACCTGAACTGACTATTCTACACCCAGACGGCCATGCCGCCACCCGGAAGGTTTTCGTGTCAATCAGCAGCCTTGAACCAATCCTGATCCAACAGCCTGACCGCCAGGAGGCCATTCGATGCCTCCTACCGCCGGGCTCGGGACGCCTCCAGGCGGCCCGATTCGAACGTTTCGCAACCGAAAATCGCATCGGGCTGGATTGGATCTGGGCCATTCGGGACGACTCCGGTCGCATCCGCTGCAGCACCTTGTGCGTCCCCTCCCCGGGCCGGACGGTGATGGTGTTCATGAGCCCCGTGACCCGCCAGGAGGATGTCCCGGAGCGGGCGGCCCTGGTCCGTCATGTCCTCGCCGAATTGCGTGCCCACCCGCTGGACCTGGCCCAGGTCCTGCTCGCTCGCCAGGACGACCTGGCCTGCCGGGCCCACCTCGAGGGCGGGTTCCGGGAGCTGGCCACCCTGCTCTATATGGAACGCTCCCTGGCACGCCACGGATCGCCGCCTGCCGCCCCCGACGGGGTGGAACTGGTCGGCTGGACCCCCGAACTCGAACCGGCCCTGACGGAGATCCTCGAGGCCTCCTACGAAGACACGCTCGACTGCCCGGGACTGTGCGGCCTCCGCCGCACCGAGGACATCATCGCGGGGCACCGTGCCACGGGCCGACACAACCCCGCCTACTGGCATCTTCTCCGCGTGGACGGCAGGTACGCAGGAGCCGTACTGGTCAATCCGGGATCCACCCGGGACACCGTCGAGCTGGTCTACCTCGGACTGGCCCCCTTTGCCCGGGGCCGCGGTCTGGGTCGATTCCTCCTGGACCACGTCTTCGCCACTCTGGCCGGAGGGCACTGGGGCCGCATGACGCTGGCCGTGGACACCCTAAACCGCCCCGCCATCAGGCTGTACGAGCAATGCGGATTCCGCGGCTCCGCCCACCGCCTGGCGCTGATCCATTCGCTCCGAGATTCCTGATCGCGGAGCCAGTTGTCCACCAGTTGTCGACACTCACGCCCGGCCCGGCTCGCAAAAATTTTTCGCCCATGATTCACCGGGATTTCCTCCGCGCCGGGGTTCCCGGAGAGCCCCCGAAACGGATTCGGGGGGTTGTGAAAGGCCGCGGAACGCCGTATTGTCCCTGCCTTCCTGAAGCCACGGACGGCTGATCTACGGTCAGGTCCACGCTTCGCGAGCCGGCACGTTCCGACACGCAGCACCGAGCAGCAGGACCACGAAACGCAGTGTGCGACGAACGCATTTGCGAGTCGATTCGATCGCAGATCCGACCCCGGACGGTCATCGACTTCAAGTCGAAACGGCGCATCGACTGCGGTGCGCACGAACATGACGTGTTGCGGCCGCAGCACTTCGACTGGTGATACGGCACCACCCGTACTTCGCCGGCGCACGGCCGTTGAGTTTCCTGTGTGGCCACCAGTTCCCCACCGTGCCCAAGACCTCAGACCGAATCACGGAACGATTGAGCGAACAGATCGGTGAACACCGGTTCGCCATGTGGTTCGGTCAGGCGGACATCACCGTCGACGGCACCCGAGTCCAGGTCAAGGCCCACAGCCAGTTCGTCGCGGACTGGATCAACCATCGCTTCAACCGCGAACTCCGGGCGGTGGCCAGCGAGACCCTCGGATCGGACGCGGACGTGCGGATCTCCGTCGAGACCCGCGACGCGCCGCGCCGCCACGAACAGCCATCGGAAGGCGACCGGGGCGCACGGAGCAACCGACCGCCCGCTCCCGATCGAGATCGGGGGCGGCGGTCGACCCCACCCCGTCCCGCCCGCCAACTCGGCGGAGGCTTCGCCAGCCTCGACGACTTCATCGTGGGCGCGAGCAACCGGCTGGCCTGGTCCGCGGCCACCCAGCTTGGCGACGAAGGCGAGCGATCATCGGTCTCCCCCCTGTTCATCCACGGAGGATGCGGCCTTGGCAAGACGCACCTGCTGCAGGGCATCTGCCGTCGGGCGGCCGAGCGGATGGGCGACCGATCCCGCATTCGATACGTCACGGGCGAACAGTTCACCAACGAATACATCATGGCCGTCCAGACCGGATCGATGGACCGCTTCCGACGGGCCCACCGCGGCCTGCGACTTCTGGCCATCGACGACGTCCACTTCCTCGCGAACAAAAAGAAGACCCAGGCGGAATTCCTCCACACGCTGGATGCGATCGGCCTGACCGGCGCACGTCTGGCCCTGGCGTCGGACGAACATCCGAGCACGATCGCCCGCTTCAGCGAGGGGCTCGTCAGCCGATTTCTCAGCGGCATGGTGGTCGAGATCGAGGAACCCGATCCCGCAACACGACTGGAACTTGTCCGGCAACTGGCGACCCGTCGCGACCTGCAGCTGTCCGATGCGGCCGCCCGACTGATCGCCAGCAACTGCCCCGGCTCCGTCCGGGAACTGCAGGGGATGCTGACCCGACTCGAAGCGATGCAGATGCTCGACCCCGCCCAGGTCCAGGCGGCGGACGCCGATCAGATGCTGATCCCGGGCATCGATGAGTTCGGTCGCCGCATCATCGGCAGCACCACCGTCCAGCGGCTGCTTCAGCACCGGGCTCTGGACCGGACGATCCACGTCACCCTTTCGGACATCATGGAAGCGGTCTGCACCAAGACGGGGGTGACCCGGGACGACCTCACGGGACGTGCGAGGCACCGACGGATCAGCCTGGCCAGAGCGATGTTCGCATACCTCGCCCGCGAGATGACGACGCGGAGCTATCCCGAAATCGGACGGGCCCTCGGCCGGAACAACCATTCGTCCGTCCACGCCGCCGCCAAGCGACTGGCCCGGACCCTCGACGAGAACCCCCTCGTCGAGTTCAACCGGAGCGAGCCGCCGCTGGATCTCCTGCAGGCCATGGCCGAAATCCGCCGCCGACTGCGAGCCTGACGCGGCCGTCTGCTACACTTTCGGTGATGCTTCCTGGCCCCAAATCCACCCTTCGGTCCGCTGGATGTCTCCTTGCGTGCATGCTCGGTGCGGTGTCGAATCCGACCCTCGCCGGTGAATACACCGAAACCGCGACCCGGCATCTGATGCAGTCCGTCCAGATGCAGCGTGACGGCTCCCACCTCGCCCGCCTCTCGTCCCTCCGGCTCCTCCAGGACCCGGAGATGAAGGACATGTTCTACCGGCTGTTGCAGCACGACGACTGGCACGTGCAGGTCCATGCCCTGCTCGGACTGGCGGAGATCGACGGCTCTGGACAACTGGATCCATGGCTGGTCACGCAGGTCGCACCGCTCGCCCGCGAACAGGTCATTGCCCATGCGATCGACATGGGCATGCTGGACACCAGCGGTATGCAGAAGATCCTCGAATGGGATCGTCTCGAAGCCGCCAACCAACTGCTGCTGATGGCCGAACTGCAGGCCGCCGGTGAAACCGGGATGGTCGACGTGGATCGGCTGACCACGCTCGCCAACGACAACGATCTCATCGTCTCCGCCATCGCCGCACTGCTGCTCGCGGAACGCGATGCATCCCCGCTGAGCGCCGTCGACGCACGATTGGCGACCGCCTCGCCGTCGGAGCGGCTTTCGGTCCTGCGCCGCATGATCGAGATCATCCGCATCTACGAGTTGGATG
Source organism: Phycisphaerales bacterium UBA854 (assembly GCA_002295885.1). Lineage (GTDB taxonomy): Bacteria > Planctomycetota > Phycisphaerae > Phycisphaerales > SM1A02 > UBA854. The sequence continues at coordinate 5,788 of DBGM01000011.1, forward strand.
CCGCGACACCCTGGCTGGCCCGGATGCTCGAGAACGAATCAAGCGAGGATCTGACGTACTGGGGGACCTACACCCTGATGACGATCGATCCCGATCGGGCACGTCCCCACTGGAACCGCATGCTTGGATCCGACCCCAGCTACCGCAATCGGATCATGGGGGCCCTGCAGTTCCTCGAGTCGGGCCTCGCACCCGATGCGGACGTTCGGACCAGACTCGACGCAGAGGACGATCCGCTCATCGCGAAGATCCTCGACACGGCCGAACTGCACGCCGACGGCCAGCCCATCACCGCACAGGTGAAGGGACTGATCGACACGGGGCATCCCCGCGTGATCGACTGGGCGATGCGGACCGCACGCGACCTTCCCCTCGACCAGGCCGTGAGCATCTACGGGTACTTCATCGATCTGCCCGAGAACACGCGCAGACGATCCCAGCAGATCACCCAGCGGTCCCACGCGATCAGTGCGATGGCGACCCTGCTGGAGATCGCACCGGAGGAGGCCATCGACCGGCTGCGTGCCGCCGACGACGACAGCATGCAGCAGCAGACGCTGCTGATGGGTTCGATGCAATCGCAGCACCCCGGGGTCGCCGAAGTGGTCTCCCAGATCCGGCGCATCGGCTCGTCCCGCGCCGACTCGCTCGCCCTGCTCCTGCTGGCCCGCACCAACGAGAACCTCTCCCCGAACGATCTGCAGCAACTGGGCCGCATCTCGGCCGGCGGGGGGCAGCTCACGAACACCCTGCAGATCCAGGCCGCTTGGCTCTACCTCAAGCACACCGACGGCCTCCAGACCGCCATGGTCCGTCTCACACCCGAAGGGTAAGTCGCGTGAGCACCAACCAAGTCATTCCCCTCAGCCGCCCGGACATCAGCGACGACGACATCCGGGCGGTGACCGACGTCCTGCGCAGCGGGCGACTGAGCCTCGGCCCGAGCATGGAGGCCTTCGAGGAGCAGATGGCGGCTCGGGTCGGACGCAGCGAGGGAGTGGCCGTGAGTTCCGGCACGGCCGGTCTGCACCTGCTGCTTGAAGCCCTCGACGTCGGTCCGGGCGACGAGGTCATCACCCCCGCCTTCAGCTTCGTCGCTTCCGCCAACTGCATCGAGCACGCCGGGGCGAAACCGGTCTTCGTCGACTGCGATCCCACCACGCTGAATGTCCGCGTGGAGGATGTGGAAGCGAAGATCACCGAACGCACCAAGGCCATCATCGGTGTCGAGGTGTTCGGCAACCCCACCGGCATGCGCGAACTCGCGGCCCTTTCGGCCAAGTACGAGATCCCGCTGATCGAGGATGCCTGCGAGGGGCTCGGAGGCCGGCTCGGCAACGATGCCATCGGCACCTTCGGCCGGGCGGCCGTCTTCGCCTTCTACCCGAACAAGCAGATCACGACCGGCGAGGGCGGCATGATCGTCACGGACGACACCCGACTCGCCGACGCCTGCCGGTCGATGCGGAACCACGGACGCACCATCTCCAACCGGGCCGTGACGGGCGCAGTGGGCACGCGCCTCGACGCCGAGCGCCTGGGATGGAACTACCGGATGAGCGAACTTCACGCCGCACTCGGCGTCTCGCAGCTTTCCAGACTCGACACGATCATGGAGCACCGAGCCCGCGTCGCCGACACCTACACCCGCGAGCTCTCATCCATGTCGGATCTGATCGTGCCCACCATCGATCCGAACGTCACCATGAGCTGGTTCGTCTACGTCGTCCGACTCAGCGGGCCGTACACGACGGAGGACCGGGACGAGATCATCGAGGGGCTCCGTCGTCACGACATCGGCGCTGCCCACTACTTCCCGGCCATCCCGACGTTCCCGCACTTCCGTGACAAGTACGGCATCCGGGCCGGAGACTTTCCGGTGGCCGAATCGGTCAGCCAGCGCACCATCGCACTTCCGATGTTCGTCGGCCTGACCGAAGTCGAGATCAAGCTCGTCTGCCAGACGCTCGGGCTGATGATGACCCGCAACCGCTTCAGGCACGACGACTGAATCGGATGCCTCAGCGTCCCAGCAGCAGCAGCTGATCCATCAGTTCATCCGTGGTCGAGATCACCCGGCTGGAGGCCGAATACCCGGTCGAAGCCAGGATCATGTCGATGAACTCCTGGGAAAGGTCGACGTTGGACAGCTCCAGCGCACCACCGATGATCCGGCCGGTGCCCAGGCTGTTGGCGGTCGTGTACATCGGCTCGCCGGAGTTGGCCCCGACCCGGTAGTACCCGCTGCCCGTGTCCTCGAGCCCGCCGGGATTGTTGAACCTCGCCAGACCCACCTGACCCAGCGTCCGCGTCATGCCGTTGGTGAACGCTCCCGTGATGAGACCGTCCTGGCCGACCGAGAACGACACCAGATGGCCGATGCCCGATCCGTCCTGAGCCGCCACGGAGAGCGTGCTTGCCGAATCGGCGAAGGCGGTCACGCCTTCCGATCCGTAGGTGAAGTCGAGGGTCAGCGACATCGGATTGATGGCGCCGTTGGTCCTCGTGATGTTGATGGTGGTGTTGGAGGCCTCCAGCAGGTTGCCCTCGTTGTCGAACTGGAGGGTGCCCAGACCCACCACCCGGTCGAGGGCGTCGTTGTCGGACGATTCCGCCACGAACTCCCAGACCGAACCCTGGCCGTCGATCGTCTGCTGCAGCACCATGGTCACATCGATGTTGACCGCCGTGCCGAGGGAGTCGTAGGCCACGAAGCTGGTCCGTACGGATTCCCCGGTCGCCTGCGCCGACTCCGTGAACACGAATGGGTTGACCGGCGGAGTCCCCGTGGTCGTGCCCATGTACGAGACGGTGAAGTCCGACGTGGAGATGCTGAGGCCCTGTGCCGTCCCCTCGTTTCCGAAGATGATCATGCTTCCGTTGGCGTTCAGGAGGATGTTGCCGCCAAGGGACTCACCCGCCACATCGGAGTTGTCGAGGCCGAGGAACTGGTCGAGCGCGGCCGCGAAGTCGGCCATGGTCGATCCGAAGTACTCGATGTCGTTGGCCGCGGCCTCCTCGGGAGTGCAGAATGTGAAGCTGAACGTGCCGAGATCCTGCCCGCCCTTCTCGACGTTGTCGACGGTGATGGTGGCCATCGCGCCGCCCTCGATGGCGACTTCGTACCCTCCGCTGCCGTCGTCCATGTAGAGGTTGGTTCCGACCTGGGTCAGATCCTCGAGCCCGTTCATGGCCTGATTGCCCGTGGGCTCGTTGAAGAACTGGTTCGAGTTGTGAATCGAACCCGTCACCGGAAGCTCGCCGGATGCATTCAGGTTCCCCGTGAAGTAGATGTTCTCGGTGGCCTCGGCGACGGTCATCTGCCCCAGGGGAATCACGATCGGCTCGAGCTCTCCGTATTCGATGCGGTAGTTGTCGTCGACCCCGTATCCCATCACGTACGCGCCACTGGAGGTGACCAACTGGTTGTTTTCGTTCGTCAGGAACGAGCCATCCCGGGTGAACAGCCGCTCGCCGTTGAGTTGCGTGATGAAGAAGCCGTCCCCTTCGATCGCCATGTCCGTGGCGATGCCCGTGGCGGTCAGGGCCCCGTTGGAGAAGTTCCGCTGCGTTCCCGCCACGGTGCTTCCGTTGCCGACCTGCTGCGGATTGATGCCGCCGATCCGTCCGGACGGCCCCGTGCCCAGCGACTGGGTGCGGCTGAACATGGACTCGAACAGCATCCGCGTCGACTTGAACGCCGTCGTATTGACGTTGGCGATGTTGTTGCCGATGACGTTGAGTCGATTCTGGTTGCTCTGGAGTCCGGAAAGTCCGGTGTAGAGTGCTGGCGTCGATGGCATTGAAAATCTCCGTAGTGTCCCCGGCGGCTGCCGGGCTGAAATCTATCCTTGCAATCCGCATGCCGCCCCGCAGAAGCATCACCACGGCATGGGCGCCGTCGCCGATGCGGTTTCGGCGGCATCATTTGCGCTCCTTCGAACGCCTATCCTTCGTCGTCTCCGCCCTCGTCACCGGCATCCTCGGTCGGTTCCTCGCCGTCGGCACCGTCCTCGGCATCCGCCTCCACCTCCGCATCCGCCTCATCGGCATCCCCAACCAGCAGCGTCGGATCGATGATCGTCTCGACCCCGTCCAGGGGGAGGAACCAGCCGCTGTCGAGCTCGAGGGCGACTTCACCCCCCTGCCGTACGACAGAAAGTACGTGTCCACCCACCCGCATTCCCTCGGGCGTCAGCCCACCGACGAAGTTCCCGATCATGGAACTCGCGGACGACAGCTGGTTCTCGAAGACCAGCGACTCCAGCTTGTTCATCATCTGCAGATCGGATTCGATCGATCGGATCGAGTTCATCTGGTCCAGCAGTTCCGACGAGTCGCTTGGCGAGAGTGGATCCTGGTTGGCCAGTTCGGTGAAGATGACGCGTATGAAATCCTCCGAGCTCATCTGGTTGAAACCGGACGACTCGGTACTGGGTGCCCCCGGCCCCAGTGGTGTGAATCCGTTGATCGCACTCATGGCTGACCTCCTTCGCTCGAACCCGCCGGGTCCGGTTGAATTGCAAGCATGTCCTCGAACAACCACCGCTCGTCCGGCACCGGATGGGATCCGGAGCGTCGGCGATGCCGCCGTTCCTCGTGTTGTCGTTCCTCGTCTTCATCCGCACGCATCGGCTCGTGCCCGGGCGTCTCGTACTCCACGCCCAGCGGCCCCTGCACGACCAGACGGTCCACCACCAGTCCCTTTGCCTCCAGGCCGCTTCGGAGCGAGGCGATGTCGCGAACCAGTGCTTCGGCTCCCGACGCACGACCGGCGTGCAGCGTGCAGGAGATCTCTCCACCGTGCACCGACATCTGAATGGTGACCGTGCCCAGCAGCGGCGGGTCGAGCGTGATCCTCGCAACCCCTCCGCGTCCTGCCGCCAGGGTCGTCAGCGATGACAGCACGCCGGGGGCCGAACCGCGTGCAGCGTCCCCGACCGGCGTACCGGCCGGCTCGATCATCGGTGCCGTCGGCTGCGGAAGCAGGGTGCGTGCATCGAGACCAGCCTGCCGCGAGAATGCCACCGCCAGTTCGACCCGCTGAACCTCTCCTCCGACCGGAAGGGAGTCCGGAGCCGCACCGGCGGGGATCCGCGCCGTGGAATCGGTGCTGCGATCCGCCAACGGAGTCCCGTCGCCCTGTGGGGATGCGCCGCCTGCGGTCGACTCCACCTCCATGCGTACGACCGGCATCTGGCGTGGCGGATCCGAGGCATCGCCCTTCGGGGCCACGGTTTCCAGAACCGGCCAGGGGCCCACGGGGGGCAGCTGCCGCGCGGCACCATCGGCCGTATTCGGCATGATTTGCGCGGTCGGCGGCGATCCCGTTCGATCCGCGGTCGGCAGGTGATGCGTCCCGTCCAGCACCAGGCTGAATCCCAACTCGTCACTTGAAATGGGCTCCATACCGCCGGGAACCCCGTCCAGGAGTGTCCGCTGGCTGTCGTCAGGGTGCGATGCCGGGCTGGAGGTTGGCGTGAGCATGAGCGGAGCGTCCGTCTGAGGTGGGGGCGGCACTGCCTCCACTCATTGCTTCCAGCAAATCCTTCGCCAAACGGATTTCGGTTCCGGCATCGAACGTCTGAAGGATCCTTGACGCTGAACGGGACTCCATGGCGGACAGATACTGCACCGCACGATCCATCTGCCCCTCCTCCACCAGCAGGAGCAGCCAGGCCTTGGCACGATCAGGGCGGGCCTGCTCGTAGAGGCGGACCGTCTGCTTGAAGGCCTCGTCGTTCACCCGCCGATCGCGTTCCTGGAGCTGATCACGCAGGGCCTGCTCCTTGGCGGCCAGCGACTGCTTCTGCAGCTCCAGTTCCGTGAGACGGGCCTGGACCTCGAGACTGCGCCGTTCCGCCTCCTCGACCAGTCCCTGCAGTCGCTGCTCGCTCTGCATTCGCCAGTGTTCGAGCCATTCCAGACGCTGTTGACTGCTGAATCCGGATGCGGCCTCCACGACGCCATCGGTCCCGGAAGGAACCTGAGGTTCGACGACCTCCTCGGGCGACGAACTGATCCACGCCCGCAATGCATTGATCCGATCGGCGTCCAGTCGGCCCGTCTGCCACATCCAAACGGCGAGGAAAAGCAGTACGAGAAGATTCACGACCGCGACAAAGCTGGTGATGGTCCACGCCTGTTTCATGTCTGCAGCTCCCTCGAAGCACGGGTTGCGACCAGATCGTCCTGGGCCCGACGCTCGGCACGCCGGCAGTCCCGATCCCATGTCTTCCTGGCCCGGTCCCGGAGACATTCGATCCCCTTGCGACGTTGACGGCATGCCCGCCACGCATCACGCGCCGTATCCAGGGCACCATGCACCTCGGCCATTTCAGCGAGCAGAGCGCGGATGCGCCGCATCACCTGCACGGACTGTCCCGCGTGGGCACGCAGCGTATCGATGTCGACCTTTCCCACCAGTTCGGTGCGGGCCTGACTCCGGTTCGCCTCGAGGAATCCACGGTGTTCCACCAGACCGCGTTCCAGCGCGTTTCGGCGCTTGACGATCGTGGCGATGGCCTGCTTGGCGTTCTCCTCCTCGGCGACCCTCGCCTCGAGCACGGACTGGTAGGCGAACACGAACCGCTTCAACCCGCACCTCCCCCGTTCACTCGCTGCCGCGTCTGGACCGAATGGGTCGCCATCTGCACAAGTGCCCGGCAGGTTTCGGGATAGGCGGACCGGTCATCGAGATCCTGCGCCAGGTAGTCCATGATCGCGGGCTGCAGCTCGATGGCCGCATCACTGCGTGGATTCGAACCCCCGGCGTAGGCACCGATCGACACGAGATCCTCGACGTCGGACCATGCGGCCAGCATGCTCACAATCTCACGGCGGGCCGCAACGTGGTTTGGATCGCTGACCTGGTCGGCCAGACGGGATACGGACTGCAGGGGATCGATGGCCGGGTAGTGGCCACGGGACGCCAAGTCCTTGGACAGAACGAGGTGACCGTCCAGCACACCCAGTGCTGCATCGGTGACCGGCTCCGCCATGTCGTCCCCCTCCACCAGCACGGTGTAGAGACCGGTGATGGATCCACCTCCACGGACCGTTCCGGCCCGCTCGATCAGTCTCGGAAGCTGGGCGAACACCGACGGTGGATACCCCCGCGTCGCGGGATGCTCTCCGGACGCAAGACCGATCTGCCGGAGAGCGTGCGCGTGCCGGGTCAACGAGTCCATGCAGAACAGCACGTGGGCTCCATCGTCCCGCAGCGCCTCCGCCGCAGCCATGGCCAGATAGGTCGCCCGGGCCCGGCGAAGCGGCGACTCGTCGCCCGTCGATACCACCACGATCGCCCGGGCCAGCCCTTCATCTCCCAGGGTCTGCTCGACGAACTCGGCCGCCTCGCGTCCCCGCTCTCCGACCAGCGCGATCACGACGGCATCGGCGGCGGTCGCCCGGGTTATGGAGGCCAGCAGCGTCGACTTCCCAACCCCCGGACCCGAGAAGATCCCCAGCCGCTGGCCGCGACCGATGGTCAGGAGGCCGTCGATGGAACGTATTCCCGTGGGCAGCGGATCACGGATGATGTCCCGCTCCATGGGCGAGACACCGTCTCCCGACAGCGGACGCCAGCTGAGGTCGCGGATCGGGCCTCGCCCGTCCAGCGGCTGCCCCATCGCGTCGACCACCCGACCCAGCATGCCGTGTCCGACCTGCACCCGACCAGCATCGGTCCGTGCCCGCACCGGACATCCCGGGCGGACGCCGTCCACGTGATCGTAGAGCATCACCACTGCGTCGGAATCGTCGAAGCCGACGACTTCACCCCGGACCGGAAGTTCTCCGGCTCCGTCGAGTTCGACCACCGAACCCAGCGGAAGCGGCAGATGCCGCACCCGCAGGGACATCCCCTGCACCGAGACCACGGAGCCCGAGATCCCCAGCAGTTGGGCCGAGTCGGCGTCCTGCAGCTGCTGTTCAAGCACCATCGGCATTGGCCACCTGTTGAACCGGCTCGTCGGGAAGCATGAGTTCCGCCATGCGCTGGAGCTGCGTCTCGAGCGAAGCATCGATGACGCCTCCGTCCAGCTCGATTCGGCATCCGCCGGGAGCGAGCCCGGGTTCGATCCGAATGGTGGCGTCCCGGCAGTTTCCGAATGCTCCCAGCAGATCTCCCAGCAGCTCGGCCACCAGCGGCTCGTCGTCGGGACTGATCACGATCACCAGGTCGGATGCGGAACGAACCAGTCCCATGGCCGACTCAAGCTGCGTACGAATGATCCCCGAGTCGATGCGGACGGTGCGATGGACGATCTGCCCGGACAACTTGGCGGCCAGTTCCACGACGTCGCGCTGGGCGGATCGGAACATCGCGGCCCGATCCTCCTGCCAGCGATCCAACGCCTCCGACCAGGCGGTGGCGAGCGTCTGGAATCGCTCCCCGTGACTTGCGACGGACTCGGCCCGCCCTTCGGCCATGCCCTGCTCCAGCCCTTCCCGGTGTCCGGCCTGTCGGCCGTCCTCCCGCGCGGACTCCTGCATCCGGGCGGCCTCGACCCGGGCGGATTCGATGATGGCGGCAGCCGCATCCCGGGCATCCCGGATGATCACCTCGGCCCGACGATCGAAATCCTCGATCTCCATCGGTCCCAGTCGGTGCTGACCACCGTCGAGCTGATCCTGCTTGATGACCGTCATGCAACCCTCAAACGACGAGTTCCGACTCGCCTCCCCTGCTGGTGATGATCAGTTCGCCCGCATCCTCGAGCCGACGGACGACGTCCACGATCCGCTGCTGCGCCGACTCCACATCGGAGAGCCGCACCGGTCCCATGTATTCCATGTCCTCGACGATGAGATCGGCCGCGCGGGTGGACATGTTGGAGAACACGATCTCCTTGAGTTCGTCCGATGCGGTCTTCAGTGCCAGGGCGAGCTCGCTGTTGTCGATCTCGCGCAGCACGCTCTGGATGCCCTTGCCGTCGACATGGATGATGTCCTCGAAGACGAACATGAGACGACGGATCTCCTCCACCAGTTGGGGGTCGTTGTTCTCCATGTCGTCCATGATCTTCTTCTCGGTGGTCCGGTCGCAGAGATTCAGCACTTCGGCGACGGTCTCGACTCCGCCAACGCGTTCCGAGGAGCTGGCGAGCATGTTCGAAAGCCGGTCTTCGAGCCCCGCCTCCACCTCCTGCACGATGTCCGGATTGGTCTGGTCCATGCTTGCGACCCGGCGGACGACCTCGACCTGCTTGTCCTCGGGCAGTCCGACCAGGATCTCGGAGGCGCGGGCGTGCCCGAGATGGCTGACGATGAGGGCGATGGTCTGGGGATGCTCGTCCTGGATGAAGGTGAGCAGAGTCTCGGCCTCGACGCGCTGGAGGAAGCTGAACGGCGTCCGCTGCACCTGGGTCTCGATCTGCCCGATGATGTGGGCGGCCCGATCGGGGTCGAGGGACTCCTTCAGCAGCCGCTTGGCGTACTCCAGACCACCCTCCCGCACGTAGCGGTTGGCCAACTGCAGGTTGTAGAACTCCTCCACGACCCCTTCGATGAGCTCGTTGGGAACCTCCTCGATGGTGGCGAGCGCGGCCGTCACCTCCTGCACGACATCCTGCGGCAGGCAGCGCAGCAGATTCGACGCCGATGCTTCGTCCAGACTCAACAGCAGGATCGCCGATTTGACGACGCCGTCGATGTCCTCGAGCCTCTCCGGCAGCTTCTGACCGATGCGGAACGACATGGCTTCTCCTAGGACTCCGTCCGGACCCAGCGGCGCAGGACGTGGGCAACCTCCTCGGGACTGTTCTGCACCGAGGATCTGATCTGTTCGAGCATCACGGAGCGCCGTACCGCCTCATCACCGATCTCGACGCCCTCGAGCACCACCTGGGAATCCTCGACCTCGTCAACGATCTCGACGTCCACGCCAGGAGACGCTTCCGCCGATGCGATGGTCGACTCGGAGATGGATCCGGTCGCGGTGCGCCGGAGCATCAGGAACATGAGACCGAGACACAGCACGACCAGTGATCCCAGTCCGATGGTGCCTGCCATGTCGGAGTTGGCGAACTGCGTGGCCCAACCGGCCTCCTCGACGGGGCCCGCCGGTCGCAGTCCCGAAACGGCCGTGAACATCATCACCGTCACGTCACCCGCCTCGCCTCCGTCGAGCGAGGTGGTGTCGACCAACGGCTGCACCTGCTGTTCGATCTCGGTCAGCGTGCTTTCCACGAGGTCGTCGAACAGTGCCGGATCGATCGGATCCGTGCCGTATTCCGAGCCGTAGAGGCCCTGGAAGTAGGTCCGGGGAATGCCGATGCTGGCGTTGATCTTCAGGGCGTAGCCGCCGCTGTCCAGAATGCGGTTGGTCGCGCTTCCAAAGGCCGGTACCTGACTGGTCTCCTGGCTGGTCTCCTTGTTGACCCGCCCCGGGCCGCGTGCGCCGGTGGTCACCCGCACGCCGGTGTTGGCCCGGATTCCGGGCTCCGATCCCCCGGTCCCCTGGGACTGCACGCTTTCCTCGAAGGTCTCGGCGGTGACCCCGACCTTGGGATCCTCGTAGGTCGTGACCTCGCGAACCGTCTCCCGCGTGTCCACCACGGCATTGACCGAGATGCGCACCCCGGGGATGTAGCCCAGGGCGTCACCCAGTCGCTGCTTGGAATGCTTTTCGGCCGCGAGTTTGATGTCCATGTTCCGGGTCAGGGCCATCGAGTCGTCGCCCCGTGCGGAAAAGGATCGCCCCGTCATGGCATCGATCACCGCGACCGACTCGGTCTTGAGCCCGTGCGTCGCGCCCGCGACCATCCGGGCGATGGAATCCACCGCGGGCTGCGTCAGACCGTCGGTCACCGTGAGTACGGTGACCGACGCGGTCCGGGGGATGAAGGCCCGTCCGATTCCGACCGTCTCGTCGTCGCCGCTGATCACCACGGTCGCGGAACGGACGTTGGCCATCTGGCCGATCATCCGACCCAGGACGTTCTGCGTCGCCACCCTCGTCCGGGTCCGGTACTGCCCCTTGGTCAGGAAGAGACTCTCGTCCTTCACCATGGAATCGAAGTCGATCTGGTCTGGACTGATGATCGACTGCTCGTTCATGCCGCTGACCACACGATCCCGGTCCGCCACCGGAACGAGGATCGCACCCCGGTCCTCCTCGTAGGACACACCGCTGCTGGCAAGGTAGTTGATCGCCGCCGCCTTGGATTCGGTGTTGAGACTCACCGGCAGCGGCACCATCGTCGACCGGCCCGAGTAGAGCGACACGACGAAGAGCACCATGGCCAGAATGACAACGACCGAGCCGATGAACAGCTTGGTGTTGGCTGATAGTTCTCGAATGTGCCCCCACGATTCGTGGAGCATCGTTCGAATCGACTGCATCCGCCTGGCCTCCATGCCTGGGATCGATTCAGAGCCTGTCCGCATCCACCGTGTCGACCATCCTGGTCCGACGGTGAATCAGGCCGTTGTCACTACACGCGAAGCTGCTTGACCTCCTCGTAGGCATCCAGGACCTTGTTTCGGACCTGAAGCAGCATTCGGAACGCCGTATCCGCCTTGCGTGCCGCGATGAGCACGCTTTCGATGTCGTCTCGTCGGCCGGCGGCGAAGTCCTCCGCCGCGACCTGCGCGTCCTGCTGAAGTTCGTTCACGCGGCCGATCTCCTGCTTGAGGAGATTCCCGAAGGCCGGATCACCCGGGCGGTTGGGGCCCCCGGTCGAAGGAAGACCCTTCACCCCCTGCAGGGCGTTCTGGTCTCCAATCAGTCCAAGTGGATCGGGCATGGCGTGACGTCACCTCATCTGGGAACGCTCGATCATCCGAGCAGTTCCAGCGCAATACTGTACATCGACTTCGTGGCCTCCGAGGCCGTAATGTTTGCCTCGTAGGCCCTGGCGGCCTCCATGGCGTTCATAAGTTCCGTGGTGACAGAGATGTTCGGGTAGCCCACGTAGCCGGCCTGGTCGGCAAACGGGTTGTCCGGCTCGTACCGCTGGAGGGGTGCACCGTCGTCCAGGAGGATTTCCGAGACGTGCACCCCCAATGGCGAACCGGTGGAGGGATCTCCCGAGGCGAAGATCGGAATCCGCCTCCGGTAGGGCTCGTATTCCCCTGATTCGTTGAGGATCGTCTGGAAGTTGGCCAGGTTGCCCGAGATAGCGGTCATCCGCTCCCGCTGGCTGACGAGGCCCGAGACCGAGATGTCGAGTGCGTCAAACATGATCAGACCCGTTCACTGATGGCGGTGTTGAGGATGTCGAATCGATTCTGCATGAGCTCGGACGTGGTCCTGAAGACGAGGAAGTTCTGCACCAGATCCTGCATGATCCGTTCCAGATCGCGGTCATTTCCATCCTGGAACAGCAAGTTGTCGCCGGTGGGCCCTGGATTGAGGCGGAGCGCCCCGTCGGACACCTGCACCTCGCCGGAGCCGCGCAGTTCGAGATCCCCTCCCCCGGCTCCACGCCGACGATCGATGGCATCCCCCAGCTGGGACTGAAAATCGGCCGTGGAGACGTCCACAGGCCGGAATCCGGGCGTCGAGATGTTCGCAATGTTGTTCACGATGACGTCCTGACGACGGGCCGTGAACTGGATCACCCGCTCCAGTACGGGAAGATCCATTCCGTTGGTGATGCCTTCGATCATGAACGACCTCCGGGTTGATCCATCTTCGATGCTGCAAAACGCGCACCCTGATCCACGTCGGACCATTCTGCCGTTTCCGATCCGTCAGCGCACTTTCTGCGCCGTCGGCTCAGAGGGTGGTGGGAACGAGATTCGATTCCTTCCATTTCTTGAGCTTCAATCCCAGCGTCCGGACCCCGATGCCGAGGGCCGAGGCGCTGCGTTGACGGTGACCATCGTGGTGTGACAGCGTCGCCACGATGACCGCACGTTCGATGTCTTCCAGTTGACGAACGCCGTCGCAGACCAGTTCGACGCCTTCGGCCTCCCGCTCGGCCTCGCTGGGAGGCGGCTCCACGACGCAGGTGAGCCAACTGGAGACCAGTTCGGCCGTGACCAGGGAATCGACCGACAGGACGTGCGCCCGCTCGCAGATGTTCTCCAGTTCACGCACGTTCCCCGGCCACCGGTACTGCATCAGCAGATCCATGGCGTCCGGCTCGACCCGACAGGGCTCCCGCCCTTCCCGGGCCGACAATGTCCGCAGGAAATGCGTCACGAGTTCCGGAATGTCCTCCGCGTGGTCCCGGAGCGATGGGATCTGGAGCGGCAGCACATTCAGACGGAAGAACAGGTCCTGACGGAACGTGCCTGCCTCGACCTCGGCCTGGAGGTCCCGATTCGAGGTCGCGATGATGCGCACATCCACCGATCGACTCGTGGAGGATCCCACCCGCTCGAAGGTCCGCTCCTGAAGCACCCGCAGCAGCTTGGCCTGGATCTCGGGTGCGATTTCGCTGATCTCGTCCAGCAGCAGCGTCCCGCCGTCCGCCAGTTCGAAGCGTCCCTTGCGCATCTTGTCGGCTCCGGTGAACGCCCCCTTCTCGTGTCCGAACAACTCTGATTCGAGCAGACTCGGAGACAGTGCCGCACAGTTGATGGCCAGGAAGGGCCCGCCGGCCCGGGGACTGTGCTCGTGGATCCATCGGCTGGCCACTTCCTTGCCCGTCCCGGACTCGCCCGTGACCAGCACTGTGGAGTTGCTTTCGGCGATCTGCCGAAGCCGGAGCCGCAGGCCCACCATCGACTCGCCGCCTCCGACCATCTCGTGTTCGCGACCGCACGCGCTGGAACCCGCGGGCGAACCGCTGGCCTTGAGAATCTGGTTCTCCTTGACGAGACGACCCCGCTCGAGCGCACGCTCGATGGTGTTGATGAGTTCGTCCCCGCTGAAGGGCTTCGTGATGTAGTCGTATGCTCCCAGCTTCATCGCCTCCACCGCGGTCTCCACGGTTCCGTAGGCGGTCATGAGAATGACCGGCACCTGCTCGTCGATCTCGCGGATCGCCTGCAGCAGTTCCACCCCGGTCATGTCCGGCATCTGGAGATCTGTGATCACCGCGTCGCAGCTGCTCGAGGCGATCTTCTCCAGGGCCGCGGGTCCGCCGTTGGCGACCACGACCCCGTGCCCCTTGCGGGCCAGCATCGTGGCGACGCTGTCCCGCATCATTTCCTTGTCATCGACGACCAGTACGCGTGTCATGTGCTAGTTCCTCCATCACCGCTGGTGATGTCATCGAGCTCTGTCTTGGCGGGTACGCGGACTTCGAACGATGTCCCGCCTCCCGCACGATCGGATACCTGGATGTGACCGCCGTGTGCATCCACCACGCGGTGCGCGATGGCCAGCCCGAGCCCTGTTCCGGATGCCCGGGTGGTGAAGAACGGATTGAACAGCCGCTCCTGATCGGACTCAGGAATGCCGCAGCCGCGGTCCTCGATCCGGAAGACGGTGAAGTCCTGCAGCGTTCCGTCCGGACGGCGCAGCCGCTGTTCATCGACCGTGATATCCAGCAGCTCTCCGGTCGGGTCGGACTCCATCGATTCCAGTCCGTTCCGGACGATGTTCCCCAGCGCCTGCACCATCAGTGATGCGTCGACGAGGATGTCCGGCTGACTGGCGACCGTGATGCGAATCCGGTCCGAGCCGCCGGATTCGGCTACGACCCGGTCCATCAGCTCCGACACGACCAGCGGCTCGATCCGGACCGTGGATTCCCGTGCGAACTGCAGGACATCACGCACGATGACGTCCATGCGCCGCACGGACCGGTCGATCTTCCCGCACAGGTCGGCCTGCTGCGGCAGCTCCGCCAGATCCTCCGCGAGGACCTCCGCGTACAGCTGGATGGACGCCAGCGGATTACGGATCTCGTGGGCGATTCCGGCCGCCATCTCACCGAGCGACGCCAGTTCACGCGACCGGTGCAACTGGGCATTGGCCTCGGCCAGTTCACGCTCCAGCCGCAGCACCTGGTCCTGGAGGGCGTCGTGGGTGCTCTGCAGACGCTCGGCGGTGTCCATCACGGACTGCATCAGATCACCGAGCTCGGCGGCGGTGAGCTCGGTGGGTGCATCCGGGGTGGCGGGCGTCATCTGCGTCATCTCATCCTCTGGCGTCTGCATACCGGTTGGTCGACTCGATCGGCCTCGATGCCTGGTACCCGTGCCTGGCTCGACGACCCGCGTCCAGTTCCTCGATGCCGGTGCGGGCGGCATCACGCTGCTCCGCGAGCCGGGTGCGGTCCGATTCGTCGCCCTGCAGGACCACCTGCATGCATTGGTCGACACTGTCCATCAGCGATCGAACCCGCCCCCGCCGGACGTCGTCAACCTCCGCCAGGCGCGCCTCCAGATTCCGGGTCATGGTTCCGAGGGTCGCCTGGGCGGGCAGCAGCCGTTCCACCAACTGCTGTCGGCGACCGAGAATCACGAGCAGTCGATCGACGTCTCCCGCCTCGATACACGATGCCTGCTCCGGAGCCATCCCGGCGAGTTCGCGCACGACGGCCTCCTGATTCTCCAGCAGGCGAATCAGCTCATCGATCCAGGTCGCGGTGTCGAAACTCGTGTCGGTCATCCTGACCTCGTACGGGCGACGTCCTGTCGCCGATTTCATCCATCCTCCGCCGTGAGGACCTGCGTCCCCGGCGGCATGATCCGCATCCATCGCTCCCAGATCTCCCGATCCATCAGCGAGTCGATGCTCGTCAGTTCATCGTCGGGCATCGACTCCAGTCGATGCAGCGCCCTGGCGTGGGCCGCCGTGGCTCGGGTCCGGTCCCCGAGTTCCACCCATGCTCCGGCGATCTGCACCAGCGCATGCATGGAGGCGGTGTGATCAGCGAAGTCGCGGGCGGCCCGTTCGTAGATCCCGATGGCCTCCTCGTAGCGACGCAGATCGTAGAGCGCGTCGCCATGACCGATCATCGCGGTGCGAAGTGTCTCCAGCATGGCCCCGGTGCGCACCGGCAGGCGACCGCAGTCCAACACCACCTGTTCGTAGGAGTCGCAGGACCGCTCGAGCAGCGAACGCCGTCTCGCCTCGAACACGTCCCGCATCGACGGAGCCAGCGTCTGATCATCCACCAGGCGCTGCTGGAGTTGCCGGGCCGCGCCACGCGTGCACGCCGCCAGCAGCAGCCGTGCATCGGTGCGCGGCTGCGATTCGACCGCCCTGGCCAGGAATGCGTCCAGATGCGGCACAGCTTCCGAGTAGCGACCGCTTCGGAAACCGAGCGCTCCGAGTTCCCGCAGGGCATCCATCCAGTCCACGGCATCCGGCGTCAGCACCGTGCGACCGTTCACCACCTGCTCGAGACTCAACCAGGCCGCATCGACATCCCCCATCGCCTCGAGGCACCGGGCCAGCGGCACGTGGCAGCGGGTGGCGTCCGGACTGCTTGGCCAGGTCTCGATGACGGCCCGGTACCAGCCGGCCGCCTCGTCGAACCTCGCCTCGGCCTGCAGACACCTCGCCAGCCGTTCCATCAGACGACCACGTCGTGGATCGTCCTCGTCGGTCGCCGCCAGCGCTTCCGTGAAGGCTTCGACGGCTTCGATGGTCCGTCCCGCCGCATCGTCGTGCCGGGCGGCCTCGACCAGCGAGGTCCGCCATCGCTCCTGTTCACCGGGCTGATCATGCCACCACCCTGCGGCCTGCCGGTGCGCGTCGGCCGCCCGAATATGCAGTGCGGTCACCTTCTCGTGAAGGGAGCGCACGCCGGGCTCCATGGGATCGAAGGGACCCTGCAGGGTCGTCGGGAGTCCGGCTTCGAGATCCCGGGCCAACTGGCCGGCCGCCATGGCCACGGCGTGGGAGACGGATCCGGGACACGGGCCGGGATCGTACAGTCGCTCCGCCGCGGTGGCGTACGCCAGACCGTGCTCCAGGAGACCCTGGAGCAGAACGGCCTCGTACCGATCCATGTACACCGCCGTCAGCCCCTGCAGATCGAGATCCGGATGCATGCGACCGACCGCCAGCAGGCGTCCTGCTTCGGCCAGATCGGCTCGTGCAGCACGGTGGTTGCCGAGGAGACTCGACGCCTCACCACGTCCCACCAGTGCCGGCAGATTCGAGGGTGTCGCAGGAAGTTCGGCGAGGGCACGATCGTGGCACTCGAACGCATCCTCCACATTGCCCCTCGCCGAATGCATCTGACCCAGAAGCACCCAGGCCTCTCCACGTACGGGATCGGTGACCTCGCACAATTCGATCGCCTGCTCCACGACACCGGCCGCCTGCTGCCACTGGGACAGTTCCCGGTAGCCGCGTCCGAGCAGCACCAGAAGTTCGGCCCGCATGACCGGTGGCGCATCGTCGGCCTCGAAGCGCCTGAGGTCCACATGCAGCATTCGTACCGCTTCGTCCACCCGGCCGGAGGCCAGACGGAACTCGGCCATGCGAAGTGCTGCCCACTGGCGATCATTGCGGGTCGCACCCTCCGCGTCCCGGAACCTGCGAAGTTCCGCCAGAACATCGAGATCGTGCGAAGCGGCATCCTCCATCACGGCGTGGATCCAGGCTCGATGCACCCGCAATGCTCGCGGCGAGGCCGCCGGCGACTGCTCGGGATCGAACGTCCGCAGGCGATCGAGGAATCCTCTGGTCGCCATGGGCGTTCCGGCACCGATGGTAGCCATCGCCCATCGCTCGAGGGCGGCATCGTCGATCAATGCCCCCAGCGCCTCCGCCTGTTCGTAGTTCCGCACGACACGCTGATGATTTTCCGGTTCGTCGATGCCGTTGAGCTGCTGCCACATGCTGACCCAGTCGCCGGACAGACGGTAGTACCTTGCCTGCTCCGGCGAAGTGGATTCATGAAGCCACTCCCCCGCGAAGGATTCGAGATTGTTCCGCATGATGTGCAGATCGCCCCGCTGCATCGCCGCCTCGGCCCGCTCCAGGTACTCCGCCGGCGCAATGGCACCGGTCCTGGCGGACCAGGACCACAGAGCCGTGGCGGTCAGCATGCCTCCCACGAGCAGCAGCAGCAGCGGCCACGATCGACGAACGCCGATGGTGCCGACCCCGTTGCGAGCCGAGGACTCCCGGGACTCGTAGGTCACCAGGGCGTCGTCCCGCTCGTCGGAGGAACGCATCGATTCGGGGTTCTCGGGCCGATCCGTGGCCATATTCGTCCTCGCCGGGAATCGACGCAGCGATTCCATGAGACAGACCCGGTGCCTCCATGCACCGGTGATCTTTGTATCGGCAGCGGGGATTTCACCGCATGAGGAGAACGGTCAGACTTCATCCAGCGGCGGGGCAACCGGACGCACCACGACGGTTCTGGCCAGCAGATCTCCCAGACCCTGCTGATTGGGATGAAGCAGGGTGAGGACCGCCAGTGGAGGTACCAGCAGGACGAGTCCCTTGACGAGATTACGAACGAATAGTTGGCGAAATCCCGGGCGGTTTCCATCCGTGGTGCGAACCTGCCCACCACAGGCCCACTTGCCCAACGATGCCCCGGTGCCGGTTTCCCAGCACAGGCACCAGATGATCGTCACCAGCACCAGGAGGGCGTAGGCGGTGACCTCGTCCGAACCCAGGCTCATCATGGGGACCCGCACCAGATCCCGGGTGGCGCCGCCGAACAGGAGGTAGAAGGCCAGCAATCCGGGAACGAGATCGATTCCCAGGGCCGCCAACCTCGCCAGAGGCGACATCGGGATGTAACCCGTTGGCAACGAGCTGCTTGCAAGATCTCCTCCGCGGGCGAGCACGATGATCATCACCACCATGCTTACCAGACCGATGGCCACGGCAATCGACCAGATGCTCGATGCCGCGATCCCCACCGGGGGATTGATGTCCAGACGATGCAGTGTCCCCCCGGGAGCGTCGACCACCTCGGCGACGAGCTGATCGTCCGCAAGGGAAAGCACGAAGATGCTTCCGGTCAGCCCCATCAGGGCCCAAGGCCCCTCGGGCCGATCGATGATCGTCAACTCGGCGGAAGATCCCGTCTGGACATAGTCGAAGGCGAGACCGTCTGGTCCGCGACGGGTCGCCAGCACCGGAAGGCCGTCGACGGCCACCAGCCCCTCCGAAATCCCGTCGATCGCATCCCCCAGCCTCATCCACCCCCCGGTTTCGGATGCCCTCCAGCACTCCACGACCTCCCCGCACTGGAAGGCGATGACGAACGATCCGAAACCGCAGCATCCGGCGGCATGGATGCCGGACCACGACCGCTCCGGAACAGGCAACTCGACCTCGACCCACTGCCCGGACACCAGACGACGGGCAACGGGCCGATCGTCCAGGGAACCGATGACGAGCGGACCGGTGGACGTACCCGCCAGCAGATCGATGGAATCGAATCCCTTCAGCGGAGGCAGCGGACCGAAGCCTTCCCGGGGTTCGATCAGATCGAGATCCAGCGAGGCCTGATAGACCGCTCTCAACTGGTACGCATCGAAGGTCTGACCGTCGGCGTGCGGCGACGACAGCAGTATCCAGACCGTGCTGCCCCATGCTCCCAGTGCGATCGGCTGCTCCGCGAGGCGCCGCACGACACGGTAGGAGAACGACCCCGAACGGCGGGTTCCGTGGCAGAGATCCCATCGTTCGGAATCCTGTTCGCTGGGCACGACCAGCCAGACATGCTCGTCGGCCCCGGTGGCAAGAAGCGGCCGGTCCGAATCCCCCCGGACCGTTCCCGGAACCATGGCCACCACGAGCAGCACCACCAGACGGATCATGTCCACCTTCACGGTGCGGACTCCGGAGTCTCGGACGTGCCGCGAAGTCGCTCCTCGCGATCGGGATTGAGCCCCCGGCGCATCATGTTCAGATCGAAGACGCGATCGACGGGCTCCTTACTGACGTCGGTGGTCATCTGATCGAGCACGATCATGCTTCGGTTCCGTACCTCATCGTCTTCGTGGAGTGAGATCGTCATTGCATTGCAGAACTGCGGATACGACGTCACCGGCCGCCCGGACAGGGGGACGCCACGGGTCCGCCTTGGATCGTATTCCACCCGAAGCCGCCGATCCGAACCCACCCTCCGAAATTCGAACCGAACGGGATACATGGCATTCGGCTCGATCCAGACCGATGACGGCATGCCCCGGCGGACGGTCCCGAAATTCAGTCGCCAGGCGTCGGCGGTCGAATCCCAGGCGACCGCGGGCTCGTCCCGGACCTGCAGATGCCCCAATCCAAGCACCACCCGATAGAAGTCCGGATCCACCGGAATCGTCCGGAAGTCCTCGACGGTCCGGGAGGTACTTGCGCCGACGTACAGCACGCTTTCCTCCCCGTCGAGGTAGATCCAGTGCTGCGGACCGTTCATGCCGGTCACGGCGTAGGTCTCTCCGAATTTCGAGATTCTGGTCGCCAGCCGGTCGGCCCGGAGGTACCAGAGATCGAGGTCCCCCTGCTCGAAGCGACGTCCTCCGTCCTCCTCGACCCAACGGGCCTCGAAGATGCCCCGGGCGTAGAGGGATTCGATGGTGTCCGCCCGCTCGTTCCACCGGGACACGATCGTCGACCACTCCGGAGGAGATCCTTCCGGCATCCCCTCGGTCGTCACCCGTGGGGCGCACCCCGCGAGCACGACGATGCACAGCATCGCCCCGGCACGCAGGCACGATTTCACATGCGGACCAGTGACTAGATGTCCCCCTGCAGCACATCGCCGAGCTGTTCGCTCAGTGAAAGTATGTCCTCATCCCCGATCCCGGGGTTGAGGAGCTCGACCAACGGCGAATCCGGAGCGGACCCCTTCGGTTTGAGCAGCCAGACGACGCGATCTCCCCCCTCCTCGGAGCGCTGGGATTCATGACGGAAGAGGCGCTTGCGAAGCAGGATCAGCCCGAGCACGAAGCGAAAGGCCAGCCGGTCCTCGCGTTCGTCCTCCCCCAGCCGTTCGAAGATGTCGAGCAGGACCTGATCGTCCACGAACACCTTCTGCTTCTCGCCCTTCTCGGGCATTCTCGTCTTCCAGAAGCTGAAGATCCCCTCCGGACGGGGGTTGCCCTCCCAGGCTTCGATGGAATAGTCCACCCGACTCAAAACGGCTTCGTCATCGTCGCACAGGGCGGCCACACAGGGCGAACCGGGCTCAATGGGCTCACCGGTCGCGGCACAGACCCCTGTGGATCGACTGACACGGTACTGGGAACCAAATCGACTCATGGCTGGAATCCTAGCCCATCCGGGTGGTGCATGCAGACTTCGCTCCTGCTTCAACCGCCTATACTGTGAACGGAAGAGAGCCCGGAGTCCTCAGGCCCCCCATGCTCAGCAGTTTGTTTCAGAATGCATTCTGGGAGATCCTCATCGAATTGGCGGTGATCTGGATCGGGGTGTACCTCGTCTTCAGATTCCTCCAGGGTACCCGCGGTGCGGGTGTGATCCGGGGACTCGGCGTACTGGGCGTGGTGCTCATGGTGTTCTGGCTCGTCATGGTCAACACCGAGTCCTTCGGACGGCTTCAGTTGATCCTGAACTACTTCGTCGGCCTGCTGGCCGTGCTGCTCATCGTGATCTTCCAGCCCGAGCTGCGACAGGCCGCCATCCGAATCGGCCAGACCAAGTTCATCCGCTGGGGAGGCGTCGAGCAGGTCAAGACCATCGACGCCATTTCGGAGGCCGCAGGCTTCCTCAGCCGCAACCAGTTCGGAGCCATCATCGCGATCGAACGCAATGTCCAGCTCGGTGGGCTGGTCGAGGGTGGACAGCAGATCGATGCCACCATTAGCAGCCGACTGCTCGAATCGATCTTCTGGCCCAGCAGTCCCCTGCACGATCTCGGCGTCGTGGTCCGCGGTAACCGGATCGTCGCCGCCGGTGTGCAGTTCCCCCTCGCCGAGGAGGGTTCGCTCGCCGCAAAGTTCGGATCGCGCCATCGCGCGGCCCTCGGAATGGCCCGGGAAAGCGACTGCGTCGTGATCGTCGTCAGCGAAGAGACGGGCACGGTCAGCATCGGAGTCGACGGTCGCCTGGAGACCGGACTTGAAGCGGATCAGGTTCGCGACGCTCTCCGGACACACCTGTCCGCACCGCCGGAAGGCTCCGCCGCCGGCAGTGATTCGCCTGCGGAAACGGACGAATCGGGCACGGAGGACGAATCGTGAGCCGCCGCACCGACATCCTGAGCCTCGTCCTCGTATCGATCGTGGCCCTCCTCATCTGGCTCGTGGCCGAGGACTACACCAGCGAGGACACCACCATCCAGACGCGGTTGGACTTCACTCCGAGCAACGTCCGCTACTACGTGGTCGATCCTCCGTACACCGAAGTCACCCTGCAACTGGGCGGCACGAACCGCGCCATCAACAAGATGCGGACGCTGCTGCAGAACGAATCGCTGGCCATCACGAGTCCGGCGGGGAACGGCCCCCACACCTTCGAGGATCTCGCCGGCCAGATTCGGTCGATCCCCGAGGTGCGTGAGACCGGAGTCTCCATCGGCGGCGTCGAGCCGGCCAACTTCAGCATCGATATCACCGAACTCGTGACGGTCGACGCCGTGGTGAGAGCCAGCATGCCCGCCGGCACACTGGTCCAGGATTCCGTGGTCAGCCCCGAGCAGGCGACCATCACCCTTCCCAAGGACGAAGCCGACACCCTGCCGGAGAATCCGATTCTCGAGGCGGTGGTCGACGCGGAGGACATCCAGCTGCTGGAGCCGGGAATTCTTCACACCGTCAACGGCAGTCTCCAGCTCCCCAAGGGGGAACACACGCTCTCGAACGTGCAGATCGAACCGGCCACCGCCCGGGTCTCCTTCCGCCTGGTCGCCCGCAACCGCAGCATCACCCTCGACAAGGTGTACGTGCAGGTACTGGTGAACCCCGAAGCCATGACATCCTTCGAAGTGAAACTGCCGGATGCAATGCTGCGTTCGGTCGAGGTCGAGGCAGGCACCGAACTCGCGGAACGGCTGGAGGCCGGCGATGGCACCCGTGTCGTCGCGGTGGTGCCGCTGTCCAGCCTTGAACTCGAACAGGGCATCACCAGCAAACCCGTCGCCTACTTCCTTGCGTTGTCGGCCGACGGAACCGGCGAGGCGGTCACCGCGACGGTCGACGGCAACGCCACCCCGGACATTGCGATCGAGATCAGTCGAATCCCCACGACGAGTCCGACGACGGCCGACACGCCCTGATCAGGACCAGCGGGTCGCGTGCCAGGTCTTCTTGCCACGACGAACGAGAATCATGCGGCCGTGCAGCAGATCGTCCGGACCGAGCCGGCGATCGAGGGCCGACGCCTTGTCGACCTTCGCACCATTGATCGAAATCGAGCCGTTGGAGAGGAACTCCCGGGCTTCGCGCTTGGATCCGGCCAGAGAGGTCTCGGGCAGCAGATCGAGCAGGAGCACCCCCTCGCCCTCGAGATCGGCCGCACGATGGTCGGATCCCGCCACATCGACGAACACCTCGTCCAGCAGCCCCTCATCGAGCCCCGCCACGTCACCGCTGAAGAGTGCACCGGCCGCGGCCCGGGCCCGCTCCAGCTCATCCTCGCCGTGCATCAGACGGGTCATCTCGTCGGCGACCGCATTCTGGGCGAGACGCTGCTGGGGCGACTCCGCGTGACGGGCTTCGAGGTCCTCGATCTCCTCACGGGAGAGGAACGTGAACCACCGGAGGTACTTGCCGACGTCCGCATCGGAGGTGTTGAGCCAGAACTGGTGGAAGGCGTAGGGGCTGGTGCGGTCGGCGGTGAGCCAGACGGCACCGGACTCGGTCTTGCCGAATTTCGTGCCGTCCGCCTTCGTGATCAGCGGTGCGGTGATGCCGTACCCCCGCGGGACGTCGTCCCCCTGCTCCACGAATTCGCGGCGGATGAGGTCGATCCCAGCCACGATGTTGCCGTACTGGTCCGATCCCGCGATCTGGACGGTGCATTCCTCGCTCCGGCGCAGATGAAGAAAATCGTAGGCCTGCAGGATCATGTACGAGAACTCGGTGTAGCTGATCCCCTGTTCCCGGTTCTCCAGTCGGTCGCGAACCGAATCCTTCTGGATCATCATGTTGACGGAGAAGTGCTTGCCCACGTCTCGCAGCATGTCGATGTAGCCGAGACCGCAGAGCCAGTCCGCGTTGTTGACGATCCTGGCCGCATTGGGCTTCGCGGGATCGAAGTCGAGCACCCGCTCGAAGATCCGCCGGCAGGAGTCGACGTTGGCCTGGACCTGCTCGGCGTCCAGCAACTGGCGTTCGGCGTCCTTGCCGGAGGGATCGCCGATGAGGCCGGTTCCGCCCCCCATGAGCACGATTGGGATGTGGCCGCACCGCTGCCAGTGGGCCAGCAGCTTGATGGCCACGAAGTTTCCGATCGTCAGACTCGAACCGGTGGGATCGAATCCGCAGTAGGCGATGCGCCCCGGAGCGGACAGGAACGCCGGTAGTCCGTCGTCGTCCGTCGTCTGGTGCAGCATGCCGCGCCAGGCAAGTTCTTCGAGGAACCCTGCCTCAGGCATCATGCCCGTACACCTCGGACCCGCCGGTCTCCCATGTGTCCATATCCTGCCGCATTCCCGGCGTGTTCAGAAAGATGAGCAGGACCGCCGGCCACAGCAGACTGATGACCAGATTGATTCCGATGATGGCGTACACGCCGATGGCGATGAAGGATCGAAGATCCTCTTCGGAGATCTGGGGGGCGGACTCGTCGCCGACCATGGCCTCCTGCTCCTGCGCGACCACCATGTCCACCGTCTGGTCGATGAACTGCGAGCCCCAGACCGTCAGCACCAGGGTGACGATGATCCAGATCACCGACCACGAAAGCAATCCACCCCGCGATGAACGCTTTCGGCGAAGCAGGTTGATCGAAGCCCAGAGCAGCCAGAGGCTCATGAGCAGGGTCAGTCCGAAGTCGGCGATGGTGTAGGACCACGGGATGTCGAACTGACCGTTCGAGAACGCACTGAAGTTGCACAGCAGCCCGAACGATGCCCAGATGATCCCCATCACCCCCAGTACGGAAGGGATGACGCTGCGGGTCGGGGTTTCGTCGGGTCCCTCGGCGAATGTCGCGGGGCTCATGCCGTCACTCATGGAACTGCTCCTTAGAACTGGCGGAGAAACCGCTCGTCATTCTCGTACAGATGTCTGATGTCGGAAATGCCGTAGCGCCGCATGGCGATGCGTTCGATGCCCAGCCCGAAGGCGAAGCCGGTCCACTCCTCGGGATCGACGCCGACGGCCTGGAGGACGTTCGGATCGACCATGCCGCATCCGCCGAGCTCGACCCACTGCCACTGGCCCCGGATCTGCATCTTCATGTCGACCTCGGCCGACGGCTCGGTGAACGGGAAGAAGCTCGGACGCATCCGGACCTCGGCCTCGGGACCGAAGTAGGCCCGGGCGAACTGGAACAGCACGGTCTTGAGATCGATCATCGTCACCCCACGGTCCAGGCACAGCCCCTCCACCTGATGGAACATGCTGTAGTGGGTGGCGTCATGGGTGTCGGGACGGTAGACCCGCCCCACCGAGATGATCTTCAGCGGTGGCGGCGACTGCTCCATCACCCGGATCTGGACCGTCGAGGTCTGGGACCGCAGCATGCGATCGCCGGCGAGGAAGAAGTTGTCGATCGGATCCCTGGCCGGATGGTCGTCGGGGATGTTCAGTGCGTTGAAGTTGTGCCACTCGTCCTCGACCTCCGGTCCCTCGGCGACCGAGAAGCCCATGCGGCCGAACACCTCGACGATCTCGTCGATGGTCCTGGTCAGGACGTGCCGCTTTCCGCCACGAGCCGCAATGCCCGGCTCGGTGACGTCGATCGGCGGCCCGGCCGGTGCGGCCGAAGCCCCGGCCTTGCCGGATTCGAACGCCGCTTCGAGGGACTGCTTGAGAGCATTCATGCGCTGGCCGAAGACCGGACGCTCCTCCGCCGGCAGATCGCGCATGCGGGACATCATGTCCTTGAGACGTCCCTTGGAGCCGAGGTATTCGATTCGCCACGCCTCCACCGCCTGCGGATCCGAGGCGGCCTCGAGGGCGGCGATGGCCTCAAGCTGAAGTTGGTCGATCTCGCTGCTCATCGATCGCAGTGTACACACCAAAGAACACGGCCGCCCCCGGGGGGGACGGCCGCGTGGTTTCTCTTGGAGCCGCGAGGGCTTACTCGGATGCCTTCTCGTCGGTCTCTTCTCCACCCTCGGCCTCGCCGGAAGCCTCGTCGGCGGATGCCTCGGCCTCGGTGGCCGGCTCCTCGACGGGGGTCTCTTCCACGGCCTCGGGCTCCTCGACGGGAGCCTCCTCGACGGGAGCCTCCTCGGTCTCGGTCGCGGCGACCGGTCCGAGCGACGCGGCGAACGCCTCGCGGCGGTCCGCCTGCCGACGGCGACCGGTCACGGCGTCGGAGCTGACCTCCGAACCCTCTTCCTCACCGACCAGCTGCAGCAGCACCAGGTCCGCTCCGTCACCGAGTCGGTGACGACCGGTCTTGATGATCCGGGTGTAGCCGCCGTCACGATCCGCGAAGCGGGGCGCGACGTTGGTCAGGATGTGCTGGACGAGGCGAGGAGCCTTCTTGACTTCACCGTACCGGTTGAACTTGATGTCCTCCTCGGACGGCAGGTCGAAGTAGGGGTTCTCCTTGCGGCTGTCGGGCACGTTGGGATCGGCCACCCACGCATGGATCTTGCGGTCGTTCAGCTTGGACTCCAGCTGCCGACGGGCCTGGAAGGAATCCTGCTTGGCGATGGTGATCAGCTTCTCGACGAAGGGCTGCACGGCCTTGGCCTTGGGCATCGTCGTCTCGATCGAGCCGTGCTCGAACAGGCCCGACGCCATGTTCTTGAGCATGGCCTTTCGGTGCTCGCTCTTGCGATTCAGCTGCTTTCCGTTGATTCGATTGCGCATGTGACGCTCTCCCGGACCGAGGTGGAACCTCAGTCCTCGATGATGACGGCCTCGACGGCCGATTCCTCACTGTGTTCGGACTTCTTGACCTCGTACCCGTCCGGCAACGGAGTGCCGAGCGTGAGACCGAGCTCCTCGAGCCGCCGCTTGACTTCACGCAGCGACGTACGACCGAAGCTCCGCACCGACAGGAGATCCTGGTCGGTCTTGCTGACGAGCTCGCCGACGGTCTCGATCCGGGCGGAATCGAGGCAGTTGCGGGCACGGACCGTGAGGTCCAGTTCGTCGGTCCGCATGTCGAGCTTCCGGATCAGTTCGTCGTCCATGGCCGCGGCCGCGGAGGCCTCTTCGGAGATCCGCTCGTCTCCCAGTTCGAAGTACTGGACGAAGGGATTGAGGTGCTTCCGGAGGATCTTGGACGATTCGACCATGGCCATCTCCGGAGAGATGGTGCCGTCGGTCCAGAGATCCAGGATCAGCCGGTCGTAGTTGGTCTTCTGGCCCACCCGCGTGTCCTCCACGCGGTACCGGACCCGTCGGATCGGGCTGAACAGCGAATCGACCGGAATCTCGCCGATGACCTGGTCCTCGCTGCTGCGAAGGTGCTTCTCGGTGGCGGGCCGGTAGCCCCGTCCCGTGGACACCGTCATTTCCATCTCGAAGTCGATGGGCTCGGTGAGGGTCGCGATGATCACTTCAGGATTGTGCACCGTGATCGAGGGATCCGCTTCGATCAGGTCCGCGGTGACTTCGCCGGGGCCCGAAGCGGACAGACGGATCACCTTGTCCTCGTCTCCGTCATGGCTGACGACGACACCCTTGACGTTCAGGATGATGTCGCAGACATCCTCCATGACTCCGGGAATGGTGGTGAACTCGTGTTCGACACCCTTGATGCGGACGCTCGTGATCGCCGCTCCCTCGATGGAGCTCAGCAGAATCCGGCGAAGGCTGTTGCCGATGGTGGTACCGAAGCCTCGTTCGAAGGGCTC
Organism: Phycisphaerales bacterium UBA854; assembly: GCA_002295885.1. Classification (GTDB taxonomy): domain Bacteria; phylum Planctomycetota; class Phycisphaerae; order Phycisphaerales; family SM1A02; genus UBA854. The sequence continues at coordinate 33,558 of DBGM01000011.1, forward strand.
GACGGTGAATCGACCGAAGGTGTCGGTCGACGACTGCTCGTCCAATTCGACGCGGGCGGGAAGTTCCAAGCCTCTCCAGCGAACATGCATTGTCTTCTACTCCGTTGTCAGCAGGAAACCATTCGGTTCAGAGCATGGGCGGGTATCACGGTCGTTGGTCGGTTCCTGCTGCTGCACCGACCGGACCTTCCATCCCGTCCATCCAGGGTATTCGTCAGACGCGCCGCTGCTTCCGGGGGCGGCATCCATTGTGCGGAATCGGCGTATGGTCCTCGACCGCGGTCACCAGCAGCCCCGACGCACTGAGACCGGTGATGGCCGACTCGCGACCGGACCCGGGGCCCTTGACGCGGACCTCGACCTCCCGGACTCCCATGCGCTTGACCTTGGAGGCGACACGCTCGGCGGCCCGGGTGGCTGCGAACGGGGTCGCCTTCCGGGCTCCCTTGAAGCCCACGGTGCCGGCGGAGTCCCAGGCGAGGGTCTCTCCGTTCAGGTCGGTGATCGTGATCAACGTGTTGTTGAACGTCGCATTCACGTGCGCGATCGCCTTGCCGATGTTCTTCCTGATCTTCTTCTTTGCCATGTCTCATTCCTCTCGCTGGATGCGGATCCTTCTCCCCGCGGGGCAGGATCCTCACGATGTCACGGGGCGACGATCGCCCCTCCACTCAGGACTTGACGCCCTTCTTGCCGGCCACGGTCTTCTTGCGTCCCTTCCGCGTGCGGGCATTGCACTTGGTGCGCTGGCCGCGGACGGGAAGCCCTCGACGGTGGCGGTCGCCACGGTAGCTGCGGATGTCGCGAAGCCGCTGGATGTTCTGCTGGACCTGGCGACGCAGCGCACCTTCGACGATGTAGCTCTCGTCGATGACGGCTGCGATCTGCGAGATCTCACGTTCCTCGAGCTCATGGGCCTTCTTCTCGGGATCGATGCCCGCGGCCTCAAGGATGTCGTCCGCGAACTTCGGTCCGACTCCGTAGATGTAGCGCAAGGAGTACCGGATCTTCTTGTTTTCCGGGATGTCGACGCCTGCAATACGTGGCATGGTTCGTAACTCCTGATCAGCCCTGCCGCTGCTTCAGACGGGGGTTCTTCTTGTTGATGATGTACCGCTTGCCCTTTCGTACGACGACTTGGCAATCCTTGGTACGACGCCTGATGCTGCTCTTGACCTTCATGGTGCTTTCACCGTTTCCTTTCGAATCACTCGTCACTGCCGATAGACGATGCGTCCCTT
>DBGM01000011.1:35195-140315 GCA_002295885.1 Phycisphaerales bacterium UBA854
CGCATCCGGCCGCTGATGTAGGCGAGGATCTGCTGCCCGTTCTCCAGTTCGACCATGAACCGGGTGTCGGGGAGCGCCTCCGTCACGACTGCATCAAGGGTGATCTTTTCCTCTTTCGGCATGAATCTGCTGCTTCCATCTCCAGGCCACCCGGCGACCGCCGGGCGGACCGTCATGTGGGGCGGCCTCCCCGTCCGGGCTCGGCGCCGGACATGAAGCCGCTGTAGTTCCGCATCACCAGGTTGGCCTCGATCCGCTGCAGCAGATCCAGTCCCACACTGACGACGATGAGCAACCCCGTACCGCCGAGGAAGCTCGAAATGTTGAGGGGGATCTCCATGTACTTGGAGACCATCGATGGGATGACCGCGATGATGGCCAGGAAGCCCGCACCGACGTAGGTCACACGCTCGACCACGGTCTCGAGGTATTCCGCGGTCCGGGGACCGGGGCGGAGACCGGGGATGAAACTTCCGTTCTCGCGCAGCTGCTGGGCCATGTCCTCGGGGCTGAACACCACCGTGGTCCAGAAGTAGCTGAAGAAGTAGATGAGCAGGATCTCCAGCACGATGTACGGATACTCGCCCATCTGGAAGTTGATGTTCAGGAAGTCGAGGGTCGACACCCACCACGCCGGCGCATCCACCGAGACGGAGGAGGCCAGGTAGCCGAAGAACGCCGACGGGAAGATCAGCAGTGAACTGGCGAAGATGATCGGCATGACGCCGGCGTGGTTCACACGCAGGGGCAGGTAGTGCCGCTGCCCCCCGTAGGCCTTGCGACCCCGGGTGTGCCTCGCCTGCTGGATCGGGATGCGCCGCTGGGCCAGGGTGATCAGGATGGATCCGGCGACGACGATGATGAACGCCATGATCAGGAACAGGATGCCGACGATGCCGATCTGTCCCTCACCGGCCTGGAGCGATAGATCCGTCCGGTTCGACAGGTCGGTGATCGCGTTGGGCATCTGGGCGATGATGCCGGCGGTCAGGATCAGCGAGACGCCGTTGCCGATGCCGTACTTGTCGATCTGTTCGCCGAGCCACATGAGGAACATGCTGCCGGCGGTCAATGCGGTGAGTCCACTGACGTAGAAGACCAGCAACGTGCCCGCGGTGAGGAACTCCTCCCGGACCATGTTGTTGGCCAGCATGAACTTCATCCACATGAAGCCCTGCACCAGACACATGCCCACGGTGGTGTAGCGGGTCCACTCGGTGATCTTCTGCTGTCCGCTGGCCCCCTCCTTCTTCAACTCCTGCAGCCGGGGAATGGCCGTCTGCAGCAGCTGGAAGATGATGGCCGCGGTGATGTAGGGCATGATGCCCAGACCGAAGACCGTCGACTGGCTGAACGATCCTCCGGAGAAGATCGATGCGTATTCGAGGATCCGGCCCAGACCGACGCCGTCGGCCGTGCTCTGCGACTCGTAGTAGGACTGCAGTGCGGACTGATCCACACCCACCAGCGGGATGAAGAACCCGAGGCGATAGATGATCAGCACGCCGAGCGTGAAGAACACCCGCTTGCGGAGTTCGGGAATCCTGAAGATGTTGATCAGCGTTCGCATTGGGTTTCCTGAAGGGGCTTCGACCGGTCAACCGGTTCAGCTGTCCTGCGTCTCCTCGGGGGCGTCGGTGCTCTCGGGAGCCGGTGCGGCCTCGACCTTGGCCTTGGCCTTCTTCTTGCTGTTGTCACGGACCCACTTCTTGACCGGAGCGAGGGTCACCGTTCCACCGGCCCCCTCGATCTTGGCCCGTGCGGACTCGGAGCATTTGGCCGCGGTCACGTTGAACTTCTTGGTGCACTCGCCGTTGCCGAGGATCTTCAGCGGAAGCTTCGCGTCCCGGACGATGCCCATGTCCGCCAGAACCTGGACATTGACGTCTGCCCCATCGTCGAGACGAGCATCGATCAGCTCGATGTTGACGACGTGGTAGTCCTGCCGGAAGTTGGCGTTGGTGAAGCCTCGCTTGGGAAGCCGACGGGCCCAGCTCATCTGGCCACCCTCGAAGTAGGCCCGACGGCGGTTGCCCGCACGTGAACCCGCACCCTTGTGTCCGCGACCGCTGGTCTTGCCGACGCCCGAACCGGGGCCGCGACCGACCCGCTTGCGCGCCTTGTACTTTCCAGCCTTGCTTGTGATCTCGTGAATCATCATGGCGATGATGCTCCTGGTGCTGATGCACTCAGTCCTTTTTCTCGTCCGTATCCGTTTCCGCGTCCGCTCCGTCCCCGGCTGCGACGGCAACCGGCTCCGGATCGCTGGCCATGAAGGACTGGCCGCGTTGGATCATCTCCTCGACCTCGGTCATGCCGAGATCACGTCCCCGCAGCGATTCCGTGAGTTCCTTCGAACGAAGCTGTTCGAGGCCGCGGACGACCGCCTTCACGAGGTTCTTGGGGTTGTTGGAGCCGAAGGACTTCGTGAGACAGTCCTGGACCCCGAACATCTCGAGCACGGCACGCACGGCTGCGCCAGCGATGACACCGGTACCGGGCGAGGCCGGGATGAGCCGGACGCGACAGGCACCGAAGCGACCTTCGACCTCGTGCGGGATGGTCCGGTCCTGGAGCGGGAACGCCCGCATGTGGCGCTTCGCATCCTTCTGACCCTTCTCGATAGCCGGCGGCACCTGGTTGGCCTTGCCGTAACCGATGCCGACTCGTCCCTGACGGTCACCGACGACCACGAGTGCGGAGAAGCTGAAACGCCGCCCGCCCTTCACCGTCGCCGCGGTGCGATAGACACCGACCGTCGTGGATTCCAATCCGCCTGATTCTTCAAGAAACTCTGCCATGCAATCGTCCTCGGGTGGACAAAGCCACCAATCCTGCTCAGAACTTCAGTCCACCCTCACGGGCCCCGTCGGCAAGGGCGCGAACCCGTCCGTGATACCTGTATCCATTTCGATCGAACACCGCCTGCTGGACGCCGGCGGCCGTGGCCCGCTCCGCGAGCCGCTTGCCGATCTCGGTTGCTGCGGCGGCGTTGCCACCGCCCTTGTCTCCGCCCTTCTCGTTCGACGATGCGCTGGCGAGGGTTCGTCCCCCGAGATCGTCGATGAGCTGTGCGTAGATGTGTTTTGCGCTGCGATAGACCGTCAACCGGGGACGGGCGGGTACGCCCATGATTCCCTTGCGGATGCCTCGCTTGCGACGGGCTCGTCGTTCGGTTCTGCTCTTCAACCTGCCCATGTTCTGCTCCTCGTGCCGGTCTGCACCGGCGTCGATGTCACGATCCGAAGACCTTGCCCTGCTTGCGGATGATGACCTCGTCGTGATACATGATGCCCTTGCCGTTGTACGGCTCGGGACGACGCTGGTCGCGAATGTTCGCGGCGAACTGACCGACCTGGTGCTTGTCCGGGCCGCTCACGATGATGTCGCCGTTCTGCTCGATATTGAACTCGACCCCGTTGGGGGGCGTGAGATCGACCGGGTGGCAGTATCCGACGTTGAGCCGGATCTGACGCCCCTGGTCCTTGGCGTTCCAGCCCACGCCCACGATCTTCAGACGCTTGGAATACCCCTCGGTCACCCCGATGACCATGTTCTGGATCCGCGACCGGGTGGTGCCCCAGTGGGCCCGCGACACCTTGTCGGAGGACGCCGTGTCCTTGATCGAACACACGATCGAGCCGTCCTCACTGCGGACGTCGATGACGGGATGCCAGTCGTAGGTCAGATCGCCCTTGGGACCGGAGACCTTGATGCGCCGATTCGACTCGTTGAGGTCGATGTTGACGCTCGAGGGCACGCTGACGGGTTTCTTTCCGATTCGAGACATTGGTTCACTTCCTGTGTGATCAGCACACCGTGGCGATCAGTTCGCCGCCGACGTTCTCTTCGTGGCACTGCCGATCGCTCTTGACACCCTTGCTGGTGGAGACCACGGTGATGCCCATTCCCTGCAGCGTCCTGGGGATGTCGGAGACACCCCGGTAGACCCGACAGCCCGGGCGGGACACGCGATCGATGCGGCGGATGACGCTCTCGCCCCGCGGTCCGTACCGCAGGTTGATGCGGATCAGGCCCTGCCGTCCGTCTTCCACGACCTCATAACCGTCGATGAAGCCTTCGTCCTGGAGGACGTTGGCCACGCCGCGGTTGAGGCGGTTGTTGATGCAGTTGACGTTCTCGGAGTGATTTCGCACTGCGTTGCGAATCCGGGTCAACATGTCCGATGTCAGGTCTTGCTGTGACATTCACTGCTCCAGGCTCGGGACCGAACGGTCCGTACCTTCATGTCCCCAACGGGGACTCGTCTCACCAACTCGCCTTCCGCATTCCGGGAACCTTGCCCTGCAGGGCGAGTTCCCGAAGCACGATCCTGCTGACCCCGAACTTCCGGTAGACACCACGTGCCCGTCCGGTGAGCTGGCATCGGTTGCGATGCCGGGTCGAGAACTTCGGCTTCTTCTTCATTCGTGCAAAGACGCGTTTGCTTGCCATGGCTTCCTATTCCTCCTCAGGAATCTTCCTTGCGGACGAAGGGCATGCCGAGCTCCTTGAGCACGAACAGGCTCTTCGCCGGATCGGAGTTCCTGAAACAGATGTTGATGTTCATTCCGTGGGTGAAGTTCACGCGGGCCATGTTGATCTCGGGCCACACGGCCTGCTCGGTCAGGCCCATGCCGTAGCTTCCGGCCTGGTCGAACGCGTCGTCGCGAACACCACGGAAGTCCTTGATCCGGGGGATGGCCAGATTGATCAAGCGGTCGAGGAAGTGCCACATGCGATCGCCCCGAAGGGTGACCATGATGGCGGAGGGCGCTCCTTCGCGAACCTTGAAGTTGGAGACCGACTTGCGGGCCATGACCACGATGGGGCGCTGACCGGTGATGGTGGTCAACGTGTCCAGGACGGTGTCGCGGATCTCCGGCTTGAGCTTCTGGTTCTCAAGGAACCGGCCGATGCCGCAGTTCACGATCACCTTCTCCACCTTGGGCAACTGGTGGCGATTCACGAGGCCGAACTCGGCGAGGGTCTTGGTGGAGACCTCGTCCTTGTAGAGCGCCTTGAGTCGCGGCGTGCTTTTCTGTGCAACCATCATCTCGATCGATCCTCTCAGGCCTTGGGTCCACGGAGCGTATGCAGCTCCTTGCCGCCACGGACAGCGACTCGGACCTTGGAACCGTCCTTCTTGGTCTCGAAGCGAACCCGGGTCGGCTTGCCGTCGACTTCCGGACTCACGTTACTCATGTGAATCGGCATCTCCCGGCGAACGATTCCGCCCTGCGGATTCGCCTGGGTGGGCTTCATGTGGCGGGCACGGATGTTCACACCCTTGACCACCACCCGATTCGTCTCGGGGATGACGCGAACGACCTCTCCGACCGTTCCCTTGTCGTTGCCCGCCGTCACGATGACGGAATCACCCTTCTTGATATGGCGAGGCATGTCAGATGACCTCCGATGCAAGGGACACGATCTTCATGTGGCTCTTCTCACGGAGTTCCCGGGCCACGGCACCGAAGATGCGGGTGCCCTGGGGATTCCCGTCCTTGTTGAGAATCACGCACGCGTTCGAGTCGAAACGGACGTAGGAACCGTCCTTCCGACGCGTCGGATACTTGGTGCGGACGATGACCGCCTTGACGAGGTCGCCCGGGCGGACGGCCGAGTTGGGCAGCGACTTCTTGACCGAGCAGACGATCTTGTCGCCGACACCGGCCGAACGCCGGGTGTACCGGCCGCGGGCCGTGGAGCCGCCGAGGACACCGATGACGCTCACCACGCGTGCACCGCTGTTGTCCGCGACCTCCAGCCTGGATTCCTTCTGGATCATGACTGCGTTCCTTCCGAGCCGTGCTCGCCCGCGCCGCCCTTGGACTCGACGACGCGCATCAGGGTCCAGGACTTCGTCTTGGAGATGGGACGGCACTCCGCGATCTCGACGCGATCACCGACCCGGGCCTCGTTCCGCTCGTCGTGGACGTGCAGACTGGTACGACGACGGACGTACTTGCCGTACTTCGGATGCCGCACCAGATAGTTGATGGTGACCTTGCAGGACTTGTCCCGCGAGGCGGAATCGACGCTCCCGATTCGCCGGGGCGCGTTCTCCGAAACCTTGATTTCCTTGAGATGACTCACTGTTCACTCCACCTGTCCACCAGGGACGTCGTTCGACTCACTTGGCCCGCGTCCGGGCGTTCTGCTCCGTCAGGAGCCGTGCGATGTCCTTGCGGACGTTGGCAAACTGTGCCGTGTTCTGGATCTTCTCGGTCACCAGCTGACAGCGAAGATCGAACAGCCGCCGGCGCAGCTGCTGGACTTCGATCGTGATGTCCTCGTCGTTCATCTTCTTGATTTCAGTCGGGGTCATGGTGCAATCCTCTGGTGATCAGACCGCCAGTCGGCGTCCGACGAAGCGACAACGAATGGGCATCTTCCGGGCGATGCGGGCCATGGCCTGCTTGGCCACGTCCACCGGCACGCCGGAGATCTCGTACAGGATGGTGCCGGCCTTCACCCGGGCGGCCCAGTAGTCCACGTCGGCCTTGCCCTTGCCCATCCGGGTTTCGAGCGGCTTCTTGGAGATCGGCTTGTCCGGGAAGACGCGGATGACGACCTTGCCCTGCCGGCGAAGGTAGTGCTGCGCCGCAATTCGGCCGGCCTCGATCTGCCGGGCCGTGACCCAATGGGGTTCGAGCGCCTGCAGGCCGTACTCGCCGAATGCGATGTAGTTGCCGCGGCTGGCCTGCTTGCGCAGGTTGCCACGCATCTGCTTCCGGAACTTGACTCTCTTGGGCAACCGAGGCATCGGCTGTTCTCCTCATCTCGACGCTGGATCAGCGCCGTCCACGCGCCCGCGCACGTGCGCCGGCGGCCTTTGAATCCAACTGCTCTTCTTCAGCATCCGTGTACATGCCCTTGTAGATCCACACCTTCACTCCGATCGTGCCGTAGGAGGTGTGACTGTGGACCAGGGCGTAGTCCACGTTCGCCTGCAGGGTCGACAGCGGGATCGAGCCCTCGCGGGTGACGAACTTGCGGGACATCTCCGCACCGCCGAGACGGCCGGACACCTGAATGCGGACTCCCTTGGCCCCCGCCTGCATCGCCGATTCACATCGCTGCTTGAGGAGCCGACGGAAGTTGGCACGCTTCTTCATCTGCTCCCCGATGGCCTCGGCCACGAGCATGGCATCGGTGTCGGGGCTGCGGATCTCGAGGATCTTCACCTGCACCTTCCGGCCGGTGAGGGCCTGGAGGTCGCCGGTCAGCTTGTCGATCTCCGATCCCTTGGGACCGATGACCAGCCCCGGACGGGCGGTCTTGAGGAGAATGGTGAGCTCCTCACGTGTCCGCTCGATGTGGATGTCCGAGACGGCCGCGAAGGGCGGCGTCCGGTTCAGCCGCTTGTCGACGTACTCCCGGATGTGGAAGTCCTCGACCAGCAGTTCGCCGTACAGCGCCTTGGGCGCGTACCAGCGGGACTTGTGAGCCTCGGTCACGCCGACGCGGAATCCGAATGGATGGACCTTCTGTCCCATGTCAGTTCTTCTCCTCGAGCTCGATGTGCAGATGGCACGTGCGCTTGCGGATGGGGTGGGCCCGTCCGCGGTCCTTGGGCTGGAATCGCTTGATGGTGGGCCCCTCGTCGACGCGGGAGGTGGAGATGACCAGCGACTCGACGTCGGCTGCCTTCTCCTCCGCGTTGGCGATGGCGCTCTTGAGCACCGCCTTGAGATACCACGCGGCCCGCTTCTTGGAGAAGTCGAGCTCCGTCATTGCGTCGTCGATGCGCATGCCCCGGATCAGGTCGGCGACCAGCCGGGCCTTCCGCGGTGCGATGCGAGCGAATCGATGTGATGCCTTGTACGCCATGTTCATGAACCATCCTGCAGCAATCAGCCGCTCTTGATTCCTTCCTTCTTGTTCGTGTGACCACGGAAGATTCGCGTGATCGAGAACTCTCCGAGCTTGTGGCCGACCATGTCCTCGGTGACGAAGACGTCGGTGAAGCTGCGGCCGTTGTGGACCTGGAACGTGTGGCCGACGAACTCCGGCACGATGGTGCAGGATCGTGCCCACGTGCGGATGGGCCGGCGGCTCGTGCCCGCATCGTTCTGAAGCATGACCTTCCGGTACAGCTTCTCGTCGACGTATGGTCCCTTTTTCAGTGATCGTCCCATTGGTCCAAATCCCGTCCTGTCAGAGTTTCAACTGTCCGTAACGCTTGCTCTTGCGACGCCGCAGGATGCGTGCATCCGAGGCCTTGCCGCGACGACGGGTCCGTCCACCCTTGGACTTGGTGCCCGACGCACTGGCCGGAGTCCGGCCACCCTTGGAACGACCTTCGCCACCACCCAGCGGATGCTCGTGGTGACTCTTCGCCATGCCGCGGGTCTTGGGGCGCCGCCCCAGCCAGCGGTTGCGACCGGCCTTGCCGAGCTTCACGAGCTGGTGATCGGTGTTTCCCACCTGTCCCAGCGTCGCACGACAGGTCACGAGGACCTGACGGATCTCGCCGGAGGGAAGCACCAGCGTGGCGTAACGGCCTTCCTTGTTCGTCAGTCGTGCACCGGCACCGGCGGATCGGCAGAGGCCGGCACCGCGTCCGGGTTCGAACTCGACTCCGTGGACCGTCATGCCGGTCGGGATGTGCTTGAGCGGCATGCAGCATCCGACATTGGGCTCGATCGCATCGGCGGAGCTCAGCACGGTCATTCCGGGCTTGAGACCGACGGGTGCCAGGATGTACCGACGCTCGCCGTCGCCGTACTCGACGAGAGCGATGTGGCACGAGCGGTTCGGGTCGTACTCGATGGAGACGACGGTCGCCGGATCGTTGTCGCGGTTGCGCTTGAAGTCGATGACACGGTAGCGGCGCTTGTGCCCGCCACCACGACCACGCACGGTGATCTTGCCCTGGTTGTTCCGTCCACCCTTCTTGTTGAGCGGACGCAGGAGCGACTTCTCGGGCTTGGACGTGGTGACCTCCTCGTGGAGGTTCACCGATGCGTTGCGTCGCCCGGGGGTCGTCGGCTTGTAGACTCGAATGGCCATGGTCTTGGTTCCGTGGGTCCGCCGGCGGCGAACCGTTCAATCCTCAGAAGAGTTCGATCCGATCGTCGGGGTGCACCTTGACGACGGCCCGCTTCGTGTCCTTCGTGCTCCAGAAGCCGAACTTGTTCCGACGGCTCTGGCCCTTGCGGTTCTGCACCGCGACACCCTGCACCCGAACCCCGTAGAGCGAGACGATGGCCCGCTTGACGTCGTCCTTGGTGGCCCGCTTGTCGATCTCGAAGGCGTACCGGTTCTGCATGCTCGAGGACCAGGTGGTCTTCTCGGTCACGATCGGCTTCCGGATGACGGTCGTTGCTTCCATCAGGCGGCCTCCTTGTCGTCGGTTCCGCCGGTGGAGCTCGCCATGTCGAGGAACGACTGGAGCGAAGCCTTGTCCACCAGCAGGTAGCGGTGATTCAGCAGTTCGAATGCGTTCATCTGGTCGACGCGGATGGTGTCCACATGGTCCAGGTTGCGGGAGGACAGGGCCGCGTTCTTCTGATCGGACCCGAGGGCGACCAGGCACGTCCGGTCGATGCCGAGGGCCTCGAAGAGGCTTTCCATCGACTTCGTGCGGGGGGCGTCCATGTCGAGCGAGTCGACGCACTTGACCTCGTTGTCGACGAGCTTGGCCAGCAGGGCGTTGCGATTGGCGAGACGCCGCATCCGCTTGGGCATCCGCTTGCGGAAGACCTCGGTCTTCTTGGTCTTGGCGAAGGCCACGCCGCCACCCTTGCGGATGATGGTGCGGACCGTACCCATCCGGGCGTTGCCGGTCCCCTTCTGGCGATAGATCTTTCGCGTGGATCCCTCGACCATGCCGCGGGACTTGGTGCGGGCCGAACCCTGGCGACGATTGGCGTGGAACATCACGTAGGCCTGCTTGAGCAGGCCGGGCCGGACCTCGTTGCCGAGGCTCGACTCATCGATCGCGAGGGAATCGACCTTCTTTCCTGACATGTCGTGAACGGGAAGTTCAATCATTGTTTCATACACCTGTGCAGTGGGCTGCGTCGTTCGCCTCGTTCTCCCGCAGGTAGAACTTCGACTCGGCGTGTCCCTCGATTGTTGCGATCATCCGGTTCCGAACACCCGATCCGGGGTCGGCCTCGATGATTCCCGGCCGTGATCAGCCGGCTTTCTTCTTCGCACTCGCTTTCTGCTTGTTGAGTCGCACGGCTTCACGGAGGAAGACCAGTGCGCCGTTGGGGCCGGGCACGGTGCCCTTGACGAGGACGATGCCTTCGGCTTCGTCGATGGAGACGACCTCGAGGCTGCGCACCGTCATGTGCTCGTCGCCCATGTGGCCGGCCATTCGCTTGCCCTTCTTGATCTTGGGACCGGTACCGAGGTTGGCGGAGTGGCCGCCGATCGATCCGGGGGAGCGGTGACGCCGCTTCACGCCGTGGCTCGCCTCGAGACCGCTGAAGTTGTGACGCTTCATCGCCCCCTGGAAGCCCTTGCCCTTGCTGGTTCCCAGCACGTCGACGAAGGGGATGCCTTCGAAGCAGGAGACCGTGAGGGTCTCACCGAGCTCGACGGAGGGGTCGTCGCACCGCAGTTCGCGGTGATGCCGCAGGGGGCCGGAGCCCGCCTTGAAGTCGTGTCCGATCACGGGCATCGTGCTGCGGCGAGGCTTGACCGGATCGAATCCGATCTGCACGGCGGAGTAGCCGTCGCGCTCGACGTCCTTGACCTGGGTGACCGTGCAGGGACCGGCCTTGATCACGGTGACGGGGATGTTCTCTCCGTCTTCGGTGAAGTAGCGGGTCATGCCGAGTTTGTAGCCGAGCAGTGCAGCGGTCATCGGTTCAGGCCTTGATCTTGACAAAGACACCCGCAGGAACGACGAGGCGGTTCAGCGCTTCGACGGTGCGGGCGTTTGGTTCGGAAATATCGATGATGCGCTTGTGGGTGCGGATCTCGAACTGTTCGCGTGACTTCTTGTTGACGAACGTCGAACGGTTGACGGTGTAGATCTCACGCCGCGTCGGCAGTGGAATGGGCCCTGCCACGCGGGCGCCGGTGCGCTTGGCGTGATCAACGATCTCGCGTGCAGAAGCATCGAGCGCTTGGTGGTCGTAGGCTTCCATTCTGATTCGAATCTTCATTGCCGACACGATTGTCTTCCGTTCTCATCCACGTACAGATCGTCGCCTTGCTGTGGTCGACGACGAATCCACAAGTCACAAACACATGCACCCATGCGAAATGGGCGCGAAACGGTGATGATAGGCCCCCCAGTGGACCTGTCAAGGGACTCCGGCGTTCGGCTCCCCCTGAAAAAGGCGATTTCCCTCCCCCCACCTTCGGGCCCGGGAAGCTACATTCCACCCATGCCACCGATGCTCAGCCGCTGCCGATCGCTCCTTCTGGCCCTGTGTGCGGCCTCATGCTGTCTTCAGACCGCCTGGGGGACCGAGACCATCTATTCAAACAGTCTCGGCCTCTCCCTGAAGGTCCCCGACGGCACCAATCAGGTCGGGGCTTCTCAAGCCGGCCAACCCGCATTCCTGGTGCTGAGAGAGGGCTCGGACCCACCCCGGTGGAGCCTGAGAATCGAACGGCTCATCAGCGAGGCCGCCACGGCCACCGATCTGCTGCTGGAACTTATCGGACGTGGAGCGGACCAGGTGACGTCCGTCGAGATCCTGGCCCGGGAACCCCTTCGCATCGGGGACCAGGAGGCTTCGACGACCTGGATCAGTGAATCCCAGGCGAACGGCAAGAAGGTGGTGTTCGGCTGGCTGGTGCTTCCCACGGTTCGGAACGACTACGTGGTGGCCACCGCCATCACCCTGCCATCCCAGTGGGAGGCCTGCCGGGAGGACATGGCGGCCATTTTCACCTCCCTGGACGTCCAGGACCCCAAATCCATGGTGGAGGACCGTGAATCCATGCTGGAAACGGGCCACTCCCTGGTCCAAAGCCTGACGGAGGATGATCTTCGTAAACTCATTGGATTCAAGGAGTTGAGGCGTGTCTACCGGGACGGCTCCGGCTCCGACACCGAGGTCGGCTACTCCCTGATCGAAGTCGCGGAAGCTCCGCGGGGAATGATCAAACGGCAACGCAGTCCCGATCGCTATTCCGCTGAGGAGCAGGAGCAGGGACTGCTGGTGATGGAGCACAGCCGAATCGTTGCCGATGCCCAACGCCAGGTGTACGTCGACCTGCTGAGCCTGCAATGGATGTCCTGGGACATGAAACGTGAGGCCTGGACCATCACGGCGACCCGCCGCCAGGGCGAGGCCCGGGCCACCGAGACCGAAGTCGGCTTTCGCACCGAAGCGTCCCTGGGATCCCCCCGGCCACGGCTGCACGTCATCAAACAGGACGACGAAATCGGTCTTCGACAGCCCTATGAATGGATCGTGCCCGAAGGCTGGCTGCCCCGCCCCCTCACCGGACTGCTCAGCCGGCTGATCCCCCACCGACCGCAGCAGGTCGCCTTCGTGATCTACGATCACACCGCGGCCGTTCCCGCCCTGACCATCCGTACGGACGTGTGGTCTCCGGATCCCACGATCGACGGCCGATGGATTCTCGAATCACGCGTCGGCGAACAGGGCTTCCCGACCCGCATCCTCTTCGATCGAAGCCGCAACTTCCTTCGGCTCTCCCAGCCGGGCGGAAACACCATCGAACCCTCGACGGTGACGGACATCCAGCGACGGTGGGACCAGGCCGGCCTTCGCACCGAGGAATGATCAGCCCAGTTCGGCCTCGATCGCCAGTTGCAGTTCACGAAGTGCTTCACGCCCGTAGAGAGGAAACGGCCAGTCCCGTCGCTCCGACAGGCTCGCCAACGCCTCGATGCGATGCAGGGCCTCGTCCCGATCGACCTCGCTCCCGCCCTGCCGATCGAGCCATTCGTGCATTCGGTCCCACGCCACCCGGCGTTCCCGGGAACCGCGGGGCAACGAGCTGATCTCCGCCAGGACCTTCGCCTTGGACGGGCCGGGACCACGAGCGCCCCCCGATGTCTCGGGATCGTGCCGGCGTCGACGGGCCTGCTGCAGCAGTTCGTTGCGGGCCGAGGCAAATCCGGGATCGCCCAACAGCGGCAACGTGAGGTCGGCCGTGGCCATGGCGCGACGGCCCGGCCGGAGCCCCAGCCAACCGTCCAGCCACGACTCCATCGCCTCGTCGTAACGCCAACCGCCCAGACCGTGAATGAAGAGGTCCGCAAGGCCGAGCCGCGCCATGGCCGTGAGAACCAGCGCCTTGGGATGCAACCGGCCGGACGGCAGATCGGCGACGGTCGCGGTTCGCAGTCCGTCCCCATCCTCCACCCACAACGGAAGCGGTCGACCTGCGGGACCGTCGTCGAGTCGCCGTATTCCCGCCGTCGGATGACGATCCACGGCGAGATTGAACGCGTCGATGCACTCCGAAGGATCTTCGGAGATCCGACGAACCAGGATGTCCCCGGCCGTGGTTCCCATGAGCTGCGAGACCGTGATCGTCCGCATGGACCCGATCCACGGGTCCATGAGTCGATCGAGGGCACCTGCACACTGCAGCGCGGCGTTCGCAGCATCGCACTCCGCCTCCAGAGCCGCATGCCAGTCGTGCAGGCCTTCGAGCACTCCGGAGATTCCGCTCCCCTCGGGAAGCGGACGCGGGCGCGAAGCCGCCTGCGACCGCATCGGCCGATCGGGATCCACCGCAATGAACTCCCAGGTCCGGACACCGAGCGACTCCGGATCGTCACCGCAGGGCCACTCCAGACGACCCCAGTCCCCGCGGTGCGAATCCACGACCAGATGGACGAGCTGGGCGTCGTGCCGACGAGCCAGCAGATCGCCGACCATGAACTTCGCGAGGATTCCGGGATGCCAGGGAACGGGCTGGTGCCCGACGAGGATCACGGGGCGATCCGGGTCGAGCCCGAGCTCGGCCCGGGTCCGGGCCCGCAGTTCCGACGCCGTCATTCCACCGATCGTGTCGCCCGACTGCGATGCGGACTCGATCGTCCAGGGGACGGACGATCGGTCCGGATCCCATCGGAGATCGATCACCGGCGTCGTCATCAGTCCGAGACCAGATCCGCGGGGGCCGGATCGAGACCGGCCAGGGCAGTCGTCGGCAGACGATCGCTGCAACGCAGGAGTTCGCGGTGCAGGGTCGCCTCGTAATGGCGGCGGCGGACCTCGACATCGTCCAGCGGTCCACCGAAGCTCCGGTTCGGGTCGTTGTAGATCAGGCGAACGGGAAGTTCGACGATGCGCAGCTCCGCGGCAACGGCCTGCACCCAGAACTGCATCGGAAAGTCGTATCCGTCCGCATCGAGTTCCAGCGGGCCGCAGGCCCGGGAGCGGTAGGCCTTGAACCCGCAGAAGGCGTCGGTGATGGAGAGATCCAAGCGGGCATTCAGCTCCTGCGTGATCAGCCGGTTCGTGGATCGACGATCCTCGGGCGGGGCGTCGTTCTCGGGGTGCACATCCAGATAGCGGCTTCCGGAAATGACGTCGGCGTCGTTCCGCTCGATGGCTTCGATGAAGGCCGGAATCGACTCCGGTTCGTGCTGCCGATCGCAGTCCATGGTGATCAGCCAGTCGTAGCTTCCGCAGCAGGCCCAGCGGATCATGTCCTGCATCGAACGGCCGTAGCCGCGATTCACCGCGTGCCGCGCGACCTCGACCGGCTGACGAGCCAGCAGCATGGGCGTTTCATCCGTGGATCCATCGTCCACCACGAGCACGTCGCAGCCGTAGCCGCGCACCGCCTCGATGACGTCCGGGACGGATGCCGCCTCGTTGTAGACCGGGATTCCGATGAGTATTCGTGATGTGTCCGACACGGTGCCGCCCTCGACTGAATGCAGACACGCCAGTGTAGAGAGGAGCCGAAGCCGGATCCAGCCCTAGCCGAAGAGTTCGCCGGAAGCGTCCATGGCGGACTCCTCCACGCCCTCGTCGAGCGGACGCGGCCGGTAGAGCCGGTTGTTCCAGAGGCCCCAGATCCGATCCGTGAAGTCACCCACCATCGCCGTGCCCGACTGGACGGACGTCAGGGCCATCTGGGTCTTGGCGTCGAGGTTGTCGAGCATCGAGATGAAGACGGCCTCGGGCGTCGACGGAGGCTTCAGCGCACCGTACTCGGCCTCCCCGTGGTGACTGAGCACGATGTTCTGGAGCACCCGCATCGCCTCGCCGGGCAGCGGCGGATCGAGCGTGTCGGCCTTCTGCTGCAGCCAGATCGCGCCGCGGGCGATGTGTCCCACGAGATTCCCCTCGGCGGTGTAGTCGAACCCCTTCTCCCAGGTCAGCTCGATGGTCTTGCCGAGATCGTGGATGAACAGTCCCATGAGCACGAGATCACGGTTCAAGTCGCCCCGGTACAGAGGGAGCACCGCGTCGGCGATGCGCATGAGCTGCCAGGTGTGCTCCAGCAGTCCGCCGATCCAGGCGTGGTGCATCGCCATCGCGGCCGGTGCCATGCGGAAGCGGGCGATCAGTTCCGCGTCCCCCAGATATGCCTCGGCCAGGGCACGCATCGCGGGATGCTCCATCGACTGGAGCATCCCGACCACGTCCGTGAACATCGAATCGACATCCTGGTCGGTGGAGGGAAGCAGATCCTGCATCTGGTCCTCGCTGACCTCGCAGGCCTCGATGGTGTCGATGCGGATCTGGACCTGATCCTTGAAGGTCTCGGCGCTGCCTTCGACCTGTACGAAGCCGGTGGCCGCGATGTCCTTGAGCCGATGCTCGTCGAACGACCACAGTCGGCCCGGAACCTCGCCCGTGGCATCGCGCAGCAGACACTTGAGGTAGGGCTTGCCCTGTCGAGTGGTCGCCACCTGGGGATTGCCCAGGCAGTAGACGCCCGACACCCATTGCGATCCGGCCAGTGTTCCCAGTTCGGTATGCACCATGTTCGGTCTTCCTTCCGTTCGGGGGCCTACAGACTACCACCGACCTCGCGGATCGCCATGGGCAGCGCGTCGGCCAGTTCGGAGGCCAGCATTCCCACCGCACCGTGATCACGTTCCCAGCGGCGTCCCGCGATAGCGTGGAGCCGGGTTCCCAGCGCCGCCACCCCTGCGGGCGGTTCCTCGGGCGACTGGGCCAGCAGCGAAGCGATCACCCCCGCCTGGACATCACCGCTGCCCGGTACGGCGAGCACCACCGACCCCGACGAGCACATCCAGTGATCGGTCCCCGCGGCGACGACCGTGCCGGCCCCCTTGAGCACCACCACCCCGCCGCTCCGCGCCGCCAGCGCCAGGGCGGCGGCTCGTCGCGACGCCTCGTCCGGACCGGCTTTCGGCAACCCCAGCGCCGAGGCCAGACGGGCGTACTCACCGGGATGGGGAGTCAGGATGCACTCCCGGACACGGCCGTCAAGCAGTGCCGGGGCATCGGCAATGGCGTTGAGCGCGTCGGCATCGATCACCATCGGAACACCGGGGGTCGAGAGAAGTTGCGACACCACGGCCCGCACCTCCGGACCACGGCCCAGTCCCGGTCCGACCACGACCGACTGCACGCCGGTCTCTGCAATCCCGATCGCCGCGCACGCGCGGGGTGCATCGAGTCGACCGTCCGCTTCGGCGGGCAGGATGCAGCCGGTCGCGGACGACAGGAGCGACAGGCCGCGATCGAGGATGGGCTCCGGCATGGCGAGCACCACCCGACCGCATCCGCTGCGCAGCGCGCCCAGGCCGGCCAGCGCCGGTGCACCAATCATCCGCTGGTCGGGACCGCATCGGCCTCCGACGACCAGAACGGTGCCGAAGGTGCCCTTGTGTGCGGCGTCGGGTCGGAGCGGAAGCGGACTGGGAACCAGTGGTCCCGTCACTTCGCATCGACCTCGAGCACGCCGATCTCCATGTTTCCGATCAACGCCAGCATGTTGTACTGATCACCGATGCCGGTATCGTCGGCGAGGCTGGAGGTATCAACCAGCACGTGCCCGATCGTAAAGGGGACCGGCATGGTTGCATCGAGATCGATCCAGTGCCCGTCGACGATCGCCTGCGTCCACATGTGCCATCCGTAGACGCTCGGACCACCGTTCTCGGGAGCGAAGTAGACCAGACCCGTCGCGACCCGGGCGGGGATCCCATCCGACCGCAGCATGGCCGCCAGCAGCACCCCATGCTCGGAGCAGTCGCCGGTGCGGTTGCGTGCCGTCTCGGACGCCGATGCGAAGGCGGTCCGGTAGTTCTTGATCGAGATCCATCGGTGCACGAAGGCCCGCAACGCTTCGGCCCGGTCGCCGGCATCGGTGCCCACGTCGACGAGTGCCTTGTCGACGAGATCCCGAATCGCCTTGTCGTCCGGATCGATCATTCCGGAACCCGATCGGTACTGCGGATCGGCAAGCTCCTCCTTCGTGGCCTTCGAAGGCGACCCCAGATCCATGATCTGAATCACGGCGCCCGCTTCGTCCGTCGACTCGATACGCTGGAAACCGGCGGACGGAAGCTGCGGCATCGCTCCGTCCTTCGCCCGAAGCCGGAACCGACCCGTGCGGGCGTGGAGCCAGTCCGGAATCGGACGATCGGGTCGGATCATGAGGTTGAGCATGAGCTCGGGACCCTTGCCCCGCACGGCGGCCATCGCCCGCTCACGGGTGGAAAGGGTCATGTCGATCTGCCCGAAGGGCGCCTTCATTTCCGTGGACAGCAATGTCCAGTCGGACGCGTACCGTGAGACCGAAGGGAACGGCAGCTTGTCCATCTGCATCGACCAGACGCTGGCCGTCCGCTCCACTCCGTCGATGCGAAGCGTCTCCGGCTCCAGCCGCGTGTAGGTCATGGAGACCGGTTCGGGCCCGAAGTCCGGCGAGAGCGTCGTCAGGGTGATCGTGTCCTTTCCCGCCTTCGCCGCCGCGCGGAATGCATCCTGCAGCGCACCGGGAGCAAGCCACGGCGTGGACGGAGTCGGCACCACCGTTTCGTTGCGACGTCCGTCCTGCTCCGTGACGATGCGAATCGAGTCTCCTTCGAATGTCCACAGCGTGGTCATCTGCTGGACACCCATGTCCTGACGCGACGTCATCGACCGCGGCGTACCGTCGCGGGACTCGACCCATTCCACCTGAAGGGTCATCGACACCTCGACCCCCGCCCGACTGATCCGGAAGGCGGTCTCGTTCATCGTGGTGCGGGCATCGCCCTCGACCCGGTCCACCATGTGGGACCAGCCCGCCGGAGTGCCGGCGAGCGTCATGCCGAACCACTGATCGGACTCCGCCGAGGCCTGTGATCCGAGTACCGCCAGACACGCGAGCGCAGCGAGGCGTGCGACAAGACTCATGGATCCTCCGGCTTCATCAGCGGGAAGAGCACCACGTCACGGATGCTCGACTGGTTGGTCATCAGCATCACCAGACGGTCGATCCCGACGCCGACGCCCCCCGCCGGTGGCATGCCCACCTCCAGAGCGTCGATGAAGTCGCGGTCCATGGCGCGGAAGGCGTTGACCTCGTCGTCGGCCCCGTCCAACTGGTCCTCGAACCGTGCCAGTTGGATCGCCGGATCGTTGAGTTCGGTGTAGAAGTTCCCGAGTTCCATCCCGGCGACGAACAGCTCCGCCCGGTGGGAGAGCACGGGATCGTCGGCATCCGGACGCGTCAACGGAGAGACCGCACTCGGGAATCCGGTGACGTAGGTCGGCACGGACGGATCGAGCAGCGGTTCCCCCCGCGACTCGAACAGCGCCTCGACCAGCAGCCAATGATCACGGGTCTCAGAATCCTCGATGCCGGCGGCCGCGGCCGCGGCCCTGACCGCCGCCTCGTCCCGCATCTCCACGCCGGCACCTTCGCGTACGAGATCCTCGTAGGTCCGACGGGCGAAGGGCTTCGACCAGTCGATCTCCAGTTCGCCCCACGAACGGACCATGGATCCTCCGTCGGCAAGCATGGCGGCGACCTCCCGGCACATGGATTCCACGAGCTCGAGCGTCGTCTCGCAGTCTCCGAACGCCTGGTAGGCCTCGAGCATGGTGAACTCGGGGTTGTGACGGCGACTCAGTCCTTCGTTGCGGAAATTGCGGTTGATCTCGAAGACCCTGGGCATGCCGCCCACGAGCAGCCGCTTCAGATACAACTCCGGTGCGATCCGCATGTAGAGCTGCATGTCCAACGCGTTGTGATGGGTGATGAACGGCCGGGCAGCTGCGCCCCCCGCGATGGCCTGCATCATCGGCGTCTCCACCTCGACGAATCCGCGGTCCTCCATGAACCGGCGTATGCACGAGATGATCCGGGATCGTCCGTAGAAGACCTGCATCGTCTCGGGATTCGCGTACATGTCGACGTAGCGTCGCCGGTACCTGGCCTCCTGGTCGGTCAGGCCGTGGTACTTCTCCGGAGGCGGCGCGAGCGACTTGGCGTGGACCTGGAAATCGCTCGCCCAGACGCAGATCTCGCCCTTTCGGGTCATTCCCATTCGCCCCTCGGCGACGACCACGTCTCCGTAGTCCAGCTTGGAGGCGAGCTTGAAGGCGGCTGGTTCCATCTCCTGCTTGGAGAGGCTGACCTGGAGGTCCCCCGTGTGGTCGCGCAGCACCATGAAGACCAGCTTGCCCATGGCCCGATGCTGGACGCAGCGGCCGGCCACCTTCACGACGGGCCGGGGGTCGTCGATCGATTCGTCGGACTCCTGGGATGCCGTCCACGCATCGTGTGCGGACTGGTCGAAGGTCTCCCGTGCGTCGTGAAGCGAGATCAGGCCGTCGACCCGATGTCCGTAGGGTTCGAGCCCCAGATCCTCCCGCCATCGGCGCAGCTTGTCACGTCGTGCTGCGACGAGGGACGAGGCGTCGGTGGTCTCGGGAGAGCGAAGTGCGATGGGCGTTGGTGCTGCCATGACAGTAGAATGGTAGCCCGAGCACCGAAGGCGTGCCGGGAGGACACCATGAGCGAAAACCATCACGGTTGCATCGCCGTCACCGGTGCGGGCAGCGGCATCGGAGCGGCCACCGCGGGACGGATGGCCGAGTCCGGACGCCCCGTCCTGCTCATCGGCCGTCGCGGGAAAAAGCTGGTTCCCGTCGCGGACGCCATCGAGCGGTCCGGCGGAACGGCCCTGGCGATGGAATGTGACGTGCGGGACGAACCCGCGGTCCGGGACGCCGTCCGAGCGGGGATCGAACGATTCGGCGGCATTGCCGGCCTCGTCAACGCCGCGGGCGTGATGCCGGTGGGCCCCATGCCCGAGGCCGATCCCGCGGACTGGCGTCGCATCATGGACGTCAATGTCCTGGGGAGTCTCCACGCCATCTCGTCCGTCCTTCCGGACATGCTGGAGCGGGGCAGCGGCCACATCGTCTCGATCGGATCGGTCGCCGGGCACACGCTGTTTCCGGACGCCACGGTCTACTGTGCGAGCAAGTCCGCCCTCCATGTGATCAGCGAAGGACTGCGGGCCGAACTGGCGATTCGACGGCGCGAGGACGGCAACCGGATCCGCGTGTCGCTGATCGCACCGGGAGCGGTGGACACCGCCCTCCCCGACACCATTGCGCACGCTCCTTCTCGCGATGCCACGCAGAAGTGGTACCGCAAGATGGAGGGCATCCTGAAGCCGGACGACATCGCGGCCACGATCCAGTGGGCAATGGATGCGCCTGAGCACGTCTCGATCAATGAACTCACGGTTCGCCCCACTGAAATGGTACGTTGACACCCATGCCGAGCGATCCCACCATCAAACGCATCGGACTGCTGACCGGCGGCGGCGACTGCCCCGGACTCAACGCCGTGATCCGGGCCGTATCGAAGTCGGCGATGTTCCAGCACGACATCGAGGTCGTCGGCATCCTCAACGGATACGAAGGGCTGATACGGAATCAGGTCGAGCCGCTGTACGCACCGGACGTCTCGGGCATCCTCACCCGCGGCGGAACCATCCTCGGCTCCAACAACCGGATCAGTCCGCAGCACTTTCCCGTCGAGGAGAACGGCGAGATCACGTACGTCGATGCCACCGATCGATGTCTGCAGACGATCGAGGAGCATCGCATCGATGCGACGATCGTCATCGGCGGCGACGGGACCATGGCCTGCACCATGCCGCTGATCGAGGCCGGCGTCCCCTGCATAGGCGTCCCGAAGACAATCGACAACGACATCATCGGCACGGACCTGACCTTCGGATTCACGACCGCGATGACCACCGCCACCATGTCGCTCGACCGGCTGCACACGACGGCGGACAGCCACAACCGGGTGATGGTGTGCGAACTGATGGGCCGCAATGCCGGCTGGCTCACCCTGGCCGCGGGAATCGCCTCCGGCTCGGACGTGATCCTGCTTCCCGAAATACCGTTCTCGATCGATCTGATCTGCGAATACCTGGAGGACCGGATGCGATCGCCCGCCGGATTCTCGATCATCGCCTGCGCCGAGGGTGCCCACCCCGAAGGCGAAGGACAGATCGTGTCGCAGGTCGTCGAGGACAGCGTGGAACCGATCCGACTCGGAGGCATCGGCCACCTGGTTGCCGCGGCGATCGAGGAGCGGACCCGGTTCGAGACCCGCACCACCGTGCTCGGACATGTCCAGCGCGGCGGACCACCGGTCGCGATGGACCGGGTGCTGGCAACCCGGTTCGGTGTCGCAGCGCTGGAACTGCTGGTCTCGGGCCTGCAGAACCGCATGGTGGTCTGGCGCAACGGCGACATCGACCACATCCCGCTGAGCGACGTGGTCGGCGGGCAGCGACTGGTTCCCATGGGACACCCCATGATCCACGCGGCGAGCGCCGTGCGAACCTGCTTCGGACAGGACCTCTGAACCATGCACCGCTGCGTCTTCCTCGATCGGGACAACACCATCATCGACAACGACGACCACCTCGGCGATCCGTCGGCGGTGGAGCTCTTCGACGATGCGGCGGACGCACTCCGGTCTCTGCACGACGCGGGATGGCTGCTGGTGGTGGTGACGAATCAGAGCGGCGTCGCCCGGGGACTCTTCACCGAGGACGACGTGCACGCCGTCCACGCCGAAATACGCCGGCGACTGTCGGACGCCACCGGACGGGATCTGATCGACCACTGGTACCACAGTCCCTGGCATCCCGAGGGCGAGGTGGAACGGTTTCGCGGGGAGCATCCCACCCGCAAGCCGGAACCGGGCATGCTCCTGGAGGCCGCCGAATCCCACCGCATCGATCTGACGGCGAGCTGGATGCTGGGAGATCAGGTCCGTGACATCCGGGCTGGACAGGCCGCGGGATGCCGCACCATCCTGCTCACCATGGGCGGCGTCTCCACCATGGACGACCCCCAGCCGAATGCGATCGCCGACTCCATCTCCGCCGCGGCGGCAGTGATCCTGAGCGACGGTGCATGATGGTCCCGCCCGACATCGAGCGACTGCTGCTCATCGCCCCCACGTGGATCGGGGACACGATCATGGCGAGCGGACTCTTCCGGGCCGCACGGGCCGCGTGCCCCACGGCCGAACTCACGCTGGCGGCCCCCACCAATCTGCTTCCCATCGTCGAAGGCTCCGCCTGGTTCGACCGCGTCGTACCACTGGACAGTTCGGGTGTGTTCGGCCCGCTTCGGGCCGGACGCCGGCTCGCCCGACCACGACCCGACGCCGTGGTGCTGCTGCCCGGCTCGCTGCGTTCCGCGCTGACCGCCCGCTGGACCGGGGCACCGATCCGGATCGGCACCCGACGGGACGGCCGCGGCCCCCTGCTGACCCACTCGATTCCCGATTCGGATCGCACCCGTCCGGCATCCACCGTCGACCACTACATGCGAATCGCCCGGGCCGCCTTCGGCGACGAACACGATGACGCCGGGCTGGAACTGACCGTCACGGAACGGGACCGGGAGTCGCTGCAGCGGCTCGAACTGGGCGACGACCCGCTGCTGCTGATGGTGCCCGGTGCGAATCGGCACGACAAGCGATGGCCGGCGGAACGATTCGCCGCCGTGGGTGCCGAGCTGCACCGGACCCACGGGCTGCGTCCGGTGGTCGCCGGAGCCCCCTCCGAAGGGGAACTCGTCCGCAGCATCGTGGAGACGATGGATGCCCCGGGCATCGACGGCCCGGCATCCGGACTTGATCTCCACGCGCTGAAGGCGGTCGCTTCCCGGGCGAGTCTGGCGATCTGCAACGACACCGGTCCCCGGCACATCGCCGCCGCCTGCGGCACCCCGCTGGTGAGCCTGTTCGGTCCGACGGACCACCGCTGGACGATCCTTCCCGGATGCATCGAGCGTCGCCTGCTTGCGGATCCCTTCCTGCCCGAGGATCAGGTGGCGGATCGGTGCCCGGAACACTGCGCAATCGACAGGATCACGATCGGCGATGTGCTCGAAGCTGCGCGAAGACTGCTCGACGGTCCGCCGCACTGAGTTCCGACAGGGCCGATCGGACAACCTCCCGCCATGCACCACGGGCGATCGCGCGGCGGCGGCGAAGCTCGACGTCCAGCCGCTCCAACATCCGGGCGATCGCCATGAGGCCGTTCCCGCAGCGTCGGACCCCGACCGGATCGATCACCCAGACCACCGGACCATCGGCGGCCGCTTCCACGATCACATTGGAGAGCCGGAGGTCACGATGCAGGAGGCCCGCACCGGAGATCAGGCGGATGACGACGCCCAACTGGCGTGCGACCGAACGGCACGTCGCCGTGTCGTGGGACGATTCCTCCAGACACTCCATCACGGTGGAGCCGGGAACGTATTCCAGCTCCAACCGATAGAGCCGTCGGGACCGGGCGGAAACGACGGTGGGGCCGTCCACCACCTGCGGAGTGGCGACGCCGATGGCGGCGAGCCGCCTCGCACCACGCAATTGACGTGCCGGCTGGGAGATGCCGATGCAGTGCTTCGCCGCCGACCACAGGGTCACGGGCCAGTACTTGGCGGTGCGGGAGGCCTCGCCGGGCCGCTCGACCAGCCAGACACTGCGCAGGCCCTCCTCCTTCAGGCAGGCGACGGCATGTTCCGGAGACCAGGTCACGGCCGCAGCATAGCGGGCAGATCCGGTCCGGTCGTGTAGGCTGTCTTCATCGGTTGATGAACGCCTGCGGCGGGGAGTATCGACATGGGCTGGACCTGGTTCTTCTGCATTCTCGGCGCCTACCTGATCGGTTCCATCCCCTTCGGCGTGCTCATCGGGCGTGCGCGGGGAATCAACATCCGGGAACACGGATCACGGAACATCGGGGCCACCAACGTTGGCCGCGTGCTCGGCCGACGCTGGGGACTGCTCTGCTTCGCCCTCGACATGGCCAAGGGCGCGATTCCGGTCGTGGTCGCCGGACTGCTCACCGACACCATCGGCCAGAATCCCATGTTCGTCCCGACGGCATCTCTCTGGCTCTGGCTGGTGGTTGCGATCGCCGCATTCTGCGGCCACATGTATTCGATGTTCCTGAACTTCTCCGGCGGCAAGGGCGTGGCCACGGCCTTCGGCGTGCTCCTGGCGATGTACCCCGTTCTCACAATCCCTGCTCTGACCGGACTCGTCGTCTGGATCGCCGCACTGCTGGCGACGAGAATCGTCTCGGCCTCGAGCATGATCGCCGCCATAAGCATTCCCGTGGCGACGCTGATCGTCCTCGAGTGGTTCGGCACCCATGCCGAAGCCGACGTGAGCACCGGCGACGTGCTCGCTCGCGGCTCGGCACCATTGACGATCACGATCGCCATTTCACTGCTGATCCTCTGGCGTCACCGGGCGAACATCGGCCGCCTGCTCCGAGGCGAGGAACCACGGATCAAGTCGCGGGCATCGACCACATCCGAAGGATGAACCAGCCCACCAGCGCGCAGACCGGCAATCTGAGGTCGACGAAGTCGCGCCACGCATCGGGTCGCACGACTGCCTGCAGTACGACCATGCTCAGTACGAACACGGCGGACCAGACGATCCCGTCGGCCGTCGGAATCACCCCCACCGCCGCGGCCACGAAGAGCGGAATGACCACCACGCACTCCAGCGCGACGGCCAGCAGGCTGGTGCTCCTCGCACCGATCCACAGGGGCAGGGTGCGGGTCTCGGTGCAGGCGTCGACGCTTCGATCGTCGATGTCGCAAAGCATCGCGTCGATCATGACGACGCCGCACAGACAGAACGACACCGGAAGCAGTCGGGCAGGAACGAACCCGCATCCGGGAAGCACCAGTGCGAGGGAGAGGGCGGTGATCGCCGCTCCCACGATCATGTTCTTGAGCACCAACCGGTCGCGGGGCTGGTTGCCGGCTGAACCGGCGCCGTAGAACATCGCTCCGACCGGAGCCGCGACCACCAGCAGCGACGCGAACGGATCCACCAGCCACGTCGCCACCATCGCCTGCGCGCAGAATCCGACCATCACGAGACTCTGCAGGCGGGGGTGCTCCGCGAGATAGGAGTTGCGGGGCGACGAGGCCCTCGCGAGCTCCGCCCGGCGACGCCGGTGGAGCGCGTAGACGAACATCGCGATGCTGAAGGCCGCCCAGACCGGAAGGAACAGTCGATCCGCGTCGCCTCCCAGGAGCAGCCCCGCCAGGAACGTGCACCCCGCGACGTAGCAACCGGACCAGAACGAGATGTACCCGCCCAGGGCAAACGGTCTCGGATGGATTGCGGTCTCCATTCCGACAGTCTACGAACTCTCAATCGGCTTCGGTCGGCTCGGCGAGGAAGACGGGGATCTCGATCATCGTGTCTCCCGTCGCCCCCTTCCATGTCCGCCAGCGGTCCCGGGCGCGGATGGTCTTCGACCAGCCTCCTTCATCGTCCGAAGCCAGATGATCATCCAGCAGCACCAGTTCCCCCCGTGAGGCCGCAACCTCATCGAGCACCTGCAGGAACGATTCGAAACGATCGAGCGTGATCGTCACCGTCCAGACGGCGCCGAGCCCCGCGTAGACGAACTGGTCGTCCATGGTCGGAACCAGGGAGGCGTCGCCCAGAAGGACCCCTTCCACCTCCAGCAGGAGCGGCGGCTCGAAGGACCCGCCACCGGCGGATGAAGCCTGCAACGCCGGATCGAGCAGGTCGGCGGCGGACGCATTGACCAGCAGCGTCGCATCGGTGCGAAGAGCCAGCAGCCGCAGCATGGCCAGCATGTCGTCGTCGTCCGCAAGGGGCAGCACCAACGCCAGCGGCTCCGGTTCGATCAGGTCCTCGGCCAACGGCATGACGCCGAAGGGGCCGCTGCGCAAGCCGCCCCCCACGATGTCACCGCCACCGATCACGTCGGGCCGGAAGAGATCCATTGCGTCGGGGTTGCGGACAATCAGGGGGGGTTGGGCCGGTGCGAAGATCCGCAGCGGGTTGATCATGACGACGGCGGCAAGCAGTCCAAGTCCGCACACGACGACCGCGGCGGCCAGAGCCGGCCGGCGAAGCCAGGACATCGAGATCGAAGGTCGATTGCGACGGCGGTACTGACCGGGCGAGGGTGCGGAGAGCAGTGGCCGCGCCAGGACCCGTTCGACCTGGGCATCGAGATCGGACGGAACCGGCGGATCGACGAGACGACCCACGAGCATCCGGTGGCGCCGCATGGATTCGAGCGTGCGGGCGAGATCGGGGTCGGAGGCGAACATCGCCTCGACCCGTGCACGATCCTCCGGGGCGAGGGTGTCCTCGACCCATCCCAGCAGCAGTTCGTCATGGTGTGATTCGTGATCGGTCATCGCTCACCCGTCCCCTGCTCCTTCATCTCCTCGCACAGGGCTGCACGTGCCCTGAACAACCTCGACTTGATCGTGCCCACCGGCACTTCGAAGATCTCCGCCAACTGCACGTACTCGACGGCGTGCATGTCCCGGAGCAGGATGAGCAGCCGCGGCTCCTCATCCAACGTTTCGAGGGCCTTTCCCAGAGCCCTCAACTCGTCTTCGTGTTCGACGCCCTCCACCGGTCCGGGTTCCCGGGATGGCACCTGATTTCCGCGGGTGAGCGTACGACCCCCCTCCTGCGGACCGGAAGCGGGGGCATCGAGACTCGGATGCCGCCTCAACTTCTGCTTTCGCAGGTGGCTCATGCAGGCGTTGACCGCGATCCGGTACACCCAGGTGCTGAACTTGGCCCGACGATCGAAACCCTCGATCCCGACCATGACCTTCACCAGCACGTCCTGCGTCAGATCCGCGGCGTCCTCGTAGTGCCCCAGTGTCCTCCAGCAGATGGACCAGATCCGCGGCTTGAACGCCGAAAGCAGGTCGGACATGGCCTCCTTGTTCCCGGCGAACCACGCATCCAGCAGCGACTCTTCGACGGACGAATCGAACGGATCGGGTTGTGGTTCTGACGAAGTCATGGAAACTGCATCGGGCCGTTTCGTGTAGAATGCCCCGTTCTGGAGAGCAGGGTGAGATATTCGATGGAATCATCCTAGCCACCAAGTTCCACGGTCCGGTCCCGTCCACCGGCGACCCCACCTCAGGCCCCAGGAGCCCACGAACCATGGAATCCAGCGATCGATACCAATCTCCGCTGCAGGCCCGGTACGCCTCCCGTCCCATGCAGGAACTCTGGTCCGACCGGAACCGCTTCACGACCTGGCGACGACTCTGGCTCGCCCTCGCCAAGGGCGAACAGTCGCTGGGCCTCGACATCACCGACGCGCAGATCGCCGCCCTCGAAGCAAACCTGGACAACCTCGACCTCGACGCGGCGCAGGCCTACGAGGCCAAGTTTCGCCACGACGTGATGGCCCATGTGCACGCTCTGGGCGATCAGGCCCCGGAGGCGCGCGGCATCATTCATCTGGGCGCGACCAGCCAGTTCGTCAACTGCAACACGGAACTGATCATCCTCCGCGACGCCCTGACCATGATCGCCGGCAAGGTTGCGCAGGTCGTACTCGCACTCGGAACCTTCGCGGACGCCTGGAAGCAGCTGCCGGTGCTGGGATTCACCCACTACCAGCCGGCCCAACCCACGACGGTCGGCAAGCGGGCCACCGTCTGGGCCCAGGATTTCGCGATGGCCCTGGAGGATCTCGAGCACCGCATCGAGACCATGTGCTTCCGCGGTGTGAAGGGGGCCACGGGAACCCAGGCCTCGTTCCTGGCCCTGTTCGACGGCGACCACGAAAAGGTCGAACAGCTCGACCGGTTCGTCACCGAACAGATGGGATGGGAGGCCGATCGTCGATTCGTCGTCACGGGACAGACCTACCCCCGCCTGCTCGACGCGCAGATCCTGGGCTCACTGGCGCTGGTGGCCTCCGCCGCCCACCGGCTGGCGACGGATGTCCGTCTGCTCGCCAACCGCCGGGAGGTCGAGGAGCCGTTCGAGTCGACGCAGATCGGTTCATCGGCGATGGCCTACAAGCGCAATCCCATGCGGAGCGAACGCATCTGCGCTCTGTCGCGGTTCGTGATGAATCTCCCCGCCAACGCCTACCAGACGGCCGCGGTGCAGTGGTTCGAACGCACCCTGGATGATTCCGCCAATCGGCGACTCGTCCTGCCCGAGGCCTGCCTCGCCCTCGACGGGACCCTGGATCTGCTGATCAACATCACCAACGGAATGGTCGTGCACGAACCGGTCATCACCGCCAATCTGATGGCCGAACTGCCCTTCATGATGACCGAAGACCTGCTGATGGCCGCCGTGCAGGCCGGCGGGGACCGGCAGGAACTGCACGAGGTCATCCGATCCCTTTCGATGGAGGCCGCGGCATCGGTGAAGCAGGGAGGCCCGAACGATCTGCTGGATCGGCTGCGTACGGACTCCCGGTTCTCCGGCCTGGATCTCGACACTCTGGCCGATCCGGGCCTGTTCGTGGGTCGAGCCCCCCAGCAGGTGGACCAGTTCATGGAATCGGTGGTCGCCCCCATCGCCTCCCGCTGGGGCTCGGTGGCGACAAATCAGGTCGAGCTACGGGTCTAGAACCCCAAAAAACCGCCAAAATACCGTACAAAAATAGAACATTGACGTGTTTTTACGCCTTCAAGTGGGCAAAAACAAGGCCCATCGCCGATAGTTGCTCAACGGGGCCGGTGCGAAACACCCGTTTCGCCATGTACGGCCGGTCAAGCACCAGATGACTCGTTTCCTACCGAGGGCCGATCCATGGAATCATACGAACGACTGAAGAAACTCGTCGAAGAAGTCGCGGACGACGTCGCGAAGTGCGGTGGTGGCAACAAGGCCGCCGGAACCCGTGTCCGCAAGTCGATGCAGGAGATCAAGGCTGCCGCCCAGGACGTACGCAAGGCCGTCCTGGAAGCACGCGACTGACATCTCTTCAAATGGCATTCTGAACACGTCGAGACCACCTCTCGGCGTGTTCTGCCATTCTGGTCCTCGGGAGCGAGGTGACGAACGCAGCGATGGCTTCTATGCTGCCAACTGCAAGGAACTCCCCATGCCCACCGAACTGCTGTTCGACATCTCCAAGATCGACATGGATGCGATCGCCTACGACAGCGAGGCGATCTCCCAGTTCAATCCGCAGTCGGGTGACATGTGCCAGCTCGACCACGTGATCTGGATCGACGATGCCTTCAGCACTGCCGTGGGAGTCAAGCATGTTCGTGACGACGAGTTCTGGGTCCCGGGCCACATCCCCGGACGCCCCCTGCTTCCGGGCGTGATCATGATCGAGGCCGCGGCTCAGATGAGCAGCGTGCTCTACCAGCTGCGGCTCAAAGCGGACGAATCAAGCTTCCTCGGCTTCACCCGATGCGACAACTGCGTGTTCCGAGGGCAGGTCGTTCCCGGGGACACGCTGCACATCCTGGTTCGCGAACACGACTTCCGCCGACGTCGATTCGCTTGCGACGCCCAGGGGATCGTCGACGGCAAGCTGGTCTTCGAAGTCCGCATCACCGGCATGAAGATCTGAGAACGGCGATCAGCGGTCCGTCGGGACCGATGCCCCGCAGTGCATCCCGTTGGAGTGGGCGTCTACATTCACGATGATGCAGCCGGACCAGCCCCACCATCCCCAGGAATACCCCCAGCGCGGTCCCGGCACCCCGTACCAGAACGAATCGTTCCAGTCCCATCCGGCGCCGTACGAACCCGAATCGACGTTGTAGACCTGGTACGGAGCCTGCCTGGCGTGTGCGTAGCGATCCAGCGCCAGAAGACCCGATCGGGTCCGGGCCGACTGACGCATGGCTCGATCGACCATGGTCATCACCGGCGTAGCGGAGGCAGGAGCCGAGACCGGAGGCGGCATCGAGATGATCGTATCGGCGGTCACGGGGGTGCACAGCAGCAGGGCGATGCTTGCGATTCGATTCATGGCGCTCGGGTCCTTCCTGGCGTATTGTACGAGGGACTCTGCACTTCTCCCACCGGAAATCCGCTTCGATGACTCCCACACCGCTGACCTTCGCACCGATGCTGAAACCCAAGGTTTGGGGAGGGATTCGACTCGCTTCCTACGGCAAGGATCTCGGGGCCATGAAGACCGTGGGCGAATCGTGGGAGCTGGCCGATCTGCCGGACAGCATTCCCGAGGGGCGGTCCGTCGTGGCCGAAGGCGTGCTGGCCGGCAAGACCCTGCATTCGCTCCTCCAGGAGGATCCCACCTGGATCATGGGGGACGCCGAACTCTCCCCGGAAGGCGGCTTCCCGCTGCTGATCAAGTATCTCGACGCGAGGGAGAACCTCTCGATGCAGGTGCACCCCGACGAGCCATGGGTCGCCACCCATCCCGGCGATCACCTGAAGACCGAATCATGGATCGTGCTCGATGCCGAACCGGGTGCGATGCTCTACAAGGGAATCCGCGACGGCGTCACCCGGGAGGCCTTCGCCGCCGCCATCGCCGACGGCACCGTGGTCGAACTCGTCGAAGCGGTCCCGGCCCGGGTCGGCGAGTGCCACGATCTGCCCAGTGGAACCTGCCATGCGCTGGGAGCAGGCATCCTCGTCGCCGAAATCCAGACTCCGAGCGATACCACCTTCCGGGTGTTCGACTGGGGGCGGACCGACCGCACCCTGCACGTGGAGCAGGCACTGGCGTGCATCGCGTTCGAACCCGCGGCGGCGATCGAACCTCCACCGGTGTTCGAACGAGACGGCGTTCGCATCACCCAACTGTCCCGAACCGACCACTACGTGATCGATCGAATCGACACCGATGCGACGAGCACCATCCACCTGGCCGCCGGCAATGCCCCGGAAGTGCTGATGATGCTCGCGGGTCGGGGTGAACTTCCGCCCCAGACGACCCTGGAAACGGGCCGAACCGTACTACTGCCCGCCGCACTCCCGGGAGTCGAGGCCGCGCTCGCCCCCGGTGCGTCGATGCTGCGCGTCATGCTGCCGGGACACGACTGAGCACCGCTTCCGCGACGGGCCGCGACGCAATTATCGGCCTTGAAAAGGGTTTCAAGATTTCAGCGACCCGTTCCCGATGTATTGGCCTGACCTGACCTGAGTGGCCCCCCGGGGCCGATGACCGACCATGCATATCGAACCGACCAATCCACTGCTGCTGCATGCATCATTGCGCTCCGGCACTCCCGCGGCACCGACGGCGCTTCGCCCGCCCGCCGTCACCGGCACTCCGGTCGCGGCCCGCGTGCCGGTGACGCCGGAGTTCGATTCCGGCTCCGTACCGGTACGGCCGGGAGCCTTCCCGATGTACACGCGCGCAGCCGACCGCGTCGAGGCCGCGATCCAGTCGCAGCTCGGACGGACGGTCGACGTCCAGGCCTGATTCAGTAGCTCTTGCCCCAGACCACGCGCCGTGGGCTCGGCTTGCCGCTGAAGGGACACGTGCCCGGTTCGGGATCGTCGTCGATCGGCTCGCACAACACGGTGACACCGAGTTCGGACTTGATCTGCTCCTCGATTTCACGATCTCCGCAGAAGTGCGTCATGGCAAAGCCCGCGTGGATCGGCGTCGGCTCACCTTCGGGCGCCGTGAACCATTCCGTGAACTCCTCGCGGGTGTCGATCTCGCGAGTGTGCTCCTCGCGGTGCGCCAGTGCACGGTCGTAGAGCCCCTGCTGCATCTCCTCGAGCATCGACACGACCTCCTCGAGGAAGCGGACACGAGGCACGCCCTGCTTCTCCTTGGCGGGGCGATCACGGCGGGCCATGAAGACGGAATCCTCGGCCATGTCCCGAGGACCGACCTCCAGCCGGATGGGTACCCCCTTCTTGACCCATGACCAGGTCTTCTCGCCGCCGCGAATATCACGATCGTCAATCTCGACCTCGATCGTGCGACCCGCGTACGGAATGCTTCGCAGGTCCCGGGCCAGGGTCCGGCAGTACTCCATGACCGCTTCGGGATCGTCGGCCTTGAAGGTGATGGGAAGGATCACGATCTGCGCGGGAGCCAGACGCGGCGGCAGCACGAGGCCGTCGTCGTCCGAATGGGTCATGATCAGTCCGCCGATCAGACGGGTCGACACGCCCCAGGACGTCGTCCAGCAGTGCACGCGTTCCCCCTGATCGTTGAGGTAGATGATGTCCTGGGCCCGCGAGAAGTTCTGACCCAGGAAGTGGGACGTTCCCGCCTGGAGCGCCTTCCGATCCTGCATCATCGCCTCGATGCAGAGGGTGTCGTCGGCACCGGGGAACCGCTCGGCCTCGGTCTTGCGACCGCGCAGGACCGGCATCGCCATCCAGTTGTCGCAGAAGTCGGCGTAGACATCGAGCATGCGCCGGGTGTGCTCGACGGCCTCCTCCGACGTCGCGTGCGCGGTGTGCCCCTCCTGCCAGAGGAACTCGGCGGTCCGCAGGAAGAGTCGAGTCCGCATCTCCCACCGGACGACGTTGGCCCACTGGTTGATCAGCAGCGGAAGGTCGCGGTACGACTCGATCCAGCGGGAGAACGCCTCGCCGATGATGGTCTCGGACGTCGGCCGGACCACCAGAGGCTCGTCGAGTTCGCCGGCCGGAACCAGTCCGCCGTCGGGCCCGGCTTCGAGCCGATGGTGCGTGACAACGGCGCATTCCTTCGCGAAGCCTTCGACATGCTCGGCCTCCTTCTCGAGGAACCGCTTGGGAATGAAGAGCGGGAAGTAGGCGTTGCGATGCCCCGTCTCCCGGAACATCCCGTCGAGGATCCGCTGGCACTGTTCCCAGAGCGCGCACCCCCAGGGCTTGATGATCATGCACCCACGGACCGGCGACGGCTCGGCCAGATCGGCGGCCTTGACGACCTGCTGATACCACTCGGGGTAGTTCTCGCTGCGAACGGGCGTGATGGCGGTCTTCACCTTGGCTGACATGGGGGGAAGTATACGTGTTCCGATGCGATCGAGGCCGGCCGGCCGGGGTTCTATAATCACATCCCCATGCACGCCTCAGTCCCCGACCAATCCACCGGCCTCCAGGCCGCCCGCACCATCGCCGGGGACATCAAGATCGCCCACAGCGTCTTCGCCCTGCCGTTCGCCCTGCTGGCCGCGTTCATGGCCGCGGAATCCTCCGCCGGCGGCATGGAATGGGGTCCGTTCCTGATCGCGCTGCTGCTGATCGCCGTCGCCATGGTCAGCGCCCGGACCGTGGCGATGCTGGCCAATCGACTCTTCGACCGGCACATCGACGCCTTGAATCCCCGCACCGCCGGGCGAGCCCTTCCCAGCGGACGGCTTCGGACCGAGCAGGCGCTGGGGTCGATCGCGATCGGCACCGTGGTCTTCCTCCTGACCTGCCTTGGATTCCTCTGGTTGTCGGACAATCCCTGGCCAACCATGCTGGGCGTACCAGTCCTGCTGTGGATCAGCCTCTACCCGCTGGCCAAGCGATTCACCGCGCTGTGTCATGCGTGGCTGGGTTCGTCGCTCGCCCTGAGTCCGCTTGCCGCCGCACTGGCCGTGGCCCCCGAATCACTCGTGGACCTTCCCGCCTTGTGGTGCCTGGCCGGCATGGTCCTGGCCTGGGTGACCGGATTCGACATCCTCTACGCGCTGCAGGACGTGGAGATCGATCGATCACAGGGCCTCCACAGCATGCCCTCGCGTTGGGGAGTGGGACGTTCGATGTGGATCAGCCGGGGCCTGCACCTGGTCGCCATCGGACTGCTCATCGCCGCCTGGTGGTGGACCCCGGCATTCCGGTACGTCTTTCTCGGCGGCATCGTCCTGGCCGCGGGACTGCTGGTCTGGGAGCACACACTCATCGCCCGCCACGGTACCGGACGGATCACCCTGGCCTTCTTCACCCTCAATGGAATCGTGAGCTGCCTGCTGGGACTCACGGGCGTGATCGACGTTCTTTCCGCTGGCTAGGCCTCATCCGAATCCGGATCCTCGTGCCGGTTCGACCAGAAGTAGATCTGCAACGCAAGCAGCGCGAAGATCGACACGACCACGGCCAGTTGGAACAGTCCCAGCCCGCAACCGACCCCGACCGATGCCGCCACCCAGATGCACGATGCGGTCGTCACCCCGTGGACACGCCCGCGGGCCTGAATGATCGTTCCGGCACCGATGAACCCGATGCCGCCGACGATGCCGGCGATGACCCGGCTCGTGTCCAGGCGAAGCGTGGATTCGATGCCGGCCTGCTGTTCCGCCGCGTAGATGCCCTCCATCGCACCGATGCCGGCCAGAGTGAATGCCGCGGACCCCAGACTCACCATCATCATGGTGCGAAGTCCCGCGACCTTGCCCTTAGAGCGTCGTTCCCAGCCGATCACCGCGCCGAGAATCAGCGCAGACAGCAGGCGGAAGAACATGTCCCAAAAATCGATCGTCTCCATGGCTGCAGTCTACACCGCACGCCAATACCGCCTCAACAGCCTCGCAGGCAGCAATGGAGCGAAACGGCATAGGCATCGGTTGAGGAATCCCGGAATGCACACTGGACGGCCACGATCAACGGCACGCAGCGCCTGCTCAGCAACCGTTTCGGGATTCAGCCACAGCATCTTTGGAACAGATGGCTGCTTCGACCGTTCTCGCCACAACTCGGTACGCGTAAAGCCTGGACATATCGCCGTCACGTGAACACCATCAGCAGCCATGTCGAGATTCAACTTCCTCGACCACTGGAGGATGAAGGCCTTGATGGGACCATAGAGGCCATCCCATGACAACCAGGGAATGAACGCATAGATCGAGGCGATATTGATGATCCGCCCGTGCCCTCGAGTCCGCATACCCGGCAGCAGTCCATGCGCTAGATCAACGCATGACCTCAGCATGACCTGTAGACACTCATGCATCTGCTCGATCGGCATGTCTTGGATCAAGCAATCCGTAATGAAACCCGCATTGTTGACGAGCATGTCAACCTCGAGGTCAAGAGCCTCGATTGCCTGAAGCACTCGCTTCGGCGTATCAGGATCTGCAAGATCCTCGACCAGAACATGCACCTGCACTCCATACGCAGCCTTCAACTCAGCCGCAAGGGCACGTATTCTGCTCTCCTCGAGATCAAGCAGAACAAGCACGTCGCCGTCTCGGGCCAAACGCCGAGCGAAAGCGGCCCCGATGCCTGCTGCTGAACCAGTGATGACGGACACTCGTGTCACAGCAGGATCCCTCAGTGGAGTATGGCGCAAAACTCAGCGCGGGGCCGGAAGCGTGCTGCGGAATCTGCGGTGCCCGGTGGTCGACAGCGGAAGAATCCGACTGCTGGCCACCAGGAGCTTGTAGATGAAACCGGGAACGCAGACGGCACGATTTCGGACGACGGCACGATCCGCATCCGCAACCACCCGGTCTACCTCCAGCAGTATGCAGCGGGGCAGCTTGAGGATCTTCTCCTCGACTCCGATGTTCCGGAAGAACTCGGTGCGGGTGTAGCCCGGACACAGTGCCGTCATGTGCACGCCGGTTCCGTGCAGATCAGCGCGCATCGAACGGGAGAATGCGAGCACGAACGCCTTCACCGGTCCGTAGAGGCTGCCGGCCGTCAGATTGAGGAAGGATGCGACCGAAGCCACGTTGACCACCCGTCCCCATCCACGCTCGATCATCCCGGGCACGAAGGCATGCGAAAGTTCGACCACCCCTTTCAGCAGGATGTCGAGGAAGGCTTCATGCCGGCTCCAGGCCGCATCCAGGAAGTCCTCTTCGAGGGCATAGCCGGCGTTGGAGACGAGATAGTCGATCGTCAGTCCCCGATCCTCGACCGCGTCGATCAGCGATCGGGCGCCGTCCGCCCGGGCCAGATCCAGCGGGAGTTCCAGCACCTCGACCCCATCTCGAGTCCGGAGGGTCTGAGCGAGCATCGCAAGCCGATCGGCCCGCCGGGCCGTGATGACCAGATCGAATCCCTGCGCCGCGAGCAGACGTGCGTACGACTCGCCGATGCCCGACGAGGCTCCCGTGATCAGCGCCCGTCGCCTTGGTCCGGACATGTCGATTCCTTACTGGGAGAAGATGACGGTGGAGTAGGGACCGATGTTGATCTCGGCGGAGTAGGGCATGCCGTCCCAGGGAACGGGTTCGGCGCTCAGGTCCACGGTTCCCCAGTTCGAGAACGAACCATCGTACGACGAAGCGTCGCTGTTGAATCGCACGTACCAGGTGCCGCCCTGCGGGAGTCCGATCCGGTACCCGGTCTGCCCGGACACCGAGAAGTTCGCTGCCACCACCACGTCATCACCCGCACCACCGTTGGCGAAGCGGTGCCAGGCCACGATCTTGTCGGTGTTGTTCTGGTGGAAGAAGTTCGTACCGCCTCCGCGCAGCCCCTCGGTGTTGCCCCAGAAGTTACGACGCAGTGAGATGAGGTCCTTGTAGAGCTGCAGGATGCCGGAATAGGTTCCCGCCCTCGCCCAGTCCAGCGCGACCCAGTCGTCCCAGGCGCCGTCCTCGAGGAACTCCTGCCCCATGAAGAGCATGGGGACGCCGGGGGACGTCAACATGACCGCCGCGCCGAGGGTCGATCGCTTCTTCGCGTACCAACTGTCGGCACAGCCCGGGCAGATGGCCTCGACGAGCCGCTGCTTGCCGTTGCCGGCGGCGACCTCGTCGTGCGATTCGGTGAAGATGATCCGCTTAAAGGCGTCGCCGCTGTACTGGTAGGTGACGCAGGATCGGACGGTGTCCATGTCGCGTTCCGCATCGGAACCCGCGGTCAGGACAGCCCGAAGCGGATGCACGAAGGCCGCGTCCCACTGGGCGTCGAAACCCGCTCCGCCGGAACCGGTGCCGTTCGTGATCTCCTGATTGAGGTCCATGTCCTCCGAGGTCGAGAACTTCCACGGCTGGGTGGCATCGATCTCGTTGTTGATCCACTGCAGCAGACCCCAGCCCTCGGGAATCGACTCGCCGTCGTCGGTGCGGTGGATCCACTTGGTGGCATCGACCCGGATGCCGTCCATCTGGTACTCCTGCAGCCAGTAGAGGACGTTGTCGCGGATGTACTGCCGGACCTCGCTCCGACCGTAGTCCGGACGCGGCCCCCAAGGCGTCTGCGCCCTCGAGTCCTGATAGAAGTAGATGCCGCCGTTGCCGTCGGTGTTCCAGCCGTCGAACTGCCAGAGATCGAGATCCGACGGGCCGAGATGGTTGTAGACCACATCCGCCAGCACGGCGATGCCGCGGGCGTGGGCCTGCTCGACGAACCACTTGAAGTCGCCGGGAGTGCCGTAGTGGCTTTCGACCGCGAAGGGGTACGAGGGGTTGTATCCCCATGAAACGTCGCCGGGAAACTCCACGAAGGGCATGAGTTCGATCGCGTTGATGCCCAGATCGGCCAGATAGTCCAGACGAGCGGTGACCTCCTGGATGTTTCCGGGGGCGTAGGAACCGAAGCTTCCGATGTGCAGTTCGTAGATGACCAGGTCGTTGAACGACGGCATGTAGAAGGTGTCGCCGGACCACGAATAGGTGCCGGGATCGTAGATGATCGAGTTGCCCGTGGAGTTGGTGACGCGTCTGGCGTACGGATCGTTCCGCCAGTACCAGTTGTCGCCGTTGCGGATGACGAACTTGTACTGGTCACCGGGCCTGGCTCCGATCACGTCGGACGACCAGAATCCGTTGCCTTCGCTCCAGAGCTGGTGGGCCAGAAAGTCCCAGCCGTTGAAGTTGCCCGCCACGGTGACCTCGTTGGCGTTGGGCGCCCAGACCCGGAACTGGGTTCCGTCGTCGCGCACGCAGCCGGCCCCGAGAAAGGCATCGACCATCGCGTCCCCGAGGTCCATGTTGCGACCCCACGGGTTGTCACCGGTGCCTCCTTCGACGGAGTCAATGAGCACCATGAACTGCGACCAGTCCTCGACCGACAGGTCACCGTCGGCCTCGATCATCACGTAGAGGTTCGAGGCATCGTTGGAGACCTCCACGCGGACGATGTCCAGGCAGCCCTCCGTGAAGACGTCCCCGACCGTGTCCTCGAAGGCGAGCCCCGCTCCTCCCGCACTGGTGATCGTGTAGGAAAGGAACGGACCGGCGACTGACTGCACGTACCACCAGGGCGTGGCCTGTTCAGGATTGCTGAGGTGGTCGATTCCGGGATCGTTGTCCCCCGGCCCCGTGGAAGCCACATCGAAGCGGATGGTTCCGCCCGCTCCGACACCGAGCCGCTCAAGGGGAATGGTCACGCGGATCACGCCGGAATAGGCGTCGACGAGATTCGGATCCCAACCGTCGTACTGCTCCCAGTCGCCACCGCCGCAGGCGCCCCATTCCTGGATGACCTGCAGCAGATCGCTGACGTCGACGGTGCCGTCCCCGTTCATGTCGGGCTCGACGCCGCCCCAGCCGGCGATCACCGCCAGCAGGTCACCGACATCGACGGCTCCCGAGCCGTCGATGTCCGAAGAGCACTGCATGCCCTGGTAGGCCCATTGCTGCGTCCATCCCGGCGAGGGATCGGAATACGGGATGGCTCCCATTCCACCTCCCCAGGACTGGGCGGCCGCCGGGGCGGAAAGACAGATCAGTGCGAGAACCGATGGGATGCGAATCGACATTGGCATGCAACACTCCGTCATGGCGATCGAAACCGACCGAAGACCACCCCCCCGCAGAGTATACGTGACCGGAACTTACTCGATGCAGCCCCAGTCTCCGATGACCTGCAGAAGATCGGCGACGTCGACCCGACCATCGTCGGTGATGTCGCTGACGCACTGCACCGGAGGCAGGCAGGGATCGGCATCATCGCAGCTGGTGCCGTCACCGCCGTATTCCCCGCCGTAGAAGGCGCAGACGTCGGCCGGGACGGTCAGGCAGGCGACGGAGTCGCCCGAAGTCACGCAGCAGGTGCCCAGGACGGTCAGGCACGGCTTCGCCGAGGCCCCGCTCTCGAAGAACTGGTTGCCGGGCAGGGCATTGAAGTCGACCGAACGCGGATCGGCCAGATTGCCGCCACCGTAGATGCCGGCGAGCACCTGGTTGGAGATGAAGTCGTGGCCGGCGGCGTTGATCATCGCGGACACCCTGGCGGAGTCGATCTGGATCCCTTCTCCGTCCCAGTCGAACAGGTAGAGCGGGATCGCGATCTCCACACCGGTGGAACCGGCCAGATCGCCCTCGCCTCCGCAGTCGATGCCCGTACCTCCGGAGACACCTGCGATGTTCGAGTTGTCGACCGCGATCGACATGCCCTTGGCGGAGATCAGAGCCCCGTCGGCGCCCGCTCCACCGGTTCCGAGGAACCCGCCGTAGCCGCCCCCGTCGGTGCGGAGTTCGGCGTAGTTGGCAAAGAACTCCATTCCACCCTCGGCATTGACACCGCAGGTGATGGTGATCCACATGTCGGCCTCGAAGCCGACATCGAAAGTCATGCCGTTACCGCTTCCGTCGTCGCCCATGCGGTTGAGACCGCCGAAGTCGACGTCGGAGTTGTCGCCGCGGAGACGGTTCTGGCCGCCTTCACGGCAGTCGATGAAGACTTCCAACTTGTTGAAATTGGTCTCGAGGTTGCCCCCGAGGAAGATGTACAGGTTGCCGTTGGCAACGGATGCGCTGCCGAAGTTCAGCTCGGAACCGATGGACAGCCCGGGGTCCGGGTTGTCGTTGTTTCCGAAGTTAGTCGACGTGTTCTGGATGACTGCGGCATTCGAGCCTTCGTACAGGCCGTCGATGCTCTGGCCCATGGCCGATGC
This sequence comes from Phycisphaerales bacterium UBA854, assembly GCA_002295885.1. Lineage (GTDB taxonomy): Bacteria > Planctomycetota > Phycisphaerae > Phycisphaerales > SM1A02 > UBA854. Next base: position 75,133 of record DBGM01000011.1, read on the forward strand.
GCAGAGAACCGTGGTTGCGGTACACGCCAGTGCAAAAGTCTTCATCTAATCCCTCTCCATGCGTTGCTTCGTGTTTCCATGGGACATGGCGCCCCACTTCGTTGACCCTTGATCCTAGAGCAAGAAAGGGCGGCAATGAAGCAAAAAGAAAGGAGATCCGAGCCCAAAACTTGCCTTAGGGACCGGTAAGAGGCAATTTTCAGCCCGCCAGCGAGCCCATGGGATCCCAGGCCGGCAGCACGATGGGATCGGTGTCCAGTGCGGCCTGCAACTCCTCGGGGAGATCGGATCGCCGGGCCGCGATCTCGAACATGTGCTCGTTGAACCAGGAATCGTTCATCACCTGGAATCCCTTGCGACCCACCTTCTCGTCGCCCCAGGAGTTCTCCACCCGCCAGCGTCGCGGAGTCCCGTCGACGACGTCGACACCGGTGAAGAGCATGGCGTGGGTCATGAGGGTCTCGTGGTAGTCCAGTCGCCCGCCCTTGTCGAGATCGAAGGGCACGTCGTAGAGGTTCTCGAGATCGTAGAGCTTCGCATCCCAGATGCCGATGTCGCGGCGGAACATCTTCCCCACGTCGCAGCCGAACCAGACCGGCTCGCCCCGCTCCAGCACGTTGCGGGTGATGTCCTTCATGACATCGATCTCGACGTTGAGGTAGAGCACCGGTTCGCCACCGACCACGTTGCCCAGATGCTCGACGGTGTAGGTCCGACCGTAGGGGCTCGACTCCCGCGCATCGTGCACGATGCAGACGAAGTCATCGAGCGGCAGATCAACGTAGGTCTCCACGAACTGCTGCGGCGTCATCCGCCCGGCCCGGTGGAACTTCTTGTCCTTGTCGTTCCACTGCCAGTCGAACTCGGAGGGGGGTGTCCCCAGATGGATGCAGAGCACGCGCCAGATGTGCTCGAGCAGCCCATCCTTGAGGACGCGGACCGCCTCGGGCGAATCACCACGCTCGTGGGCCGATCGCAGCTGCCGGGCCCCCTGGCGGAGCATGCCGCAGAGAATGATGTTCATGCGTCGCGTGCAGGACGAACTCTGCGTCTCCGGCATGGCCGTCTTGGGCACCAGCCCGTGCTTGCGCACGATGTTCATGAACATGTTCCACTGGCCGCCGTCGTCGAGGGGGCGATCCAGGAGGAAGCACACCGCCCGGTCGTCGATTGGACGATCCGCGGTCGAGATGACGGCCTCGTAGAAGTAGTTCGCCCGCTCGAACTTGTCCCAGAAGAGGGTGTAGTTCTGGCTGAACTCGAACTCCTTGAGATTCATCTTCTTCATCGCTCCGGGCCGCATCAGATTCAGCGCCGCGAACATCCAGCAACGGCCCGACTGCCGCTGGTTGGTGACCTTCCAGTCGTCCAGCAGCGTCGAGAAGGTGTAGTCGAGACCGGCGACGATCGAACGATCCATCGCGACGTCGTCGACGGCCGTCTGGCTGACAGCGTTCTGGGCGACCTTCCACTTGGGGTTCGCCTCGAATCCGCTGCGGAGCGCCTGGATCCGGTCCTCGTTCAGCGCGCCGGCGGTCGTGGGGTTCGATTCGGTCGACATCGTCGTCATGGCTGCGTCCTCCATTTGGGCAGGATTCCATCATAGTCAACGACCGGCCGCGGACCGGGCACAAAAAAGAGGACCCGCAACGCGAGTTGCGGGCCCCCCCTTTCGGGTCGTGCCGGAAAGTTGACTGGTCGGAGGAGGACTACTCGTCCTCCTTCACCTCGTATTCGGCGTCGATGACATCGCTGTCGTCGCTGGCCGTCGATTCGCCGCCTTCGGCCGCGGAATCGCCGGAGGGCGCATCCGCCGAGGAGGCCTCGTAGACGGCCTTTCCGAGTTCGGTCGCGGCATCGTTGAGCTGCTTCAGAGCCGCCTCGATCGCCGGCTTGTCGTCCTCCTTGAGCTTCGACTCGAGATTGGAGAGCGACGATTCGATGGATGCCCGTGCTTCGGCGGAGACCTTGTCGCCGTGCTCCTCGAGCTGCTTGCGGACCTGGTAGGCGACCTGCTCGCCCTGGTTCTTGAGCTCGATGAGTTCACGCCGGGACTTGTCGTCGGAGGCGTGCGCTTCGGCCTCCTCCTTCATCCGGTCGATCTCCCCCTTGTCCAGGCCGGAGGATCCGGTGATCTGGATGTTCTGGGACTTGCCGGTCGCCTTGTCCGTCGCGGACACGTTCAGGATGCCGTTGGCGTCCAGAGCGAACTCCACCTCGATCTGCGGCATGCCGCGGGGCGCCGAGGGGATGTCGGTGAGATCGAACTTCCCCAGCGTGCGGTTGTCGCGGGCGAACTCGCGTTCGCCCTGGAGCACGTGGATCGTGACCGACGTCTGGTTGTCGGCCGCGGTCGAGAAGGTCTCCTTCCGGGAGGTCGGAATGGTGGTGTTCTTCTCGATCAGGGAGGTCATGAGCCCGCCGAGGGTCTCGACTCCGAGGCTCAGCGGCGTGACATCCAGGAGCAGCACGTCCTTGACGTCACCCTGCAGCACCCCGCCCTGGATGGCGGCGCCGACGGCGACGACCTCGTCCGGGTTGATCGAACGATCCAGTTCGGCGGTGGAGAAGACCTCCTTGGCGATCTCCTGCACCTTGGGGATGCGGGTCGAACCGCCGACCATGACCACGTCCGCGATGTCGGACGGGCTGAGGCCGGCGTCCTTGAGTGCGGTCCGACAGGGCTCTCCGATGCGGTTGAAGAGGTCGCTCGCGATCTCCTCGAAGGTCGCCCGGCTGATCGTGCACTGCAGGTGCTTGGGCCCGTTGGCGTCGGCGGTGATGAACGGAAGGTTCACCGACGTCTCGAGCTGCTGCGAGAGTTCGCACTTGGCCTTCTCGGCGGCTTCCTTGAGACGCTGCAGCGCCATCGCGTCGTCGCGGATGTCGATGCCCTCGGTCTTGCGGAACTCCTCGGCGATGTGGTCGATGAGGACCTGGTCGAAGTCGTCGCCGCCGAGGTGGGTGTCGCCATGGGTGGACAGCACCTCGAAGACGCCGTCACCGATGTCGAGGATCGAGATGTCGAACGTACCGCCGCCGAGGTCGAAGACCGCGATCTTGGAGTTCGTCTTCTTTTCGAGTCCGTAGGCCAGGGCGGCCGCGGTCGGCTCGTTGATGATCCGCTCGACCTTCAGGCCGGCGATCTCGCCGGCATCCTTGGTCGCCTGACGCTGAGCGTCGTTGAAGTACGCGGGCACGGTGATGACCGCCTTCTCGACGGACTCGCCGAGGTACTCCTCCGCGATGCGCTTGAGCTCGCGGAGAATCATGGCGGAGATCTCCGGGGGCGTGTAGTCCTTGCCCTGCACGGAGACCGAGACCAGTTCACTGGGACCCCCCGAGATCTCGTAGGGGACCAGCTTCTCCTCGGACTGGACTTCATCGTGTCGACGGCCCATGAAGCGCTTGATCGAAAAGACCGTGTGCTTCGGATTGGTCACCTGCTGGTGCCGGGCCGGCTCGCCCACGAGACGGTCACTCTTGTCCGTGAACGCCACCACCGAAGGGGTGGTGCGATTGCCGGATGCGTTGATCAGCACCTTGGGCTGATCACCCTCCATGACGGCCAGGACCGAGTTCGTCGTACCGAGGTCAATACCAATGATCTTGCTCATAGAAATGCTCCTTCCGGCCGCTCTCGCTTCTGCAGCGTGCGGCTGATGGTTACATTGCAATCATCATGCCAGTGGAAACGGACGCGACCGGCCTTCAGGACGGCGAAATCGCCCTTCACGGGCCCCCAGCGGCCTCGGCGATGACGAGAGCCCCTTCGAGCCTGCCAGAATGACTGCCTTGGATGCCCGCCTCCGGTGCTAGAATCGCCGCATGGTGCTTCTTGAACGCCCTCTGAAGCCGCTCTGCATCGGGGGAATCGAACTCGACTCCCCCGCCCTGCTGGCCCCCATGGCCGGCCACTGCGACCTGCCCTTTCGCCGGCTCTGCCGGGAGCACGGCGGGGTCGGACTCGCCAGCACCGATCTGCTGAACTCGCACAGCCTGCTCCGGGGTTCCCCCCGGGCCCTGGCCCTGGCGGCGACCTGCGAAGAGGACCAGCCGCTGTGCATGCAGCTCTACGGAAACGCCGAGGATCCCCTCCCGGATGCGGCCAGATGGGCGGTCGACCACGGTGCCGTGATCATCGACATCAACATGGGATGTCCGGTCGACAAGGTCGCGAAGAAGAACGGAGGTTCGCTCCTGCTGTGCGATCCCGATTCGACGGTCCGGCTCGCCAGTCGAATCGTGGACGCGGTCACGCCCCGCACCGGGACGCCAGTCACCGCCAAGATCCGGCTGGGCTGGGACGACTCGAGACTGGTCGGCCCCGAACTCGCCCGGCGGCTCGAGGACATCGGCATCGCCGCCATTACGGTCCACGGCCGGACCACCGAGATGCGCTTCAAGGGATCGGTCCGTCTTGAAGGCATCGGCGAGGTGAAGGCCGCCGTCGACTCGATCCCCGTCATCGGCAACGGCGACATCCGCTGCGCCGGGGATGCGCTGCACATGGTCCGTTCAACCGGCTGCGACGGAGTCATGGTGGCCCGCGGCGCGCTGCGTCGCCCCTGGATCTTCGAGCAGATCAGATCCCTGCTGGTCGACGGCGTCGAACGGCCCGATCCCAGCTTCCGCGAACGGATCGACTGCATCGAACGACACCTCGATCTCATTCTCGAGCATCAGGACGAACGAATGGTGCTGCACCGCCTCCGCAGCGGAATCGCCCGGTACGGCAAGACCATGGGTCATGTGAAACCGCTCAAGGAGCGGATCCGAAATGCCTCGTCCAGCGATGAGATCCGATCGGCCCTGCACGACTGGCGGGATCATGTTCCGGAATGGGAACTCGAGGCGGCAGTGGCCTGAGGTCACCCCGCGACGACGCTTCCCATCCTGAAGATGGGCAGCAGCAGCGCGATCGCAACCGCACCCACCAGCAGTCCCATGACGATGATGAGCACCGGTTCCAGGAGCGAGGTGCTCTTCTTGATCGCGAGATCAAGCTCCTCTTCGCTGTATTCCGCGACGCGTTCCAGCACCTCGGGCATGCGGCCGGACCGCTCGCCGGCGGCGATCATCGACGAGACGTTGGCCGGCACGTCCGGACTCTCCTCGAAGGCCTGGCTCAACCGCCGACCGTCGCGCACGTGTTCCTCCATGCCCGACCAGACCCGGTCGAAGACGACATTCCTGGTCACCATTCGACAGGCGTGGATGGCGTCCATGAGATTGACGCCGGCCGCCAGCAGCGTGGACATCGTCCGCGTCGAGCGGGTGACGTACAGGTTGACGTGGATGGTGCGCAGGACGGGAGCGCGAAGCTTGAGCCAGTCCAGCCAGCGGCGTCCGGAGGACGTCCGGGGCAGCACCAGCACCCCCACGGCCACGGCGACCAGCACGGGGCCGTAGTACATCCATCCCTCCGCGGCGAAGGTGCCGATGGCCATCAGGACCTTCGTGGGACCGGGCAGCGTGGCGGAACGCATTTCGTAGATCTTCGCGAAGCGAGGCAGGATGAAGGCCACCAGGAAGGCAACCACGAGGAAGCCCGAGCCGAGCATGAAGCCCGGATAGAGCATCGCGCCGCGGACCTGCCGCTTCGTCCGAAGCTCCTTGGACAGGTAGTCGCTGACCCTCGAGAGCATCAGCGCCGTGGTCCCGGACAGTTCCGCGGCCTGGAGCAGGCTCACCATGACGTCGGGGAACACCTGCGGCCACCGGGCCAGCGCCTCGGACAGCGGCGAGCCGCCGCAGACGTCCTCGCGCACCGATTCCAGCACTTGCCTGAACTCGCTCCGCCGCGCCTGGGAGGCGATAGCCTCCAGTCCTTCGGGAAGCGGTACGCCGGTCTCGAGCATGACGGACAGCTGCTGCGCGAAAGCGACCACGTCCGCCCGCCGGATCCGCTGCAGCCCCTGCCGGGTCCGCACGGCCTCGACATCGACGGGTGACAGCGAACCGGCCGCACCGGAGGCGATCGACGTGATGAAGAGTCCCTCCGCACGCAGATGGCTCGCCACGTCGTCCCGATCCCGCGCGGTGATCGATCCGGTGACGGACTCTCCCGTCGCATTGCGTGCCCGGTAGGCGAATGTTGAATCACTTCGACTGATCATCGTCGGAACCTCAGAGCCTCGTTGCGCAGAGCACTTCGTCCGGTGTCGTCAGTCCAGCGGCGACCTTCTGCAGGCCGTCCTCCCAGAGCGACATGAAATCCATTCCATCCAGCATGCCCCGGAGAGCCTGCAACGTCGCACCGCCGGCGACACCGTCGAGGAACCGCTCGTCCGGCACCAGCAGTTCGAAGATGCCCAGTCGCCCCGCGAAACCGGTCCGGCGGCAGTGGCTGCAGCCGGCTCCCCGCTGTGCCCCGTCGATGTCCCGACAGGCACGCAGGACGGCTTCGGACGTGCGATCGTCGGGCGACCATGGTTCGGCACAATGCGGACAGATCTTGCGGACCAGCCGCTGGGCCAGCACGCCCCGCAGGGTCGCGGCCACCAGGTAGGGCTCGATGCCCAGGTTGCACAGTCTCGTCACCGCGCTCGGAGCGTCGTTGGTGTGCAGCGTCGAATAGACCAGATGACCGGTGAGGGCGGCCTGGGTGCAGATCGATGCGGTCTCCGCATCGCGCACCTCGCCGACCATCAGGATGTCCGGGTCCTGACGCAGCATCGAACGCATCGCGGACGCGAAGGTGAATCCGGCCCGCTGGTTGACCTGGGACTGGTTGATCCCGGGGATCCTGGCTTCCACCGGATCCTCGATCGTGGAGATGTTCAGTTCGTCGGAGCTGATCTGCCCCAGCACCGAGTACAGGGTGGTCGACTTGCCCGAACCCGTCGGACCGGTGACGAGGATGACCCCGTTGGGCTGCTCGATGAGCTGCTTCCACTGCTCGAGCATGCGCGGGCCGAACCCCAGCTGATCGAGACCGATGCGGTTGGACTCGCTGTCGATGATCCGGATCACGACCTTCTCGCCGTACTTGCCGGGCATCGTCGACACACGGAGATCGATTGGACGCCCCTCAAGCATGACGTTGAAGTCGCCGTCCTGCGGCAGGCGTCGCTCGGAGATGTCCAGGTTGCTCATGATCTTGATGCGGCTGGAGATCGCGGCGTGCATCCGGTACGGGGGCGAGATCTTCTCGTAGAGCCGTCCGTCGACCCGGTAGCGCACGCGGAGCGACTGATCGTCGGGCTCGATGTGGATGTCGGAGGCCCCCTCCTGGACGGCGGAGTAGATGATGAAGTTGACGAGTTTGACGACCGGTCCGTGCCCGGCGACCTGTTCGAGGTCGGCGAGTTCGGTCACCTGCCGTTCGATGACGCTGAAGTCCTCTTCGGCGATGTCCTCGTAGATGTCGTCGATCACGAACACGTTCGCGGCGGGCAGCCACGCGGAGATGGCGGATTCGATCTCCGCCGAGGCCGCCGCGACGATCTGCACCTCGTGTCCGGTGCGGCGGGCGATCTCCTCCACGAGATAGAGGTTCGAGGGCTCCGAGACGGCCACCGTCAGGACGGAGCGGACGAGGAAGAGCGGCAGCACCTTGTGCTCCTCGATGAAGTCCCTCGGCAGCACCTCGATGATGCGGGGGTCGGCGACCCGGGCCACCTGCTCGACGCAGGGAATGCCGTAGCCCTCCGCCAGCACCTCCATCACCTGCTGATCGGTGGCGTACCCCATCTCGACGAGGACCTCGCCCAGCAGGGAACGATGGTCGTTGCCCGCCTGATGATCCAGCGCCTGACGAAGCTGCTGGGGGGTGAGCACGCCCCGCTGTACGAGCAGTTCGCCCAGTGGCTGGCGTGCGGTGGTCGATGGCATGTGCATGGAAGGCTGGATCACGCCGCCTCCGATCTGGCCAGTGATCTGGCCGCTTGCTCGATGGACTCGTGGATCTCGAACCGACGGTCGAGGCGGGTGACGATCATGGCCTTGGCCACCAAGTCGTCGAGATTCGCCAGCCGCAGCCGGCCCGCGGCACGACGGAGTTCGTCGGCGAACCAGAGCAGCGACTCCAGTCCGGCGGAATCGATCCGTTCCATGCCGGCGCCGTCGAGGATCCACGAACCGGTGGTTCGCTCGAGCCACTCCTGGCAGCGACGACGGAACACATCCACGTCCTCGTGGGTGAACTCGCCTTCGATCCGGAGCACCACGGCGGACCGATGTTCTTCGAAGTGCATCTTCATGCCGCACGTCCTCTCGTTGCCTCGCCTGGCTCGGCGGACATGTGGTCGTCCACCAGCCGGTCGTATTCGGTGAAGTCCAGGGCCAGGAACACCGGCACCAGTTCGGGATCGAACTGCGTCCCGCTGCACGCCTCGAGTTCGGCCAGCACCTGCGACCGTGCCATCCCCTGCCGGTAGGTGCGGCTGGACATCATGGCATCGAACGCGTCGGCGATCGCGATCATCCGTGCGACGCGGGGGATGTCCCCGCCGGCGAGCCCGGCCGGATAGCCGGTGCCGTCCCATCGCTCGTGATGGTGCAGCACGCCCTCGAGCACGTCCCCGAAGTTGGGGATGTCACGCAGGATCCGGTGCCCCATCTCGGGGTGCCGGCGGATCCAGTCCACTTCCTGGTCGTCCAGCCGGCCCGGCTTGACCAGTACCCGTTCGGGCACGCCGATCTTGCCGACGTCGTGCACGAGTCCCGCGATGTGCACGCGGCCGATGGTGTGGGCGTCGCACCCGCACGCCTCCGCGAGCTGACGCGTGAGCATGGCGACACGCCGGGAGTGACCGCAGGTGTAGCGGTCCTTGGCGTCGATCGATGCGGTGAGTGATTCAAGTGTCCCCAGGAACATCGCATTGAGGTCCTCGTAGAGCCCGGCGTTCTCGAGAAAGATCTCGATGTGCGAGGCCGCGGCACTCATGAGCTTCATGTCCACGGAGGAGGCGTCCTGATCGTCGGCCTCCTTGCCCGCGGCCATCAGCATCCCGATGACCCGACCGTCGCGCAGGATCGGTTGGGCGATCGTCGCGCAGCCGGCGCGGAAGGCTCCGGCGTCGTCGGGACCGAAGACCAGCGGACGATCCGGTGCCGCGGCGCGGATGAGACGGGTTCCGAACCGGACCAGGTCGGCACCGGTTCCCCCCTGTTCGCCGGCGACCGCGACGTGCTCCGGCGCGTCGGACGTGGCGCCGGTCCCCTCCACCAGCGCCACGACCCACGTGTACGGAAGCTGCTGTCGCAGCTCGTCGCAGGTGACCGACAGGAACCGCTCGGGGCAGTCCACCTCGGTCATGTTCCGGGTGATCGAATACAGCAGATTAATCTCTTCGTAGGATTCGCCGAGTTCGCGACCGACGTCCTCGATCACGCGTTCGTCGCTGCAGCGTCGCTGCTCGTCCGCCCAGGCTCCTCGCACCAGCACGGCCAGTCGCGGCACGTCGGCGGCCGCGGCCGGCGGCAGTGCGGCCAGCTGTTCACGGCACCACGTCGCATCGAGCCGGGCCCCCTGGCACATCATGTGCAGGTACTCGGACTCGAGCAGTTCGGCGCAGGGAATGCAGACGACGGCGTAGCCGACGCGGTTGCGGCGCTCCTCGATCGGCATCGGAACCAGCCACAGGCCGGGCACGGCTTCGACCGGAGCGGGCCGATCCTGCTCGTTCCAGTCCCGACAGCGCTCCTTGAGAGCCCGCAGGACGAATCCCGAACGCGATACGAGCGACCGCAGCCAGTCGGCACCGGTTGCGCCCGACGAGACTGGACGTCCCCCGCTGTCGCAGGTCAGCAGCACCATTCCCGCTTCGCGCAGGCGGTCCTGCTGGCGATCGGTCGCCGCGGGCACTCCGGTTGGACGGATCACCGGATTCATGCCGCGGTACTCCGTTCATCGTTCGATTCGAGGGTTGCCGACACCAGTTCGATCAGGGAGCGCGGACTGAACGGCTTGCTCAGCACCTCGCGCACGTTCTGGATCTGAAGATCGTCGGACGAGAGCGCGTACCCGCGGGCCGTGAGGATGATCACGGGAATGCCCGCGGTGGTCTCGTCGTCCGCCAGGGCTCGACTGAGTTCGATCCCCGTCATGTAGGGCATCTGGATGTCGGTGATGACCAGATCCGGCCCGGACTCCTTCGCCAGGTGCAGACCTTCCTCGCCGTCGACCGCGGTCAGCACCTCGTACCCTGCCTTGCCGAGCTTCAGCGAAAGTACGTGGAGGATGTGCGACTCGTCGTCGATGACCAGAATCCGTTTTGTCATGGTGTGCTCATTCATGCGGCCAGACTCTCCTCGCATCCCATGGGGATCGAGAACCAGAACCGCGATCCCATGCCGAGGCTGGAATCCAGACCGATCCGGCCGCGATGGACCGTCTCGACGATGTGGCGGCAGAGATTGAGGCCGAGCCCCGTGCCCTCCGCGACGCGCTTGTAGTTCTCGATGCGGAAGAACTTCTCGAAGATGCGGTCCTGATCCTGGGGCGGAATGCCCAGTCCGGTGTCGGCCACCGAGACGTGGATCGAGCGGGCCAGGTTGTCCGAATCGATCTTCAGCGTGATCCGTCCCCCCTGCGGGGTGTACTTCACCGCGTTGGAGAGCAGGTTCACCACGACCTGGGACAGCATGTCCCGATCGCCGAGCACGTGCAGATCGACGGGGGCGATCGTGCGGTGGAGCGTGATGTCCTTCTCGCGGGCGTGCGGTTCGATCGTGGCCATGGCCTGCTTGACCACCTCGCACATGTCGACGTGGTCGCGGTCGGCATGCACGATGCCCGACTCGATGCGGCTGATGTTGAGCATGTTGTCGACCAGCCGCGTCAGCCGCTCGGTCTCGCTCTGGATGATCCGGTAGAACTCGTTGCGGCTGGCTTCGTCCTCGGCCTCGCCGTCGACCAGCATCTCCACGTAGGCACGCACCGAGGCGAGCGGCGTCCGCAGCTCGTGGCTGGCCTTGGAGACGAACTCGCTCTTCATCTGCGAGATCTCACGCTCGCGGGTCCGGTCCCGGATGATCGTGACGACCGCCGCGAGCTGCTCGCGGTGGTCTGATACGCACGCCAGGGAGATGTCGCAGTCGGGGCCGGCCCCGTCGTCGGCGTCGGACAGCCCCTCGATGCGGTGCTCCAGATGACGGCACTCGACGAAGTTCCCCTCGGACTTCGTCTCCTGCACGATGCTGCGGAGCGACTCGTCCCGGACGAGCTGCTCGATGGGAATGCGGTGTGCGGCATCCGGTTCGAATCCGAAGAGACGTCCGGCGGCCTGGTTCGCAAGCACGACCTCGTCGAAGGCGTTGGTCACGATGACCGCCTCGGACATCACGCCCAGGACGGCCTCGATCTGACGCCGCTCGGCGGAGGCGACGTGGTGCTGGATCTCGAGATCGCGATGCTGGTTGCGCAGATCGCGTTCGCGTCGACGAAACTGCTCGATGGCCCGGACGAAGGTCCGCAGCACCGGTCGGAGCCAGAACGGACCTCCGGGAATGGTCCCCGACGCCCGATCACCGGCCGACTCGATGTAGTCGTGCAGGCGGGCCAGCGTCCCCCGGGCCGCGATCCCGATGGGAAGCAGCACGGCGAAGAGCCCCACCACGGAGATGCACCAGAGGCCGAGCCACGGAATGTCCGCGGTCCGTCCCGTGGTTTCCCGGACCCAGAGGAGGCAGACGCCCCAGGCCGGGCTCACTGCGAGCACGGCCAACGCCAGGCAACCGGTCATCATCTTGAGCATCTTCTGCATTCGAGTGCCCCCAAGGCCACGGCGGCCTCAACCGCCGCTGGTTGATCCATCGACCAGCCTGGGGTGCTCCAACAGCGAATCATCGATATCGGCCGCGGATTGCCAGGCGTCCATGGCGCCATCGAAATCGCCGATTTGCTCGCGAATTCCGGCCAGCATCACCCAGCAGACGGCATCCACGCCCTCACAGGCCGTGGCCCGCACCAGAGCGGCCTCCGCCTCCTGGAGTCGACCTGCGGCCCGGTGGGATGCGGCCTGCATGGCCCATCCACTGGCCCGGCCCGGATCCAGAGCGGCGATCCGGTGACCGCACTGCCCCACTCCGCGCCAGTCCTCGATGGCCCAGGCGAGCATGCCCGCTTCGTCCCATAACTGGACGTCGTGCTCGCGGTCCGCCAGCAGACGCTTGTAGATGGGACGGGCCTCGATCTCCCGGCGTGCGTGCATCAGGCAGCGCGCCTTGATCCGCTGCAGGTGCCGGTTCAGCTCGGCCCCCTGGACCTCGATGCGTTCGATCACCGTCAGGCAGTCGGCGATGCGACCGGCCGTGAACTGCATGTGCGCGAGTTCCGACAGCAGGTGCATGTCGTCGGGCTGAAGAAGGCTCGCCTCCTCGTAGTAGCGGACAGCGAGATCGCGATCGCCGCGCAGAGCCGCGATCTGTCCGAGCAGATGCCGCATGGCGGGATGGTGCTCGAACCGGCGAATGCGGCTCTTCAGAAGTGCATCGGCCTCGTCGTACCGCTGCACGGCCACGAGCGTCTCGGCCGCGGCCAGCAGGTACTGCGCGCGTTCCGACTCGAGGTCGGCGGCACGCATGTAGTGTTCGTGTGCGAGTTCGTCCTCGGACCAGCGCTGGTAGATGATGCCCAGGAAGTACCAGGGCTCGCTCAGCTGGTCGTCCCGTTGGATGGCCGACTCGAGCGCCATGCGTCCCTCGTCCAGCCGGCTCATCTCCATCAGGATGCGTCCGTGCAGCAGGTGGTATTCGGCCGCCTCGGGGTACCGCTGGGCCGCTTCCGAGATGATCGAGAGCGCCTTCTTGAGCTTGCCCACCTCGAAGGCCTGCTTGGCCTGTCCGTAGGCGATCTGCGTGTTGACCTTGTCGATGCGGTTGTAGGCGTTCTCCCTGGCCTCGAGACCCGTCTTGGAGGGACCGCTGCAGCCGGCGGCGACCAGCAGCGCGGCGGTCGCCAGCAGGGAACGGAGAATGGTGCTGTTCGTGGTCATCGGGGGGCTCCCTTAGTCGTTCAGGGCTCGCGTGACGGGCGTGGTCTTCGATCCGAATCCGGCGTCCGCGGTCTCCGACTCCAATCGGGGGAGTTCGATGACCTTGGAGGTCGCCGAATCCGTTTCGACCGGTGCGGACGGACGTTCTGCGGTGGGCACCAGGTCGATCTCTCGATCGAGGATGCGCCGCTGCATGTTCCGGTTCCAGGCTTCGTGCGGCGTCGAACCGAGCGTGTCGCGCATCCGGATCATCTCCGGCTGCACCGATGCGGTCCGCAGCGAATTGTTCGCGTAGTAGAGCGCCAGATCGAGTTCGCCGGCCCGGAAGGCCTCGATGGCGTCCCGGTTGTAGTCGGCCGTGATCTGGTCGCGGCTGAAGGGCAGGAGACCGGCCCGCGAGCCGAGCCGGACGGCGTCGAGGATCTCGAGCCCGTCCTCCCCCATCTCCCACAGCCGCTCGTCGGCGATGATCGACGGGGTCAGCAGGAAGATGATCTCCTTGCGGAGCGTCTCGTCGTCCTGACCGCGGAACGCGTTGCCGACGACCGGGATGTCTCCGAGCAGCGGAACCTGCTCGCGGCGCATCGTGGTCTGCTCCTCGAAGAGGCCGCCGAGCACGATCGTCTCCCCGCTCTGGACGCGGACGTTGGTGAAGATCTCGTGGGTGTCCTCGTTGGGCACCGTGTAGTTCGTCTCGAGCTGGACATCGCCGCTGGAGAGTCGGGGATAGAGCTCCATCCGGATCATCTCGTTCGGTGTGATGAAGGGACGGAACATCAGATGGATGCCGGTGTCGAGGAACTCGACCGTCTGCGTGGTCGAGGTCTCCGTCTGCGTGGTGTTCAGGTAGCCGAGACGCCGTCCGACGAGAATCTCCGCCCGCTGGCGGTTCAGGCACATGACCTTCGGGCGGGCGACGACCGTCACGTCCGTGACGTTGTCCAGGGCCCGGAGGAAGATTGCGAAATCGTCCTTGATCACCCCGAACTTGAAGCCGCCGTTGCCGCTGACGGACTTCCCGACGGTCGAGGTGCCCGCGAGGGCGTTGTCGGTCTTGACGTCGCCGGAGAAGAGCTCGCTCGCCGCGGTCAGCGGCGAGGTCAGGTCGGTGAAGTTGAGGTGGCTGACGAGGGAGAAGTCGATGCCGAAGGCATTGTTCTCCGAGACCTTCGTCTGCAGGATCGTGGCCTCGACCATCACCTGCTGGGGCGAGACGTCGAGCTCCTTGAGCAGCGTCGCGATCTCCTCCAGCTGGGCCGGATAGTCGGTCGCGACGATCTTCGCGGTGTAGGCGTAGGCGTCCGCTCCGTTGTCGCTCTCGTCCGGGTTGAAGCCGTCTTCCACGGCCCCCATGGGCACGGCCTGCCCCGCATCGCTCAGCAGCGGCTGGATGGCCTGGGCCGCGTCGGTCGCGTTCAGATAGTAGAGCTCGAAGATCCGGGTCTCGACCCGTCGGCGGGCCTGTTCAATCTCCGCGATCCGGGCCGCGGGATACACGTAGATGAAGGAGCCTTCCTCGATGTATCCGTAGCCGTTGACCCGGAGGATGGCGTCGAGCGCCTCCTCGAAGGTCACGTCGTAGAGATTGGCGGTGACCGTGGCCGAGACGTCGCGTCCGGCGATGATGTTGCGCTGCCCCTGCATCGAGAGCATTTCCAGCACCTGCACCAGATCGGCATCCTGCACTGCCATGTCAACGGTGCCGTAGCTGGTCATCTCGACGTCGGATGCGGCGGCGTCAGCGGAGTCCTGCGCGGCCGTGCCCGCACCGGGCACGATGCACAGCAGGACCGCGAGGAGCAGACGGGATCGGATTCGGCGAGGAGACGTATGCATGAGTGTTTCTCCGGTCTCCCCCCCGGTGACCTATCCCCTGGAACCGTCCAGTCGGAGTTCGAAGTGCCGGCCCGCATGTTCCAGGACGACGGAGCGGCGTCTGACCTCGATGAGCATGAACTGGACGGACTCCGTACCGCCAGTCTCGATCCAGTCGCCCGGCCGGTACGTCCGACCGCTGATGACGGCCATGGGGTTGCCCTGCATGACCGCCTCAAGTTGCAAGCGACTGATCGCCTGTTCCGGTTCTTCGGACGAGGAGGGGGCCGACTTTCGTGCTTCCGTCGAGTCGGACGCAGGTTTTTCGCTTTTCGGGAAGTAGGCCTCGTTCAGGAGGAACGGATCGCGTTCCGGCTGCAGATCCAGACTGATGGAACGGACCTGGAGACCGTTCTTATCGGACGCCGATGCCGCGTCCCCCCCACCATCGGTGAGCAGCGCGGCGGGCTCGTCGTCCGCCATGACCGTCCGGGGCAGGTTCTTGATCACGATGATCCGGGCCCAGAAGAGCAGTCCCAGGGTCAGCAGGGCGCAGAACACCCCGAACTTCCGCCGGTCGGCGGTCAGGGACACCATGAATCGTCGCAGCAGAATGTTCAAACGTTCCATCTCACTGTCCTCCCGGTTCGCCGTCCTCGTAGACGACGTCCATACCGATGGCCGCACGCACGGTGGGCCGTTTGTTCTTGAAGTCCACGTCACGACAGTTCATGGAGATCGACGTCACGCGGACCAGCCGCTCGAGTCGCTCCACGCGCCGGATGACGTCGAAGATGTTGTCGAAGGTGGTCTCGAGTTCCACCACCAGAGGCAGAATCTCGAACCGGGCGTCCCCCGCCCGATCGCCCCGCCCGCGGACGGTGAAGGTCTGATCGAGCACCGTTTCCCCGTCGACGCCGATGGAGAGGTGCTGCATCAGATCGGCGACGTCCGGCCGGTCCGGCACCAGGCGGCAGGCGTGCGCCTGCCGCTCGTGCAGCCGGACCAGCTCCTCGGACCGACGTTCGAGATCGGCCTCGACGTCCTCGAGGTGACCGATCTTCTGTTCGAGCAGTCGTGATTCGTTCGACAGTTCGAACGCCTCCGCGTAATTCGGCCAGGTGAAGAATGCCGTGACGGTGAGGACGACGGCGATCACCGAGGTCAGCATGACGGTTTCCATCCGCTTCCTGTTCATGGGGTGGTACCTCCGGCTGCGGTCGCGTCGACGGTGACCGCGGGCTCGACTTCGAATGCATGGTCCATGTCCACGATGAACGACAGACGGAAGTCGCGGGCGGGCCGCGCTCGCACGGTGCGCGAGCGGCTGTAGTCGAGATTGACCTCCGCAAACGGTTCGCGACCGCCGATGACCTGGACGAGGGAGGCGATGTCGGCGTCGTTGGAGGCGATACCCGCGATCTCGCCCACCAGACGGCGTGGACCACGCGGCGTTCCGTCCACCCGACCGCGGGCTCCGAACCCGTCGTCGTAGTCCAGTTCGAGTTCGATCAGGGTGATGCTGGGGGGCAGGGAACGGGTCAGGGTGGCGATCAGCCGCGTCGTCTCGAGCGGAAGCGCCACCTCCGTGTACTCCGCCATGAACGACCGTACGTCCGTCATGCTCGAATCGATGTCCGCGAGACTCCGTTCGAGTTCGAGGGCCCGGTCCGCCCGGATGGCGGTGGCCTCATTGATCGAGGCGGCCCGGTCCAGACGCATGCGGGCGTGGGTCGCGGTGACCAGCATGCACGCGACCAGCGCAAGGCAGGCGCCGGCGACGCGGCGTGTCCTCCGCCCCGCCCGGATTCGTTCGGTCATCGACGCGGTGATGAGATTGATCTGATGCTGCTTCATGCGGCCTGACTCCGATCCGTGGCGTTGGTCCGGCTTCCCGCGGGCCGCGCGGCGAGCCCGCGAAGACTCATGCCCGCCGGGGCGATCCACGCCCCGAGCGATCCCTCGTCGTGCGGAAGCATCGCCCCGAGGTCCTGCTGCAGCCGGTCGAGACCCGTCTCCTGGCAGTCCCCCTGGACCGCGATCTGGCAGGTGGCGGCCACCTGCTCGGCGAGCCCGGGTTCGGCCCCGTCGGCACCGGTGACGATGATCCGTCCGGGTGTGAGCCCGCGGAACGTCACGGCCGCATAACGGAGGCACATCAGCATGTTGTGCGCGCATTCCGCAAGAAGCGGACGCACTGCCTCGTACACCGCCCGATCGGTGGATGGATCGATGAACGTCGACGCCGCATCACCACGCAGACGGGCCATGCGAAGCTCCCGGGCCGCGTCCACCTCGAGACCCAGCTTGTCGGCCACCTGCTCGTCCAGATGGCGGCCACCGATGTCGAGTGTCTTGCAGAAGGCGATCTGATCGCCCCGCAGGATCAGGACGGAGCCGCCCCGACTACCGACTTCGAGCACCGCACGACAATTGTTCGCATCCGCCGCCCGACGATGGTGCCGACTGAACAGTCTCGCCGCCGCCCAGCAGTGGGTCTCGACCGCCTCGGGACGCAGCCCCGCGGCCCAGGCCGCTTCCAGTCTGGCGTCGATCGCATCCCGATGGGCCGCCACGACCACCAGATCACAGCGATCCCCGTTCGATTCGTCACCGGAGGACACGCCACCGGTCCGAATCCAGTCGGCCTGGATCGAATCACGGGGTGCATTCATCTGGGTCGCCGCTTCCCAGGCGACCGCTTCCGTGAGTTCGGCCTCCGGCATGACGGGCAGCTTCATCGACTGCATGAAGAGTTCCTCGCGCGGAAGACAGATCGTGCAGCGACGACCCGCGAACCCTCCGGCTGCGACGGCGGTACGCAGCGATCGCGCCCATTCCACCTCGGGACGGGAACCGGATTCCGCAGTGGCCAGCGGACACCAGGCCGCCCCCGCGACGCGAAGCTGCCCGTTGCTCTCGCGAACCTGCAGCAATCGTGCCTCGCCGGGCAGGAATGCGACGCCGACGTCACCGACCCGCGAACGAAACCATGGAAATGTCGCACTCATCTGCGTACTCCTGCTGCTTCAGCCTTCGAGCTTCCGAACCGTCAACTTGCCGGTCATCGGCGTCACGAGCACCTCGAACGATTCGTCGGTGCCGCGCACCACGATGCGTCCCGCCCCCGCGGGCAGTCCCACCGAGGAGACCGTTCCTCCGAGCGGACCGAAGGTGATCCGCTCCCCGGTGCCGTCCGTGTCGATGTCGCCCAACTGCACACCGTCGTAGCGTTCGTCGGCCGCGAAGTCGACGATGTACCGACCCCGGGCCGTGGCCGTTCCCGAAGGATCGTCCAGGTAGTCGGCGGTCTCCGCATCGAACGGATCCGCGAAGCTTGCTTCATCCACCCTGAGCAGGGCGTACCCGCGGCCGTCATCCAGGAACTGGATCCGGCGGTAGGTCTGGTTGGCCATCGCATCGGCCTGCGCAAAGCCGATGTCGGAGACGAGTCGCCGCACCGCCGCCTGCGTCTCCATGCGCGACAATCCGACGAGGCTGGGAACCAGCAGGACCGCGGCCAGCGCGAGCAGGGCGATGACGATGATCAGCTCCGGGAGCGTGTATCCGTTTCGCTGCCGCATGGCTCAGCGTCCCTCCGATCCGTCCGGATCGTCGATCCGTACGACCAACTTGCCGCTGCGGACGAAGCCGTCGAAGCCCTCCAGCGCGATGCGCAGCGACGACAGTTCGTCGATCAGGGTCTGCCGTTGGGCGATGGCCCGACGGCCGAGTCCCGAAACACCTTCCAGCGCATCGGATTCCCCGGTGACGACACCGGTGCGAGCCGATCCGCTGCGGATCTGGGCCTGCGCCGGATCGACGAACGATCGTTCGGCCACCTGGGTCCAGAGCAAACCCCCCAGCAGCAGTGCGATCACGGTCAGAATGGTGTTCAGATAGGTGTCCTTCGACACGGGTGTTCTCCTGAGCTGTTCCACATGGCTGCATCGGCCCGATTCGGGCCCGGCTCAAGCGCGATCACGATCAAGGTGCAACATCCTCCCCGCCGGCCACGTCCGAGAACATCGATCCGTATGCCCCGAAAAAACGAGGGAGGGCGACAACCGCTCGGTCGCCGCCCCCTGGATTCGTCCCGGTGTGCCCGGCCCGCTCCGCACCGTGGGAGCTCCGGGCATCACCTACGCCTCGTTTCGTCACTCGGTGTATTCCGTTCCGTCAGACGCCACGCCGTACAGTGCGAAGGTCGTGCCGGGGTCGCCGTTGGAAAGCGTCTTGAGCCGCCAGACCCAGCCGGTCGTCGCGGACGGCGAAGTGCCGATCGTCGCCGATCCCGTCAGCGGGTTCACCGGCGCCGTGGTGAGATAGTCGCCGTCGAGCATGTTGTTCCAGACCGGCGTGGTGTCGGATCCGAGCGGATTCACGGTCGGATTCTGGGCCCGGTAGAGCTCGATCTGGCTGCGAAGCGTCTGCAACTGGCTGCGGACGGACGCGTCGTTCGCGTCGTCGGCCGCGTTCGTGAACTGCGGTACGACGATCGCCGCCAGGATGCCGAGAATCACCACCACGATCAGGATCTCGATCAGGGTGAATGCGCTTCGTACGTTCGTGTTCCTTCGGTTTCTCATTTCGTTGTGCTCCATCAAGGGGGGAAGTCGCATGCCGTTCCACCGGTCGGCAGGTCCGACGCCCCCGGATATCCAACCTTCTCTTCGACCGGTCGGGGGGGGCACACCAGTCCCCTGTCCGGGTGCGATCCAGTTCCTCCCCGCCCCGCCCGGGGAATCCGCACAGATCCCCCAGATTGACCACCACCCCCCACCAGAGCGTTAGAATGAGCCTTTACGCCCCGAGGCAAGGAGCCAGACCGTGCGGATCAAGCCCTTTCACCGCATCCAGCCCCATCCATCACGCGCCTCGACGGTCTCGTGTCCACCGTACGACGTGGTGACCACGAAGGAGGCCAGGGAACTGGCCGAGGGCCGCCCCGACAGCTTTCTCCACGTGATCCGACCGGAGATCGACCTGCCCGACGGGGTGGCGTTCAACGAGGATGCCGTCTACCAGCAGGCCGCGCGGAACCTCGAACGGTTCATGTCGGACGGAACGCTGGTCCGGGACGAGACCCCCTCGATTGCGATCTACCGACTCGCATGGGAGGGACGCAGCCAGTACGGAATCGTCTGCACCTGCCACGTCGACGACTACGAGAACGGTTCGATCAAGAAGCACGAGAAGACCCGTCCCGACAAGGAGGACGACCGTACCCGCCACGTGCTGACCCTCGATGCGCACACCGGCCCGCTCATGCTGACCTTCCGTGACCACGAGCAGGTCGATCGCCGTCTGGCCCTGGACACCACGGGACGCCCCAGCGTCCACTTCAAGTCACCCGACGGCGTCACCCACACCATCTGGACCGTCACCGACACCGATCCCTGGATCGAAGCCTTCCGCGACGTCCCCGAGCTGTACATCGCCGACGGCCATCACCGGGCCGCCAGTGCCGCACGCGCCGCGGCCCGTCGTCGCGAGGAGCGTCCGGACGCCGGCCCCGATGCCGAGTTCAACTGGTTCCTTGGCGTGCTCTTCCCCGCCAGCCAGCTGAACGTCCTTCCCTACAACCGGCTGGTGCTGGATCTGGGCGAACACAGCGAATCGGACCTGCTCGAACATCTGGCGACGATCGGACGCATCGCCCCCTGCGAGGATGCGACGCCCGATCGCAAGGGCGTGTTCTGCCTCGCTCTCCCCTCGGGATGGCACCGCCTCGAACTGGACGCCGATCCGGCCGCCGATCCGGTCTCACGCCTCGATGCGGCCATACTGCAGGACCGGGTGCTGGCACCACTGCTGGGGATCCAGGATCCCAGAACGGACGATCGACTTCAGTTCGTGGGTGGAATCAGGGGGACCGATGTCCTGATGGAACGCGTCCGGAACGGCTCCGCCGCCCTGGGCATCTCCATGCATCCCACCGGCATCACCGACATGATGGACGTGTCCGATGCCGATCTCTGCATGCCGCCCAAGTCGACCTGGTTCGAACCGAAGCTCCGCAGCGGCCTCTTCATCCACGCCATGGACTCGAATCGGCAGGACAACGCTCCGCCCGTGACCACCTGAAGCTACGGCATCGTCCGGACTACCATGGAGGCGACATGACCACCCCCACCCCACCCAACGATGCGGCGCAGGCCGTGATCCTCATCGCCGATGCCTTCCAGAACGAGGGCATCGAAGCACTCCGCTCCATGGGCTGCACCGTGCATGCCGAGGCGGACCTCACGACGGCGGATCTGCCCGCACGACTCGCCGAGTGTCGCCCCGACATCCTGCTGGTCCGGTCCACGAAGGTCGACCACGCCTGCATCGAGGCGAGCGACTCGCTGTCCCTGATCCTCCGTGCCGGAGCGGGCTACGACACCATCGATCTGGAGACGGCTTCCGCACGAGGCATCTCAGTCGCCAACTGCCCGGGCATGAACGCCATCGCCGTGGCGGAACTGGCCTGGTCCCTGATCCTTGCCTGCGACCGCCGCGTGCCCGATCAGGTGTCGGACCTGCGGCAAGGAGTCTGGAACAAGAAGGGCTACAGCAAGGCACGCGGCCTGCACGGGCGCACCCTGGGCATCGTGGGCCTGGGACGGATCGGCCAGGCGGTCGCGGAACGTGGCCGTGCCTTCGGCATGAAGGTCATCGGCTGGTCCCGCAGCCTCACCGACGAACGGGCCGAATCACTGGGAATCGTCCGCTGCGACAGTCCGCTGGAGGTCGCCGCCGAGGCGGACGTGGTCAGCCTGCACGTCGCCGCCAATGCCCACACCGCAGGCATGATCGACGAGACCTTCCTCGCGGCGATGCGCGACGGAGCCACCCTGATCAACACCACCCGCGGCAGCCTCATCGACGAGACCGCCCTTGCGGCGGCAATCGACGCCAAGGGACTTCGGGTCGGTCTGGACGTGTACGCGAGCGAGCCGGCCTCCGGCGACACGCAGTTCCAAAATGAACTCGTGGGCAAGCCCTGCGTCTTCGGCACCCACCACGTGGGCGCCTCCACGGACCAGGCCCAGGCGGCGATCGCCGGCGAGGCGGTCCGGATCATCGAACAGTTCCTCGAGACGGGTGACGTGCTCAACTGCGTCAACCTCGCCACGAGCACCGCGGCCTCCGCGACCCTCACCGTCCGTCACCGAAACCGCCCCGGCGTCCTCGCAAGCATCTTCGAGCTCGTGGGCGAGGCGGGCATCAACGTCGAGGAGATGGAGAACATCATCTTCGACGGCAGCCAGGCGGCCTGCGCCAAGATCAAGCTGGCCGGTCCCATCGACGACGATCGACTGTCGGCCATCCGGTCCAACGAGCACGTCCTCAGCGCAAGTCTGACCCCTTTGAACACGGGATGATCCCATGAGCACCAGCACGGCCTCCGTCCTCAACTTCTCCGCCGGCCCCGCCATCCTTCCCCCGCCCGTACTCGAACAGGCCCGGGCGGACATTCTCGACCTCGACGGCACCGGCATCGGGGTGATGGAGCACAGTCACCGCGGCGCGGCGTTCACCAAGGTCATCGAGGAGGCGAAGGACAACTGCCGTCGTCTGGGAGACATCCCGGACGACTTCGAGATCCTGTTCCTGCAGGGCGGCGCCACGTCGATGTTCGCACTGATCCCGATGAACCTGCTGGCCGCCGGCCAACGCGCCGACTACATCCACACCGGCGCCTGGACGAAGAAGGCCATCGAGGATGCACGGATCCTCGGAGATGTCCATCTCGCCTGGGACGGAACGGACGGCGGATTCAGGAGCCTGCCCGCCGACGACGAACTCGATCTCCCGGGTGGCGCCCGCTACACCTACTACTGCTCGAACAACACCATCTACGGCACCATGTGGAGCACGCCCCCGCGATCCGACGGCTGGCTGATCTGCGACATGAGCAGCGAGATGTTCAGTCGTCCCATCGACTGGACCCGCCACGATCTCGTCTACGCGGGCGCCCAGAAGAACCTCGGCCCCGCGGGAGTGACCCTGGTGATCATTCGACGGGAACTGCTGGAGCAGTCGCGACGGGATCTGCCCGCGATGTTCCGTTTCGACCAGCACGCCGACAAGGGTTCGTGCCTCAACACCCCACCCACCTTCGGTATCCACGTGATGGGACTCGTGTTCAAGTGGATCCTCGAACAGGGTGGCCTGGAGGCGATGCACCAGCGGAACCTGGACAAGGCCGCACTGATCTACGATGCGATCGACGCCTCGGGGTTCTACCGCGGCCATGCGGACACCGACTGCCGATCGACGATGAACATCACCTTCACCTGTCCGAACGCCGAGCTGGACGCCAAGTTCCTCGAGACCGCCACCGCACGCGGCATGATGAATCTCAAGGGACACCGGAGCGTCGGAGGCCTGCGTGCCTCGACCTACAACGCCTTCCCCGCCGAAGGGTGCCGGCAGCTGGCCGAACTCATGGGCGAGTTCGCATCCGCCAACGGCTGAATTCACACCAGCGTCCGGACCATCTCCTCCACCTGCGGCCGGTACCCGCCTCCGAACAGATTGAGGTGGTTGAGGAGGTGGTAGAGCTTCGCCACGGCGATCCGCTCCGCCGACTGTGCATGGTCGTCCCGGCCCGCCGCCCAGGCCGCGAAGCATTCTTCGGGGAAGCCCCCGAACAGCCGCATCATCCCGATGTCGAACCAGGCGTCTCCGTACGAGCAGGCAGGGTCGAGCACCGCCACCCCACCGTCGGACAGGGGCAGCGCGTTGCCCGACCAGAGATCGCCGTGGAGGAGCGAGGGATGCGGATGACGGGGGACGAGTCGATCCAGGCGGTCGATGATCGAATCGATCGCCGCCGCCTGGGACGGCCCGAGCCGTGCCCCGTCCCGGGCCAGACGCAACTGCGGCCCCAGCCGGTGCAGGGCGAGGAACTCGACCCAGTCGTCGGACCACCCGTTCGACTGCGGTGTCCGCCCGAGGTGGTTGTCTTCGGAAAACCCGTACCGATCCGCCCCCCCGCGGGAATGCAACTCGCCGAGCCGACTCCCGAAGGCATCCCAGTCGGCCGACCCGGAGGCGCACGGCGACAGGTATTCAGTGATCAGCACCGTGCACGATTCGGTATCCGAGATCCCCAGCACGGCCGGGGTGCGCACCGTCGCCGTCGCCTTCAGGGCGTCCAATCCGGTCGCTTCACCGTGCAGCATGGATGCATCGACGATGTCCGCGACCTTGACCACGCACGTTCCTCCGTCGGCGAGCGAGAGCCGCCGAACGTCGTGGATGCTGCCACCCGGCAGCGGATCGGACGACCGGATCCCGACGCCGAGCCGGTCGCGGACGACGGCCTCGATGGCAACTTCCGCATTCACGGACGCGGCGCGACAAGATCGTCCAGGAGACGCTCGCAACTGACCTGGAGGAGTTCAAATACCAGCTCGAATCCATCGTGTTCGCCGTAGTACGGATCCGGCACCTCCTGATGCTCCTCGTCCGGATGGAAGTCGAGCATCAGCACGGTCCGGTCCGGCGGCGATCCGGCCCGCAGCAGGTTCGCATGGTTCTCCCGGTCCATGCACACGATCAGATCGAAGGTCTCGAAGTCCGAGCTCCGCACCTGCCGGGCGCTGCATTGCATGTCGACGCCGTGCGTACGGGCGGTGTGCTGCATCCGTTCGTCCGGAGGACTTCCCGCATGCCACCCCCCCGTTCCGGCCGAATCGACCGTGAACCGGTCCGCCACACCGCGCAGAGCCGCCTGGTGCAGGAACATCGCTTCGGCCATCGGCGAACGGCAGATGTTTCCCATGCACACGAACAGGATCGATCTGGCCCCGGATACGCTCATGCCTCGTTCGCCACGCTCGCCCGCTGCCCGAGTCCCATCCGAACCCCGATGAAGCCCACCAGGGTGAAGATCGCGATGAAGACGATATAGATCCACTTCCGATCGATCGAACCGGCGAGGGAAAGCCACCCGAGCAGCACACCCAGCGCCGCGAAGCAGGATCCCATGGCGTAGATCGCAAGCACTGCCGACTTGACCGAGCCGAGCCGGCGCTTGAACACGTGGTGCATGTGATGCGCGTCGGGATCCCACATGGGCTGCCCCTGGACCCGCCGACGCACGATGGCGAGCATGGTGTCGATGATCGGGATCGAGAAGATGATCAGGCCCGCCAGCACCAGATGGGTCTGGCCGGTCTCGCCGAGCATGAGAATGATCACCACGGAAGCGTAACCGAGCAGGAGACTGCCGCAGTCGCCGAGGAAGATCGTCGCGGGGTTGAAGTTGTGCGGCAGGAATCCGAGGACGGCCCCCAGCAGCGCGAGCGCAAGGACCACCCTCGCCCCCGCCAGGGTGATGCCGTATTCGAAGGCCTGATCGGGGGAGGCCAACCCGCCGATCAGCAGATCGATCTGCCCCGGACTGATGAAGGTCAGCATCACCAGCGACAGCACGAGGAAACCGGTGGCCATGATGGCGACCACGCCCGACAGCAGGCCGTCCAGGCCGTCGATGAGATTGGTCGCGTTGCATCCTCCGAGCACGAAGATCGCAATGATCAGTGCGCCGATCACGTTCGTCACGTCCAGATGCACGTCCAGGCCGGGAATGGGCGCCAGCGGAATCTGGCCGATTCCCAGCCAGTTCAGCAGACCGGCGGCGACCTTGGTGCCGACGTTGCTCGAGGCGAGACCGGCGGCTGCGATCAGCTGTCCGGCGACCTTGATCCAGGAATCGCATTCGGTCACATCATCGAGCAGTCCGGTGAGGGTGATGAGCACCAGACCGATCACGACCCAGTGCGGCACCACCCGGTAGCCGATGGGGAGCTGCTCCGCGAGCGGATAGCTCAGCAGCAGTGCCACCAGCAGACCGATGAAGACCGCCATGCCGCCCAGGTACGGGGTCGAGCGCGTGTGGATCTTCCTTGCTTCACTGGGGTGGTCCACGATGTCGAAGGCGATCGCCACCCGCCGCAGGATCGGGGTCGCCACCAGCGTGGTCAGAAAGGCGATCACCAGCACCGGCAGCTGCGAAGCGAGCACCTGCCACGGATCGGCCTGTTCGACACTCCGGGCGATCTCGCGCAGGAAGGCCTCGTCACTGATGCTCAGGCTGTTCCCTGTCAACTCGGATCCCCACGGGGTCGCAGTGCGGGCTACGTGGTGCGGTCAGGACTCGTCGTCCTCGTCGCCTTCCTCGCCGTCCGCGTAGCTCGCCATCAGCTCGTAGTTCTTCTTGAAGTAGCCGCCGGCGGTCAGACGCGGACGGTTGAGCAGCACGCCCAGGAGTTCGCCGCGCATGTCGCTGAACTGGTTGATCAGTCGGGCGATGAGGCCTCGTTCCTCGTTGTTGGCCTTCACGACCAGCAGCAAGGAGTCGACCCGGTTGGCCAGCGTGAAGGCATCCCCCGCCGCCACCACCGGTGCGGTGTCGATGATCACGAGCGAATGCGAGCTTCGCAGCGTGGCGAGGAAGCGGTCGAACGAATCGTCGTTGAACCGACTGTAGATCCGATGCTCGGGGGTTCCCGCCGAGACGACCGTGATGGGGGCCACGGAGGACGTCGTGAGAACGTCATCGATCGTGGCCTGCCCGGACAGGACGTCTCCGAGGCCGGGAGCCTCGTCGTTCAGTCCGAGCACCGAGGCCAGACTCGGACGACGGAAGTTGGCGTCGACGACCGCCACGGTCATTCCGGAGGACGCCGCATCGATGGCGAGATTGGAGACCACCGTGGTGGTGCCCGAACCGGGAAGACCGCTGGCGACCAGCAGGCTGGCGTGCCCCTTGCGCTGCATGATGCGACTCAGGGAGGACCAGGTCTGACGGTAGGATTCGGCGATCACGCTCTCCTGTTCGTTGGCGGCACAGCACTCCGCATCCTCGATGTCGGTGGGATCGTCATCGACGTCGGGAATGCTGCCGATGATCCTGGCTCCGGGAATGACCGCCAGATCGCCCGTGGAGCGGATCCGCTGGTTGGTCATCTCCTTGAGGAAGATCACGCCGAGGAAGAACCCCACGCACACCAGCACGCCGGCGGGAATGATCATCTCCGGAACCGGGAACGAGAGCTCCCGGGGCGTGAGGGCGAGGTTGGCCAGTCGGACGCGGCCGGCATCGGCACGCATCTTCATGAGCATGATGCTGTTGAGCAGCTTGAGGTCCTCGTCGCGCTGGGCTTCCAGGTGCGTGCGCTGCGTGACCAGTGAATCGTAGTAGGACGAATCGGCGGCCAGATCCCGGAGCATGGCATCGTTCTTCTCAAGCTCGGTCTCGAGGCCCTCGATGACGTCGGACAGCTGCGAGCGGGAATCCCCGAGGGTCTTCAGCTTCGCGTTGAGGTTCCGCCGGAGGATCTCGTTGCGCTTCGACTCGATCTGCTTCTCGGTCGCCCGGACGTTCCGCTCGATGTTCCGCACCTGCGGCGTGTCGGGATTGAACTGTTCCAGGACGGACCGTTCGGTCGCCTTCAGCGTCTCCAGGGCCTGGAGCTGCCGCTGCAGCGTGACGTCGTACTCCGCCTCGAGGATGTCCTCGTGCGTCGGCTCGAGGGTGCCCTCGAGCTTGGCCGCCGTCTGCATGTACTGGGTCTGGACCGACGTCAGCTCCGAGGAGGACTGCGTCAGCGCCTCGGTCAGCTTCTGGGTCTCGAAGGCGGCCTGGGAATACCGCGGATCGTCGAGGGTCGTGATGCCCTTGGACACGATGAATCCCTGGATCTCGTCGTTGAGATCCTGCAGGGTCAGACGGGTGCGTCGCAGCTGCTGCCGGAACAGCTCCTCGTTCTCGCTGAACTGCTGATTGTCGAGATCCTCGATCTTGCGGAGGTAGGAGTTCGCGATCGCATTGAGGACGATCGGAACGTCCTGCGCATTGTGCCAGGACCACTTCGCGTTGAAGAGGTTGGTGTTCCTGATCTGCGCGGCCTTCACGTACTCCTCGAGTTCGTCGACGGCCTGGGCCTCGAGCAGCACGCCGGTCTGGGGATCGAGGAACCACTCCTGCATCCAGGTCGTGTTCCGTACGGACGGGTTGTTGACCGCTTCGGTCAGCACGTCGCGCTGCTTGAGCAGCAGCGTCTGGGTGTTCGCGATGCGCAGCACGTCCTTGTCGCTCATCGATTCCTTGGTGCCGATGTCGGTGGACTCGAGCAGACCGGGGCGGATCTCGAAGATGACCTCGCTCTTGTAGAGCGGATAGGTGAATCGAAGCACGAAGTAGACGATCACCCCGAGGATGATGCCCACGATCCCCGAGACGATGATTCCGACCACATGCTGTCGAAGCACCCGGATCGGATCGATGGACGGACCGCTCTTGGAACTCGGCTGGCTGCGAGGTCTCGGTGTCGGCTTCATGCCGGAGGGTCTTGCTGTCGTACTGCTCATGCCTTCGATGCTCACTGCTTCCCCTGTGACCATGGCACCGGATTGCCACGCCACCAAGGGGTTGGATCAACTTCTTGCTATATCGTCCTTGAGACGATCGATCTCCGCCTTCGTTTCGGTATCCGGGGCCAAATCATCAGCCAGTCGGAGCTGTTCGCTGGCCATTTCGAGATCGCCGTTCTGCATAAACACCTGTGCCAGATGGAGATGCGCCGAAGCGGTCGGCCCCAGCCGGATCGACTGTCGGAGCAGATCCTCTCCCTCCATCTTCTTTCCGGTCCGATAGGAAGCCCACCCCATGGCATCGAGCACCCGGGGGTCCTCGGGCTTGACCCGCATCGCCAGCTTCGCGAACTCCGCCGCCTTGGCCGGATCGTCCATGTGACGCTGGTAGGAGTCGCAGATCGCCAGCAGGGTGCTCAGATCCGCCGGATAGAGCTGATGCAGGCGGA
Organism: Phycisphaerales bacterium UBA854; assembly: GCA_002295885.1. GTDB lineage: Bacteria > Planctomycetota > Phycisphaerae > Phycisphaerales > SM1A02 > UBA854. The sequence continues at coordinate 103,712 of DBGM01000011.1, forward strand.
GTCGACTGGACAGCGAGTCGTCGTACCGACCGAGCATTCCGTAGATGGTGGCCATGGTGTCCAGGATCTCGAGCGATGACGGATCCAGCCTGACGGCCTTGACCGCATACTCGAGAGCCTCCTCGGGCTTGTTCATCGAGGTCGCGAGCACGTAGGCGTAGTTGTTCAACGCAACGGCGTTTTCAGGCTGGAGTTCCACGAGACGCATGAAGGTCTCGAGCGACTCATCCTCGAGTCCACGATTAATCTGATAGCTGCCGAGATTGGAATAGCTCATCCCCAACTCGACCTCTCCCACTTCGCGAGCCATCTCGACGACCTCCGTTTGGAGTTCGATAGCGCGATCGAGATCGGATTTGCCGCCACGCAGCGACCAGTATTGTGCAAGGCCGGCCTTGTTCCAGTAGCCCAGTTCCGGGCCCGCCATCTCCATGGCGAGCTCCTCTCCAAGCCGACCGTCCCGCGCAGCAAAGACCACGTATAGATCGTCGTACCATCGCGTTACCATGGATGGATGCACCGACCCGGCACGGATTTGATTGGCGAGAATGCCGTACTCCTTGCGCAGCTGATTTGCCGCGCGATCGTAGGCCCCCTTCCCTGCCAACGACCGTGCGTAGAGACCGATCGTGACCGGATCGTTCTGCAGACCGAACTGCGGACTCTGGAACAGATCGATCATCGCATCGAAGTCCCAGTCGCTTGCGGTCCTGGTCACGGCATTGATCTTGAACAGCAGGGCACGCGATGGATCTCGTCGGTAGGCGTTCAGGTACGCCTCCGTCGCCAGACCAATTTGGGGCGTTGGAATCGAACTGTAGTAGTCGCCCAGTGCTTCGAACCACGTTCCTTCACTGGGCATCAATGCGATCCCGTCCGTGATGGCCGCCTGGGCCTTCTCGAGGCTGTCCGTCTTCAGATACGCAAGGATCAATCGCTCTCGAATCGGAACCGAATCGGGATACTGCCGACTCATCTGCTCCAGATCCATGATCGCGGCATTGAGATCGCCACGTGCCTCGAGGATGTCGGCCCGCTTCGCAACCAGCGAAGCAGATTCCGGAAGTCTGTCGATGCCTCTTGAAACGACGGCGATCGCCTGGTCCAGCAACGCCGGCTCACGCCGCATGCTGTAGTCCTCGAGCAGACTGTCGGCCAATGAGATGTAGGGAGTCAACTGGGTCGGATCCAGTGCATTGGCCTGCTCCAGATTGGAGAGGTACTGCTTTCTTGCCTCCGCTTCGACATCGGAATCACCGACCGCGATCGCTGCATCCACCCTCGCCTTCTCGAGGATGGCGGACAGCATGTAGGTCCGGTAGTTCATGCCGACCCGGGACTGGATGCCGTCCAGGAGATCATTGGCCTCCTGGAACTTCTGTGTCCGCACCAGAGCCTGGACCAGCCGGTCCTCCACGACGTCCGTCTCCCGTGCTTCGAGCACGGAGCGGAAGTACGGAATGGACTGACGGATCTTGCCCGCGTTGTAGTGCATCATTCCGAGCGCGTAGTCGATCTCCCGATTGGCGTCACTCTGGGCGTCGCGGACATCAAGCAGCAGCTCCGCCGCTTCCATCATTCGATCCAGATCGATGAAGAACTGGGCCGCGACCAGAGCCTCCGCGACCGCGATGTCCTCGTTCGAATCCAGGTAGCTGCGCACGACGCGCACTGCGTCGTCGGACCGCTTCAGTGCGTCGTAGACACTCGCATGCTGCATCGCCTCGACCATGTTTCGGTTGGCCGCCTCTCCGATGGATTCGAGAAGAAGATCGACCTTCTCGTCCCAGGACGCCCGCAGTTCCCTGAGAGCGGCGGCCTGACGCTCAACCGGCATCGCATTCCACTGGCGAAGCGTCATCGGCTCGTAGCCCCGTGTGAAGATGTAGCTGTAGTCGGGCTCGAGCGTGGCGATCAGCAGAGCGAGTCGAATCGCATTCGTCCGGTCACCGGGCTCGCGATCGTGCAACTGAGTGCGGCGGATCAGCACTTTACCCCGGTCACCGACCTGCTCCTCGGCCTCCATCCAGACGTCTTCGATGATGGGATTGCCGATGTAGAGCTCACGGGCCTCACGGATGATCCGCAGGGCGCGGAGCGGCTCTCCATTGACGGGATCAAGCAGTCGACGGGCGTAGTTGATGACCGTGGACTGCCGCCCGGGATTCCGCCGGTACGCCTCTTCGTAGGCCTCCATGGCCTCTTCCTGGTTTCCGAGTTCATCGAGTATCTGGGCGAGCATCGACCAGGACAGATCGGACCAGGCCGACACCTCGGTCGCGGCCCGGGCGGCATCCCCCGCCTTGACCAGTTCGGCTCTCGCACCGTCCGCCTCCCCGCCCTCGCGCAGCGCGGCCGACCGTCCCCGGTGGTACCGGGCCGTGGTCAGGTTTCCGTTCGCCTCGTCGAGATTGTTCGCCTCGCTGAGATCGATCAGCGTCTCGGCGGTGTTCCAGTCGCGATCGTCGATCGCTGTCTGGAAGCGGAACTCGAAGAGGGCGGGATACGATTCCATCGCATACCCGCTGATGTCAGCCTCCAATGCATCGGCGGCGGCGTTCGCCTCGGCCACGATCCGCCGGGCTTCGTCGGCACGTTCGGACAATCGCGAGCGATCGAACCGTCCCGCGACGATTTCCTGCTGGCGGGCCAGGGTGCGCATCGAGACGTAGAGATTCGCCTTCGCCTCGTCCGGGGGCAGCTCCTGCTGCTCGATCTCCATCCGCACCCGATCGACCGGACTGGTGTTGCGGCAGATGTCGCGGATCGAAGCCAGCAGCGGACTGTCGGGCTCGAGCTCCAGCGCCCGGTCGATCATCTCGTTCGCCCGCTCGTTCTCGCCGAGCATCGACAGGGTCTGGGCGTAGGCACCAAGCACCCGGTAGTCGTCCGAGGATCCGTCTGCCAGCGCAGCCTCGAGGACCATCCGGGCCTCCTCGTACTGTCCCTTGCGAATCATCGCGTCTGCCGTCCGGACGACGCGGAGCGATTCATCCGTGATCTGGTCCGGATCGAACTCGTTGCCCCGCACGAGCATTCGCAGAGCATCCTTCAACGAACGCACCTCCTCGTTGTCGATCTGCAGGCTCGGCGGAAGTGATTCCAGCGTGGCGATCCCCTGCATCGGACGCCCCATGCGACCCTCGAGCGACGCCTTGGCGATGTAGTGCCGCAGCGACATGGGATCTCGCCCGATGGCCTGCTCCAGGCGTTCGAGTGCGAGCCCCGACTGCCCGGACTTCTCCAGACTGAATGCCGCGGCCCGCAACGTATCCGCGGTGGGATTGCCGTCCATGAAGATCTGCTGTTCGAAGAGCCGTGCGGCATCGCGGTACCGCTCCTGCCCCATGGCGATCCGGGCGTCGGCGTTCAATGCGACCACGTTGTCCTTGTTGCCGCTCAGGAACCGGTCGAGCAGGCTCCGAGCCTGCAGCACCCGCTCCAGCTGCAGACCGTCGACCTCGTCCGATCCCGCACCTGAATCGCCGACCCATCGCTCGTATTCCACGTCGAACAGCAGATTCGACGCGTTGGCACGCATGCCGAACTGCTCCAGTGCACCGAGACTGATGGGCTTCTGCTCGGCGTCGATGATGTACTGGGCATTCTCCCGTGCCGGCTCGTACGCTCCGATCGCACGGTACGACTGCGCAAGCATCATGCGCATCCGATCGTCTTCGGGACGGCTCGCCAGATAGTCCTCCAGCAGGACGATGGCCCGCTGGTGTCCGTTCTCGCGGTCCACCCGGCTGATGAACGACAGCAATTCGAACAGCTTGGCCTCGTACGCCACGGGGTCGGATGCAATGATGCCTTCGGCGTGGTCCAGCGCGACCTGCATGCGCTCGTCGAGTTCCCGGATCTCCTCCAGGCTGACGCTCGCCGAGTCGCTCTGGATGCTCGCGTTCTGGACGAGCTTCCGGATGTAGAGATCGCGAAGCACCATCAACGCCACCGCGGGTCCGTTCGGCGATCTGGTGACGGCATTCTCGAACGCGCGTTCGGCGATCACCAGATTCTTCTCCTCCTGGCTGAAACGGCCTTCGAGGCCCAGCTTCCTCGCCACGGACAACCGTCCGAAGGCGAGTCCGGCCAGCCCCTCGTCGCTGTCGGGCCGAAGAGCCAGATGCTCCAGCAGTTCGGCTTCGCCGGGGAACTTGATGTTGCCGTCGACGTCGATGTTTTCGGTCATCTCTCCGTCACGCAGTCGGATCTGGCACAGACCGAAGTACAGCTTCCCCATCGCGTATGCATCGGAGTCCTTGGGGAACCGGCCCGGCAGCAGCATCTCCCTGGAGATCTCCTGCAGACGTCCCCAGAATGCAGGGCTGTTGGTCAGTCGAGCCGACCGGTAGGCGTCGCGGGCAATCGCGAGGTAGTTCTCCTCTCGGTTTCCGGTGTTCTTCGCCTGCTGCATCAGGGCCGCCTGCATCTCACCGTAGAACTCACGGGCCTCCTCGACCGTCAGGGGCACCATGTTGGCGTAGGCCGAAATCAGCTTCTCGAGGACTGCGGCGTTGTCCGGCTCGCGGTAGATGACCCGCCCGTAGTACTTCCTCGCCTGGTTGTAGTCTCCGGCCGCATACGCCTGGTCACCGGCCCGAACGTTGCGCGAGTTCCTCGCCACGTACTGGTAGGTGACGAGACCGCCGATCACGATCGCAAGTACCAGAGCGGACGACACGATGAGTGCGATCATCTTGACGTTCAGCTTCTGCTTCTTCTTCTTGCGCTTTTTGCTCTTAGCCATCTGCTTGGATCCTGATCATGGGGTGAGAAAGTCGGGAGGTGGTCGTTCAGTCCTGCTGCTGGACTTCCGCCCAGTCGGGCAGGCATCGCATCAGATCGGTCAACATGAGTTCCAGAAAGCCGCTGGAGATTCCGAGGAAGTCGTCTTCCTCCAGGTCCTCGTCGCCGCTGATGGTGAACTGGACCTTGCAGTAGTACGCGTACCGGTCGTTCGGCTGGTACGCGAGAATCCGGACGCCTCCGGCCTCCGGCGTGAGCCGGCCGTTGGCGATGAAGAAGTAGCCCGCGTAGATACGGGAGCTGGGGAGCTTCGGATCGTGGAATTCGGTGGTTCGGAGTTCAAACTCGCCCTGGGGCATTCGAACCAGCATCTCCTCGCCGGTCAGCCAGTTCCTGGAACCCTGCACACGGAACGGCTCGCCGTCGATGACATGGTCCGGATCCAGCCCCCACTGCTCACGATCGATGGACATCGGCCGGTTGGCGGGGCCGGCCCGCTTCTGCAGTCCGCCCGCCACCATGCAGCGGTCCGCCACGTGCGGAACCATGTCGATGGTGCCGGTGTAGTACGCAAGGTGGAAGTGGACCACGGGGCGTCCCGGCAGATCATCCGCCCGGTAGGTGCGGGACAGGTAGACATCGGTGCCCAGTTCCTCGACCCCGGTCTCCGGAATCCGGTAGTCCTCCAGCATGGTCCATCCCTCGACACTGGTGGGAAGGTTCGCCAGCGAGTTGCGGAGTTCGACGGGCGCCTTGCGGAGGTAGACGTTCATCGCCTGCATGACGAAGGTCAGGCTGACGCCCCCGCCCACCAGCACCAGCACCGCGGCCACGAACGTGGCGCGCACCCTGCCGTCGAACCGGACGAACAGCGGCTCGTCCGCCTCCTTCCCGTCCGGGTCGGATTCGTCCTCGTCCTCGCCGACCACGATGTTGCGCAGCAGCCACATGACGCCCAGGTAGATGAAGAAGGCCGGCACGAGCCACAGCAGCCCGACCATGGAATGGAAATCGCCGTCGGCGAGATTCGAATCCCAGGTGGCCAGGATGCCCAGCGTCATGACCCGCAGAATGTTGACGAACAAGGCGGTCGGGAATGCGGACAGCACCAGGATGACGCGCTGCCACCAGTGGTCGAGTCCCCGGTAGGACATGGCCACCCCCAGCGCCAGGAACGCGACCACCATCCGCATGCCGGAGCACGCCTCCGCTATGTTGACCGGAATGACTTCTCCACCCTGGTGGATGCGGAGGGTGTTCCCCTCCTTGGCCATGTCGAAGCCGAACAGCGTGAGTCCCCAGTAGGAGCCGTGCGCCGCGATGTCCTGCAGGAACTGCGTGAACCGAAGCACCGCCGTGTCGGACAGGGTCTGCCCGAAGACCACCAGGTACCCCAGCGGGAACCAGAGCCACCGCATGGGGCGCCAGCCGCAGAACAGGAGCGCCAGGCCGAAGATGGTCAGCGCGACTCCGAAGCCCATGAGGTTGTGGTGCTTGAAGGCCGCGGGTCCAAGGGCGATGAAGCTGTACCAGGACACGCCCAGCACAAGCAGCACCAGTCCGGACCACGCCGGCCGGAAGGGCTCGGCGAGGATCGCCCGGCGGTTCAACCACACGAAGTAGCCGGCGATGAAGGGGATCACCACCGTGTGCCCCCAGTCCGCCTGCTGATTGATCGCGAAGCGTCCCTGCTGTACGAAGAATTCCCAGAACAGCCAGACGACGCAGCCGAGTATCACCACCAGACCGAGAATGGCCCGGTCCTGCGGCACGGTCCGGATTTCCGGAACCTCGGGATGCGTGACGGTCGAACTCACGCAGCACGCTCCCCACTGAGAACGGAAGGCTGCACTGCGTTGAGGAGGCCTCGTGTCATGCTCGATCCCAAGCCACCCGGATCGGTCGTCCCGGCAGCGGGATCACCGACCGATATTGGTCGGGGGTGGTCCAAATACGTCGTTACCGAAGTTCCGGTCGAGCAGGAAGCCGAACCCGTAGGTCATCCGGAGTCCGTTGCGGAAGACCGCCAGCGGATACGCCATCCAGTTCGTACCGACAATCACGTGATCGTTCGCCTTCATGTACACGTCCGGTTCCGTACGCCGACGGATGGCCGCGAGGTTGAGGCGGATGGTGGCCTCCCGATCGTCCCCCACGATCCGGGTGAGATCGACCCGATCCGGAATCGCAAGGGCGCCGAGACCGCCGGCGGCGGCGATGAGCCGACTGAGGGTCAGTTCGTCCGACTGCGGCAGGGTGTACACGCCCGGGCGGGTGACCTCCCCGTCGATGTAGACGATGCCGACGGGCGGACCGTCGACGTAGATCTGGTCGTCCGGTCGGATGATCGCGTTGTAGCTGTTGTCACCGTGCAGCAGTGGCTGGTAGGGAATCTCGATGACCCGTTCCAGCACCATGTCCGGTGCCCGTCCCGGATCCGCGCGTTCGGCATCCAGCGCATCGGCAACGGCGCCGGGAATGTCCGACGACTCCACCCGGACCCACTCCTTCTTCTCCGGCACGTAGATAAAGGCGTTGTCACCTGCGGTGGGCAGGTCCGCGTCCGACTCGAGGTCGTCGACATCGACCGCCTGGGGCGCACGGAGCCGGGGAGCCTGGAGGTCGTCGATGTCGATCATCGGCTCGTCCGCTGCGCCGTAGGCGGCGGGAGCGGGCTTGATGTCCGCATCATCCAGCTGCTGGATGATGCGTTCGATGTCGACGGCCGGCCCCTTCGTGCCGGACGCCTCCGGACGGTCCGGGGTTCGTTCGCGTTCGTAATGCGGAAGCAGGTCGTCGGACAACGTGACCTTGCGGACGATGTAGAGCTTGCGGGTGGTCAGCGGCGCTCCGCCGGCCATGGCAAGCGCTTCCAGCACCCGCAGATTCGGATCCCGAAGCGTGAAGCGGCCGGAAGACTGGATGTGCCCCTGAATGGTGTAGGTGAATGCGTTTGAGGTCTCGATGGCGACATGCACGGTGGGATGCGACATCACATCGCGGGCCAGCAGCATCTCGAGTTCGTTCTGCAGTTCCTGCGCCGTCATTCCGGCGGCAAGGATGTCTCCCAGCTGCGGAATCCGGATGTAGCCTCCGGCATCGACGTCCCGGGTGAACGGATACCACTGGCCCTGCTGGTAGAGCTCGTAGATTTCGATCCGCACCCCGTCACCTGGATGCAGGCGGTAGCTGAGGTTGCTGGGTACCAGGTCTTCGGGGCGAACCGTCGTCGTCTGGCCCCAGAGATCTTCGCTGGGTTCGATCACATCGATGCGATCGAGGATGGGCATGGTGGTGGGCGTTTCCATGAAACGCCCCGTTCGCGACGGATCCGCAAAGCTGTTGACGTCGCAACCCACCTGAGGGAGCACCATCGTCAGGACGGCGAGCAGGGACACGCCGATTCCGAACGGGAACCGCCGTGCACACCATGCATCTTGATGTCGTGATTGCTCCTCCAACACTCTGTTCTCCAACGACGCGATACGAACCAATCGGCCCCGAGGTTCGAATGAATCCCCTGTAATGGAGCCCAAATGCGGGGCAATACCATTTTGCCCCACGCAGAAATCCCCCCCCGGAATCGGGCAGGCCTGTTGACATCGACTTGATCCGGTCGGGTTATTGAGTCACAGGGCAGCAAGAATGCCCATTTCAATGGTTATGAGACCCTGATCGGCAGAAACAGCCGACTACTTCATCCCCAGCCCCCCGCCTGAGAGCGGTACAATCTGAACATGCCATGCGGACAAGGCATTTCATCGGCGGTCGCCCTTCAGGCCAGGCATCCACGCCCCCTGGGAGGAGATACCGCACGCCAGCACCAGGGCGCAGGGCGCGTCAGCCTCGAATCCATGGTGCTGAACAATCGCGGTAAGGCCGTTCAACAACTCCACATAGGCAAAAAACCGGACTGGATCCGCGCCAAGGCACCCGGGGGGGCTGATTTCCTGGAAACCAAGAGCCTGATCGAGGCCAACGGACTCCACACCGTATGCCAGGAGGCATCCTGCCCCAACATCGGAGAATGCTGGAGCCGAGGCACGGCCACCATCATGATTCTCGGCGATACCTGCACCCGCTCCTGCGGCTTCTGCAACATCAAGACTGGCCGGCCTCCGGTCACGGACACCGACGAGCCCAGGCGTGTCGCTAAGGCCCTTTCTGCAACCGGCTTACGGCATGTGGTGATCACGTCGGTGGATCGCGACGATCTCAAGGACGGCGGAGCCGCAATATGGGCCGACACCATTCGACGGGTCCATGCCGCCTGCCCGAACATGTCGGTCGAAACCCTGGTGGGCGATTTCAAGGGCGATCTCGATGATCTGCAGGTTGTGGTCGACGCCCGACCCGAAATCCTCGCCCACAACATGGAAACCGTCGATCGGATGCATCCCGCAGTGCGACCGCAGGCCCGGTACGAACGATCACTGAAGGTTCTGGCCCATATTCGCGAGCAGGGACTGGTTGCGAAGACCAGCATCATGGTGGGCATTGGCGAACGGGACGACGAGGTGCTTGAGCTGATGAGGGACATCAGGGAAGTGGCCGACACCGACATCCTGACGATCGGCCAGTACCTGCAACCGACCAGAAATCACCTCCCCATCGATCGCTGGGTGCATCCCGAGCAGTTTGACGAATGGCGTCTCGCCGGATTGGAGATGGGATTCAAGGTCGTCGAATCCGGACCGCTGGTCCGAAGTTCGTACCACGCCGAGGAACAGGCCCAGCGGCTCAGTCCGGCCCAGCGTGAGACGGCCGAAGCGATGGATGCAATCCTCGCTCACGCCTCGGCACGGGGCTGAAGCACACTCAGCACGACGCAAAGAAACGAAGGCCGACGTGGTATCGGCCATCGATGCAACGGGACCACGCCACCACGACGGACACCCGACCACCATCCCCCCTGGGGAGGCGGGCCCGAATACGCCCCGTCATGCCGTCAAGCAGCGGCAGCGTGCTCTGGATGAGACACCCGTTTGCGCTTTCGTTGACCAGTTCGTAGCGACCCGGCAATCCCGGCATCATGTGCCAGTCGATCACCACCTCGTCCGTCGCCGAAGTCCGGGCGAACGACCGTCGATCGGTCGGGCCGGCCTGAAGCATCCTCGAGAGTGAGCGGTCGTTGAGCATCCTCGCCACTTTCCAATTGGATTCGACCCGAGCCAACGAGCAATCGAACGAGAGTCCGCCGGGGGTTCCGTCTGTGCGGTTTGGTTCGTCTGCACGGTCCGGCCGAGCCCCCCCACAGCTCCGAATGCCTGATGATCTCGAACCCGGTGACACGATTGCCGAGAGACATGGCATGAGCACCTCCACCACCAACGGCATCTCCCGACTCGACCGGAATCAGACGCCGGCCTTCGAGTACGCCGACGTCGCGGCGGCGGCCGTCCTCGATCCCCCCGAATCGGAGCTCGAACCCCGTACCCCGGAGCCGACGAATGCGGCCACCGATGGTGATACGCCCACCCCCCCGGCGGAACGCCCACCGGGGTGCACCGAAAAATGCACGGCGGTCGAATCGTCGTTGCCAACGGATCACCATCCCGGCGACCGCGACGACCACCCGTCCACGACCCGCCGGCTTCTGGTGATCACTGCACTGACCACGCTGTTCTGGGCCCCGATGGCGTGGCTGCTGCACTGGATCGGCTGAATAAAAAAAGGGACACCGCGCTGGCAGTCGCGGTGTTCCGGGAGGAGAGAAGAGAGAGAGTCGTGTTCAAGGCGGGAAGCCTTGGAAGGGTTCGTTTGTCGTGCTTCTGAGAGGACAACCCCGAAGCCCCCGTTCTCTTTCGGTGAAGCATCGTTTTTTTCGTGGGACCGGCAAAACCCCCCATTTCAGACACGTACCGCCACATTCGGCGGACAGCGACTGATATAAGAAACCGTAACCAAAGCCCTTCGCCTTGCCGCTCCGCGGATTTCGTCACATGAACGAACCAGCCAACCATTCCTTGCACGACGAGCAGGTCGAGACGGCACGCTTGTGGAGAACCCAGCTCTTCAGTTCCCACGCCTGGCGTCGGTACCTCATCTTCGTGCTGGCCGCGATCGCGACGGGCGTTGTGGCCTGGTACTTCCGAGCCGCGGAGAACTGGGGGCATCACTGGTTCGAGTTCCTGCGTGGCAACGTCGGATGGACGGAGGAAAGCGACTGGCGGATGCCGGCCTGGGCGGGCATCGCCCTGCCCATGATCGTTATCACGCTCGGCATGCTGGTGATCATGCAGCTGCGCGATCGCTGCTTTCCCGGCACCGAGGGCACCGGAATTCCCCAGGCGATCGCCGCCCTCAAGACGCCGGAGGGTCCCCAGCGATCACTGATGCTTTCGTGGCGGATCGCCTGCGGCAAGGTGCTCCTGCTCACACTCGGCCTGTTCTCGGGGATGACCATCGGCCGCGAAGGCCCCTCGGTCCACGTGGGCGCCTGCTTCATGTACCTGATCACCAAGGTGACCCGATTCCCCGCCCACCTCGTGCGGCGGGGACTGATCCTCGGCGGAGGCGGGGCCGGCATCGCCGCCGCCTTCAACGCACCCGTGGCCGGAACGATCTTCGCCTTCGAGGAGATCGGCCGGTCCTTCGAGAAGAACAACGCCGGCACCATCATCCGGACGGTGGTGATCGCCTGCATCGTCGTCATCATCCTGCTCGGACTGCAGGGAATGGCCTTGCCCGACTATCTCTTCTACGGGCAGGTCGACGCGAACGCCGGTTCGTGGAACCTCCTCCAGTGGTCCTCGATCCTGTTCATCGGAGTCGTCGGCGGCCTGCTCGGCGGCTTCTTCGCCCAGTGCGTCGTGAAGGGCACCGGGCTGGTCGGAATTTGCATGAAGATCAACTGCTGGGTGACCCCGCTGGTGATCGGCGGCAGTCTGGCCCTCCTCGGCTGGATCTCCGGCGGCGATTCCTACGGAAGCGGCTACCCGCAGGCCGAGGCCATCCTCATCGAAGGCACGCAGTACTCCTGGCACTACCCGCTGATCAAGGCGTGCGCCAGCTTCTTCAGCCTGATCAGCGGCATTCCCGGCGGCCTCTTCGATCCGAGCCTGTCCGTCGGAGCCGGACTCGGACAGCAGTTCATCCCCTGCATCGACACGCTGTTTCCCGGTATCGACCACAAGGCCATCATCATGATGTTCATGGTGGGATACTTCACCGGGGTGGTCCAGAGCCCGCTAACCTGCGCCGTGATCATGGTCGAGATGACCGGAGCCCGCTACATGACGCTGCCGCTGATGGGGGTCGCCGTCATCGCCTACGAGTGCTCACGACTGATCTGCCGCACCGCGATCTACGAAGCACTTGCGGACCTGTTCCTGGGCAAGCTCGAAACCAGGACCTGAGAACGCGTTCAAACGGCATTTGAACCGCTTCCGGGAGACCCGGCGGCGTTTCTTCGGGTGCATGCGAACCCGAAACCGCCGTCCACGTAGAAGATGCGAAGCCGACCGGTTTCCATCTCCAACCATGTGCCGGCCAGCGCGGCCTGCACGTCCGACCACCTCTGATCACTGCCCTCACGGCATGCCCGCGCCCGCGACATGCAGCGGACGTCGCCGTGGACCGGAACCGTCATATCCCATGCCGAGCAAATCCATCCAGAACGATCTCGATCTCTATCTGGCCCAGATCAGCCGGGTCCCGCTGCTTACCGCCGAACAGGAGAAGCAACTCGCATGGCGCATCATCAACGACGGATGCGACACCGCGAAGGAGCACATGATCCGTGCCAACCTCCGGCTGGTCGTGAGCATCAGCAAGCAGTTCACCCGATCCGGCGTTCCATTGCTTGAACTGATCAACGAAGGGAACCTCGGCCTGATCAGGGCGGTCGAACGGTTCGATCCCGCCTACGGAAACCGGTTCTCGACCTATGCCACGTGGTGGATCAAGAAGACCATCAAGCGCAAGATCATGAGCGGCCGCCAGGCGATGCACATCCCGTCCTACATGCTGCAGCGGATGGCCAACTGGAATCGTACGCTGCGCGAACTGGAGGATGCACTCGGACGAAGTCCCACCCCATCGGAACTGGCCGATGCGATGCAGGTCCCGCGCAGCAAGCTCGGATTGATCCAGCGGACGATGGCCGCCGTCCAGCGGTCGGCGACGTCCGGCCCGCGGGAGGAGCCCAGTCGCTCCCACCCCCTCGACGGGTTCGCCGATCCCGGCGGCGGCCGGGATGAGATCGAACACCGCGACGAACTCAGAAAGGTCCGTGGCCTGCTGGAGGGGCTCGACTCGGTCACGAGCGACATCATCCGCATGCGCTTCGGGCTGGATGGACACGAACCGATGACCCTCAAGGAGATCGGCACGCACCTGGGCCTGACCCGGGAGCGGGTACGACAGATCGAACACCAGGCGCTGGGGCAGCTCCTGCGCGGCTTCAGTCATCGTCACCTTGATCGGCGCACCAGCCGGGCCGGCTGATCAGGACGGAGCGCCACCGGCCTCCGGATGGTCGAGGGCGTTCCAGATCGCGATCGCTCCAAAGCCCATGAAGAGCAGTTGGATTCCGAACAGCAGCCCCGGAGCCCACTCCGCATCGCCCGGATACCAGAGCAGCAGCAGCACCCCGAGCAGAATGCCCGCAAGCCCGCTGATCACCTGGAGGCCCGCAGTTGACGACGACCGCGACGGCTTTCCGCTCACGTCCATGATGCCGCGAAGAATGCAGAAGAAGGCCATGCAGAGGGTCAGTCCCTCCAATGCAGCCCACGGCCACATCAGAACGACCAGACCCAGCGCGACAAACATGACGGCGGTGAACACAATCATGCCGCGATCCTCCGCGCCCGGAAGGCCGACCCCCCGGACGAGCAGCAAGACACCGCTGAGCAGTGACATGCAGCCGATGAAGATTGCCAGGAAGCCACCCGCGATGAACGGCAGCATGATCGCCAACGCGCCAAGCAGCAGGAAGATGATCCCCTCCGCAAGAAAGAAGCCGCGACAGTGACGCATGATCTGCCGGAGGTCGGGGGCCGAAGGCGTCGATGGCAGTACGATATTGGAGGGATCGTGCATGGCGACAGGATACGGGGCATCGGGATCGGCTGCAGCGGCCGGCCCGAACGACACGAAGCCCGCGGATGCGGGCTTCGTGCCGGAGGTGATCGGCTGACCGGAGATCGGATCGTCCCACCACTCAAGGCGATCCGATCGGGGCCCGATCGCGCGGATCAGCGTTCCGTGACCTGGACCCTCCGCGGCTCGACCGCGGGGTGCTTGGGCAGGTTCACAGTCAGGATTCCGTCGCTGTACGTAGCGGTGATCTGGTCGGTGGCGATTCCGGTTCCGACACGGAAGTGCCGGTGGAAGTCACCGAGTCCGTATTCCTGACGAGAAATGCTGCCGAGCTCGTCGTACCGATCGGTCACGGCTCCGGTCATCTCGAGCGTGCTGCCGTCGACGTTGATCTCGATGTCCTCGGGCGTGGTGCCGGGCATGTCCGCGAGCACGATGAATCGATCCTCGGCCTCGTAGACGTCGACCGGTGCCCGGAAGGTGTGGGGATGCTTGGTGAGGGTCCGGCACTCGCCGACCTGACAGCAGGCGATCGGTGCCACGGTGGTGCGTGAGTCGGTGTTGTTGGCATGCATGTTCATGGCGTTGCTCCTTTCGTTCGTTCTCGTCGTTCAGCCCTGCGTCACGGCGATGCGGCGGGTACGGCTCGTGCTCGCCTTGGGAAGCGTGACCCGCAGGACACCGTCGACCATCCGGGCCTCGACCGCGTCGACTTCGACCTGGGTCGGAAGCCCGAGGGAACGCTCGAAGACGAGCTCTCCGCGTTCCTGACGAAGCGGCGTCGCATCGTCCGGGACGGACAGGCTGCGGGCGCCGCTGATGGTCAGGGTGTTGTCCGCCACGGTGATCTCCAGATCCTCCATGGCGACGCCGGGAAGCTCCGCCTCGACGTACAGACGGTCGTCGTCCTCGATCAGGTTGACCGACGGGCCCGTCAACCGGGCATCGGTCAGGCCGATGTTCCGGACGAAGGCGGGCACCATTGTGTCGAACATCCGATCGATGCCGTAGCGGACGCGGTTCATTGCGTTGTTCGGGGTGAGAAGTGCTTGCGTGTTCATGACAAACCTCCGTTTCTGGATCCGGGCGTTGCGCCCGGTCTGGTGTTGTTTCGACTCGCGACTGCGAGCCGAAGAAATGAAAGCAACACCCGTGCCAACTGAATCCCCCGGCGGAGGACGTCCGGACGATGCATGCACCACCGGTCCTGCTGCCACCATGGCAGCGTCGCCGCCAGGTCGGCAGTCCCGGTGCGCTGCGCAACGCAAGCCCCCCGGGCCTGCAGGACCCGGGGGGCGCTCCATCCGACGAAGATGTCCGTCATGGACCGGTCAGGCGGCCGCAACCATCACGCGTTGCGCGGTTGTGCACCCTGCATTCAGCTTGGGGAGCCTGATCGTCAGGATTCCTTCGGCCAGCGTCGCATCCAGGTCCTCGACCAGGACGTCGGAACCGAGCAGCAGGGTTCGCTCGATGCTCTTGAACGAAGGCTTCTCCTGCAGCAGTGTCCGGCTGTTCTCCGCCCAGCGGGTCGGCTTGATGCTGCCCTTGATCGTGAGGGAACGGCCTTCGACCAGGATGTCCACGTCCTCGACGGATGCACCCGGAAGTTCGGCCAGCAGGATGTATTCATCCTCGTTTTCGTAGATGTCCAGGGGAACGAAGTCCGTCATCGTGGTCGATCCGAACGTCTGTTCGGGCATCACGTCCACCTCGTCGACCGGCGTGCTCCAGGGAGTGGTTGCCAGGCCGGCCAGCCAGGCTGCGAACGGATGGGGCATGGTGGTACCCAGCGTTTCGAACGTGTTCGGAGCCATCCACCCCTGGAAGGGCTCGGTGCGTGCGAACGGCAGGTTCGATCCGTTCGCGAAGGTGGGGACGAATCGCCCGAAGGCATTCGCCACCGTGGGGGCGAACGTGTTCAGACCGTAGGTGAACGGATGCATTCCTCGGTTCATCATCCGGACGACGGGGCACCCCATGGAGGGGCGGACGTCGGAGATCCCGTACTGACCCGCGAATCCGTTGGATGTCGTGGTCGTGCGGGGCTCCGCGTTGACGGAACGGTTCACGAACGTGCCGTTGCCGGTGCCGTACGTACGGTCGAACTTCTGATTGTCTTTGACTTGGATCTTGATAGCCATCACGAGACTCCTTGTGTGTTCTCGATCGGCGAGTCGGCCTCGAACCATTCGGGGACTCTGGCTCGTCGCTGGCAGACATGTCACAATCCGCGTGCCAATCGCCAGCCCGGCTCGGGCGGCAGGACATCCGGCTCCGCCGAACCGCGTTTCGAAGGCCTGCAGCCGCGAACCTACGAACGGATGTTCGTAGGTTTCGAGCCGCCCCACCGACGGGATCCGCTCCACGACGGGCGGGGTCCGGTCTGTCAGCGTGGCGGATCTCCTGCCGAAGTGACAGCACTCACTGCATGTCGACGGCAAGCAGCCGTGCGCCCGGCCACTCGGCCAGCAGGGCCCTTCCCGCCACGGGCCCCAGTACGCAGACCGCCGAGGCCAGGGCATCCGCCGTCGCCGCATCCACGGCAACCACCGACGCGGCACGGCGGACCGTCAGGGCCCAGCCGGTGCGGGGATCGAACAGGTGCGAATACCGCACGCCTTCCATCTCCAGGAACTGCTCGGCATCTCCGGAGGTGGCCACGCCACAGTGGCTGAGAACGACCGTCCTCGACGGCTCGGAGGCATCAAGGGCAACGCCCACCGACCAGCCCGTGCGACCCGGTGGCGGCGCTCCGATCGCCATGTCCCCTCCGATCTCGACCAGCGATGCCGGACACCCATTTTCGACCAGCACCGCCAACGCGGCGTCGGCGATCCATCCCTTGCCGAAGGCTCCCAGATCCAGCCGCATGCCCTCGAGATCGAAAAGCACCGTCGAGCGAGCGGCGTCGACGTGCACGAAGGACCAGCCCACCCGCGCGGCGGCATCCGCCACCGCATCATCGGACGGCAGGCGTTCCCGGCGGAACGACTCGCGCCAGAGCGAGCTCAAGGGGCCGACGGTGAGATCGAAGGCGCCACCGGTCCTCTTCGACAGCAGCCGGCCGCGGGAGATCGCCGCCAGCAGCTCATCCCCCACCCGCACCGGCGATCCCGCAGGAACCAGACGCAACCGACTGAGTTCGCTCTCCGTGCGGTAGTCGCTGAGGATGGACTCCAGGACGTCGATCCGTTCGAAGGCCGCCTTCGCCGCCCGTTCCGCCCGATCGCGATCCGGAGCGTGGATTCGGAGGCTGACGGTGGTACCCAGTCGAACCCGTGCATAGTTGAAGGGTTCATCAACCACCGCCACCGGATGCTTCGGATCGGCCGGAACCCCGGCCTCGACCGCACGAGGCTGAATCCTCGCCTCGGATACGGAGCAAGCCGAGGCTGCCACCGGGATCAGCAGTATGATGAAAGACCGGAGAAGAGAGAACGCACCGTCCATGCCGACAACCATACCCAAGCCAATGAGATCGATCTGCAACCCGGCCCTGCTCGCCGGCGGAGCGATTCTCCTGTCCGCCTGCGGGTCGATGGAACCGGTCGCGAAGCCCGCCCTGGCGCCCTTCACCCAGTCCGTGGGCACCACGGCCCTGGAGATCGAACTGATCCCCGTCCCGGGAGGCGACGGCGTCGACTCCTTCTATATGACGCGGATGGAGATCGACTGGGACCTCTTCGATGCATTCGTGTTCGATGTCGACGAGCTTCCGGTGAAGGGGACGCCCGAGGCGGAGACCCGCCCCACCCGTCCCTACATGCTGGTGGACCGGGGCTTCGGACACGCCGGCTACCCGGCCATCTCCATGTCCTTCCGCGGCGCCCGGGCCTTCTGCGACTGGATGACGGAGCAGACCGGCCGATCCTGGCGGCTCCCGACCCGTCGGGAGTGGAGTCACGCCTGCCGCCTGGCCGCCGTACCGCAGTCGGCGATGGACGACTACGCCTGGTACGAGGCCAACGCGGAATGGACGACGCATCCGGTCGGCACAAAGGCGCCCGATGCAATCGGGCTGCACGACATCCACGGCAATGTCGCCGAGTGGGCCGTCGACGAGGACGGCGGAGGAATCGCGATGGGCGGCTCCTTCGTCTCGAACCTCGACGGACTGGCCTGCGGAAGCGGACAACTCGACACCAAGGACTGGAACGAAAGCGATCCGCAGATCCCACGCAGCATCTGGTGGCTCGCGGACGCCCCCTTCATCGGATTCCGCATCGTCACCGATGCGCCCCACTGACCCAAGGAGCATGCGCATGTCCGAACCTGTGAAACCGACGACGGACTTCTCCCGACGCCAGTTCGTCACCGCGTCCACCGCCGCGATCGGGGCCGTCTCCATGGTCAGCCCTTCGCTCGCCTGGATACGCGGAGACGACACCATCAAGGTCGGACTCATCGGCTGCGGCGGCCGCGGCACCGGTGCGGCGGGACAGGCCCTCAACGCCGACCAGGGAGCGGTCCTGTGGGCGATGGGCGATGCGTTCGACGACCGGCTCCAGGCCAGCCACGGCAATCTGGTGGCGCACGCCGGCGACCGGGCCGAGGTCCCCGAGGAACGGCGGTTCACCGGTTTCGATGCGTACCAGAAGGTCATCGACAGCGGAGTCGACGTGGTGATCCTCACCACGCCGCCCCACTTCCGACCCGCCCACATGCGGGCCGCGATCGAAGCCGGCAAGCATGTGTTCGCCGAGAAGCCGATGGCCGTGGACGGCCCCGGGGTCCGAAGCGTGATCGAGACCGCGCGGATGGCCCGCGAGCGGAACCTGAGCCTGATGTCGGGGTTCTGCTGGCGCTACAACGTTCCGAACCGCGAGTGCTACCAGCGACTCCACGACGGAGCCATCGGCGACATCCACACCGTGCACTCGACGTACCTGACCGGACCGCTGGGCAAGCGGCCGCGGCAGGACGGATGGTCCGACATGGAGTGGCAGATGCGCAACTGGCAGCACTTCAACTGGCTGGGCGGTGATCACATCGTCGAGCAGGCGTGCCACGCCGTCGACAAGATCAACTGGGCGATGAACAACCGCACCCCCGCCCGCTGCTACGCCGTCGGAGGCCGCCTCTGCCGCGAGGGGCTCGAATCGGGGGACATCTACGACCACTTCGGCGTGCTCTACGAATACGACGACGGCGCCCGTGCGTTTCATCTCTGCCGCCAGATCCCCAAGTGCTGGGGGGACAACACCGAATACATCATCGGATCCCGCGGCAACTGCTCGGTGAACAGCTGGGGACCGACGCAGATCGTCCGCAACGGTGCCAACGAGGAGACCTGGCGCTACCCGCGGAACGGGCCGAATCCGAACATGTACCAGGTGGAGCACGACGAGCTCTTCCGTGCGATCCGGAACGGAACTCCCATCAACGACGGCGACTTCATGGCCCAGAGCACGCTGATGTCGATCATGGGTCGCCAGGCGGCCTACACCGGCGACACCATCGCCTACGAGGATGCCCTCAACTCCGAGCATCGCCTGGGACCGGAGGAGTACGCCTTCTCCGATCTGGCGATGCCCCCGGTGCCGCGACCCACCGACAAGGGGACGGGAGCATGAAGTCACCCGATCGAAGGCAGTTCCTCATCTCGTCGACCGCGATGCTCGCCTCGTCGGCCGCTCTCGCGGGCGTCTCGACCCGCTCGGAACCCGAGCAAGGAGCAACCATGCCCGACGGCACACGGAAGCGGAACATCCGAAAGGCCGTCAAGTACGGCATGATCGCCGACGGGACCACCGTCCTCGAGAAGTTCCGATCCGCGAAGGCGGCCGGCTTCGAGGGGATCGAGATGGACAGCCCGAATCAGCTCGATCCCGAGGAGGTCCTTGCCGCCCGGGACGCGACCGGACTCGAGATTCCCGGGGTCGTGGATTCCGTGCACTGGCGCGACACGCTGTCGCACCAGGACCCGGAGGTCCGGGCCCGCGGGGTCGCCGCGCTGGAAACGGCGCTGCGCGACGCCAACACCTACGGCGCCAGCACCGTCCTGCTGGTCCCCGGCGTGGTCAACGACGAGGTCAGCTACGGCGAGGTGTGGTCCCGCTCCCAGGAGGAGATCCGCAAGGTGCTTCCCCTCTGCGAGGAGCTCGGCGTCGACATCGCGATCGAGAACGTGTGGAACGGATTCCTCATGGGGCCGCACGAGCAGGCCCGGTACATCGACGAGATCGGATCTCCCCGCGTCGGATTCTTCTTCGACGTCGGAAACATGGTCCGCTACGCAAGGCCCGCGGAGTGCATCGACGTGCTGGGGCCGCGGATCATGAAACTCGATGTCAAGGAATACAGCATGACCCGGATGCGTGAGGAAGGTGTCTGGAAGGGCTTCGCGGTCGAGATCGGCGACGGTGACTGCGATTGGCCCGCGGTCGGAGCCGCGCTCGACCGGCTGGAGTGGTCCGGCTGGGCCAGCGCTGAAGTCGGCGGTGGCGACACCGCGCGGCTCAAGCAGATCGCCGACCGGATGGAACGGGCACTGCAGGCCTGAGAAGGAGACACGTCGCATGCCACGCAATGACAAACGACTGACGCGACGGGACTTCGTCGCCACGACCGCCGCCGGCGCTGCCCTGGCCGCAACGCCGATGGCTCTCGCCCGCGGAACCCGCGCCGGAGGCGACGATGCGATGCGCTGCGGCGTCGTCGGCTGCGGCGGCCGGGGCACCGGCGCCGCGGTGAATGCGATGCAGGCCCATCCCTCGACCCGCATCGTGGCCATGGCGGATCTCTTTCCCGATCGGCTCCAGTCGAGCCTCGGTCACCTCCGCAACCAGGCCGAGTACGCCGACCGGATCACGGTGAAGGAGGAGGACACCTACACCGGCATCGACGCCTACCGGCAACTGATGGCCCGCAACGACATCGACATGGTGATCCTCGCCACCCCCCCGCACTTCCGTCCCTACCACTTCGAGGAGGCGATCAGACAGGGGCACCATGTCTTCATGGAGAAGCCGGTCGCGGTCGATCCCGTCGGAGTGCGACGGGTGATCGAGGCGGCCGAATCGGCCGATCGCCAGGGCCTGTCCGTGGTCGCGGGAACGCAGCGGAGACACCAGCCGAACTACATCGAGGCGATGGAGCGGATCCGGGACGGCGCTCTCGGTGACGTCGTCATGGGTCGCTGCTACTGGAACATGGGCGGCCTGTGGAGTCACGAACCCCGCGAGGAATGGTCACCCATGGAGTGGCAGCTCCGCAACTGGCTCTACTTCACCTGGCTCAGCGGAGACCACATCTGCGAGCAGCACATCCACAACATCGACGTCGTGAACTGGGCCATGGGCGGACCGCCGGTCAAGGCCGTGGGCATGGGCGGACGCCAGATGCGCACCGAGGATCGCTACGGACACATCTTCGACCACTTCGCCATCGACTTCGAGTACCCGGGAGATCGGCATGCGATCAGCATGTGCCGGCAGACCGACGGCTGCGCCGGCCGCGTCGAGGAGCACATCCACGGTTCGAAGGGCACGATGCACCTGTACCCCGGACGTTCCGTCATCGTCGGTGAGACCGAATGGTCCTTCGCCGGCCCGACCCCGAATCCGTACGTGGAGGAGCACCGCAACCTGGCCGCGAGCATTCGCGGCGAAGGCCCCCGGCTCAACGAGGGCCGGCGGGTGGCCGAATCCACCCTCACCGCGATCATGGGCCGGATGTCCGCCTACACGGGACAGGACGTGACGTGGGAACAGGCCATGAACTCGAAGCTCGATCTGACTCCGCCGTCCTACGAATTCGGAGCCATCGACACCCCCCCGGTCCCCCGTCCCGGTACGGACCCGCTGATCTGACAAGGAGCGATCGCCATGCAGCGACGTGAATTCATCACCACCACCGCGGCCGCATCCCTCGCGGCGGGCCTGGGCGGAGCCGCCGCCGGCCAGACCGCACCCTCCGGATCCCCGCGTCCGACGAACGGAGGACCGTTCACGCTGGACTACGCCCCCCATCTGGGCCTGTTCCGGCACCACGCGGGTGACGATGCAGTGGCCCAGATCGACTTCATGGCCGAAGCCGGCTTCCGATCCATGGAGGACAACGGCATGCGGGGCCGTTCACTCGAGGATCAGCAGCGAATCTCCGAAGCCCTCCAGCGGAACGGCATGCGGCTGGGCGTGTTCGTGATGAACATGGACGGCGCCTGGAGGCCGAGCCTGACCACCGGCAGCGCCGACGAGCGGGCCCGCTTCGTGGAGCACGCACGCGAGTCGGTGGAGGTCGCCAAGCGGACCAACGCGACCTGGATGACGGTGGTCTGCGGCGAGGTCGCCGAGGGGGTTCCGATGGAGGAGCAGACCGCGAACGTCATCGAGGCGCTCAAGCAGGCCTCGGCGGTCCTGGAACCGCACGGTCTCGTGATGGTCTGCGAACCGTTGAACTGGCGCGACCATCGCGGCCAGTTCCTCCGCTACACGCCGCAGTCGATCGAGATCATGCGGGCGGTCGACTCACCGTCCTGCCGCATCCTTCAGGACCTCTACCACCAGCAGGCCACCGAAGGGAATCTCATCGACCACATGAACGCGGCCTGGGACTACATCCCCTACTTCCAGGTCGGAGACAACCCCGGCCGCCGAGAACCGGGGACCGGCGAGATCAACTACGCCAACGTGTTCAAGCACATGCACAGCCGCGGCTACGACGGCATCGTCGGCATGGAGCACGGCAAGAGCATGGGCGGCAAGGAGGGCGAGGTCGCCCTCATCGAGGCCTATCGGTCGGTCGACCCGTCGTGAGCCGTCAGGCCGCCGGTTGCGCCGGCGACTTGCGCCCTGGGTAGAACAGCAGCATCAGCAGCAGGCATCCGATGGCCATGTACATCGGCACCGAGAACAACTTCGCGAAGTCCATGACTCCGTCGACATTGGCCCAGCTCCCGACCACGGCGGTGGCGAACCAGCTGCCGACGATGATTCCGATCCCGACGATCACGAGATTGAACAGGTTCTGCGCGGTGGCACGAACATCCTTCGTCGTATTTTCATCCACCACCATGAAGGCGACGAAGATGAAGCAGCCGAAGCAGACCCCGTGCAGCGCGACCCCGGCCAGCACGTAGGGGAGTGACGGCATGTAGGCGAAGAGAGCCATCCTGGCCGCGTAGGCCACGAGACCGATGCAGAGCAGCGACTTGCGGCCCAGCGACTTGGCGAGCAGCGGCATGCAGGCCAGCACGAGGATCTCGCTCATCTGGCCGATGGTCATCAGACCACCGCCGCCCACACCCAGTATCTGGTTGATGCCGCTCGCGAACGAGTTCGCGGCTTCGCTGCCGGCGGCGTTCTGGATGCCGGTGACAAACTCGCTGGTGAAGACGAAGTAGAACTGGTGGATCATGCTGACCGGCACGGCGATCAGGAACAGCGTCAGCAGCGGCTGGAAGCGTATCTCGCCCAACGCTTCCGCCCAGGCGAGCTTGCTGCCTTCGTTCCGTGAAGGCGGGGTGTTCGGAAGGGTGAAGCAGAAGATGCCCATGAGGACGCCGAGGCCGGCGCTGAGATTGAAGGCGAAGATGCGTCCGGCATCCTGAGCCGCCTTGATCTCCTCGAGCGTGCCGTCCACCGGCGTGCAGGCCCGAAGCAGGTACTGGCCGACGAGGATGCCGGCCACAATCCAGCCCACCGTGCCCCACAACCGGACGACACCGAAGTCGCGGTCCCGATCGGGCATGTGATGGAAGGCCAGCGAGTTGGTCAGGGCGATGGTCGGCGCGTACACGAAACCGTAGACGCCGGACATGATCGCGAAGGGGACGAACGAGTCGATCTGCCCCAGACTGTAGATGAGCACCGCGCCGATGAGGTGACTGATGCCCAGCAGCTTCTCCGTCGCAATCATGCGGTCGGCAAGCTGACCGGCGATGAACGGACCGAAGATCGCACCCACCGCTCCGGCGGAAAAACAGATGCCCGTCTCCTCCAGAGAGAAACCACGGTACCCCAGCAGGAACGGGTAGAGGAGGGGAAGCCAGGCCCCCCAGATCGCGTACTGAAGGAACATCATGAAGGACAGGCGGCTGCCCAGTCCCAGGCCCATGCGTGGTGCGGCGGTGGCGTTCATGCGTCGGTGCTCCGTGATACCTCTTCGGGATCACAGCATATCGACCAACGCCCAATCGGATGGCCCCCGAACGACGGCGGCCGGGACGAAGTCCCGGCCGCGTTGAACGGCGGTCCCACCATGGCATGCCGCCGTCCAGTGATTCGGTGATTTGTCAGCGAGGTGTGCCCGCCAACTCATCATTCGCGTCTCGATCCGTTCGGGTTGCATTTGCCTCGATATGCCGGTCGGATTTCCATTCCAACCCCCCTGAAGACCCCTTCAGCCCAGACGGACGGGGAATCTTCACCAAAATCGTCTCCCGCTGTGAGATCGGATCGTCGGCGAACGCAGTACGGGTGAAGGGGATGACTCCTTCCCTTCACGCCCCCGGCTGGGGCGACAACGACTCTCCCGGGGCCGCGTCCCCGACACGATCTCTCATCCCTTGCGCGTGGGCGCCTCCTGGAACGGTTCCGGGAGGTCGCTCAATTCCGGAAGGTCCCGCGGCTAGACTGGAGGCATGACCATTCACGCCGATCTCCGCAGCGACACCATCACCCTTCCCACCGACGCCATGAAACAGGCCATGGTCGACGCCGAACTCGGTGACGACGTACTGGGGGACGAGCCGACCGTGATCGCCCTGCAGGATCGCGTTGCCGATCTGTTCGGAAAGGAAGCCGCGTGCTTCGTACCGTCGGGCACGATGGCGAACCAGGCCGCGATCCGCGTCCATACGGATCCGGGTGATGAGATCATCACCCACCGCCAGAGCCACATCTATCTGTACGAATCCGGCGCGTGGGCGGCCATCTCCGGCTGCTCGATTCGTCTGCTGGAAGGCGAAGGCGGTCAGTTCGATCCGGAGGATGTCGACGCCGCCGTCCAGCACGACGACGCCCACTATCCCCGATCCGGACTGCTGGTGGCGGAGAACACCCACAATCGCGGCGGCGGAACGATCTGGCCGCTGGAACGCCTTCGCTCGGTGACGGATGCCGCCCGCCGCCATGGCCTGCGTTGCCATCTGGACGGAGCACGCATCTGGAATGCCTGTGCAGCGAGCGGCATTTCGCCCGCGGACTACGCAGCGTGCTTCGACACGGTGTCCGCCTGCTTCTCCAAGGGCCTCGGCTGCCCGGTCGGATCCATCGTGGTCGGTGATCGGGACGCGATCCATCGGGTGCACCGGGTCCGCAAGCTGCTGGGCGGCACCATGCGTCAGAGCGGAATGCTCGCCGGTGCCTGCCTGCACGCCCTCGATCACCACTGTGAGCGACTGGCCGACGACCATCGGCGTGCCCGCCGTCTGGCGGAGGGCATCGAGACCATTCCCGGGCTCACGCTGTCGTCCACTCCGGTGGAGACGAACATCGTCATCTTCGACGTTCCGGGATGCGCCGAGGCGTTCTCGGATCGATTGACGGAAGCCGGCGTACGCATGTTCTCGATCGGGCCGTCGACGATGCGTGCGGTGCTGAATCTGATGGTGGATGACGACGGCATCGAGCGGACCATCGAGGTCCTGCAGGAACTCGCCCGCGCATGAGCACGAAGCCCATCGGCTACCATGCGGCCTCGGAACCTCGGAGACCATCGACGTGCCCAACTACCTGACCGACATCCCTCCCGGACCGAACCCGCCCGAGATCCTCAACGCCGTCATCGAGATCCCCTCGGGCTCGAGCAACAAGTACGAATACGACAAGCAGCTCGACGTCTTCAGGCTGGACCGGACCCTGCATTCACCGGTCCACTACCCCGGAGCCTACGGCTTCATTCCAGGAACCCACGCCGAGGACGGCGATCCGCTCGACGTGCTGGTTCTTCTGGACGGGTACTGCTTCACCGGCGCGGTCCTCGAGGTGCGTCCCCTCGGCGTGCTCGGCATGCGTGACGAGAAGGGCCCCGACCACAAGATCCTCGCGGTGCCCACCACCGATCCGCGGCGGGATGAAATGACCGACCTCGAGCATCTTCCCAGGCACGTGCTGCGGGAAGTCGACTACTTCTTCCATATCTACAAGGATCTGGAGGGAAAGCACGCGGACACCTACGGCTGGGAAAGCCGGACCGACGCACACCGGGTCATCGAGCAGAGCATCCTTGCGTTCGGGGACCGGCCGCAGGTCTGACCTGAAGGGAACCTCAGTCCCAGTTGCCGCCGCGTCCCTTCTTGATGTCGCCGCGCTGCCGCTTGGTCTTGAGCCTGCGTTCCTTCGAAGCCTTCGTGGCCCGGGTGGGCCTTCGCTTCTTCGTGGGAGTCAGCGCCTCACGCAGCAGTTCGACGAAGCGCTCCTGAACGGCCCGTCGATTGGCAAGCTGCGTACGATGCTTTCGGGACGTGACGCGAAGCACGCCTTCGGACGTGATTCGGGAAGCAAGCACTTCACGTATCCGATCGCGCTGCTCCTCGCCCAACGACATCGAATGCGCGACGTCGAAGCAGAGCGTGACGCAGGTCTCGACCTTGTTGACATTCTGTCCACCGGGCCCCGTGCCACGAGTGCATTCCATGCGCAACTCGCTCTCGGGTATATGCAGGGATCGGGTGATCTCGATCATGCCGGCTCCGCAGTGAGTGTACCATGAGCGCCATGAGCGCCGGTAATGAAAACCAGGACGTCTTTCCGAACACGATGGGCACCTGGATCCATCAGCGGCTGGGCGAAGGATCCACCGGCCGGGAAGTCGTGAACGAACATGTCATGTCGGTCTACGCCCATCCGCTCCGCGTCTACTTCCTGGGATCGAGCTTCCGTTCCCTCGGAGAACCCGAGGACATGGTGGCGGGCTTCTTCGCCAGTCGCCTCGAACGAGACGGATACTTCGATCAGTGGCGCGACAGCGGCATCCGACTCCGCAGATGGTTGATGAACGGATTCCTCTTCTTTCTCAAGGAGGAGATCCGTCGCCAGCATCGGGACGGATCGGCCGCGGCGGACGACGACCTGGAAATCCCGATGAATGAAAGTCCCGACGCGGACTTCGACCGCGCCTGGGCCCAGTCGATGGTGCGGGAAGCATGGATCGAGGCTGCGCGGAGGTGCGAGGCGGACGGACTCGGTGATCACTGGCAGCTGTTCATACGACATCACGTCGACGGCCTTGCCTACAAGGACCTCGTGGGTGAGTTCGACGTGACTCCTTCGCAGGCGGCCGTCATGGTCCGGACGGCAACCGTCCGCTTCAAGCAGGCCGTCCGGGATCGCGTGCAGATCGACGGTGTCCCCGAAGACGAGGTCGACAACGAACTACGCAGGCTCATGGAGATGACGTCATGAATCGCCATGAACGGACGGTGCCCGAACCGGAAACCTTCGATCCC
Organism: Phycisphaerales bacterium UBA854; assembly: GCA_002295885.1. GTDB lineage: Bacteria > Planctomycetota > Phycisphaerae > Phycisphaerales > SM1A02 > UBA854. Next base: position 130,899 of record DBGM01000011.1, read on the forward strand.
CGGATGGTGTCCGGACTGCTGCGCGTCGCCTGCACTCCGCCCCGGCGCCCCGTGGACCATCTCATCGACCGCCTGCAGCAGCCCGATGGCCCGACCTGGTTCGCATCCGCCCTGTCCAGCGGGGTCGTGGCCAGGGCCGGACAGCCCGCCGCACTGCTCATCGATGGCGAAGCCGACCCCGCGATGCTCGACCTGCTCAAGGATCGAGCCAAGGCCGCCTTCGGCAAGGCCGCCGACGGCGATGCGCGACTGCGGGGACTTCTTCACTACCTGTTCGTGATTGCGGCCGGGCTGGACCACCACGCCACCCTGCTGTCCAGCCAGCCGCGGGGTGAGATCTCAGCCGTGCTGCTGGAACTGGCCCTGGTACTGCCCACGCCCTGGAACGATTTCGTCGCCGAAGCGGCGATGACCCGAAGCCGTTCCGACTGACACGATCCGGTTCAGGAGGAGACCTTCAAGCCTGCGGGCAGGTCGACGGTCGTCGTCGGGAAGGCGAAGTCCGCCCCGTGTCCAGAGACGATCTTGCCGCAGGCCAGCAGCAGATCCTGCTGCAGCGCGAAGAAATCCGAACCGCCGAGGCCCTCGACTCCGAAGCACAGCACGTTGATGTCGAGGGTGGAGGCGCCGTAGGCGGCGAGATTCACCCGGAGCGTGGCGTCGGAATCGATCTGCTCGTGACCGGCCAGCAGATCGAGGATGTCCTTGATGACCGGCTCGACCTTGTCGAAGTCCTCGTACCGAAGCCCCGCCGTGAAATTGATCCGACGCTGGTGACGATGGTCGAGATTCCGGATCGGATTCACCAGAAACATCGAGTTGGGGATGACGTACGGCACCGTGTCCCAGCCGCGGACCTTCGACTGGTACAGGCCGATCTCCTCGACGCTCCCCTGAATGTTCTTCCCGAAGAGCTCGATGCCGTCTCCGATCTTGAACGGACGGCTGAAGAGGATCATGAGCCCTCCGAAGAGGTTCTTGAAGACATCCTGGAACGCGAAGGTCAGCGCAAAGCTGCTTGCCCCACCCAGCGTGATGATTGCGGTCATGTTGACCCCGTAGGTCTGCAGCGCGATCAGGAGCACGCCGAGCCAGACGAGCACGATGAGGAAGTTGGAGACCGCGTGGACGATGGTCACATCGAGGTGCTCCTCGTCCCCCCGGGGCTCCAGAAGCAGACGCTCGTAGGAACGGACGGCACGGGCGACGAACCAGCCGATCATCAGCAGCACCAGACCGGTGCGGATCTGACCGATGCGGACCGCCCCGACACTGTCGAGACGCCTGGCGGGATCCGGCTCGATGAACATCTGGATGGCCATCGACAGGGCGATGATCCAGATGGTGAAGCCGAGCGGACGACCCAGGCTCGAGGCGATGACCGCCGACCAGCGGAAGCCGCCCCGGTTCATCCGCGATGCGAACCGGGACAGGGTCCAGGCCTGGATGACGTTCAGGACGACGGCGATCAGCAGCACGATTCCGATCGGCACCAGCATCTCGTCCCGGGCATCGAGGAATGCGACAACGTGGTCCCACCACGATGCCTCCGGTGCCTGAGCGACCGTGGTATCGGTAGACGTCGAAGTGTTCGTTGTATCATTCATACCTGCTCAGGATACGAAACCTCTTTCACGCCGTCCAAGACGGACCGGATTGCCCACATGAGATCACATCTGCCGCTGCTGTTCCTGCTGGCCTGCACCCTGCAGACCCATGCCCTGGAACCGGGCACGGACGTCGAATCCCCGAAGGCCGACGGAACGCATCTGATCGTGGGTACGAAGTCGTCACCCCCCATCGCCTTCAAGGGCGCGGACGGCAAATGGACGGGACTCGCCATCGAGATGTGGCGGAAGATCGCCCTGCAACTGGGATTCACCAGCGAGATCAGGGAGTTCAAGGACCTCCCTTCCCTGCTCGACGCGGTCGAGAGGAAGCAGGTCGACATCGCCGCGACTGCGATCACCATGACCGCGAACCGGGACACCTTCATGGACTTCTCCCACACCTTCGCTCCGGCGAACCTCGGCATCGCGGTGCTTCCCCGCCACCGACCCGGCTGGTGGGATGCCGTCGCACGGATCTTCTCCTGGGACTTCGCCCAGGCACTGCTGTCACTCACCGTGCTGCTCCTGATCACCGGATTCGTCCTGTGGATGGTCGAACGGCGACGCAACGCGGCCCAGTTCGGGGGCCCCAGCCACGTGGGCATCGGCGCGGCCTTCTGGTGGTCCGCGGTCACCATGACCACGGTGGGCTACGGGGACAAGGCACCCATCACCCCCGCCGGGCGCGTGATCGCCCTGTTCTGGATGTTCGCATCGGTGATGGTGATCTCCGGATTCACCGGCGCCATCGCTTCGTCGCTCACGGTAGGACAGCTGCAACCGGCCATCACCAGCCCGGCCCAGCTCCCCTACGTCACCGTCGGCACCCTTGCAAAGTCGACGGCTGCGGAATGGCTCGACCAGCATCTCATCTCCTACACCACCTACGCCACCACGGAGGAAGGCCTCCAGGCGTTGTCCGACCGGCGCATCGAAGCCTTCGTCAACGACGATCTGGTCATCCGCTACAACGTGAGGAAGTCGTACGCCGACCGCATCGTGGTCCTCACCGACACCTTCGACCCCGGCTTCTACGCCCTCGGCATGCCGCTCGACAGCGAGCGACTGAAGTCGATCGACATCGCCCTGCTGAAGGTGCTGGACACCCCGGAATGGGAATCGCTCTGGCGGCAGTACATCGGCCCCTGACCCATGCGATCCCTGCTGCTCATCCCGCTGCTGCTCTGCCTTGCCGAACCGGTCCCGGACGTCGCACCGGACCACGACTGCCGACGGATCGCCCTGATCGGAGCGAGCGTGACCTGGGGCGCAGGCAACTTCGTCGAGGTGCCGCTGAAGTCGCACATCCACCGGGAACCCGTCGATCTCGCCGACGTGCTCGCATCCACCATGATTCGCGACCACGAAATCACCGTCTCCGGCGGAGATCTGGGCTTCTTCAGAACACCACTTTCGAGCGGTGCGTCCCAAGCAGCCGACGCCGCGGCGTCGGAGCCGACACTGGTGCTGGCCCTCGACTTCCTCTTCTGGTACGGATACGGATCGCACGGCGTCGACGGAACCCGGCACGATGGTCCGGAATCACGGGTCGAGCTTCTGGAACGGGGCCTGAAGGAACTCGAACGATTCCAGTGCCCGATCCTCGTGTTCGACTATCCCGACATGTCTCCAGCGGCCGGGATCATCCTCGGTCACTCCCAGATCCCGACCCCGGAAGGGCTGAATGCGCTCAACCGACGGCTGCACGACTGGGCGAAGGAACGCGGGAACGTCATCGTTCTTCCCTTGTCGAGTACCGTCGAAGCGATCCGGGCCGACACCGGATTCGCCTTCGACGAACTGTCCTGGCCGGCGAACACGTCGGACCAGTTCATTCTTCCCGATCAGCTCCACCCCACCACCGAGGGAACGATCGTGCTGATGCAGATGGCGATACGGGCCCTCGACGCAAAATCGGATCGGACCGATCCGGCCGACTACCACCGGGATCCGCAGGAGGTGCGGCGCCGCCTCGAAGACCGGATGGTGCGGGAGGCCCGTGAAGCCGGCATGGCGCTGCGCGAGCAGACCGAACCGGTCACCCCGGACGCGAACTGATCGGCCGCCGTACCGCATCGGCGGTCCGCGGTCACCAATCCCGGGAATGGTCCCCATGACACCGCAGCCACCCGCGTATGATGCCGCACGATGACCGATTCCCCTCCCGAACCCAAACGTGACTGGAAGTCGATCCTGAGTGCGCTGGGGCCGGCGGGCCTGCTGGGAATCGCCTGGGCGACCCTGCCCGCCATCCTCGGCATCACCCTGCTCTTCCTGATCGGACCGGCCGCATCCGGATTGGACGCGCTGGGGCAGTGGGGCATCGTGGTGTACATCGCCGTGTTCATGGCAACCTCCGGACTGGGCATCCTGCCGACCTTCGCCCAGGCGGTATTGGGCGGCTGGGTCTTCGGCCTTCCGCTGGGTCTGCTGGGAGCACTGGCCGGATTCACGGGAGGCTCGCTGATCGGCTACGGCCTGTCGAGGGTCGTCTCCAGGGACCGCGTCGAAATGCTCATCACGGACCACCCCCGGGCACTGGTCGTCCGTGACGCCCTGATCGGAAGAGGCTTCTGGTCCACCACCGGAATCCTCATGCTCCTGCGGATCCCCCCCAACTCCCCCTTCGCACTGATGAATCTCGTCATGGCCAGTTGTCGGGTGTCGCTGGTCCCCTACTGCATCGCGGTGGTGGTCGGAATGACGCCGAGAACCGCGTTGTTCGTCGGTACGGCGGCCGCAGCGGCCTCGACCGGCGCGGTGGACATCCAGACCTTCGTGACCGAAGGCAAGGGTGGTTTCGTGATGGTCCTGGGCATCGTGCTGGTGATCGTGGTGCTGGCCGTGATCGGTTGGATTTCAGACCGGGCCCTCAAGCGGGTCGGACTGTCCGGGGACGACCATCCGAACACGTGACACGGCAGCCGGGAGCGCATTGCACGCCACCCGGCCGCGGTGTCCGTCATCCCAGATCAATCACACACACCCCATGCCCCCACGATGAAGAGCAGCTCATCCACGCCGACCATCATGTCGCCGTCGACGTCGAGATCGTGATCCATGGTGCCCCAGGCCGAGAGCACAGCCAGCAGATCGTCGACGCCCACTCGTTCGTCACCGTCCACGTCACCGGGACAATCATCGTGGCCGTCCCCGTGATCCCCGCCGTGGCCACCGCCCGCACCCTCGATGTGCACGTGCATTCCGTTGAGTTCCGCATCGTCGAAGGTCGGCGGCCAGGGGCCGTTGGCAACGAAACTGAACGTGGCCGATGCCCCGGGGTCGAGATAGCCGTTCCACGCCTCGTTCCGGATCAGCGAACCGCTTCCGCTCTCCTCAAGCACGGCATTCCAGATGGAGGTGATGTCCGGTCCCTGCTCGTAGGTCAGGTTCCATTCCAGCATCGGCAGATCGCCCATCGAGTTCGTGACGGTCATGCTTGCCTGATAGCCGCTCTCCCATTCGTTCACCAGCGCGATCGAGACGGAGTCCGGTCCCTGCAACCCACCGTCGCAGGCTGCGTCGGCGCACAGGGTGCCGTTCCCGTTGTAGTCGCCCCCCTCGGCGAGGCACACCGACTCGGATACGAGACGACATCCCTCGTCGATGCAGCACGCACCGAGCGGTTCGGCATCGTCGGCTCCGAAGACGAGATCGCAGGTCGCGTAGAAGCCTTCGCCTACGGGATCGATGCGCTGCCAGACGACGTAGAGGACATGCCGGCCCGTGCGTTCCGGGAGGACGGTCTCGAACCGGTACTCCTGTCCGACCAGAGAGACCGAACCGAGTTCGAGTTCCACCATCTGGCCCCAGTTGAGCGGTTCGGAGGCAGTCCAGTCGTCGGTGGTGATCCAGGCGCGGAAGACGCTCGGATTGTGCGGAGTCGTCGCGTACCAGATCAGCTCGCGCGGCCCGGACTGAACGGGAGTGGCCGGCCAGTCGGCCCGGACCTGATCCAGACAGGCGTACTTGTCGTTGTCGGCCGAGGCCAGACGCCCGTCGGGTATGAACTGCGAATACGGAACGACGGCCTGGGAATCCGGGTCTCCGGGAAAGAAGTTGACCAGCTCGTTCCAGTCGTAGAAGGCCTGGGTACCGCATGCCTCCACGGCGGCCTGCGCAGCATCGGAATCCGGACTGCCGGGGCCTTCCAGATAGATGGAGTAGACCCGGCTCACCGGATCCTTCATCGAACCGTGGGCCCAAACCAGTGACGCCGGCACGACGGTCGTCGCCAGAACCAATGGCAACCTGTATCGCATGATCATCTCCTTTGCTCTGGTGCATCCGTAGCAGGGACATCGTGTCCAAACACGGGATACGTGGAGGACCTGCCTGGTGCTTCGGTCAATTCGGAAAATGATCCCATTCAACGAATCATGCAATCGTCCGATCGGTCGCGGTGGCCATTGTCAGAATGATGCAAACGAACCCCACTATGGACGCATACGTTTTCACATTTCCTTCCGAACGAATCGCCGGATATCGCATACTTCATCGCCCCCATCCAATTTCGAGGACGAACGAAGCATGCCCCACACAACATTGATCGTCGCCGCACTCTGCATGCAGAGCGGCAACCTCGTGGACAACGGTTCTTTCACGGACACGCTTCTGCACTGGACGGTCGACGGAGACGCCGTCGTCTCGAACCGCGGCTACGACGGCTCGGCCGGCCTGACGCTCGTACCGGCCCCCGGCGTCACCGCGCAGGCCGTGCAACGAATCGAAGGACTCCAGCCACAGCAGCGCTACACGGTCATGGCCAAGATGCGCACCTCCAACCGGCTCTGCCCGCCGATCCTGGCCGTTCGCAACGGAGCCCAGATCGACAAGGCGTGCGGATACACCAGCATCGAGGAGGAGGGCCGATGGGTCGAGGAGCGGTTCGAATTCTTCACCGATGCTGATTCCACCGCCGTGGATCTGGTGCTGCAGGCCTGGAAGACCGACGAGGATGCCGTCGTCGACATCGACGAGGTGCGGCTGCGACTGGGACGCCAACCCGCCCCCGCACCCGAACCCTGGCAGGAACCGTTCGCGGGGCCGCCTTCGGTCACCGTCCAACCTCGGCCCGGCGACGAACTGGTGGGCAACGGAGCATTCACCGGCGTCACCGCATCCCCCTGGGTACCGGGAATCGGAGCCGAGGTGCTCGACACCGATGCCGGATCGGCGATGCGGCTCACTTCGTCCGAGGACACCTCCCGGGCCCGGCAGGCGATCGATCTCGCCCTCGCCCCGAACACCTCCTACCGGCTCAGCGCCAGTGCGAAGGTGGATCCCGGTGTGATCGCCTCCATGTACCTCGTCGGCTCGGGAGACTTCATTGCCACCACGCCGGTCGATTCCACCGATTGGACGTCGGTGCAGCTCGAGTTCACGACGGGGGACGCATGGGTCTCGAACCTGCGACTGACGATCGAGAACTGGAAGAACCAGCCCGGATCCGCCTGGTTCACCGACCTTTCGATGACCGCGTCCGGGGAGGAATGGTCGCCCACCACCGATCGAACGCCCCAGCCGACCGCCGGCTTCGTCGAGACGTTCCAGGACGGACGGCTCGATCGCGAACGGTGGCTCATCTCGAGCAAGTCATGGGGTGGGGACAACGGCGGGGTCAGTCCGCTGAACTGCTCCTTCGTGCACGACACCGACAACGGCATTCCGATCACCGCCCTGCGGCTGCAGGCAAACGGCGATCTCTACCAGGGCCCGATCGAGCACGAAGGGCGGCGCACCAGGGTCGGAGCGGCCATCGCCACCCGACAGTACTACGCATCCGGCCGGTACGAGGTCCGGGCCCGGGTCGCACCCGAACTCGGCGTGGTGACCGCCTTCTGGCCCTTCCACTACATCGACTACTACCCCGGCGAGGACGGCCACTGGCACGAGCCCAATCCGAGGCGGAACACGGAGATCGACTGGGAGTTCCCCACCGATCTACGTGGCAACGAGGTCGAAGCGGAGGCGGCGGGACTCGATCCGTACGAGATCTCCTTCACCAACGCCCGATCCAACAGCTGGGGAGGCCAGTTCGGAGGCGAAGGCGGCGAGCACAAGGGTCGCCGGATACTCCGGAATGCATACGGAGACATCGTGGACATCGCCCAGGACAGTCGGGACGGGATCTACCACGACTACGCCATCGAATGGCACAGCGGCAGTGATCTTGGCGACAACGGGGACACCCGCGATGAACCGGGCTGCGTCCGCTGGTACTTCGACGATGTCCTCATCGACGAGCTGTACGACGTCGAATTCGGCCAGGGAAACGTGCCCTTCCGGGCGGCACGGTTCTGGATCGGAGCATGGTTCCCCGCCTCGGGGTACCTCGGCGAGACCGGATGGGGGGGCACACCGTCCTTCGACGAAACCGAACTGCTGATCGCATCGGTATCGATCACACCGTTCGACGAGCCGCGCGATGAGTGGGTGCCGGAGACGGTCCCGAATCTGGCGTGGGCGACACCGGATCAATATCCCGAACCCCTGATCGCCCCCCCCTGTCCCGCGGACCTCGACGGAAGTGGCCGGGTGGATGTGCCCGATCTGCTGGCGGTGCTGGCGTGGTGGAACTCGACCAACCCGAACGCGGACATCGATGGGGACGGATACGTCGATACGGGGGATCTGCTGAGGGTGATCGGGGACTGGGGCCCCTGCCCCGATCGGTGACCACTTCTTCATCGGAGGCGCCGGACCGTCGAAACTCACGACACCCGGACCGAAGGTGACGATCAGCAGCAGTCCTCCCATGAGACCGAGGTTCTTCATGAAGTGGATCAGACTCTCTTCATCACCGGTCGGGGGATGGAAGATGATCGTGGTCGGAATCAAGAAAAGGATCAGCAGCACCGCTCCCCACCGCGCCTTGATGCCCAGGATCACGGCGATGCTTCCAAGTAGGAGGAACACGATCGCACCGAGCAGCAGCAACTGCGGCACGACGATGCCGTGCGACCGCATCATCTCCGCGGTCGTCTCGAACGTCCGGATGCTCTTGATGGCCGACCAGAGGAAAATCGAGGCGAGCAGTATTCGGCCTACCAGTGGTATCAATGCCTGCATGATTCGGCACTCCCGTACCGATCGCCTATCGGCATGTCGTGCGACGGGGCTGCAGACATCATTCTCCGGCGAGTACGGATTCCTCGAAGACGGCCTTTCCGTCCTGGTACGCCCCGGGATTGTCGGGGAATCTGGACTGGAGATCGGTCTTCAGATCAACGTACTGTCCGAGCAGATTCGCGTCCGATCGAAGCCGGTCGCGAAGGGTCAGGATCCGCTCCCATGATTCTGAATCGAGCTGAAACAGCTCGAGATTCACCATGCAGCGCCTGTCCACCGAACGCGTAAAGTGCCGTCGGCCCGGAACGCCGTTCTCACCGTGGCACCGGTACCCGATCTGCTTCAGAGGCTCGATCAGAGCCCCGGAGTCGCGCAGGTGCTCGATGCCCAGCAGAATGTCGATCATCGGCCGGCTTCTGGCCCCGTCGATGCTGGTTCCACCGACATGCTCGAGTCGAATCTCGACTTCGCCGCAGGCCTCCGTGATCCGGGCGGCTTCCTCCTCGAACAGGGACGACCACTGGTCGGACCAGTCCGAAAGCTGCACTTCACCCGGAACGAGTCCGATTCCCTGCCAGTGTTCCATATTCGTCATCACGCGGTACGACTCCATGCTCACGACTGGAAAGAGAATAAAGGTTTCGGGTGCACGATGCCAATGCACAACCGGGCACCCCCGAGGGTGCCCGGCCGAAGTTCATTGATCAGGGACGACCACCGCCGCCGCCACCGCCGC
>DBGM01000011.1:140653-235089 GCA_002295885.1 Phycisphaerales bacterium UBA854
ACCGCCGCCGCCACCGCCGCGACCACCGCGCGCACCACCGGGGCCACCACCGCGGCCGCCCCGGCCACCGTTGGGTCCACCGTCAGGACGGTCGTTGCCGAACCTGGATCTCATGGCACGAACCACAGCCATCCGCTCTTCTTCGTTGAGCTGGCCGTCGCCGTCGGCATCGAACTCGGCGATGACCTCTGCATTGTTGAAGTCACCCGGTCCGCCACGGCCCCCTCGGCCGCCACGTCCGGCGATCGCCTCGAACTGCTCCTCACCGAGCAGGGTCTCCAGACGATCCATGTAGGTGCGATCGAGATCGCGACGGGACTCTTCGGCCGCTCGGATGGGATCTTCATCATCATCACCACCGCGACGCCCCCAGTTCCAGTCGTTGTCCACCCGACGCTGGAGGAAATCGAGTTCACGGGGCCGTTCATTCATGCGAACCGCCATCAGCATTCGTTCCAGCAGCGGCGTGGAATCGATGCCGTAGGAGAGCTCGATGGCATCGAGCGCCTCGAGCAGTTCGGGACTGATCTCCTCGATCTCCCGCGCCCGTTCGATCGCGCGGGTGACGCGCGACGAGCGGTAGATCTGCGGGTATCCGGTTTCCAGCGCCGCGGACCGGAACTCGACGGCCTGCTCGGCCGGAAGAATCCCGGCCATGATCTCGATGTACTGATCGTTGGTGTCCCGCACGACCTTCTGCATCTGGAATCGACGCTTCATCATGTCCAGCGACTTCTCGTAGTCACGGGACTGCATCGCCTCGTACATGCTGAGCTGTCCGGACTCGTCGAACTGCTGCCGGCTCACGAGCGCCGCGTTCAGATCGATGCCGTAGTTCTCGAGCATGGAATCGATCTCGACCGTCGTCTCCGCGTCCAGCTCCGGACGCATGTCACGCAGGACGACGTACAGATCGACCGACTCGCCGGACAGTCGTCCGAGTCGAAGCTGCTTCGAGCGGCGGAGCACCCGGTCGAGCTCGGCGAGCTGCTCGAGCTGCTGTTCCACCAGGACCGCCTTCAGCTCCTCCTCCAGGGCCAGTCGAAGCTCCAGCTTCTGGGCCGAGAAGGTGCGAAGCACGGACAGCCCCAGGGCGGAGAGCTCCTGCATCTCGTCCGTCGCCTCGAACTGGTCCCGCTGGGCGCGGTATTCCTCGATGTTCTGGCGGATGACGTTCTGGGCGTCCTCCATCTCCCGACGGATATCCTGCATGCCCTGGTCCTGCTCGGGATCGCCACCCTCTTCCTGCACCTGACGCTGCCGCTCCATCATCGCCCGACGCAGTTCACGGGTCTCGTTGCGGACCTCGCGCATCTGCTCGCGGATCATCTGCTGCTGCTCCTGCATGGCCTCGGTCGGCTCGGGGCGGCTGGCGTCGATGTCCTCGAGGGACATCTCCAGCAGTTCGACGGCACTGCGGAACGACGAATCGTAGTCCTCGAAGATGAGGCTCACGATGGGCTGCTGATCCTCCTGAAGGTCCAGCACCTCGTTCAGGATCTGAAGATCACTCATCATGTAGTCCGGACGGGTCATGAAGCGAAGCACTTCACGTGATCCGCCGCGACCACGGCCGCCACGGCCTTCGCGGCCTTCGCGGCCCTGACGGGCCTCATCCTCACGGCCACGCTGCTCGCGCTGATTCATGTACTCGCGCAACCTGCCCCGCTCCTCCTGGCTGAGCTTTCCGTCGCCATCGGCGTCGAACCGCTCCAGCAGGGCCTGGCGTTCGTTGGGATCCATGCCGGGTCGCTGCTGAGCCGTTCCCGGACTGGAGATCACGAGCAGGCTGAATGCCCCGAAGGCAAGAGCGAGGTTGGTACTGAGTCGGATCTGCATGATTCTCTCCTTGTGGCTGCAATGGCCGTTCGATCCATTCATTCTACGGGCCCCGGGCCCGTATCATCCCGGGAGACGGCGACGATTCGTAGCCCCGATGCCAATCCAGGATTTGCCCACTGAGGCCCCATGCCGCCGGAAATCGATCTGAAATCCTGCCTCGAGGGTGATCTTGGAGCCTGGGACCGGTTCTGCGACGAAACCGCCGGAGTCGTCATGGCGGCGATCCGCAGGACGGCGGGGTCCCAACTGAACGACCCGGCCCTGCCGGACGCCGAAGATCTGCTCCAGAGCGTCTACCTCCGACTCGTCAAGAACGACTTCCGGCTCCTGGCTTCCTTCGATCCCGCCAAGGCCTCTCTGGTCACCTGGCTGACCATCGTCGCCCGCAGCACCACCATCGATGCGCTTCGACGCCGACGCGCCCCGGTGAAATCGATCGACGACGAGAATGCCTCGGAACCCGAGGCGCCTCCCACCCCCGGGGCAGGATCCTCGGAACCGCTGGAACGATTGGCTCCGCTGCACCTGCTCACGGATCGCCAGCGACTCGTGATTGCTCTCCTATTCCAGGATCAGCGATCGGTACCGGAGGCGGCGGCGATCCTGGGAGTGGGCGAACAGACCATCCGCAGCACCAAGCACAAGGCACTGGAACGCCTCCGGAAGGCCATGCCGGACCCCGAACTCCGGCCCGATTGAAATCACCCCGGCAACGGGGATATTCCCACCCAATGAGACGTAGAACCAACGAGACACCACGATGACCCAGAATCCGCTTGAACCACATCAAGACGCCGAACTCGCCCGGTCCTATCTCGAGCCACTGACCGGGGATGCCCACGACCTGGACCCCAATGTCCTGGCCGGATGGATCGACGGAACGCTCGAGGAACGGGACGCCGCCGCCGTTGAGGCTGCACTGGCTTCGGACCCGGACCTCCGCCGATTCGCAAGCGAACTTCGTACCGACGGGTCCCCGGTGGCCGAGAAGGTCTCCCCGAACACCCTGCGGCGTCTGCATTTCATTCTCCAGCCGGAGGCTCCGATCTCATTCCGCGGCTCGGACCGGGCACGATGGTTCGCCGCCGCCGCCGCGGTGGGAATCGCCGCACTCGGATTCGTCGCGGGACGCTGGTCGACCTTCCCGAACGCATCACCGAACGCGGATCTGATCGCGACGGCGACCTTCGAAGTCTTCACCGATGAATCGAGCGACGCACTGCATGATCAGTTCCTCGGCCTCGACTTCGAGGAGGGCGCACCATGACCAGACGATCACTGCTCTTCCTGCTCATCTGCTCGGCCCTGTTCAACCTGTTCTTCGTGGCCGGTGCGTTCATCGGCTGGGGCGAAGCCCCTGCCTCCGCAGAGCGTCCACGCCAATGGCGACTGGCCAGCATTGCACGGGTCTGCCAATCGCTCCAACTCTCTCCGGAGCAGCGAGCGGCATTCGAAATCCTTCAGACGGAACACGAAGAGGAGGCCGAACTGTTCGGAGATCGGATCCGTGACATTCGCAACATGATCTCAGCCGAACTGACCACGGAGGATCCGAATCTCGGAACCGTCGACAAACTCACTCAGGAGGAGACCCGACTCCGATCCGAACGTCGTCACGCCGGCTCGCTCCGGTTCGAGGAGTTCGTCGAACTGCTCGATCCGACCCAACGCCGCATCCTCGGCAGCCGAATTCGGGCCCGCGGCGACGGCCCCCCGCAGGAGCACCTCGACCGCATGCTGGACGATTTCGACCTCGATCGGAACGGAGTGCTCGATCAGACGGAGCGAAGACGCGCAGAACTGCATCACGAGCAGCGAAAGCGTGATCGACGCGAACAGCGCGAGGAACTCCGCCGGCGATTTGATGCGGACAACGACGGCACCCTTTCACCCGACGAACAACGGTCCCTGCACGAATTCATGAAGAAGCAGCGCGGGCAGCGGCCCCGAGGGCGTGGCGGATTTCCGACCCCATCGGGCAGCCCCCGGACCCCCTGATCAGTCGCACCGCTCGTAGACGACCATCGCCGCGGGCATCAGACGCCGAAGGGCTTCCAGACGGTTGTAGGGATCCGGATGCGTCGAAAGGAACTCGGGCGGACGCAACGCACCGCTTGCGGCCATCCGCTCCCACACGCCGATCGCGGCTTCGGGGTCGTAACACGCAGCGGCCGTGAGGAAGAGTCCGATCTCGTCGGCCTCCGCCTCGTGCAGGCGACTGAAGGGCAGCACCAGACCGTACTGGGATCCCACTCCCATCGCACGCATCACCGACTCCCGCGTGGCAGGGTCCATGTCACCCAGCGCGGAGGAACCCGCCGACATCACCCCACGCATCAGCAGCGCCTGACTCAACTGCTCCCCACTGTGGCGTGCAAGGACATGCGCGACCTCGTGGCCGATGACCACCGCCAATCCGGATTCATCCTGCGTCACGTCGAGCAGTCCGGTGTAGATGGCAATCTTGCCGCCGGGAGCCGCCCAGGCATTGATGCGGTCCTCACGGATCAGTACAAACTCCCAGTCGTATCCCTCGGCGGGATTGCCCGGATACAGCTTCCACGCCGCATCCAGAATCCGCTCGCCGACTCGGCGGACCATGGCCGCGTCCTTCCCCTCACGCACCAGCAATGCATCGGCGGTCGCGGCATCGAAGGCCTCCTGACCCAAGGTCATCTCCTGCGCATGCGAAAGAACGTTCAACTGCGATCGACCGGTTCCGACCACACTCTGACACGCACCGAGAAGAATGGTCGTGGCAAGCAGCAGCAGTGTTCGTTGAAGCATGATTTGATTCTACCCGGCATTTCATCGGACTCGACGATCCCGTCCTGCATGACCGCCACGCATTGCAACGATTATTCAACCTCGTTCTCCGACCGCCCTGCATCATCTGCGGCGAACTCCGGCGCAGACGGAACCATCTGCGCCATCGGCACGTACATGCATACGACGCGACGCAGGATCGCCGTCCGGAAGATTCGAGAGAGGAGACTTCAGTTCAACCGGGTGGGGGGAACTGGATACCGACATCATGCGACGAACACGACGAACATTCCCGGTGTTGCCGGGAGTCATGCTGTTGCTGTATGCACCAGACTGCATGGCCAATCTCATCGTCAACGGCGGCTTCGAGCAGTCCGAGGTCCTGGGCACCTGGTCGATCTACGACGCCATTCCCGGATGGACCCTCGAGGCGGGACCGTCGATCGAAATCCAGCGTGGCGTCGGAGGATGGACGGCCTTCGAAGGCGAACAGTGGCTCGAACTCGATTCAGACGAGAATGGCGGGGCATGGTTCGAAGGCGAACAGGGATCCAGCACCATCGTCCAGGATGTCGTGACCAGTTCGGGACAGGACTACCTGCTGGGCTTCGCCTTCTCCGCTCGTCCCGGCGTCGACGATAACCGCCTCCTGATCGAGTTCGATGGCGAAGTCGTGTTCGACGGTACGGCCTCCGGCATCGGCCTGAGCGACACCGCATGGCAGTACTTCGAGCTCGTGGTGACGACAGACAGCGATCTGACCTCGCTCCGACTCAGCGACCTGAGCATCTCCGACACCCTCGGCACGCTCGTCGACGGAGTCTCCCTGAGGGCCCTTCCGGGACCCGCCGTACTGGGCCTGCTGCCCGTGGCCGCCCTGCTTCCGGGGAGGCGTCGACGACGGCGATGAAATCTGGCCCGATGGGACTGCAACTCCTGGCATCCATCGGGCCACGAATCGGTGACGAGGGCCGGCCATGATCGGAGGCGGCCCTCGTAGCCTTGGTTGCGAACTCGCAATCGACGGTACGGGGGCGGCCACGCACCACATCCGCGGCGGATGGATAGAATGAGATCGATGAAGTCGATCGCGTCTCGCATTGGAATACTGGTCCTCGCCGCCGCTGCCGGCTGCGAGGTCAATCGCGCCATCCCCGAAACCGACACGACCCCCGAACGAATCGCGACGACGGATCCCGTCTCCATTCCGGGCCCGTATTCAATTGCCCCCGACGGCAGTGTGGTCTACACCTCGGTCCCACGACCCAACGGGCACCTGCTGGGAACACGAACCGGAAAGCAGCTCACCCAGGCCGAACTGACCTCCTGGATCGAGGAGAACGCCAGGAAGTTGGGCGGCTCCAGCGTCTACGTGCGAAGCATCATCGGTCCGTACGTCATCGATTCCAAATACGCTGCGAACGCCGACAACCCCCGGGTCTACGACATCGTCATCGAGATCTGGGATCGGAGGTCGGACCAGCACGATCACTCGTAGTCGAGCCGGAAGGTCCAGCCCCGCGTGCCCCGATCCCACCAGACCATGAAGTTGCGCGGCTCGAGCCCCGCGGTCCCGATGTTCCATGGCCGCTTGAGGAGCGAACCGCCGACGGGACGACCACGATCGTCCGCCAGCACGAAGCGTGGGGAGGCCTGACCATCGCCACCCGGTGGCAGACGGTAGAGCGATGGATCGTCCGCCCGCATCGTCCGCGGCGTCTCGAAGAGCTGCGAGGTGAACTCGAACGACCGATTCTGCAACTGCTGCCCAAGGACCTGGAGTGAGCCGGGATAGACCCCCTCCGCGGCGAGCGTCTGCATCCCGACCGCCATGAATTCGAGCTGCTGGATGATCGACCGGTAGTCGGCTGGTCGCATCGCATCGAGGTAGGCGAGAAACTCCCCCTGGATCTCGGACCACGAATCGACGTTGAAGCACGACCGAAACGCCGCAGACCATTCCATGCCCCGGTTCAACTGCTCCAGGAAGGACAGGAACGGACGCTGCCAGCGACCCTCACGGGCGTACAGAAAAAAGTGGACCAGCCCCCACGCCTGGGTGTACTGCAGGCCCGCCGCACCACTGCGGACATGGCTGCCCCATTCGGACGAGTCGATCTCGAAGAACGCATTGAACGGCAGGAGCGCATTGCCGTCCCGGGCCCGGCGAAGCATCGCGACGCTGTCGGCGGGCGCCTCGCCCAGCACGACGCGTTGGTCCACGACCACTGCATGCTCGAAGAGTTCCGCCAACCCCTCGTTCGCCCAGAGCGGCAGACCGGGAAAGAGTTCCGCTGCGAACTGATGGAATCCCTCGTGCTGGAGAACGGAGCGAACCCGCCCCAGCCCCTGGTTGCCCTTCCACGTCAGCACCGCTCGCTTGGATCCGCGGATCACAAACATCCCCCCCGATCCGGTCCCGTCGACCGACCAGTCCCTTCGGAGCGCCCGCAGGTAGCCCTGCTGCGTCTGAAAGACGTAGACGTCCATGACGCTGGCCGGCGGCATGCGCAATCCGCTGAACAGCTCCCGATACGCGGAGTTCATGACTTCCAGATGAGCGCTGAGCGAATGGGCCTCCTCGTCGGGGAGATCCGTGTGCAGCCGGTAGGACGGTGAAGCGAGAATACGCAGGCCGGCTTCGGCCGCGGGCGCGTCACCCCCTCCCCCCCAGAACCCCAGAACCAGCAGCATGATTGCGAGCATGATGCCAACAGCCTATCCAGGCATCACACGACAACACACCGACCGCAGGCGGGATGACTGGGGGCGGCGGAAGGAATTGTGGATAAATGGCCCAAAACCACGCCTGATCCCTGCCTGGCCCCTGCCCCATGATCCGGCAAAATGGCCCTTGGTGCGGGGCCGACTGGTTGCTAGCATGGGGGTCTGATGGCGACGGTGGGAGGCATTTGCCTTTGTCGCTTGAGCCCTGACGTTGGTCAGGACCATGGGGTGAGGGGACCCTTCAATTCCCGCTGCACCATGGACCGAATCGGTTCGCAAGGCCGCTCGTGATGCTCTACAACCCCACCATCATGCCATCGACATCGGGTCTATCGGAGCACGTTTCCTCTTTCGTGTTCCGTTCCAGTCCGGGGGGACTGAAAGCAGAAATGCCGCCGTACTCTTCGCTTCGCACACGGCGGCATTTCTTTTTTTGGTCCCTGCTTGCAGCGATCCTGAGCGCACTCGGCGGCTGCACCACTTCATCCGATCGGCACGCGTGCCACGGCGTCGTGATCGACGGCGCATTCGCCGACTGGGCCGCGGTCCCCAGCACGGATGATCTGTCGGCGGTGTCCGACGGACAACATCTGTGGATCCGACTCCGTCTGGCCACTGCCCCCGTCAGCCTGCAGAATCTCGATGCACCGTGGTCGCTGGAACTGAATTTCGACGACTCGTCGGCGGCGGACATGCGGATCGTCTTCAGTCCTCAGGATTCCGGCCGGGGCGTCGGCTTCCAATCGCAGCGGAACGGAGTGTGGCACGACGGATCACCCTACGACGTCGATTTCATGTTCGCACCCACCATCGCATCGTCGGAGTTCGAGATGATGCTGGCCGCCCCATGCGAAGCGGGCGGCACCATCACGATGCGCACCGGACCGGACGGAACCGTCCACCGGACCCGATTCGAACCGCACGCCCCGTCGCCATCGAACGCACGGGCCACCCGGCTCCCGGACCGCCCCGATGGCGGGATCCGCGTCGTCAGCTGGAATGTCCTCTACGGACGACTCCTGCACGAGCCCGCACGCTCGGCACGAATCCTCACCGCGCTGCAGCCGGACATCCTGCTCCTTCAGGAACTGGAGGATGAGCAGACCGCCCGCGAGGTCGCGGAATTCCTCAACACCACACTCGGCCGCGACCCCCGACCGTGGAACGTGGCCGCCTCGCCGATCGGAAGCGGCCTGCGCTCGATGGCCGCCGCCCGGGGCGGAGTTCAACTCCACCCGGGCAACCCGATCCGACGTCCCGACGCTCCCGATCGGATCGTACGGGCCGCGATCATCGGGGCACCGACTCCGGGACACGGAACGCTGCTGGCCGCCTCGGTGCATCTCAAATGCTGCGGCGGACCGGGAGACGACGCGGACATGGTGCGCATTGCCGAGACGATGGCGATCGCGGAGACCCTCGAGGGAATCGTCAACGAGCACGATCAGCGGGACCGCGCCTTCGCCCGATCCACCACCCGTACGATCGCACGAACCGCGACCCGCGGCATCTCGGGAGTGATCATCGGCGGGGACCTCAATCTCGTCGGGAGCAGGATCCCTCTGGATGTGCTCGCGGGTACCCGTACCGGGCGGGGCGACATGGCCGTCGCCAATCCGATCCACCTCGATGCGTCCTCGAACGCCACGTGGAGCGATGCATCTTCGTCCTTCACGCCGGGTCGCCTGGACTACGTGCTCCATTCGACGGGCACCCTCGTCGCAACCGGCGGATTCGTCCTCGACACGGCCCGGCTGGAACCGGCAGCAGTCAGCGCAGCCGCCCTGACGTCGTCCGACACGCTGCTATCCGATCACGCGCCGCTGGTGCTCGATCTTCGCTTCTACGAATGAACCTCAGGGCCAGAGCATCTTGCCCGCCCCGATCATCATGGCGACGATGAAGACGGTTCTGATCGCACGGAGCGGAAGCAGGTGCGTCATGCGTGCGCCCATCCATGAACCCACAATGGCGGTGGGAATGATCCACAGCGACATCTGAATCGCATCCAGGGCACGCAACGGCTCACCCGTGGCCTGATCGGAGATCAGATGCAGGGTGGAGTCCTTGACCGCGGCGCCGATGACCGACGTGAACGACATCAGGCAGGCCGACACCGCAATCGCATGGGGTAGGGTGACGCGGCACAGGTGCTGGGCCAGCGGCACCGTGATGAGCCCGCCGCCGATGCCCAGAAGGCCCGCACCGAAACCGGCCGTCGCCCCGACCGAGAGCCCCCGGCCCGTGGACACATCCGGCACCGTATCCGCTCCGATCGGCTTGCCCACCACCAGCTTCCTGATGTTGACACCGATGACGTAGACGAGAAAGACCCCGAAAATCTTCTCCATGGGTGCCGTCGGAATGCTGTTGTTCAACAGGACGCCCAGGACGATCCCCACCACGCCGAGCGGAATGACCGATCGAAGCAGTCCCCGCGGCAGCGAATTCTGACGGTAGTGACGGATGGCGGCGGGAATGGCGACGAACACCACGACGTTCATCGAAGCGGCCTGGGCCAGATGGATGTCGTGACCGAAGAGAAGCGACAGAGCGGGAATCGTGATCACCCCACCACCGATTCCGATCAAGCCACCGAGCGAGCCCGCACAGAAGCCCAGCAGCAGCAGGGCGAGGATCTCCCAAATCGGTAGCATGGAAGCAGTGTATCGAATCGAACCCGCCTCACGACGCATGGGCATGACATGAAGATCGCCACCTTGCGAGCCGACGTGCTTCTCCTGCTGACGGCGATCATCTGGGGCCTCGGATTCGTGGCCCAGAAGGCCGGCATGGAGACGCTCGGCCCCTACACCTACACGGCGGTGCGATTCCTGATCGCCACCGTCTCGCTGCTCCCGCTGCTGCTGCTTCGCCCGCGATCCTCCACCAGCGGGAACACGACCGCCTCCCGGCGTGCACTGCTGATCGGCGGCGGACTGGCCGGTGTCGCGATCACCGCCGGTGGACTGCTGCAGCAGGTCGGCATCGACTCCACGACCGCCAGCAACGCCGGCTTCATCACGAGTCTGTACGTCGTACTGGTGCCGATCCTCGGCCTGGCGGTGGGATACCGGATTCTTCCGAGAACCTGGCTGGGAATCCTCCTGGCCACGGTCGGCCTCTACCTCCTGAGCATCTACGATCCGAGTCAGGTACGAATCGGCGACCTGCTCGTCTTCCTGGGCACCATCGCATGGGCGGTCCAGGTGCTGCTCATCGGCTGGGCCACCGTGCGGGCGGATCCGATCCGTCTCACCGTCATCCAGAGCCTCGTCGCGACCGTGCTCTGCCTGATCACGGCCTTCGTCGTGGAAGGCTTTCCCATGGAGGCGATCTGGGAGACCCGCTGGTACCTGCTCTACAGCGGCATCATGGCGACATCCGTGGCGTTCACCTTCCAGATCGTCGGCCAGCGAACGGCACCGCCCGCCCACGCCGCCATGCTCCTGGGGCTCGAGGCCGTCTTCGCCGCCGTCGCCGGCTACCTGCTGCTGGACGATCGTCTCGGAGGGGTGCAACTGGTCGGCTGCGCCCTGATGCTGATCGCCGTCCTCTCCTGCCAGACGGGTCGCGGCAACAGAGCCCCCTTCCTTTCCGGGACGGACACTGCGTGAACACCTTCGAGATCAACCGGGTGCTGGAGCGATTCGACGTGGATCCGGACCGGGGCTTCCTGCCACCCGAGGACCCGCTGGAGCGCATGCCTGCGCGATGGTCCGCGTGGGACCAGCTCGGGAGCGATCTGTCCGCACTGATCGCCATCGGGACTGCGCGACGGGCGATCCGAGAGCTTCCCGACGTCGACACCGACGACCTGCGAAACCCCGCCGAACTTCGACGGGCCATGCTGCTGCTTTCGGTGTTCGGAAACGCCCACGTATTCTGCGAACCGGATCCCGGACTGCGGCTTCCCGCCGGGCTCTGTCGGGCATGGAATGCCGTCGCAAACCGGCTCGAACGCCCCATGATCATCGCGCACGCATCGATCGTGCTTCACAACTGGCGGCGACTCGACCCGAGCGGCCCCATCGTCGCCGAGAACCTGCGGGCACTCCAATGCTTCCGGGGCGGCCCCGACGAGGAATGGTTCTACCTGCTCACGGCGGAGATCGAAGCCACCGGGGCCCGCGCGCTTCCCGCTCTCGTCGGCCTGCGACTGGCCATCGACCGGAACCGGCACGACGGAGTCGCCGAACACCTCGACCACGTCTCCGAAACCATCCTCGAGATGACCAGAGTGCTGGAACGCATGGAGGAGCGATGCCGGCATGCGGTCTTCTACCGCCGGATCCGACCCTTTCTCAGTGGATGGCCCGAGCCCGGCGTGGTCTACGAGGGGATCGATTCCGAGCCGGTGACGCTGCACGGCGGCAGCGCCGCACAGTCGTCGCTGCTGAATGCATTCGATGCCGCACTCTCGGTCCCCCACGAACATCCTGGAACCCGACCGTTCCTCCAGGCCATGCGCCGCTACATGCCGCCGAGGCACCGCCGGTTCATCGAATGGCTGGAGGAAGGCGACTCACTCCGCACGGTGGTCGAAGACGATGGAAGGCTGGCCGCCCGCTACGACGAGTGCATCGACGGCCTGGTTCGTTTCCGGCGCACGCACCAGCAGATCACGATGCGCTACATCACCGGCCAGGCCCCGGATCGGGACCGGGCGATCGGGACCGGGGGCACCGACTACGCCGACTTTCTGCGACGCACCCGCATCGAGACATCCGATCGCAGGCTGCACTAGGATCCGTCCATGGTTCGAACGATCATGTGCCTGGCACTGCTGCCCTCCGGATGGTGCGGAGCGGCGTTCACGCTCGAGTCGGCGGGCCCGGGTCGTTCGATGCTTCGCGAAGACGGTCGTCCCGTGCTGATCTACAACCATGGCGATCAGCTGACCGCGGGCCTTCCCGAAGACCGCACCCGATCCTGCTACGTGCACCCCCTGTTCGGACTCGACGGCGAGGTGCTGACCGACGATTTTCCGTCCGACCATCCTCACCACCGGGGTGTGGCCATGATGTGGCCGCGCATTCGGATCGGAACGGATGCGGTCGACCAGTGGCATCTCCGGGGAATCCGGACCCTGAACGAGACACTCGAACTTTCACCGGCCGACGGCGTGGCCGTCCTCACGGCGGCCAACTCGTGGGTCATGGCCGACGGCGCGGTCGTCGCACGTGAATCGACCGTGTGGCGGGTGCACCCGGCCGACGCCCGGGGTCGGGCGATCGACATCCGGGCCACGATCACCGCGGGCGAACGACCGGTCACCCTTCAGGGCGCGGCATCACCCAAGGGATACGGCGGACATCTCATCCGCCTGGCCCCGCGAACGAACGAACGCATCACCACCGATCGCGGCGTGGTGGATGCCGATCTGGACCGGCGTCCCTTCCGATGGGCCGACTATTCAGCCACCTTCGAGAACGCCCCGGGACCATCCGGCGTCACCCTGATGCCCTATCCCGCCGGCGACGACTATCCGCCTGCCTGGCAGCTTCGACCGTACGGCGTTCTCGGCATCGCCTGGCCCGGCATCGCCTCCCGCATGATTCCATCGGGCGAATCCTTCACCCTGGAATACCGGATGTGGATCCATCGCGGCCATGCCGACACCGCTGCCCCGGAGAAGGCATGGTCGACATGGATGGATGAACTGGGGCGATCAGTTCCCACCGAGGACAGATTCGATCCGCTGGCCACGGATGCATGGTCCACCGTGGGAACCGCGCGATACAGCATCGAAGACGGTGTGCTGCACGGAAGAGGCAACGAACCGCGCAACTCATTCCACGTCTTCCCCAGGAGCCTGGGAGACTTCGAGCTTGAAATGGAGTTCATGCCCGCACCCGGCAGCAACTCCGGCGTCCAGGTGCGCAGCGAGGTGACCGCCGACGGCAAGGCCGTGCGCGGCTACCAGATCGAGATCGACACCAGCGAGCGGGCGTGGACCGGCGGGCTGTACGACGAACTGCGTCGGGGATGGCTGGAAACGCTGGCCGACGATGCGACGGCCCGGTCCGCCTTCATTCCGGAACGATGGAACCATCTTCGCATCATCATGGAAGGCCCTCGCATCCGGACCTGGGTCAACGGCGTCCCGTGCGTGGATGCCTACGACGCAACCGATCTGGAGGGGGTCGTCGCGCTGCAGGTCCACGGCGGAGAGTGCGACGTGCGATGGAGGAACCTCGCCCTGACTCCCCTGGGTCGGCACCGGTGGCATCCCGTGTTCGACGGCGCATCGCTGGAAGAGTGGGACGCTTCGGGCGAAGGACGATGGAGCATCGAAGACGGTGTACTCGTCGGCCGCCGGTCGGCCGACGGCGGTCCCGACGGCCGACTGATGCTGAATCGACCCCTCGGCGACTTCACCGCACGCCTCGAGTTCATGACCGCGCGGGGAACCGCCGGGGTCCGCTTCCGTGAGCAGTCCGGTGCATCCGGCCCGGAAGCGATCCTGGATCACGGGCCGGACGACTGGCACACCATGACCATCACCGCGGCGGGCTCCCGGATCGTGGTGCACGTCGACGGCAGCAAGACGATGGATGCGACCGAGGAGTCTCTGCCTCCGACCGGCCGCTTCGGACTGCGACTGCACGGCGACGACGATGCGGAACTTCGCATCCGCTCCCTCGAGATCCTCCGACCGGACGACGGGACCCGGACCGCCGACGGCCTCCCCGCACCGGAGCGATGATCAGCCTTCGTCGGCCCGCAGTTCGTCCACGACGGCGCGGATCTGCCTCGTGATCCGCATCTTGGCGTGGCGAATCGCCTCCGGAGTCATGCCGGTCTCCTCGGCCACGGCATCGATCGCCGTCCCCCGCAGGCCGTAGAGCTCGAACGACTTCCAGGTCCGCTCCTCGACCCGGTCCCGGACCCGATCCATCGCGCGGAAGAACAACTGCTCCGTCCACTGGCGGTCCCATGCGGCATCGGATGCCTCGTCGTGGGCGGGGAGTTCCCACTCGGGATCGACATTGACATCGGGCCGCCGACGTCGGAATCGGGAACGGATCGCATTGAGGGTGACCCGCTTCAGATATCCGCGGAACCTCCCCTTCGTGGGGTCGTAGTTGAAGTCGGCGGAGACGCGGAAGAATCCCATGAGGACATCCTGCAGCACGTCGTCGATCTCCTGCGCTCGCAGACCGGCGTTGCGTGCAAAGCCGGCGATGACGCGGGAGTACTTCTCCGCGAACTCGTTCCAGCCGAGTTCTCGATCGATGGTGCCGTCGGCACGCAGCCGCAGGAAGATGCTGTCCCGGGTCGCGTAGAGCGCATCCTCGCGGGCTGCGTCATCCGGCTGCTCCGTACGTGGCGACTCCGTGGATTCGAGACTCGGCTCCGTCTGGCCTCCCCCGACGAGACGCACCAGCAGGGTCCAGGGTCCGATGACGATCATGTCCCGATCGGACAGTGGTTCGGGGTGACCCGGCTCGACGCGGATGCGGTTCAGCAGGATCCCCCCGCTGCTCTCCAGATCGACCAGGACCGGCCCCTCATCCCCACGCTCGATGCCGGCGTGCCGGCGTGAAATGCTGGGATCGTCGAAGATGCAGTCGCTCGCACTGGCCCGGCCCAGCACCCAGGGCCCATCACCGACGAGGTCGATCCGCTCCATGGCGGGACCGCCAACCACGAGCAGGGTCAGTACATGCTGGGGGCACGTGGGCTCCATGACGGATCTTGTACCAGATGCCGGATCGGTACGCGATGTACCATGGAGGGATGGACATAAAATGGGATCAGCGATTTCTGGAACTCGCGGACTGCATCGCGACCTGGAGCAAGGACCCGAGCCGGGGCGTGGGGTGCGTGATTGTCTCCCCGGACAACCGCATCTGCAGCACCGGCTTCAACGGGCTGCCCAGCGGCGTGGAGGACCACCCCGAGCGGCTCACACGCCCAGCCAAGTACGATCTGGTCTGTCACGCCGAACTGAATGCGATCATCCAGTGCGCACGCCACGGCGTCTCGCCCGTCGGCTGCACGTTGTACTCCACCTTCTTCCCGTGCATCCAGTGCACACTGGCCATCATCCAGGCGGGCATCGCCCGGGTCGTGTCGTGGGAGTTCGGAGCCGGTGACGAGCACTGGGCCGACAGCATCGAGAAGTCGCGGACCATGCTCGCCGAAGCCGGCATCGAGTTCCTCTTCCTGCCGCGGACCCACTCCGTGCCCGCGGGATGAATCGCCGCGGAGCGGCTGCTATACTTCCCGGTCCCATGATCCGCAAAGTACTCCACAGCAAGATCCACCAGGCCGTCGTCACCGAGGCCCGCCCCGACTACCAGGGCTCCCTCACGATCGACGCGAACCTGCTTGACGCAACCGGCATCCGACCCAACGACGCGATCCTCGTCGCGAACTGCGAGACCGGATCACGGTTCGAAACGTACGTCTTCAGAGGCGAGCCCGGATCGGGCATCATCGGCATCAACGGCGCCGCCGCCCACCTGGCATCCCCGGGCGACAAGGTGATCATCATCCACTGGGCGCACATGACCGACGAAGAGGCGGCCCGGCACCACCCCCGCGTCATCCTGATGAACGAGGACAACACGATCCGCGAGGCCATCAACTACGACCCCTGCCCCGCCTGATCGAACGCGAGATCCGAAAAAGAAACGACCCCGGCACCAGGTGCCGGGGTCGTGCTGTTTCACTCGAGGTGTCGATCAGATGCAGTTGGACCACGATCCGATCACGAGCAGAAGGTCCGCCACATCGACGGAGCCGTCGCCGTTGACATCGGCCTGGCAGGTGCCGGTGCACTGCCATTCGCTGATTACGAGCAGCAGGTCGGCGACGTTGACCAGCTGATCGCCGGTCACGTCCTCGGCGCATCCGATGTCTTCGCAGTCGGTGGCGTTGATGCTGATGGCATCCACGGCCGCCTCAACGACGGAACCGGATCCTTCATCGGACACGGTGAACCGGACCACGAACTGATCGCTGGGAACGATTCCGGCGATATCGGCCAGGGCGAACTCGACGAAGTACCAACCGCCGGACGCTTCCGGTCCGGTGGGCCCGACGGTCTCGATCACCGTCCAGCTGGACCCGCCGTCATCGGACACATCGACGACGAAGATGTCTTCGTTCGGAGCCGCACCGAAGTCGTTGGAGTACCACCGGGCGTAGGAGAGCACGGCCCCGGGGACGGTTGCATCAAGGACGATCGACGTCAGCGAGCTGGAACCTCCGTCGACGTCGCTGTTGCCTTCGACGTTGTCGGTGAGCCAGCAGCTGCCGCTACCGTCGTAGTCGGTGGCTGGGTCACCGCGGAGGCCTCCGCCGGCGGGTACGCCTCGGTCCCACTGTCCGTCGGTGGCGCTGCCACTGACGGACCAGCCGGCGTTGGTTTCACCGTCGTCCTCGAAGACCAGCACGTAGACCGTGGAGATGGCGTCCCGATCCGCGGTGCTGTAGTCGTTGCCTTCGACGGATGATGCCGTGGCACGCCAGGTGACCTCGGTGTCGCAGGGGAAGGCCGGGAAGGCCGCCCGATGCTGTCCACCACCGATGGGGCTGAAGGAGACCGATCCGCTGACGCCGTCGGCCTCGTATTCGAGTTCGGCACCGGCCAGCGTGCCGAGCAGCTCCTCGACCAGGATGGTCACTTCGGTGCCACCCGCGGGATCGAGCACGGACGGCACGTCGCCGACAAGCTCGATGGAGAGGTCGGGAGGACACTCGAGGTCAGGCTCGCACTCGTCGGGCAGGCCGTTGGAGTTGCAGTCGCTGCTGGTTCCGTCGTTGATGTCCTGATCGTCGGACACGCCGTTGTCGTTGCAATCGATGAACTCCACGTCACCGAGGGGCAGGTAGGCACGACCGGCTGCAGTCATCGCGGTGCTGTCCTCTGTGGGGGGCTTGAAGATGCCGAGCTCCATCGGAAGGAAGAGCGGAGTCACATTGGTGCGGAACCGGAAGTTGTAGAGCGTTCCCCAGCGGATGGCGTTCGCCCAGATGTTGTCGTCGTACTCCTCCGGGCACTCCCAAGTGACGTAGCCGCCACCGACGGACGAGGACCAGTCGGTTCCGTCGACCGGCGAGCCACTGTGGTAGTCCACGTCGTGGAAGCCGATGTTCGACACCTGCGCACCGCTGGCGATCGGAATGCGGACCGACGAGATGCAGCGGTCGGAGTTGTAGTTCTGGACGGCGTACTCGTATTCGTAGAGGCCGCCACCGAGGTCGGTGACCTTGGAGCCGACGAGCACGAGGCCTTCGTTCTGGATGCGGACCGGATAGACCTGGACCCCGACATCGTTGGCCTGCCAGGCGTAGATGCCCTGCAGCTCACGGACCGTCTCTCCGACGTAGTCCAGGTTCCAGGAGTTGCCGCTGCCGCTCACCGACAGCTCGCGGTAGGAGGCGTTGTTGTCGGAGTTTCCTGCCGCGGCGTCATCCGGGGAGATGTACTGGGCCTCGACGAAGAACTGGCCGCCACCCTCGAGAGCGGGGTCCAACTTCGAGATGGGGACCTGCACCCGCTTGTAGATGCCGTCACCCGTGGCACTGCCGTTCGTGGGAGGGTAGGGATACTCGCCCGTGAAGGCGTTCACCTCGTACTTGGGTCCCATGTTGCTCTGCTGGCCGTTCAGGCCCGAGGAGTAGAGATCCGAGCATCCCACGCCGAGCACGTCGCCGTTGGTCGGCGTGCAGCTGCAGTCGCACCAGTTGTCGGAGAGAGCGAAGAAGCCGTGCTTGAGCCAACCCTGGCCCAGCTGCTCGAACCGGCCGTCCTTGAGGCGGAAGACCGTCTGACCGATGACCGGCTTCTGATTCGTACCGCTGTACCAAGCGAGGGTTTCAGTGCCGATGTTGCATGATTCGGTACCGAAGGCGAATGCCTCGATCCCGCCGACCGAGCTGTAATTCGATACACCGCGGATGTCGCCGACGATCACGTCGGGGCCCACCGTCTCGAAGCAGATGGTTCCGTTGTTGCCGCCGGCAACCAGATCATCCTGAACCATCAGCACGATGCCTGCACAGAGCAGGCCTGCGGTAATGACTGTCTTGAACATTCTTGAACTCTCTCCTGGAAGGACCGTCATCGGAGATGGCGGAGGCAGATTCCCAAACTCACATCGTCTTGCGTACCCCGGACGACTGGATGGACATGCAAAGCAAGCCCAAGCCAGACCCTCAACAGTACAACCCTCGGAGGCCTGTGGCCTGCAGAAAGCGCCCATTCTGACGGAATTGAACGATTTTGACGGGCCAAAAACCGCCTGCAGACCCCTTCAGAGGGCCTACTCCGCAGTCCCCTCAGCAGACACCCCACTTGGAGAGCACCAGAAGCAGGTCGTTGACGCCGACCGTGCCGTCCCCATCCACGTCCCCGAGGCAGGAACCACCGTTGCAGTTCCAATCACCGATGACACCGAGCAGGTCGCTGACGTCGACGTAGGCATTGCCGTCGACGTCCCCCTCGCAGTTCCGGCAGACGTAGATGTTGCACAGATCCCAGTCCTGCAGGTAGTCGCCCCCGGCGATCAGGCAGTTCGCCTCCGTCTTCACGGTGCACTCCTCATCGATGCAGCAGGGCCCCGTGGGGTTGGAATCGCCCGTGGGAGTCCGCAGATTGACGGGAGCGGTCATCGCGATGCTGTCTCCGGCGGGCGGCTTGAAGATACCCATGGTCGCCTTGGCGATCTGCGGATTCACATCGCAGACGAAGTAGAAGTTGTAGGTGGTCCCCCAGCGGATCGCGTTCGCCCAGATGTTGTCGTCGTATTCCTCGGGACACTCCCAACGGATCTTGTCCGATCCGATCGACCAGTCCCAGTCGGTACCGTCGATCGGCGAGCCGCTGTGGTAGTCGACATCGTGGAAGCCGACCTCGGTCACCTGGGCCCCGGGGGCCAGAGGCAACTCGAAGGAACTGATGCTGCGGTCGGAGTTGTAGTTCTGGATCGCGTACTCGTACGCCCAGGTTCCGTCCCCCCTGGCGCGGACCCGGCACCCAACGAGGACCAGCCCTTCGTTCTCGACGTACACGTCCTGGACCGTGGCATCCAGATCGAGGAATGGCCACACGCGAAGCACCATGCTTTCCCGCACGGTTCCGGTGAAACCGGGGAAGACCTGCCAGGTGTCTCCGCTTCCCGTGACCTCCGCGAAGGTCCACGAGGCGTTGTTGAAGCCGTTTCCGGCTGCGGCATCGTCGGGTGAGACGTACTGGGCCTCCACGAAGTAGATGCCTCCGCCGTCCTGCTCCGGATCGAGGTCGGAGATCTTGACCTGCACCCGCTTGTAGATACCGTTGCCGGTCGAAGCCCCGTTCGTGGGCGGGTACGGATATTCACCGGTGAAGGCGTTCACCTCGTACTTGGGCCCCATGTTGCTCTGCTGCCCGTTCAGGCCGGAGGAATACAGATCGGAGCATCCCACGCCGAGGACGGTTCCGTTGGTCCCGGTGCAGCCGCATTCGCACCAGTTGTCCGACAGCGCGAAGAACCCGTGCTTCAACCAGCCCTGGCCGATCTGCCGCAGGCGTCCGTTCTTGTACTGGTACATCGACTGGCCGATGACCGGCTTCTGATTCGTCCCCTCGTACCACAGAAGTTCCTCGTCGCCGACGTTGCACGACTCGGTGCCGAACGCGAAGGCCTCGATGCCGTCGATGGAATCGTAGTTGGAGACGCCCCGAAGATCGCCGACGATGACGTCCGGACCTCCGGTACGAAAACAGTCGGTGCCGCTGTTTCCGAGACCGCGATCGGCGGTGACGACCGTTTCAGCCAGAAGGATCACTCCGACGATGGCGGTGCATCCGACGACAATTGACTTCAACATCTGCATAGTCTCTTTCACTCTTGCGGGAACTTGAGTTCGGACGGCGAACCATCACCGATCGATTCATACTACTCCACCTCCATCCTGCAACCCACTACTTCGTCGAAATCCGATCGGATTGGGGAACGGTGTTTCGCATCTACAAAGGCGGTTTCGACCCGGTAGGCGGCAATACCCCCTTCCGGCGCCCACACGTGAAGGCCCGAATCGACCCAAATGTCCATTTCAGCCTTTTGGACGTGGCCCGTAGACTGTTCCAACTGATGCACCCCACGATCCGCACAACTCTGATCCTCCTTTTCGTCACCCCACTGGGAATCCTGCTGATCTGGCTGCTCGCGATGTGGGGTGCCCACCGAATGACCGGCGACCGCATCGCCGCCACCAACCGCCCCATCGTCGCACGCCAGCAACGACCGGTCTCCACCGTCGTGATCCCGATGTCGACGCGATCCCTCTACATTGCCTATTGCGCACAGTGCCACGGGGAATCCGGCGACGGACAGGGCACCCGGGTCCTGGACCGACCGGCCCGGAGCTTCAAGGACGGTGGATTCTCGTTCGGCAACACCACCGAAGCCCTCTACCGAACGATCTCCAACGGCATCGGCGGCACGCCGATGCCCGGCTACGCAGACACCTTGTCCGCGGCAGACCGCCGCAGGCTGGCGGAATACGTGCAGGCCCTCGGGCCCGAGATCATCGACGTGGACACGTCCGCGACGATCATGCGTGTGACCGATCGGCCACTGGTCGTCCGCGGCCATCTGCCTTCGCTGGACGAGGGACTGCCCGAGCATCCGCGGGGCGTCATCATGGCCTCGATGGACGGCATGAGCTTCCAGTACGACGTCGGAGAAACCGTCAAGCTGCTGGCCGTGCGACAGGGAGACTTCGTCGAACGAACCGACTGGACCAACCGGGGCGGATCCCCACTCAAGCCACTGGGCCGTGTGATCCACCTGTTGGAGTCGGAACCCGCCCTGATCGAACTCGGGGAGCGCTCAACCCGCCGACTGCTCGGAACCGCCGTCGAATCCGACCGGGCCGTCATCCGCTACCGCATCACGTCGGAAGCCGAGGACGAGGCGATCGACGTCACCGAATGGGGACAGGCCTTCACCTCCCCGCTGGGATCCGGCTACCGACGCACCCTCACACTGCGGCCCGCCTCGACGGGCCGGGTGCCGCGACCGGTGCTTCGACTGCCTGCGGACGAAGCGGCGATTGCGGTCCTGCCGTCCCCGGACGGAACCTGGGTCGTCAGCGAACTGGAGGCGGGGCACTACCTCGCCCGGAGCATCAACGCGACCTACGATCCCGGAACGGGTCTCCGCATCCCCTTCGGGAACGATGCGTCGGCGACCCTCGAACTCACGACCTTCTTCCTGTCGGACTGGAACGACGCGACGGCATCGATGCTGAAGGAGATGAACTGATGCATGCGATCCTCCTGACCCTCGCCGTCGTGGCCCAGCCGGTCGAGACCGACTACTGGTCGGTGGAGCACCTTCCGAACCCCGAGGGCGAGATACTCGAGGTGGGCGGAATGGACTTCCTGCCCGACGGCCGACTGGTGGTCAGCACGCGGCGCGGGCAGCTGTGGACCGTCAAGCATGCACTTGCGGACGATCCCTCCGAGGCCGAGTTCACACTCGCGGCCGAAGGACTGCACGAGGGCCTCGGGCTGAAGGTCGTCGGCGAGGACATCCTGCTGGTGCAGCGCGGCGAACTGTCACGACTCCGTGACCTCGACCGTGACGGCACGTTCGAGACCGTCGAAACCATCACCCAGGGATGGGGAATGTCCGGCAACTACCACGAGTTCGCCTTCGGTCTTCCCCGGGACGAGGAAGGCAATGTCTACGTGTCGCTCAATGTCGGGTTCTGGGATCCCGAATGGTGGCACGGACGATCGGCGGAACCGTGGCGGGGCTGGGTTCTGCGCATCGCCCCCGACGGCACCATCACTCCCGTGGCCTCGGGCCTGCGCAGCCCCTGCGGGCTGGCCATCGACGGCGAGGGCAGGCTGCTGGCCACCGACAACCAGGGGGACTGGATGGCGGCCTGTCCGATCATCCATGTCAAGGACGGTGGGTTCTACGGACACCCCGCATCCCTTCGCTGGAACGATGAAGCACCGGACGAACCCAGCACCACCATCCCCCCCGACCGAGCCCCCGATCCGGCCGCGATCTGGATCCCCTACGCGTGGTCCCGATCGACCGGCAATCTTGAATCGGACCGGAGCGGAGGTCGTTTCGGACCGTTCGAGAATCAACTGCTGGTGGCCGAGCTGACCAACGGCATGCTGCTGCGGGCCCAGTTGGAAGAGGTGGACGGGGTCACCCAGGGAGCCTGCTTCAAGTTCCTGCAACGCATCGGCTCCGCCTGCCGGGTCCTCTTCGCACCCGACGGTTCGCTCATCGTCGGATTCACCAACCGGGGATGGGGCGGCTACCCGCCCGGCCACGGTCTGGCGAGAGTGCGCTACCGCGGAGAGGAACCCATGGAGATCGATCGGGTCTCGATCCAGTCCGACGGCTTCGAACTCGAGTTCACCAAGGCGCTCGGTCCGGACATCGATCCGAAGTCGATCTCGATCACGGCCTACGACTACAACTGGTGGTGGGACTACGGATCACCGGAACAGAACGTGCACACCATCCCGGTCCTCGGAACCGTGCTCTCGGAGGATCGCCGGACCCTCCGGGTCGAGTCGCCCATCGAAGCGGGCTGGTGCATCCGGATGCGACTGGACGATGTCGCCGCCGAGGACGGCACCCCACTGCTCCACGACGAGTTCTCCTACACGATCAACCGGGTGCCCGGCGCAGGGCCGCCGACTCGGACCGTCCTCCAGCGCGTCCAACCGCCCGAACAGCGGGACGACCGCGAATCCGGCTGGCTGCGACTCACCTGGGGAAGCGTGTTCGAGCAGTGGGAGTCCGTGGGATGGACGCTGGGTGAAGCCGAACTGGATTCCGACGATCGGACGCGGTTCACCACCCGCGAGGGCAACTCCGCCATCGTGAACTCCCAGTCCCTTCCGTCCGACTTCACCAGCCGCGGACGGTTCGGAGACATGGAGATGCAGTTGAAGTTCATGCTGCCCGAAGGCTCCACCACCGGAGTGAGACTGCTCGACGGACCGGTGATCGAACTCGGGGACAACAGCCGGCTGGCCGGCTACCCCGCCACGAGCGGAGCCCTGATCCTCGCCGACGGCACCCGGATCGAACCACGGACGAATGCGTACCAGGGAGCCGGCATGTGGCATGAGCTGCGTGCGACCATCCGAGCTCCCCGATTCAACTCCGACGGCGTCCTGACCGAGGAGGCCAGAGCGGAATCGATCTCGATCGACGGCACCATTCTCCATCTGGATGTCCCCCTCGGCCCGGTGGAATCGCGTCGTGCCCCCCTGGCCGTGATCGGAGATCGCGGCGTGGTCGGAATCGCCGACATCCGGATCAAGCCCCTCGATGCCGCATGGAACGACTCGGACGGCTGGAACCGCGTCGAGCTCGACTTGGAAGGCTGGGAACGAACGGACGGGTCCGCCGTGGGCACGGGATCGGGCCCGACCCGCATCACGGACACGCTGCCGGCCAACGTTGCCCTGCGGACCGGGATCCGCATCAACGAAGGCGGTCGGGCGAGACTGATGCTCGGCACCACACCGATCTTCGTCAACAACTCGTTCGCCGCGCACCCCCGCACCGGCAGCATCGGCGATGCCGTCGTGCGGACGGATCTCCTGGCCGCGGAGAACCGGTTCACGCTCGAGATCCGTCGTCGGACGGACGGCGACGTCCAGCACATCCGCACACTGGTCAACGGAATCCTCGTGAATGAATGGAGCGGGCCGGCGGGCGATCCCGGGGATGCACTCGACATCGAGCCGCTCGAGCCGGACACCCGCATCGAGCTCGACGGATTCGAGTGGCGGCCGCTGCCCTGATCAGGTCGCCAGCGAGCGGGCCGAGGGATCCAGCTTGCTGGCCAGGTGCGGCAGCACCACGGCGAGCAGAATGGCACCGATGACGAAGTAGAGGCCGGACAGCAGCTCCGTCTTGATCATGCGCTGCCCCTCGGTCATGACCAGGAACAGCGCCAGACCGAGCACGTCCAGCATGGACCAGCGGGCGATCCGATCCACCCAGCGGTAGCCCTTCCTACGGGCGCGTTCACCGAACATGCCGAACCAGAGGGTGATGGCGCCGAGGATCCGGATGCCGGGCAGCACGACCAGGGAGAGCAGCAGCACCGTGGCGATGAAGGGCTGTCCTTCGCTGCGCACCGCGCGGATGACGCCG
Organism: Phycisphaerales bacterium UBA854; assembly: GCA_002295885.1. GTDB lineage: Bacteria > Planctomycetota > Phycisphaerae > Phycisphaerales > SM1A02 > UBA854. The sequence continues at coordinate 165,133 of DBGM01000011.1, forward strand.
AGAATGTTGTAGGAGATGTCGGAGAGCATCACCTGGCTGATCCGCAGGAACGGGAAGGCGACGGCGGCGGTGTAGGTCAGCAGCGACAGCACGAGCAGCGCTCCGATGCACCATCCTCGACGCCTCTGGCTGACCACCGGACACCCCAGAGCCCTGGGATCCTCCGGTGGCGACTCGTGGCCCAACTGGATGCTGAGACGGAGCATCATGCTGTGCATGATCTCGGAGGTCGTCATGCTGATGACGATGGCGGCGATGAAGAAGTACACCCCGATCTCGGGTGTGGCACTGATGGCCCACTGCTGGTTGGTCATCGCCAGCAGCAGCGACACGACGAAGATGTCCATAAAGGACCACTTCCCCAGGTTCTTGATGAGCGCCAGGATCCGCTCCTGCTTCTTGAACGATCGTGGACCGAACCAGGCCGTGTACATGCCCAGCAGCTTCAGCAGGGGAAAGATGATCGAGAAGCCGAGAATCAGGATCGAGATCAGATACAGCCCCTGCTTCCACATGAGCCAGACCGACCGGGGAAGATCGTAGATCACCACCGGCTCCAGCAGCATCGAGATCTTCAGGAACGGGATGGTGAGCGCCAGCACGTTGAAGGTCAACGCGATCGTCAGCAGCACGGGAATGAACCAGCCACGGGCTCCGAACCGGGTGCAGAGGCGGACATCCTCGGGGATCTGGCCGTTGGGGGTGGTCATCGGAGCGTCAATCGAACAATTGGTAGCAGAAGAGGACACCGAACACGACCGAACTGATGCTGGCCACGATCACCGAGACGGTCTCCATGTCCCCGCGGAGGTACATCACCCAGGTGATGATTGCGATCACCAGAAGCGTCCACTGCACGGCGACAAGCAGCTTGGAGTTCATCGGGCCGGCCCCTTCATCGGTCGCTTCCATCATACCTTCGGAGCTGACTCGGATGAAAGGGAGCCGGAGGCACGGGGGCCGGTACCGGAAAGCACGATCTGCTCAGTCGATGGCGCGGGCCAGACGCTCCTCCGCCCAGATCCGGTCCATGTTCACGCGGGCCTGTTCGTTGATTTCGGCCAGGATGATCAGATCGTCGACCTCCTTGCCGAGCCCGTCGTACATTTCACGCATGATGGTGTAGAGCCGTTCCTGCTGTTCGGGTGACATTCGAACCTCCTCGATAACCAATCTAGGCGGCAGCAGGCAGTGATGGCAAGTTGAAAACAAAAAGCCTCCGCCCGGTAGCGAGCGGAGGCTGTCTTGATCATCGCGAGATGCGAAGTGACCCCAAGGGGATTCGAACCCCTGTTTCCAGGATGAGAACCTGGCGTCCTGGGCCGGACTAGACGATGGGGCCGTCTGGAACGGAGCATTGTAGCCTGAACCGCCCGGCCCGTGGACGACGGCCTCAGCCGGCCAGCTGATCCGGCTTGAACTCCGACTGCGGAGCGACCGAGGCCCGCGGCGTACTGACCGGTGCGAGTCGATGGAAGGCCTTGACCCAGTGCCGGGGGATCTTGGTGACGGATCCCATCTCCTCGGGTCCCTTGGAATCGGTGACGGCAATCTGTTCATCGTCCTGATGAACCAGGAGGCCCACGGTGTGGATCACCGGCAAGGGGCGGCGAGCGTACTCCATCATCTCCTCCGGGTCCTGCCAGCCGCTTCCACCGTCGGATTCGGCATCGACCCAGAGCACCGAGACCATATCCCACTCGACGTCCGTGTATCCCTCGAGAAAGGGTTCATCCCGGCCACGCTCCCGGTTGCGAAGATCACTGATGGTCCGCTTGGGTTCAGGCATGATTTGACTCCTTTCGAGGATCGAGGACACACGGAAGAAAGACCGCGCATGCGACACCGTGCCGGTGCCCGGAGGCACGGATGACGAAACCGGCCCGTGCCGAGATCCGCCTGAAATCATGCGCGTGGCCCGCTGAGGATCCGGACGACCCCTCCCCGGGAGTCCCCTGTTGCGTCCGAATCGAGCCACGAAACTATACGCACCGAACCGACCCGAAGTTCCCTTTCTTCGAAACCCCATGACCGATCGATTCGGCATCAGCCTGACAATCCCACCCGGGCCCTCGTCATTTCAACCACCGGATGAATTCACCGGATCCTCGAAAGCCGAAATGGTCCCCGAAAACGAAAAGAGCCCGCCTTTCGGCGGGCTCAAGTGGAGCCGATCGGACTTGAACCGACGACCTCCTGCATGCCATGCAGGCGCTCTCCCAACTGAGCTACGGCCCCAGTGATGTGATCACCGTTGGTGATCGAGGCGGATAGGATAGCGAAATCCAGCGAAACGAGGTGAAGCCGGTCGTATCGAGCCCCCAGAGGGCTTCAGGGGCGATCGACGTGCTGATCCAGGAAGTCCAGGATCCGTCCGAAGCGGTCCTTCTGTCGATCGCAGGCGGCGTCCCGATCATCGCCCCGGTACGCGGCCCGCTGCACCTCCTTGTAGCCCAGGGAGAGCATGCGGTAGATCAGGGCCGTGCCGTGGTTGGTCACGAAGCCCCCCGTGGATCCGGTCAGAAGCAGCACCGAGGCTTCGATGCGATCGACATGGGCCGCGGGATCGATCTCCCGGGTGATTGAAAGCACCGCCGGATCCTGCGGCAGGCCGCCCAGAAGCTCCCGGAGTACGGACCAGTCGTCATGTTCGGCAAAGCCCGTGGCCACGCTGAAGACCCCGTCCTCGATCACCGCCGCATCAATGGTCGGCATGGCCGCGATCATCCACATGGCCAGCAGTCCGCCGAAACCGCGGGCGATGACCATTTCCCCCGCCGATCCGAGGCGTTGATCCTCCTGGCGAACGTGCTGAAGAACCGCGAAGACATCCCGGGAGGGACCACGGATGAAGTCACGGAAGATGCGCCGACGGACGTCACGGCCGTAGCCGGCGGAGCCTCTGGGATTCACCTGCAACACCGCGTACCCGCCGGCCGCCAGCAACTGCGTCGGGAACCAGTCCCCGAACAGTCCCGGACCGAGCATCGTCCCGGGGCCCGCCCCCAGCCAGATGACGATCGGAAGTCTCGTGTCCTCCGTCGCATCGGTCGGGCGGTACAACCAGTACGGAATCGGATCCTCTCCACGGGGAGTCACCCAGCCGGTCTCCGGCTTCGACACTTCCATCCCTTCGAGCCAGGGATTCGGATTCCAGATCCGGCGTGGTCCCCGTGCATCGAGTATCCAGAGCTCGGACGGTGCATCCACCGTGGTCCGCGCCATGGCCACCACTCCTCCGCCGCTGGCGAACGAGGTGATCCCGACGGGAAGATCGTCTTCGTGCTCCACCAGCACCCGCGGCCCGGAAAGCAGCGTCCGGCTGATGGTCAGAAGATCAACGCCTCCATCGTCGAATGCATTGAGCAGGAGCACGTCCTGACCCGACCGCCAACGGAAGGATCGGACGCTCCGGTCGAACGCCTCCTCACCGGTCAGCCACGCCGGCGACGGCGAATCGTTCGGCCCCAGCTCGAACACGCCCAGTCGACGGGGTTCGAAGAACGACGAACGCTGTGAACGCCCCAGTACCGCCAGCACGCTCCCGGAGGGCGAAACCCGCGGCGACGACAGGTCGTAATCCGGATCCTCGAACAGAAGGAAAGGCTGCGACGCGTCGGCATCCCCGGAGTCCGGACCGCCGATGCCGAAGCGGGCGACCGCGGTGCGCGGGGCGCGACCGGGCTCGGCTTCGCCGGGAAGGACCACCGTGCAGTAGACGGTACGACCCCCGTCGGCGAACACACCTTCACTGCAATCGGCGAAGTCGCCCAGGGGGCCGATGGAATCACGTCGGCCTCCACTCGCATCGAGCATCCAGAGACCACGACGGGCCGAACTCAACTTCGAGAACATCGGGGCATCGCCAATCCGTTCGACCACGGGTTCGCCTACGGCACCGTCCTCCATCCAACCGGTCACCAGCAGGGTGCGGCCGTCCGGCGACCAGACCGGCGGCACCGAGGCATCGACGCCCGAAGGCAGCGCGGCGAGTCCGAAGGCTTCACCACCGCCGACGGGAATGACGTGGGCCTGGTGGAGACCACGGTCGTCGAGACGATAGAACGCGATGGTCCGGGAATTGGGAGCAAAGACCGGATGGCGGTCGTCACGGTCTCCCGTCGTCAAGCGGACGGGTTCGGCATCACGGTTGACGAGGCTCGCGAGCCAGAGTCGGCTTCGTCCGTCGCTGCACGCGTCCCCGACCGAGCAGACGACCAGCCCTCCGTCGGGCGAGACCCCGACGGAATCGATCCGTTGCAGTCGTGAGACATCGTCGATTCCGATGCGCTGACCAGCGGCGGCGGTGAACGTGGCGGCCAGCACCAGCAGTACCGCCACCGGCGTGGTTGCCAGGGCCGACCTAGAGCAGCTCATCCAGAGCACCGGCGAACTTGTCCTTGCCGGAGAGACCGACGAAGGTGTTCTTGATCTCACCGTTGTGGAACAGCAGCACGGTGGGAATCGACATGATCCCGAACTGGGTCGCGACCTGACGGTGGTCGTCGATGTTCATCTTGGTGACCTTGGCCCGACCGGCGTACTCGTCGGCGAGCTCGTCCATCGTCGGAGACAGCATCTTGCAGGGCTGGCACCATTCGGCCCAGAAGTCGACCAGAACGGGCTCCTGGGAATTCAGCACTTCACTCTCAAAGGTATCGTCCGTCAGATTCACGACTGCTTCGCTGGCCACGGTCAGGTTCTCCACGAGTTGGGGGTCAATGCGTCAGTGCAGGTCGATCATGGTACCAGCATCGCGCACCGACTCAAACAACTGCCCCAGCGCGGCCCGGGCGGAATCGACCATCGCCGCGGAGCGGTCCACGACCTGCAGGGCCGCCACGTGGGCGGACACGTCGTGGACCCGGAACAGCCGTACGCCCCTGGCCGCCTCCCAGATCGCGACGGCGACGGAGCCGGCCACCCGGTCCGCCGGCTCCGACTGCTCAGTCACCGCTCCGATGAAGCTCTTGCGACTGGCGGCACACAGGATCGGATAGCCGGTCTCGACGAACGAGCGGACTCCTCCGACGAGCCGGGCGTTCTGTTCGACGCTCTTCCCGAACCCCAGTCCGGGATCGAGCACGATCGCCTCCGGACGCACCCCCCGTTCGACGGCGCACCGGGCACGATCAAGTAGGAACGATCTGACGTCCGCGCAGACGTCTCCGTACTCGGGAGCCGTGTCGTAGGCGTCCGACCACGAGTCCTCCTCGGGGCGGCACCGGCGATGCATGAGGACCAGCCCAACCCCGCGGGCCGCCGCCAGATCGAACATCCGCGGATCGTCACCGCCGGCGGACACGTCGTTGATGATCGAGGCGCCCGCATCGATCGCGGCCTCGGCCACCATGGCCGACGTCGTATCGATCGAGATTGGAACCTCCAACCGTCGGAGGATGCCTTCGATGACCGGAAGCACCCGACGCATCTGCTCCGCGGCGTCGACGGGTTCCGCTCCGGGGCGGGTGGACTCGCCTCCCACGTCGACGATGTCGGCGCCTTCCGCCACCATGGCGACGGCCCGACCGATGGCCTGGTCGAGCTCCGCGTACAGTCCCCCGTCCGAAAAGCTGTCCGCGGTCACGTTGAGGATGCCCATCACCCGGCAGCGGTCGAGTCCGAAGACCCGATCCGGTCCGATGCGCCAGGGCCTGGTACCGGGATCGTTCATTCCACCGTGACGGACTTGGCGAGATTCCGCGGCTTGTCGACGTCCTTCCCCCGCAGGACCGCCGCGTGGTAGGCCAGCAGCTGCAGCGGCACCACCGTCAGCATGGGCTGCAGGACCTCGGGCACGTCGGGAACGTAGAAGACGTCCTCGCAGAGCGAGCGGATCTCCTCGTCCCCCTCGGTCGCCACGGCGATGACGTGCCCACCGCGACTCCGCACCTCCTGGATGTTCGACACCACCTTCTCGTACTGGCTGTTTCGGGTGGCGACGAAGACCACCGGCATGCCTTCGTCGATCAGCGCGATCGGACCGTGCTTCATCTCCGCCGCGGGCATCCCTTCGGCGTGGATGTAGCTGATCTCCTTCAGCTTGAGGGCTCCTTCGAGGGCCACGGGGAAGTTGAACCCCCGACCGAGGAACAACCAGTTCTCGCGGGCGATGTACTTCGCGGTCACGTCACGGATGGCCTCGCTCTGATCGATGACCCCCTGGATGTGATCCGGCAGGGCCTGCAGGCCCGCGAGCAGATCGGACGCCGCCTGAGCGGGCAGATGCCGCATGCGGCCGACGTAGGCCGCCAGCATGGTGATCGTCGCCAATTGGCCGATGAAGGCCTTGGTGGACGCGACGCCGATCTCGGGGCCGACCCGCAGGTACACCCCGGCATCGGTTTCGCGGGCGATGGTGGAGCCGACCACGTTGACCAGTCCCAGCGTGAGCGCCCCCCGCTGCCGTGCCTCCCGCATCGCCTCGAGCGTGTCGAGCGTCTCACCCGACTGGGTGATCGCGATCACGACGGTACCGTCCTCGACGATGGGATTGCGGTACCGGAATTCGCTGGCGAAGTCCGTCTCGGCGGGAATGCCCGCGAGATCCTCGAAGATGTACTCGCCGACCATGGCCGAATGCAGCGCCGTCCCCTGCCCGAGCAGGACGATGCGCTTGGCCTTCATCAGTTCCTGCGAATGGTCGGCGACCCCGCCCAGCACGATGCGCCCGGACGCCTGGTCGATCCGACCCCGGAAGCTTCGTCGGATCGCTTCCGGCTGCTCGTGGATCTCCTTGAGCATGTAGTGATCGAAATCCCCCAGCTCGATCTGCTCGAGATCGACTTCGAGCTCCATGAGCTGGGTGGTCACCGGAACGTTGTCGACCGTCGTCGTTCGGAATGAATCATTCGTCAGACGAACGATCGTCCCGTCCTCGAGCTCGACGGCCTGCTTGGTATGGGCGACGATCGCACTGGAGTCCGAGGCGACGATGTACTCGTCCTGGCCGACGCCGACCATGAGCGGAGCGCCCTTGCGGGCGGCGACAAGCACTCCGGGCTCCCCCCTGCAGACCACGGCGATCGCGTAGGCGCCGGTCACCTCCTTGAGGGCCGTCTGCACGGCGGCTTCCAGATCCCCCTCGTACAACTCCCCGATGAGATGGGTCAGGACCTCGGTATCGGTTTCGGAGTTGAACACGTGCCCACGCTCCTCGAGGTAGGTCTTGAGCGCGCGGTAGTTCTCGATGATGCCGTTGTGGACCAGAGCGATCCCGTGCCCGTCGGTCGGACTGTCGGTGTGCGGATGGGCATTGACGTCATTGGGTTCCCCGTGGGTGGCCCAACGGGTATGGGCGATTCCGATGACTCCGGCCATGCCGCCTTCGGATGCGACCCGCTCCTCGAGGACCATCACCCGGCCGGCGGTCTTGCAAATCCGAAGTTCCCCGGCTTCGTCCAGAACGGCCAGGCCCGCGGAATCGTAGCCGCGGTATTCAAGACGCTTCAGTCCTTCCAGAAGGAGCGAAGGCGCGGCTGAGGTACCGATGTAGGCGACGATTCCGCACATGTCTGGAGCCTCCTGGAGCCGGTGATGCGTATTTCGTCCGGCAAGGGGAATTGTACCCGTACCCCCCCGTATCGGCGTCCCGCGTTCGTACAATCCAGCCATGTCTGATCTCTGGGCCCAGCAACGAGCCTCCCATCGCAAGGCAGCCCTTCCTCTGGCGGCGAGAATGCGGCCCACCACCCTCGAATCGTTCGCGGGGCAGCGGCACTTCCTCGGCCCCGATCAGCTGCTGACTCGGATGCTGACCGCGGATCGACTGACGTCGCTGCTGTTCTGGGGCCCGCCCGGGACCGGCAAAACCGCGCTGGCGGGGATCATCGCCCGGCATTCCGACGGACATTTCGAACAGGCCAACGCCGCCCTCGTGGGCGTCAAGGACATTCGACGGATCCTGCAGGACGCCGCCCGGCGGATCGAGACCGGGGGACGGCGAACGATCCTGTTCCTGGACGAGATCCACCGCTTCGCCCGCAACCAGCAGGATGTCCTGCTGGCCGATGTGGAGGCCGGCCTCGTCACCCTGATCGGCGCGACCACCGAGAATCCGTTCTTCTCCGTGAACTCGGCCCTGATCTCCCGATCGACGCTGTTCCAGTTCGAACCGCACGATGAGGACGACATCCGCCGGATCCTGCAGCGGGCGCTCACCCACGAGGATGGATACGGCAATCTGGATGTCCGGGTCGACGACGACGCCCTGGAACACTGGATCCGCATCAGCGACGGTGATGCGCGACGTGCGCTGAATGCGATGGAAGTGGCCGTCGACAGCCAGCAGATCGACGGCACGGACGACCCGATCCGAATCGATGTGGCCGTCGCGGAACAGTCCATCCAGGCCAAGGCCCTCCGCTACGACCAGGACGGCGACGGGCATTACGATCACGCGAGCGCGCTGATCAAGTCCATCCGCGGCTCGGATCCCGACGCCGCGGTGTACTGGCTGGCCCGCATGCTCTCGGCCGGTGAGGACCCCCGCTTCATCTGTCGCCGACTGGCCATCCTCGCCTCCGAGGACATCGGATTGGCGTCCCCCCAGGCCATCCAGATGGCCGCGGCGGCCTGGACGATCACGGAACGAATCGGCATGCCCGAGTGCCAGCTCACCCTGTCCGAACTGGCCATCTACCTGGCGACCTGCCCGAAATCCAATGCCGCGGCCCAGGCCGTCTGGAACGCCATGAGCGACGTCCGTGAAGGACGCACCGTTCCCGTTCCACGGTTCCTTCGCGACGGCCACTACGCCGGAGCGTCCGATCTCGGACACGGTGACGCCTACCGAAACCCCCACTTCGATCCGACCGCCGATCAGCAGGACTACCTCGGCGTGGATGCGGTCTACTACCGACCGACGGACCGGGGCTTCGAGGCGGAGATCGGCCGACGAATGCCCCCACCATCTCCGGACGCGACCGATGACTGAGACGCTCGAAGCCAGAAAATCCCGACAGCGCACGGAACTGCGGCAACGCCTGGCGGACATCGGGGAGGACCGGCAGCGATCGGCGGCAGCGGAGATCGACCGCCTGCTCCGGGAACGGCTCGGGGATCGACTGGCAGAGGGCGTCCTGGCGTTTCATCCGCTGCCGGACGAACCGGACCTTCGACCGCTGCTGCTGCACCTCCTGGGACGCGGTCACCTGATCTGCCTGCCCGGGGTCGACTGGGAGAAGAAGACCATGACCCCGCTCCGCCTGGAGTCGCTCGACGGTACCCGTCGCGGACGCCACGGAGTGATCGAACCCGAACCGCGGACCCCGATCGATGCCGGCGAGCTCTCGCTTGTGCTGGTCCCGGGCCTCGGCTTCGATCGGCGGGGACGACGGCTCGGCCGGGGCGGCGGCTTCTACGATCGCTTCCTCGCCGACTGCCCACCTCAGGTGCTTCCCGTCGGCGTGGCCTTCGACGAACAACTCGTGGAACGGGTGGAAACTGGCCCCCACGACATTTCGCTGCCGATGGTCATTACGGACACCGGAATCATCGAGCCGGGTTCATCCACAATGTCTGCACGCTGAGCCTCGAATCGGAGGATCTGCAGTACACTCGAAGCGCGGGAAACCAGCCGGTTTCCCGGCGGAGAATCGGTATTCCGGTACCGATGGGGAAGGAACCCAAGCAGCATTTCAAGGAGGATTCACCATGGCACTTCCAAGCCAGAGCGTTTCGCAGAATGCACGCGGTCGGTACATGTACCGACGCAAACGACGCCGGCGGTTCCCCACTCTGGCCATGCTGGCCTGCGCGGCCATCGCCTGCGGTGGCGTCTGGTGGTACCTCGACAGCCGCTCCCAGACCCCGGCCGAATCCTCCGAGCCGACCGCCTCGGCCACCGCACCGACTGCTCCCGTCGCACCGTCTTCCGCGGCCCGATTCGACGCCCAGCGACGATCCCGGGCTCTCGAGACGACGGTGACGGCCGCTCCACCCGAAGGATGGACCGCCGGCCTCGGAACGACGGAACCCAGTCCCCCCCCGGCACCGGCACCGACCCAAGCCCCGGCGCCTGCTCCCGTCACGGAGACGGCCGCCACGACCCCGCCGCCCACCGCACCGATCACTCCCGAGACCAACTTCTTCGTCTCGGGCACGGGAGACGCAACGACCATCCAGCAGGCCCGCCAGCTGCTGGGCGAGGACCGTCCGGTCGAGGCCAGGACCCTGCTTTCGAACGCTCTGGGAACCGGCACGCTCACACCCGCGCAGCTCGACGAGGCACGCTACATGCTGACCTCGATCAACGATCGGCTCATCTTCTCCCCCGAGGTGGTGCCCGGGGATCCCTTCGTCACCACGTACACGGTCAAGAAGGGCGATTCACTGGGCAAGATCGTGAAGTCGCTCGGCGTGCAGGTCGACTGGCGATTCCTGCAGCGGGTCAACGGCCTGACCCGGCCGAACCAGATCCGGCCCGGACAGGTCCTCAAGATCGTCACCGGTCCATTCCACGCGTCCGTGGAACGGAACAGCCATCGGCTGGATCTGTACATCGGGGAAGGCCCCAACGAGGTCTTCGTCCGCAACTTCCTCGTGGGCCTCGGAGAGCACGGCTGCACCCCGAGCGGACTGTTCCGGGTGCGGCGAAACTCCAAGCTGGTCAATCCCCCCTGGACGAATCCCCGCACGCGAGAGCACTACGCCGCCAACGATCCGGAGAATCCCATCGGCGAGTTCTGGCTGGGGCTCGAGGGGATCGACGATCACAACCGCCAGGAGGCGGGCTTCGGCATCCACGGCACCATCGAACCGGAATCGATCGGACGCAACGAATCCATGGGCTGCGTCCGGATGCGGACGGGTGAGATCGACATGATCTACGAAGTGCTGACCGAAGGCGTCAGTACGATCTGGGTGGACAACGGCGTGCAGGCGGCCAGCGTCCCCGGCGGGTGATCAGAACATCAGCTGCATCTGGGCCCGGAGCAGGAACTGGGCGTCGTGCTCGTCGGGTTCGGTCCGCCAACCGGTCTGGTTGATGGTCATGATCGCGCTCATGGGATTGAACGAGATGCCGGCGTCGACCGTGAGCTTCACGTCCTGCCCATCGATGTAGTAGTTGGTGCCGACCATGAGAATGCTGACCGGTTCGGTGAATTCCTTCTTGGGGATCCCGGTCAAGCTGCCGATGACCTTGGTCGGACCGCCGTATTCGTACCGCGCGTAGACCTCGAGCTTCTCGTCGAGGTACACGCTTCCCTGGACGACGAGCCCGTACCAGTCGACGTTGTCGAACACCTTGCTGGGGTTGTCGTTCAGGTTGATCTGGTTGGCGAAGATGAAGGCAGCGAACAGACTGGCGCCGCCGTACATCACCGAAACGTCCGCCGTGGCGAGCCAGATGTCGTTCTTCGAGTTGGCACCGATGGTGGTCCGTTCCTGCTTGATGGCGCCGCCCGCGACCCCCAGCATCATGCCGAAGTCCTGCCCCGGAGGACTGGTGAACTGCTTGAACTGGCTCCATTCACCGGCCAGCAGGAACTCCATCCGGCCCTGGATCGAGAGGTCGTTGGCATCCGTGCTCCACGCGAAGGGCGGGGTCTGATCCGCGAGCCCGATCCGCGTGAAATAGGCCCCGCTTCCCCCGTTGATCGAGAGCATGCCGCGCATCTCGTCGGAGGTGTAGTCGAGCTCGACGCCGACGGTCCGCCCCAGCCCCATCCGCATGTCGATGGTCGACCGCTCGACCGCAAGCTGACGGCCCTCGTAGACGAGCGTCTCTCGCGTGAAGGGGGCCTTCATGAGGCCCACCCGCACGGACCACTCGTCGGTGATGCGGAATCGGGTCCACGCCTCGTAGAGCCTCGTTCCGAACAGCGAATCATCCTGGTTGAAGCGATACGGGTCCAGCCGGCCGTAGCCGAGACTGAGCCGGTACTGGATGTCGTCGCCGAAGACATGCCCGGAGAGGTTGAGGCGGGCGGTCGTGGTCTCGAAACCATACACCCACCGGTCCCGGTTCGAGTCCGTCGAGTCGAAGACGGAATCCCTCCAGTTCAGGATGAACCGGTTCTGCGTCAGCATGCCCATGCGAAGCAGGAAGCGGCCGTCGGCACTGGCGAGGAAGAAGTGATCCGACCAGCCGGCCATGAGCCCGTTTCCGGCGAGGGAGGAGCGGGTGTCGGCGTCGGCCAGGACGTCTCCCACCAACCCCTTGATCTCCTCGGCCCGCTGTTCGGTCAGCCAATCCTGATTGTTCTCAGCCTGCAGGAGATCGAGCTCATCCCGCATCACCCGGTTTTCCTGCTGGACCTTCCTCAGCTCGGCCTGGATGGCCTCCAGGACCGCCTCATGGCTGGATGGCTGCTCTTCGGACGCCATCGCGCCGGCCGCAGGGACGACCAGCAATGCCACAAGGCATGGTCGAAGAATCATTGAAATGGGCTTCTGAGCCCCGGCCAGGTACCCGGTGAGACGATGCGACATCCGTTTCGCTCCTGAAAGCCACCTCCTGTGGCTCCATCCGTGATTTATCGACCCATGGTGTTATCGGGCTCCAAGGAAAGAAATCGGGCCACACGAGCTTCCAGGGGCTCCTGGAAGCCCGATTTGGTCCGATTTGGGGATTCGTCCACACAAATGGCGAACCCCGTCGTAGTGGAGGTAGATCAAGCAACTTCCCCTCCTCTCTTCTCAACTCTCCCTTCTTCCAACTCTCTCTCCTCCCCATCGGAACCAGGCCTCGGCACCCCGCCGAGGCCTTTCCGTTTGGGGACCACGCCCGTCTCCGGAATCTCGGCCAGGGCAAAAAGACAGCTGGCCCTCCGAAGAGGGCCAGCTGGTCAAATCACTCTTACAAGCTGCTGATTAGAACATCAGCTGGAGCTGAGTGCGGAGCACCCACTCGTGCTTGTCAGCCTGGTTGACAAATCCGGTGAATCCACCACCACCGACGCCGGCGGTCTGGATCGAATCGAATGCGTAGCTCCAGTCGATGCTGAGCTTCGCGTTCTGACCGGCGAGGTACCAGTTGGCACCGATGGTCAGGATTTCGATGTTGTCATTGTCGTTACCAGTCTTGGGGTTCAGCCACTCGAAGCGACCGAACAGCTCAGCGTTCTCGGTGAGGTAGTACCCACCCTGAACCTGCCAGCCCCACTGGTGGCCGTCAGGAACGTTTCCGCCGCCGATGGCGTTGGCCTTGTCATCACCGTAGGTGATGGAACCGAAGAGGTTCCAGCCGCCGAAGTCCATCGAGGCGTCGAACGTGAGGAGCCACTGCGTGTCGACATCAGCACCGACGGGCAGAGCCGCACCGGTCTTGTCGTCGTACTCCCAGACGGCCCAACCGAATCCGAACAGCATGCCGGCTTCGGAGCCCTGCGGGCTGGTCATCTCGTCGAACTGCTCCCAGGTGCCGCTGGCCTTGTAGGCGAAGCGACCGGAGAACATCCAGTCAGCGGAATCGCTGAGGAAGGAACCGTTCTGGTTGACGCCACCGTTCCACTGCGAGACAGCGGTGCCGTTGGAGTACATCACGTTGGCGCGGAAGCTGTCATTGGCGTAGTTCAGCTTGAGGCCGTTGGTGATGGAGGAAGTTGCCCAGTAGTAGGTGGACAGCGAACGCTCGATGGCCTGCTGGTACTCAGCGTTGACCATGTACTCGCGCATGACACCGAACTTCTGCTTACCCATCGAGAGGCTGAACTGGTCAGACAGATCGATGGTGGCGTAAGCCCACTCGAGCTCCGACGGGCCAGGGGTGTTGCCCTGGTTGTACGGCGAGTAGAGAAGACGCATGTTGAAGTGGTAGTCCTTGGCAACCGTACCACTGAAGTTCAGTGCTGCACGGGTGGTCTCGAAGCCGTGATGGCCCTTGCGACCGGTAGCAGTGCCGGGGGGGACCGGGTTCACGTTCTCGGGCGTGTGGGTGTAGATCCAACGGTTCTGCATGAGACCGTTGATCCGAAGCATCCACTGACCGTCGTTGGAGGAAATAACGAACCCATTGTTGTATCCGGCCTGCATGCCGGATCCCTGGAGGCTTGCGCGGGTGTCGGCGTCTGCCAGCACGTCCTGCACGAGGCCGCGGATGTCATCCGCACGCTGCTCAGTCAACCAATCAGCGTTCTGAGTGGTAGACAGCTCGGCGATCTTGGCCTCAGCAGCGTCGAGGCGCTGCTGCAGGTCTTCGTAGCTGACGTTAGCAGAGGTACCCGCGAAAGCGGCACCAGCAATAGTCGTTGCCGTGGCTCCCGCAAGGAAGCCAACCTTGGTCGTGAGACTCATCTGTTGACTCTCCATTATTACTCGTGAACGCATGGCCGACTCCCAGCCATGTCGCGTCACTCTCACATCCTTTGTTTCGCAATACCCAGGCACACACGGCCTGGCACGAAACGTGACCTTCGCCTATCGGCCAACCTTGGCCGATCAGTTGAAGGCGAGATAGTAACCATTTCCCGGGGAATCGCTACGGGCTGGGCTCTAATCAGCGAAAAATGTGGCTTCAAACAGCCCTGATGGCGCGTAAGCCACTGCAAATGAATGGTTTGCGCCGCAATGGGCTCATTTTTCCATTTTCACAATCACAATTCATCCTCGCCCACATCCACATTGGTACCCCCAAGCGGAATCACCGCTTACGGCCCTAAAATGGGCTTTTTTTGGGACCTTCCCAAGGGTCCGATATGCCGTTCTGCCCTATTGAAGGCCCACTGCGGTCACAGCCGCCGGATCGACCACACCCAAGCCCCGAAATCCATCATGGATTGCCGCCGTTTCCGGGCCGTCGGCCACTCCGAAGCCGTCCCGCCGAAGGCCGTGTGCTGGCGCCAGGTCCAGTAGGCACCCCGCAGCCGCCCCCTCGCCCGAAGGCAGACGAGACCGAGCCCGAGCAGGCCCGTGGCAACGTGATGTAGACGTTTCAGCATCGCAGTCACAGCGTACCACTTCATGTCGAACCGCGCGGGTGGCACGCCCACGGTGCGATTTGCACTTGCAGCACGCACGCGTCACTGCTTAGTATTCATGCAACGCAAACGAAACGGGCGCTGATCGATGCTCCGACTCGATCGGCGTTCGTTCTTTTTTGGTGCAAGGACCTTCAGTCTTCGACTCGAGCCGGGGCTTCCTCGGCGAGCGGGCTGAATCTGGAACCCAGCAGCCCGAGGCGACGGTTCGGGTCGTACCTGGGCAGCGCGGGCAGAATGATCCAGATGCCCACGAGGAGCACCAGCGATCCGGTCCAGAGCCATGTGGTCCATCCCATGAAGACGAAGAACGACGTCATGAGCAGCAGCACCAGCCCCAGGGGGATCATGGCTTCCCACGCGAGCTTCATGAGCTGATCGAACCGGAACCGCGGCAGGGTCCACCGGATCATCATGCCGAAGACGATCAGCAGGAACACCTTGCCCATCACGATGCCGAACTGCACCAGGATCATCCACCATTGACCGGCCATGGGCAGATCCCAGCCGGTCACCGGATTGATCGACCAGCCGCCCAGGAAGAGCATCGTGAAGAATGCCGCACCCACGAAGACGTGAATGTACTCCCCGAGGAAGAAAAGTGCCCATTTCATCGAGGAATACTCGGTATGCCAGCCGCCGACGAGTTCCTGCTCGGCCTCGGAGAGATCAAAGGGGGCCCGGTTCGCCTCGGCCAGCATGCAGATGAAGAACAGAGCTGCCGCCAGCGGCTGCTGCAGCAGGAACCACTGTCCGTCGAGCTGCTTCTGCACGATTTCCATGGGAAGCAGGGTGCCCGCGGCAAGAATCACGCACAGCAGGGATAGCCCCATCGGGATCTCATAGCTGATCATCTGAGCGGCGGCCCGGAGTCCACCCAGGAACGAGTACTTGTTGTTCGACGCCCAGCCGCCCAGACCGACTCCGTACACCCCCAGGGATGCCGTCGCCAGCAGGTACACGATGCCGATGTTGATATCCGCGCCGATGATGGCCACCGTGCGCCCGGACCCCAGTTCAAGCATGCCCGCCCAAGGGATGATGACGAAGCCGATCATCGCCGGGATGGCGGAGAAGGCGGGAGCAAGAATGAAGAGCACCTTGTCCACGCCCCGGGGCATGAAGTCCTCCTTGAGAAACAGCTTCAATCCGTCGGCGATCGGCTGCAAGAGGCCCATCGGTCCGACACGGTTGGGACCGATGCGATCCTGGACCCAAGCCGCAATCTTCCGCTCCAACAGGATCCCGTAGGCCGCGACACCCAGAGCGAGGTGCAGCACGATCAGGATCACGGCCATCGACGTGATGAATTGGGGAAGCCAAGGAGGCATGAAGTCCAGTGTAGCCGGGAACCAGTCGTCGTTGGCCGTTCAGATCAGGACTTGACGGTCTCGAGCCACGGCGTCTCCATGTCCCGGGGCGTCGACGCGGGACGCGTGATGTCCGGGAAGACGTCCTGCATGGCGGCGACCGACCAGTCGCCGGCCCGCAAGGCGGAGATCGCCTGCACGGCGGCCTTGGCACCGGTCATGGTGGTGATCATCGGAACACGGCTGCGCACCGCCATCGCCCGAATGCGTCCTTCGTCCGTATCCCCTCCCTTGCGGGTGGGCGTGTTGATGATCAGATCGATCTCCCCGTTGGCCAGACGATCCAGGATGTTGGGCCTGGCCCCTTCGGAGATCTTGCGGATCGGGCTGGTTGCGATGCTGTGGCTGGCCAGCAGATCGTGGGTGCCCTGAGTGGTGTGGACGGTGAACCCCATGGAGACCAACTGCCGGGCGGTCTCGATGAGGCCCGGCTTGTCGGAATCACGCACCGAGATGAAGACGTCGCCCTCGGTGGGCAGGGCCTGGCCGACCGCCATCTTCGCCTTCGCCAGCGCGATGGAAAGCGAACGATCCGCCCCCATGACCTCGCCGGTGGAACGCATTTCCGGACCGAGGACCACATCCACGCCCGGGAACTTCTCGAACGGGAAGATCGGCTCCTTCACCGCGAAGAACTCCGCATCGGGCCGATCGACGATCTCCTGCTCTGCGAGCGACTGCCCCATCATGACCTTCGCGGCGATGCGGGCGAAGGGGATCCCCCGCGACTTGGCGACGTAGGGAACCGTCCGGGACGCCCGAGGGTTGACCTCGATCATATAGATAGTGTCGTCCTTCACCGCCATCTGGACGTTCATGAGTCCTCGGACACACAAGCGTTCCGCCAGCCGGCGGGCGTTCTCCTCGATCTGCCGCACCACGCTCTTGGACAGCGTGTTGGTGGGGATGGTGCAGGAGGAGTCTCCGGAATGGACCCCGGCCTCCTCGATGTGCTCCATGATGCCGCAGATGATCGCCTGAGGAGGATCGCCGGACACCTCGAGCTGATCCGAGACGGTGGCGGCATGGGGCGGATAGTCCGCCACCACATCGACATCGACCTCGATCGCCTCGGACAGGAAGCGGTCGATCAGCACCGGTGCGTTGGCGAGTTCCGAGACGTCCACGGCGGTACGCATGTACCTCGCCAGGGCCTCCTCGTCGAAGCAGATCTCCATACCGCGTCCACCGAGGACGTAGGACGGGCGGACAAGCACCGGGTAACCGATCTCGCCGGCGATGTCCCTGGCCTCCTCCATGGAATAGGCGATGCCGGATTCGGGCTGCTGGAGGCCGAGTTCATCGAGGATCGCCTTGAAGCGGTCCCGGTCCTCTGCCGCATCGATCGAATCGAGCCCGGTCCCGATGATCGGAACTCCCGCCTTGGCGAGGCCGTGGGCGAGGTTGAGCGGAGTCTGGCCGCCGAACTGGACGATGCAGCCCAGCACGCCGCCGCTGCGGGCCTCGATCTCGACCCCTCCGCCGTTGAGCCGCTCGAGAATATTGAGGGTGTCCTCGAGCGTGAGTGGTTCGAAGAACAGAAGATCGGAGGTGTCGTAGTCGGTACTCACCGTCTCCGGATTCGAGTTGATCATCACCGATTCGAAACCGACCTCACTGCAGGCGAATGAGGCCTGGCAGCAGCAGTAGTCGAACTCGATGCCCTGCCCGATGCGGTTTGGACCGCCACCGAGGATCACGATCTTTCGCTGGTCGCTGACGCGGATCTCGTCGTCCACCACGGACTGGCCATCGATGAGGAACGGCCGCTCGTAGGTTGAGTAGTAGTACGGCGTGACAGCCTCGAACTCGGCGGCGCAGGTGTCGACCAACTTGTAGACCGGTTCGATGCCCAGCGACTTCCGATGGGAACGCACTTCGAGAATGGTCTCCGTGCGGATCCGCCCCTTGTACAGACGGGCCAGCTGCGGATCCGAATACCCGAGCTGCTTGGCAGTGCGGAGGGTCTCCGCCGGCAGGGACTCCAGCGAGTCGTGGGCCAGCAGTTCGTCCTCGAACTCCACCAACTGTGCGAACTGGTCGATGAACCAGGGATCGATGCCGGTGAGATCGTGGATGCGTTCCGGAGTCCACCCCGCCTTGAGGGCGTAGCGGACGTAGTAGAGCCGACCCTGACAGGGAACACTGAGCTTGCGGGAGATGGTCTCCTCGTCGATGGGCCAGTGCTCGCCCTCTCCCTGCTCCCGCCCCAGCAGCCACCGGTCGTTCTCATCCAGTCCGTAGCCGAACCGCTTGACCTCCATGGACCGGATGGCCTTCTGGAAGCTCTCCTTGAAGGTGCGGCCGATGCTCATCGCCTCGCCCACGGATTTCATCTGGGTGGTCAGTGTCTCGTCCGCTTCGGGGAACTTCTCAAAGGTCCACCGGGGCATCTTGGTGACCACGTAGTCGATCGAGGGTTCGAAGCAGGCCGAGGTCGTCCCCGTGATGTCGTTGCGCAGCTCGTCGAGGGTGTAGCCCACCGCCAGTTTGGCCGCGATGCGGGCGATCGGAAACCCCGTCGCCTTGGACGCGAGAGCCGACGACCGCGACACGCGGGGATTCATCTCGATGACGATCATCTCCCCCGTGCGGGGGTTGATCGCGAACTGGACGTTGGAACCGCCGGTGTCGACACCGACGGCCCGCAGGATGTCCAGCGCAGCATCGCGCATCTCCTGGTATTCGCGGTCCGTGAGCGTCAGGATCGGGGCCACGGTGATCGAATCGCCGGTGTGGACGCCCATGGGATCGATGTTCTCGATCCCGCACACGACCACGCAGTTGTCGTTGCGATCCCGCACCACCTCGAGTTCGAACTCCTTCCAGCCGAGCGCGGACTCGTCGATCTGCACCTGATCGATGCGGGATGCGGCCAGTCCGCGACGCAGGAGATCCTCGAACTCCTCGCGGTTGTAGGCGACCCCGCCGCCGCTGCCGCCGAGGGTGAACGCCGGACGCAGGATCGCGGGCAGACCGATCTTCTCGAGGAACTCGAATCCTTCCTCGACGGTGTTGACGGTGCGGGCCCGGGGCATGCGAAGCCCGAGTTCCTCGACGATCTCGCGGAAGACGTGCCGATCCTCGGCCCGGTGGATGACCTCCCGCGAAGCGCCGATCATCTGCACGTCCAGTTCCTCGAGCGTCCCGAGCTCCTCGAGTTCGCACGCGCAGTTGAGTGCCGTCTGGCCTCCGATCGTCGGAAGCAGCGCATCGATCGGCGTACCCCGGTCGCGTTCCTTCTCGATGACCCGCCGTACCGCTTCGGGCGTGATGGGTTCGATGTAGGTGCGATCGGAGAACGCAGGGTCGGTCATGATGGTCGCGGGATTGGAGTTGACCAGCACCACCCGGTAGCCCTCCTCCTGGAGGGCCTTGCACGCCTGGGTGCCCGAGTAGTCGAATTCACAGCCCTGCCCGATGACAATTGGACCCGAGCCAAGAACAAGAATGGTGTTGATGTCGTCGCGGCGGGGCATAGACCGTTTCAACCCTCGATTCCGTGCATGGTATCCCGGCCGACCCCAATGTTGCAAGATGCAGGATGTGTCCACATTGGACACTTGACAGAGATCTTCCCAACCGTGACGCTCGGGAGATGGGACCACTCGGATGGATCGCCGTGTCGCTGGCCGCATGGGCGGTGCTGATCATCCTGATCAGACGGCTGGTCATTCCGGCTCTTCGGCGGGGGCCCGCCGGCGACCCCGCACTGGGACTGGCCTGGTACTTCCTGAAGATCTTCAATCGGGTCGTCCATCGGCTCAAGGTCACGGGGCTGGAGCACCTGCCCTCCCGTCACCCGCCCCGACCCCTGGTCGTGGTG
The DNA here is from genome assembly GCA_002295885.1 of Phycisphaerales bacterium UBA854. GTDB lineage: Bacteria > Planctomycetota > Phycisphaerae > Phycisphaerales > SM1A02 > UBA854. Next base: position 185,250 of record DBGM01000011.1, read on the forward strand.
TGCAATCACACCGGTTCCGTCGACCCCCTGCTGATCTCCAGCGTCTGCCCCTTCATGATTCGATGGATGATGGGCGACGACATGATGTGGGACCGGATGGCCCCGCTGTGGGCCAGACTGCAGCTGATTCCCGTGGATCGCACCGGTGACCGGCCCGTGGCCATCCGCGAAGCCCTCCGGACCCTGCGGAAGAAGGGTGCGGTCGGCATCTTTCCCGAAGGAAGGATCACCCTGCCGCGGGGTGAGATCCGGCCCTTCTTCGACGGGGTGGGCGCCCTGATCTCCCGGGCCAGGGCGGACACGCTGCTGGTCTGGATCGAGGGCACCCCGGAAACCGACCGGGTCATTCCATCCCTCTTCACTCCAAGCCGTTCGACCGTGCATTTCGTCGAACACCTCCCGTGGGACGGCGAACGCGACCCGGAGGTCATCACCAGGCGGCTTCGGGATCGACTGCTTGCCGTCAGCGGCTGGAAGGCCAACGACCAGTCCCTCCCCCTGGTCCTGCCGGAACGCCTCCCGTTCTGAGGTAGACTGAGAGCATGATCAGCCGCCTGTCCGGGATCCTCGATTGCATCACCGAAGACGGTCGGGCCATGCTCCAGAGCGGGCCCATCACCTACGAAGTCCTGGTGCCCGCCGCGGACATCGAAGCCCTGCGGAATCGAACCGGCCAGGAAGTCGTCTTCCACACGCTCCACTACCTCGAGGGCCAGAGCCAGGGATCGAGCATGCTGCCCCGGCTGATCGGTTTCTCGAGCGATCTCGACCGCTCCTTCTTCACGCTGTTCACCACCGTGAAGAACATCGGCTACCGGAAGGCCCTGCGGGCCCTTCAGCGTCCCTGCCGGGAAATCGCCTCCGCCATCGCGGCCAAGGACACCACCACCCTCACCAGCCTTCCCGAAATCGGGAAACGATCCGCCGAAACGATCGTCGCCGAACTGCACGGCAAGGTGGATCCCTTCCTCGAAGGACTCGTCGAGCCCTCCTCGCCGATCCGCGCCGGCGAGAACATGCCACCGCTGGTCGCCGATGCCATCGCCCTGCTGACGACCCTCGGCGAAAGTCGGACCGACGCCCGGAGGAGGGCGGAGTTGGCGTTCGCAGCCCATCCGGACGTCGAAGGCCCCGAGCAACTTCTCCAGATCATCTACACCATGAAGGAACCGGTCTCGTGAGTCGATACGCCATGATCATGGCCGGTGGTGCGGGCACCCGACTGTGGCCCATGAGCCGCCCCGCCCAGCCCAAGCAACTGATTCCATTCATCGACGGGCGGTCCCTGCTGCAGATCGCAGCCGATCGACTCGAAGGGGTGGTTCCGTCCGACCGACGCCTGATCTGCACCGGCCGCGATCACCTCGAGGTCATCCGGCAGCGGCTTCCCGAGTTCACGGAGGATCGTCTCCTGGGCGAACCGACCGGACGCGACACGCTGAACGCCATCGGCCTGACCGCAACCGTCCTGGCCCTCCGGGATCCGGAAGCGGTCTTCGCCGTCCTCACTGCGGACCACCTGATCACCCCCCAGGACGAGTTCGCCCGGTGCATGCAGTTGGGTTTCGATCTGGTCGAGGCGGATTCGAAACGCATGGTCACCTTCGGCATCACACCGACCCACCCCGCCACCGGATACGGCTACGTCCAACTGGGGGAGCCCGTCGAGGGCTTCGACGCCGCCCATCAGACGGCCCGATTCGTCGAGAAACCGGATGAGGCCACGGCACGCGGCTACCTCGAGTCCGGCGATTTCGCATGGAACAGCGGCATGTTCATCTTCTCCGCCGCGGGGTTCCTCGAGGCCACTGCGGCGTTCGCCCCGGAAGCCGCCGCCGGGCTGCAGACCATCGGCGATGCCTGGTCGGGTCAGGATCGGGAAGCGGTCCTCGATGCGGTCTACCCCGCACTCCCCCGGATCAGCGTCGACTACGGCATCATGGAACCGGCCTCGGCCAGCGGGGACTTCCAGGTCTGCACGGTGCCGATGGCGGTCCAGTGGATCGATGTCGGCAGCTGGCCCAGCTACGGCGAGACGCTCGAGTCGGATGACGCGGGCAATCGCAGCAACGGGCCGGTCGAGCACCTGGATTCCCGCAATGTCCTGGCGGTTTCGGAGGATCCGAACCATCTGATCACCACCATTGGCTGCGAGGATCTCGTCGTGGTGCATACGCCGGACGCCACCCTCGTGTTCCCCCGCGATCGTGACCAGGATGTGAAGGCGATGGCGCAGCGGGTCGCCGAGCGCGACGACTGACGTGCGGTTCCTCGGACTCGATCTCGGCTCGAAGCGCACCGGTGTGGCCGTCGGCGACGACGAGACCGGCACCGCGCTGCCGGTGTCGGTCGTCGACACGCCCGACGAAACGAAGCTGATGCACGCCGTCACGACCCTGCTCCTGGAGCACGGCCCCGACGCCATCGTCATCGGACTGCCCCTCAACATGGACGGCACCGAAGGCAAGCCGGCCGAGGACGCCCGTGCGTTGGCGGAGCGGCTCTCGGCCCACGCATCGATCCCCGTGCATGTCCAGGACGAGCGCCTGACCTCCGACGACGCACGACGGCGGCTTGCCGAAACCGGGTCGACCCGCGGACGGCGCGACGACGCGATCGCCGCGGCGATCATCCTGGAGGAGTTCCTCGGCGGTCGATCATGAGCACCCTCCTCTCCGCCCGCGGCCTGGGCAAGTCATTCCCCGCCAATGCACTCTTCGAAGGCGTCGACATCCACGTCGAGTCCGGTGATCGGATCGGATTCATCGGGCCCAACGGCGCGGGCAAGACCACCCTGATGAAGATTCTCACCGGACTCGAGGAAGCCGACGCCGGCGAGATCACCCGCCGCCGCGGACTCACGATGACCTACGTGAAGCAGGACGATCTGTTTCCCGACGGGGCCACGCCGCGGTCGGTGGTCCTGGATTCACTGGAACCGGATGCATCGGACCGCGTCGACCCGGACACCCAGGCCGCCATCGCCCTGTCGAAGATCGGCTTCGAGGATCACGATCGCCCCGTGGGCACGCTGTCGGGCGGTTGGCGGAAGCGACTGTCTTTGGCCTGCGCCCTCGCCCGGGAGCCCGACGTCCTGGTGCTGGACGAACCGACCAACCATCTCGACCTCGAGGGTGTGCTGTGGCTGGAGCAGTTCGTGCAGCAGTCCTCCATGGCCATGCTCTTCGTGACCCACGATCGGATGTTCCTTGAGCACTCGGCCAACCGTATCGTCGAACTGTCCCCCGCCTACCCCGGCGGCACCTTCAAGGTCGAGGGGGACTACAGCGAGTTCCTGCGTCGCAAGGATGCCTTCCTGGAGGCGCAGGCCGCCGCCCAGTCCGCTCTGGCCAACAAGGTGCGTCGCGACACCGCATGGCTGCGCCAGGGCATCCAGGGACGACAGACCCGGAACAAGACCCAGGTGGCGGCGGCCTCGGATCGCCGCGACGAGCTCAGGCAGACGCGCAGCCGCAACGAGGCCCCGAAGCAGACGACCGACATCGACTTCCAGGCCACGCAGCGCAAGACGCGGAAGCTGCTCGCCCTGCACAGCGTCGGCAAGAGCATGGGCGACAAGCGGCTGTTCGACTCGCTGGACCTGGTGTTGACGCCGGGGCAACGCATCGGCCTTGTGGGCGTCAACGGCGCCGGCAAGACCACCCTGCTCCGCCTCATGAACGGCTCCCTCGCCCCCGACACCGGAACGATCAAGCGGGCCCCGGAACTCCGCATCGTGACCTTCAGCCAGCACCGCGACACCCTGGTCGCGAAGCAGACCCTGCAGGAGGCCCTGTGCCCCGTCGGAGACATGGTGGACTACCGAGGCAAGCAGGTGCACGTGACGGGGTGGGCCCAGCGGTTTCTCTTCGAGGCCGACCAGCTTTCGACCCTGGTGGGGAATCTCTCCGGCGGGGAACAGGCGAGGGTGCTCATCGCCAACCTGATGCTCGAGCCGGCCGACGTGCTGCTGCTGGACGAACCGACCAACGATCTGGACATCCCCTCGCTGGAAGTACTCGAACAGGCCCTGCTCGAGTTCCCCGGCGCCCTCGTGCTGGTGACCCACGACCGGTTCATGCTCGAGCGGCTGGCCACCGAATACGTCGGGCTCGACGACTCCGGGGGCATTCGTCAGTTCCTGACCTACGAGGAGTGGAACGCCGCCCGACGGGAGGCCGCCCGCATCGCGAAGCAGGAGGCCAACCGAAGCCGGACGCAGGCGAAGGCGGCGAAACGAAAGAACGACGCACGCAAGCTGAGCTGGGACGAACGCAAGGAGTACGAATCGATGGAGGCGGCGATCCTCGAGGCGGAAGCCGAGGTGGAACGTCTCGAAGCGGAGGTTGCGGATCCCGGCCTGGCGGAGGATCACGTTCGATCGACCGCGACGTACGAATCCCTCTCAGCCGCCCAGACACGGGTCAAGCAGTTGTACGATCGCTGGGTCGTGCTGGATGCGATCGCCTCGGGACGGGCCACCGACTGAAGCGTGATCAGTCCCTGAACGGCTCGGCGTCCTCGTCGAGCGTGGTGCCGGAGAGATACCAGCGCGTCGTCCCCCCCTCGGAACGGATGGACTGCACCGGCAGACCGCTGCCCGACGGTTCGAGCGAATCCAGTCCCGCGAGCACTTCGGCACCCATGGCGATGAGTCCGATGAATCCCGCGCGGTTGATGCGGGCGACCGGCACCAGGATCTCGTTCACCGCCGACTCGCTGCCCAGGACTCCCACCCGGCCGTGCACTCCGACGTCCAGCATCACGTAGTCGATCGCAGGTCCCTCGTCCCGATCGTCGGCGCCGTGGAGATTGGCCTCGTCGATCCCCGAATGCGGCACCAGAATGTCGCGCAACTGGATGTAGTGGTCGTCGTCGCGGGTGTCGTTGAGCAGCCAGCAGTGCGTCTGGGCCCAGGGGAACATGCGGATGACCGGATCGAACATCATGCGTTCGAGGCAGCGGACGATCGTGTCGGTCCAGGAGACGGCGAAATGGAACGTTCCGCCGCCACGAATCCGCATCTGCGCCTCGATCATCAGCTCGGCAAAGACCATGTCCAGGAGTTCGTCCGCCGAATCACGTTCGGCCAACGTGCCCCAGAGCTCCGGCAGCCGCTGCCCGTCGGCGCGTTGCAGATCGTAGGGCTGGGGGCGTTCCGGATCACTGCTCATGGGCCATCTGCTCCATCCCGAAAGCGTAGACCGGATAGAGTATGGCATGCAAATTCAAATCATCCTTCTGCCGCTGATACTCTCGATGACGGGTGAGCCGCCGCAGGAGCCCGCTCCGGGCCCTGCGTGGCAGGACGCGCCCTCGGTACCGCTCGACCAGCGGATCGATCCGGGCAAGATGACGGAGTCCCCGCTGCCTCCGCTCCCCAACTCCATCACCGCGCCTCCGCCCCCCACGTTCCGCATCGCCCTGCAGAGCGAGGATGCACCGGTCGACGCGGAGACCTGGGCCCGATGCCTGGCGGCAATCGATCGCGGACTGGACTTCCTGCGCACGCGACAGGCCGGCAGCGGCTTCTGGATGATGGGAGACGAGACGCAACCCACGGACGAACCCCAGCAGGCGACTCCCGTGGCGGCGGCGATCACCGCCATGGGCGTGCAGTCCTTCGCCCAACGGGGACTCGATCCCGAATCGGATCCCACCCTGTCCAAGGCGGTCATCGCCACCATGAGCGTCCGCGAGCAGGACGAGCTGATGAACAACGCCCTGGCCAACTACATCCGCTCCGCCATGATCAGTGGCCTCGCAAGTCTGGAGGATCCGCGTTTCCGTGATGCCGTCGACGAAGGCGTACGCTCACTCACCAAGCACCAGTGGGATCGGGACGAGGGGATCGGCGTGCGATCGGACTGGTTCGGCGGCGCCGGCTACGGCAACCGCGGCCGCCCCGACCTCTCGAACACGCAGAACATGCTGCAGGCGTTGTACGACTCCGGCATGAGTCCCGATGAACCGGCGTTCCAGGAGGCCGTGGTCTTCCTCAGCCGGACCCAGAACCTGAAAGCGGTCAACGAGTCGGCGTGGGCCGGAGACGACGGTGGCTTCGTCTACACCCCTGCCAACGGCGGCGAATCGATGGGATCGCAGTACGCGGGGGAAGGCCGCTACGGGGAACTGATCCCCGCCGGCCAGCCGCGCAGCCTGCGAAGCTACGGCTCCATGACCTACGCAGGCTTCAAGAGCCTGATCTACGCCGGACTCGATGAAAACGATCCGCGGGTCCGGGCCGCGTACGACTGGATCCGCCGGCACTGGACCTTCCGGGAGAATCCGGGGCTCGGCCAGCAAGGGCTCTACTACTACTGGCTGGCCATGTCCCGCGCCCTGCGCGCGGGACAGCAGCCGATCATCACCGATGCGGAGGGCACGCCGCACGACTGGCGGTACGAACTGGCCGACGAGATTCTGCGACGACAGCGCACCGACGGCTCCTGGCTGAATCCGGAGGACCGCTGGCTCGAAGGGGAACAGGAACTGGCCACGCTGTATGCGATCCTCGCCCTCGAAGAGCTGCTCAAACCCGTGACCGCCCCTGCCGACGAAGCGCCTGCACCGTGATCACTCCATTGCTGCTGTCGCTGGTCGGCGCCACGACGACGATCGATTCCGCACCGACCCGATTCATCGTGCAGGCGACGGAGGAGGCCGTGGGCCTCCCCGGGCAGTACACCGGCCGCGTCTACGTCTTTCTCGGTGCGCCGGAGGGCCGTGCACCCCGACAGGGCCCGGACTGGTTCCGGCCGCAACCGTTCTTCGCAGTCGACGTGGAGAACTGGGACACGAAAGCGGAGCTCGTCCTGGACGAGCGGGCCCTGGGGTATCCCGGCCCCCTCTCGACCCTGCCCGACCGCGACTGGGCCGTGCAGGCCGTGCTTCGCGGTCCGGGCACCTCCCGCGCTGGATCGGGACCGGGCACGGCGTACGGAACGGCGACCACCCGCCGCATCGGACCCCACAGCGGCGACATTCGACTCACGATCGATCAGATCGAACCCGATTCGGCTCCGCCCGAGGTCGATGGCATCGAATGGGTCCGACTGGACAGCCCCCTTCTTTCCCGGACGCTGGGACGCCCGGTCGTTCACCGGGCGGCCGTTATGCCTCCCGCGAACTACGATCCGGAAGCGGAGCGGGTCTGGCCCACGGTCTACGTCATCGGTGGATTTCCGGGATCGCTGAACGACGCTCCGATGACGAAGTGGATGTGGGGACAGACCGCGCTCGGGAACCAGGCCTTCATCGTTCACCTCGATGCCGAATGCTTCAACGGCCACCACGTCTTCGCCGACTCCCCCGGCAACGGCCCCCGCGGCACCGCGCTGGTGACCGAGTTCATTCCCCATCTGGAGTCCCGCTATCGAATGCGGACCGATCCCCCGGGACGACTGCTCACCGGACATTCCTCCGGAGGGTGGTCGAGCCTCTGGCTGCAGATCAACTGGCCCGACTTCTTCGGAGGCACCTGGTCCACCGCCCCCGATCCGGTCGACTTCCGCGCCTTCCAGACCGTCGACATCTATTCGGACGGGGCCAGCGCCTTCGTCGATGAACAGGGCGAACGACGTCCGGTGGGCAGAGCACGGGGACGTGTACTCATCTGGTACGACGACTTCGTGGGCATGGAGCATGTGCTGGGCGACGGCGGACAGATCCGCTCCTTCGACTGGACCTTCAGCCCCGTCGACGAGCACGGCCGTGCCCTGCGCCTCATCGACTCGCAGACGGGTGTCATCGATCCGAAGGTTGCCGAGGCCTGGAAGCAGTACGACATCAATCTTGTGATGCAGGATCGCTGGGAACGGATCGGACCGGACCTCGCGAATAAGATCCACATCATCGGTGGCCGCGAGGACACCTACTACCTCGAAGGTGCACTCGACCTGCTTCGGCAGACGCTTACGGAACTCGGCAGCGACGCGGAGATCACAGTGATCCCCGGAGCCGATCATTCGAACTTCATGAATCTCAGACGACGGCGGCAGATTGCAGACGAGATGCTGGAGCAGTCGTCAGCCGGTGCGTCCACGCAGCCATGAGCACCGCGGTGCACAGCAGCAGAGCGCCGTTGGCCTGATGCATGCTGGTGAAGACGACTTCCGAGCGGGGAATCACCCCGTCAGGATGCACCTGGACCACCAGCACCGTGGCCACCACACCGAGGGCCAGCTGCAGCGTGACGATGACGAGCATCGCCATCCCGAGACGACGCATGATCGGCTGGTCGTCCATCCAGCCCCGGATGCCGTTGACCACGGCCAGCAGGGCCACCAGCGCCGCCATGGCGATGTGACCCATCAGCAGCGGTGTGGTTCGACTTGGCTCGTATTCGAGGTCACTGGTGAGATGGCGATAGATCGCCCCGATGATCAACTGGAGCACGAGCGAGACGACGAGGACCCAGGCGAGGAATCGGGCCGGCCCCGCACCCTCGACGGCACGGGGGGCCGGGCCGCTGACCCAGGTCCAGCTTGCGATGGCGGCGGCCAGCACGATGCAGGCCAGGACGATCTGGCCGAAGACTCCGTGCACGATGCCCAGCGCCGTACTGGGTGACAGCAGGTCGGGGTTGTCGCTCATGGTGAAGGTCCCGGTCACCCGGAGCCCTCCGAGGATCCCCTGACCGATGACCATCAGCAGGATGATCGTACCGAGCCACCCCAGCGTGGAACGCCGGTCGCCCCACCACAGCATCACGCAGAGCGTGAGGGCCGCAAGCCCCACGAACATGCCCGTGAGCCGGTGCGCGTGCTCGTAGAAGATTCCATCACTGAGATCCGCCACCATCTCCGAAAGCGGATACAGCAGCATGTTGTGACCGTAGGAGTTTGGCCAGTCCGGAACGGCCAGTCCTGCTTCGAAGCCGGTGACGATGCCGCCCGAGACGATCATGAGAAAGGTGATGACGGCGCAGACGGCGGCCAGGGCTCCGATCCAGTTCACCCGCGAGACATCGAGCCGCTTCGCCACGGTTCCCAGCAGACCGCCGACGCCACCAAGGATAATCGAGACGACGAAGAGCCCCCCGAACCAGACACCGGCGGACGCCCCATCGGCGTCCACGAGGCTGCCGACCAGCATCAGATTGATGCAGGCCGACACCAGTCCGATCTCGATGCCCAGTCGCATCGACCTCGACCACCGCGGGGAACCGTCGACCATGGTCGCCACCGCCCCGCCGAGGACCAGCAGGGCCAGGGTGAGAATGAAGATGGCCTCCCCGACGAATTCACCCGGCTGCAGCATGGCAACATAGGAAAGCAGCCACATCAGCGCCGTCGTGCCCAGACCGATCGCCAACGCCCGTGCAGCACGGGCAGACAGGGGCTGCGCGGGAGCATTGGGATCGATTTGTATCGCGTTTCGGGACATCCAATGGGCTATACTAGGCGAGAAGAGAAGGTCGGGGCCATTTTCACCTCCGACACCCGCCTCATGTCCACTTCACTAAGCACATCCTCGTCCGACGCCGCGCAGACCCTGCCCGCCAACTACGCCGTACTGGTGAAGGCCAGGCTGAGCCTGCTGGTCGTCATGACCTCGGGAGTCGGCTACGTGATGGCGTCCCCAGCCCCCCTGGACTGGCTTGCCCTGCTGTGGACGATGGCCGGAACCTTCCTGTGCGCCTGCTCGGCCAACGGACTCAACCAGGTCATCGAGCACCGCCGCGACGCCATGATGGATCGTACCCGGCAACGACCCGTGCCCACGGGTTCCATCAGCCCCCAGCACGGATGGATCTTCTGCATGGTCACGGGCTACGCCGGACTGAGCATGCTTGCCCTGCTCGTCAATCTCCCCGCCGCGGGACTGGCCCTGGCCACCATGTTGATCTACGTGCTGCTCTACACCCCGATGAAGGCCCATACCACCCTCAATACGCTGGTGGGCGCCGTCGTCGGCGCCATTCCACCGATGATCGGGTGGGTCGCCGCCTCGGGCATGATCACCACCGGCGGGTTGATTCTGGCCGCGATCCTGTTCGTCTGGCAGCTGCCCCACTTCCTGTCGCTCGCGTGGATGTATCGGGACGACTACAACCGGGCGGGCTTCAAGATGCTTCCCGGGGTCCCCGGCGGCGAACACATCACCTGCGAAGTGGTGCTGCTCACCACCCTCCTGCTGATCCCGCTGGGGCTCACCGCCACCATGATCGGTACCGCGGGAGCCGTCTACGGCATCTGTTCGCTCCTGCTGGGACTCGGATTCCTGGTACCGGCCGTGAAGTTCTTCCGACGGCGTGACCGGGCGTCGGCACGAAGCGTCTTCTTCGCCAGCCTGCTGTACCTGCCGCTGCTGATGAGCGTGATGATTGCCGATCGGGGGGACGAACTGATCCCCGGCCGCACCGCAGTGCTCGTCCTGCAGGAAATGGACGCCGCCCCTGCATCGGTCCCTCCCAATGACCTCTGATCAGCCCCAGACCGGACAGGGTCGCTTCCGCTTCCGAGAAGGCGGCTGGGTGCTGGTGGTGGCATTCCTGTTCTCACTCGCCATTGCCGCCTGGGCCCTCGCCCCGGCCGTGTTCCGCATGGTCCAACGGCCACCGGGCGACGGGGCGAACGTCCCCAGCTTCCAGTTCGACACATCGACGCCGTTCGTCGATCTCACCCTGATCGAGCCAGCCATGCTGCACCGTGACATGGTGCCGGTCATGACCGCCCCGACGATCTTGACCATGGAGGAGATCGTTGAACGCAACTCGGAACGCAAGACCCGGTATCTCGTCCCCTCCGATCTGGTGATAGGAATCGAGCACAACGGCGAGTCTCGCGCGTACCCGCTTTCGGTGCTGAACGTGCACGAAGTGGTGCACGACGAACTGGGCGGCGAGCCGATCCTCGTCTCCTGGCACTGGCCGTCCGCATCGGCCCGAGCCATGGTGCGGCACGACAGCGATCAGCAGTTCCGCGTCAGTGGACTCGTAGCCGGCGGTAACGGCCTGCTGTACATCCCGAACGACGAGCCACCGGCCGGAGGCGAACCGCTGTACTCGCAGCTGCTCGCCCGGGCCATCACCGGCAACCCGGACCGCCCGTTCTTCACGACCATTCCGCACCAGTTCATCCGGTGGGACGACTGGTCGGAACGGCATCCCGAGACCACGGCCATCGCCCCGGACCCCGGCCTCAAGAAGCGGTACAAGAAATCCAGCCCGTTCACCTACTACGAGCACGATGATCTGATGTTCCCCGGCCTCGCGACCTCCAGCGGCCCACCGGCCAAGACCTGGGTGACGCTCCTGGATCTCGACGGGCACCGCGCGGCCTGGTCCTGGCCCTGGCTGCGGAACAACGCACAAGGCGGCATCTACGAGGAGACCCTCGGTGATCGTCGAATCAGATTTGAAATGACCGCCAATCCGGATACGGTCCAGGTCTACGACGCAATTTCGGATCAACCCCTGGATGCCACGCACGGCCTCTGGTGCACCCTGCAGGCACTGCACGGGCCCTTGGACGAAGCTATTTCGCACTGAACCTGCCAAAAGGCAGCCGAATGAAATGTCGTGAGAAATCACGTCATGCTGTGATTGCCCCGTACAAAGGGACGGTCAAGGCATGGCCGGCTGAGCTGCTTCGTGGTGATCGCAGACAGCACCGGCACACATTCCCCCTCCCTTGTGCCTTGAACTTCTCTCTCCTCCCTCTTCGCCCCACGCCCGCATTGCTCCTCAAGCGGGCGTGGGGCAATTTTCGGGGAGGCGATCAGAGAAGAATCACCATGAAGACCACGAGCATCAGCCAGATCACATCGAGAAAGTGCCAGTACATCGCGACATCCCGCACGGCGACGTGGTTCGTCTCGGAATACCCGCGTAGCAGGGCGTACCCGCAGATCCAGATCAGCGGAATCAGACCGCCGATGACGTGGGCCGCATGCACCCCCGTAAGCAGAAGGAAGGTCGAAGAGGCGAGCTGATGGGTGGAGATCAGGACCCCCGACTCCTCGACGGCTTCCGTCCACTGGAACCAGGACACCACCTGCAGGACCAGGAAGACCACCGCGAGCCCCGCTGTCCAGAGCAGTGCGATGCTGCCGGACCGCGAACGCCCCCGGCGGAACAGTTGCAGGGCCCGGTGCATGGTGAGCGCACTAAGCACCAGGATCGCGGTGCTGGCCCACAGCGTCGCGGGCAGGGCCGGCAGGCCGTCGGGCCATTGGCCGGCCTGGATGCGGATGAAGATGACTACCAGAACGGCCGAGGCGAAGAGGATTCCCGTGGCGACCAGAAGCAGCCACATGCCCAGACGGCGAGCCGAGTCTCGCTGGGTCGCGTCCTTGAAGATTCCCTGTGACACGGTTCGACCGATGGCGAACGGGCTCAGTGCTCGTCGTCACCGTCTCCGTGATCGTGACCGTGCCCCGCGTAACCGTCGAGCGAGTGGTCCAGCTTGTCGATCTTCTGCTGGATCTGCTCCGAATCGGTCTGGATGACCGCCGGCTGATACTCCCTGGTGTCCGTGATGGCGATGCTGATGAACAGGACGACGAAGAAGATCGACGAGACGAACACCAGACCGGTGAAGCTGCGGTCCCAGCGGAGATGCATGAAGATGAGACCGACGATGAGCACCTTAATGCTCGCCACCAGCAGCGCGATGAAGATGTTGATGCCGGGCAGCTGCAGGATGTCGAAGTCCAGACTCGCCACCCACACCGTGACCGCGGTCAGAAAGAGCAGGGCCGCGCAGGTGATGGCCAGAATCTTGATCGGAACGGCGTGTCCCCCGCTGTCGTGTCCGTCGTGATGGTCGCTCATGGCATGAACCTCATATCAGGTAGAACAGCGGGAAGAGGAAGATCCAGATCACATCCACGATGTGCCAGTAGAGCCCCCCGAGATCGATCGGGGTGTAGTAGCCCTTGTTGAAACGCCCCCTGACCGTGAGCCAGATGAGCCAGACGATCACGATGCCTCCGATCACGACGTGGATGCCGTGCAGGCCGGTCATCAGGAAGTAGATCGTGAAGAACTTTTGGGCGTTGGCGGGACGCTCGGGGTCCTGCAGCGGATGCGGAAGATCGGGAAGCTCACCGGGAGAATGATGCTCCGCGTAGTCGAGCATGGGCCCCTGGTTCTCGATCGTATCGACCAGCTTCGGAGGAAGGAAGATTCCAAGCTCGGATCGCTCCCATTCCAGCTCGTTGGTGGTCAGGCCGGTGACGCCGGTGGCCCCCAGGGGAATCGAGGTCGGCTCGGCCGTGACCGGTGCCGCGGGCAGTTCGTCGCGGGACTTGACCTCGGCGGCGAACGCCTCGTTGGCTTCGGTGGTCTCGATGGCCAGACGCGCCTGCTCCTGCTGCGCCTCCTCCTGCAGAGGAAGCCAGAGGTGTGACGCATTGGGCTGCTCGTAGAAGGCCATCCCAGGTAGGAAGCCCTCATGGAACTTGTGGCTGTACTCGAAGTACTTGATGACCATGAATCCGCCCGCACCGAAGAGGGTCAGGATCAGGCAGATCACCACGGCCAGATTGCGTCCACGGGCCGCGAAGGTGACGGCCATGGCCATGGTCATGCTCGAGAGGAGCAGGACACAGGTGTTGATCGCACCCATCGCCGTATCGAGGTACTGGCTGCCGTACTTGAAGATCTCGGGATGGTTGGCCCGCCAGACCGCGTAGGCCACGAACAGGCCGCCGAAGAGCAGGACTTCCGTGGCGAGGAAGAGCCACATGCCGAGCTTTCCGGCCTCGAACTGCTGCTTGGAGTTCTCCCAGTGGTGACCGAGATGCGGCGGATGCTCGTGATCATGGCCGTGGCCATGGTCAGCGGAGTGGGCGTCGGGTTGGACGTCGAGCTGCGACACGTCGATCTCTCCAGCGGGCCTCAGGAGGCCTCGGGTGACTCCTGTCCGGGACGTTTGGAGTCGGAACGCCACACATAGCCCTCCTCCTCGGACTTCCATTCGAGCACCGTGAAGTCGTAGCAGTCGCCGACGGTCGGGGTCTCGGAGAAGTTGTCATGCGGCGGGGGCGAGGAACACTGCCATTCGAGGCTGCGACCACCCCACGGATTCGCGGGTGCACGCCGTCCACTGAAGATGGACTGGGCCAGGTACCCGGCGGTGACGAAGAAGCCCACGGCCAGAACGTAGGAGCCCACGGACGAAATCACGTGGTAGATCTGGAAGCCGGATTCCTCGGGGTACGTCGCGTAGCGACGCGGCATTCCCTGGCTGCCGAGCATGAACTGGCTGAAGAACGTCACGTTGAAGCCCACGAACACGAGCAGGAACCCGAAGCGGCCCCAGTTCTCGTTGTACATCCGACCGGTGATCTTGGGCCACCAGTGGTGCAGCCCCGCGATCATCGCGATCAGGGCGCTGCCCATCATGACGTAGTGGAAGTGGGCCACCACGAAGTAGGTGTCGTGCAGGTGCACGTCCGTGGCCAGCGTTCCCAGGTGGAGTCCGGTCAGTCCGCCGATGGTGAAGATGAAGATGAACCCCATCGTGTAGAGCATCGGCGTGTTCCAGCTGATCGACCCCTTGTACATGGTCGCCAGCCAGTTGAAGACCTTGATCGCCGAGGGGATCGCCACCGAGAAGGTGATGGCCGAGAAGATCACGTTGACCAGGGCCGACTGGCCGGAGGTGAACATGTGGTGGCCCCACACGAGGAAGGAGAAGAGGGCGATGGCGATGGAGCTGAAGGCGATGAACCGGTATCCGAAGATGTGCCGGTGCGAGTGGACCGCGACGAGATCGCTGATGATGGCCATCGCGGGCAGGATCATGATGTACACGGCCGGGTGCGAGTAGAACCAGAAGAAGTGCTGGTACAGCACCGGGTCTCCGCCCAGTTCCGGGTTGAAGATGCCGATCCCGAACGCCCGCTCGACGGCAAGCAGCGCGAGAGTGATGCCGAGCACCGGCGTCGCGATCACCTGCAGCACGGCCGTGGCGTAGATGCCCCACAGGAAGAGCGGCATGCGGAACCAGGTCATGCCCGGCGGCCGCAGGCGGTGGATGGTCACGATGAAGTTCATGCCCGTGAAGATCGAGGCGAATCCGAGGATGAATGCCCCCGTCACCGCGGGAATCACCCCGCCCATGGCCCCCACTTCGGGACGCGAATCGATGCTGTACGGGGTGTAGAAGGTCCACCCGGTGTCGAGGCCGCCGGAGAAGAGAGCACCGACGAAGAAGAGGGCGCCGACGATCCAGAGCCAGAAGCTCATGAGGTTGAGCCGGGGGAACGCCACATCCTTCGCACCGAGCATGATCGGCAGCACGAAGTTGCCCAGGGCGGCGGGGATGCTCGGGATGATGACGAGGAACACCATGATTCCGCCGTGCAGGGTGAAGGCCTGGTTGTACTGCTGCTGACTCATGATGGCCCCGCCCGGGGTCAGCAGCTGGGTGCGGACCAGCAGGGCGAAGACGCCGCCCACGAAGAACGAGGACAGCACGGCCACCAGGTACATCACCCCGATCCGCTTGTGGTCGAGGGTGAACAGCCAGGACCACAGGCCGCGGGTGTGATTGAGGTAGTTGTCGTCGACCAGCTTGGGCTGGTCGGGGTTCAGTTCGAGCGTGGTCATGTTCAGCCACCTTCTTCCATGTTCTCGACATCCCTCGATGCGGATGAGTTGACAGAAGGCATCTCGGGCTGCTGCACGTTGCCGTCTTCGTCGATCCATCCTTCATCGGCGAGCCGATCGAGATGCTTCATCATCAGCACCAGCGCCTCGACCTGCCGGGGCTTGAGCTGGGACGCGAAGTTGTTGGGCATCACGTTCGCGTAGTTCTCACGAATGAGCTTGCCGGGGTTGAGAATCGATTCCCGGAGGTAGTTCTCGGGCAGTTCGTATTCCCCGCCGGGGCCCATGTATTCCTGCAGCGTCCGGCCGTTGGTGAACGCGCCTTCGCCGCGGGCCACGCGGTCCCACAGCCCCTTGAACGTCGGGCCGGAGCGCACCTCACCGTCGAGCGAGTGGCAGGACGAGCAGCGGTTGTAGAGCTTGGTCAGGGCGTAGGCCGGCAGATCCGCCTCCGGCAGATCCTCGTATTCGCGGGCCAGCTTGCCCATCTTCGCCTGGAACTCGTCCTCGGGCAGCACGTGCACCGTGGCCAGCATCTTGGAATGGTCCTTGCCGCAGTACTCGGTGCAGTAGAGCTGGTAGGAGCCGGGCTTGATCGCGGTGAACCAGAGGCTGGAGTAGCGTCCCGGGACGACATCCTGCTTCACACGGAAGGCAGGTACGTAGAGGCTGTGCAGCACATCGGCGGAGCCCATGATGAGCCGGACCGGACGGTTCAGCGGCACGTGCAGTTCATTGCCCTCGATCACGCCGTAGTCCGGGTGGGCGAATGCCCACGACCACTGCTGGGCCGTCACGCTCACCTCGTAGGAATCCTCGGGCGATTCGCGGAGATCGATGTACCCGATCATGCCGACCCAGAAGATCGCGACCACGATGCCGGTGGGGATGATGGTCCAGGTCAGCTCCAGAGCCAGGCCGTGCGTTGGCCCCTCGCCCAGGATCTCCTGCCCCTCCGACTTGCGGCGGTACTTGACGGCGAACCAGACCAGCACCACGGTGACCAGCACCAGGAAGATGTAGCAGATGACGTTGATGAACTCGAAGATCCAGTCGATCTTCCCCGAGACGGAGGAGGCCGCCTCCGGCATCCAGAAGGTTGCTCCCGTGGCGTCCACCGTCGTTGCGAGTGTTGTAGCTTCGGCCAGAATCGACATCACATCCCACCTCCTGCCGCCAACCCACCGCTCGGACCATGACCGGAGTACTTGGACCGGTATCCGAGCACGAGCAGGCCGCCTGCGACCAGTACGACGGTGAGTACGCCGCCCAATCGCATGATCTTCCATGCATCCGCAATGTAGCTGTTGCGATCCGGATCCCACTGGAAGCAGTTGAAGAGCAGCAGTGTATCCAGAGGCGAGCCGATCCGGCCTTCGGACGACTCCACTAGTGCCAGGCGAAGGTCGCGCGGCTTGAACAGCACGTCGTTCATGTACAGCGAGATCCGACCTTCGGGGGTGATAAAGATGATGCTCGCGGTGTGTGCGTACTCGCCGGAGACCTCGTCGTAGCGGTAGCCGAAGCCGACGCCGTCCGCGAGCCGCTTGATGTCCTCTTCTTCCCCGGTGAGGAAGTGCCATCCCTCGGCGGCGGAGTCACGGCCGTACTCGGAGAGGTAGGATTTCTTCTTGTTCCTGGCCAGATCGGGCCCCTCGTCCGGGTTGATGCTGACCGTGACGATGTCGAATTCCTTCCCCGCCGACCAGTCGAGCTCCTTGAGGCCGTCGAGCATCCCGTTGAGCGTCAGGCTGCAGAGCATGGGACAGCGGTAGTAGTTCAGGGTGAGGATCAGGGGCTTGTCCCGGTCCAGGTACTCCTCGAAGACCACCGGCTCACCCTTCTCGTTGAGGAACCGGACGTCACGGGGGACGTACTGATCCAGCTTCTGGGTGATCCCCACGCCTTCCATCTCCGCGGCCTCCTGGCCGGGCAGGACGCTCGGCTGGGCCGTCGCGATCCAGGACGGAACGAGTGCGGCACACAGCGATGCCGTCGTGATGGAGATGGGCCGGAGACGACGGGTCATGGCTTGGCCTCCCCGCCGTACTCGTCGATGACGAGTTGCACCGCCTGATCCATGGGGATCTTCAGGGACCGTTCGCCGGTGAGTTCACCGTCCGCATCGGTCCAGGTCTCCCAGTGGGCATCCTGCTCGAGGGCCAGGACGCGGGCCTCCCGCATCAGCTGGGTGGCCTGGGTCCGGACACTGACCACCTTCCGCTTGGTCTCGCGGTGCACGGCTCCGTAGAACATTGCTGCGACCGCCAGACAGATCACCGCGAAGAGGATGATGCTGCAGATCCCGATCATCCACGTGGACATCGGGCGGGGATCCTCGGTATCACCGGAAAGCTGGCCGTCAGGCAGGATGGACTCGTCGTGGGACATGGATCAGTAGTTCTCGAAGCTCATGGACTCCGACAGCCTGGGATCGGAAATCGGTACGAGGCTGCACCGACGGAGGTTAAACATCGTGCCGGAGAGCAGCAGGCTGAGCATGCTCACCGGCAGCACGAAATCGACGACGTTGAGCTGCCAGCCGATGCTGGCCGGCGTGACGGCGGCGACCAATTGATCGTAGGTCTCGGCTTCGGCGAGGGCCACCTCGGGAACAGTTGGAATGACAAGCCAGTAGACGTCCACGCACAGCATCAGGACCATCCACCCCGCGATCAGGGCGATCGAGCCCCGGAGCCGCTTCGGCCACCGGGAGACCAGGAGGAGGAAGGGCAGCACGAAGTGGCCGAAAATCAGGATATGGGACACCCAGAACCACGAACCCAGCTGCCGGGGGAAGAACCAGGAGGTCTCGATCGGGATGTTCGCGTACCAGATCAGCATGTACTGGCTGAAGCCGATGTAGGCCCAGAAGACGACGCCGAAGGCGAAGAGCAGCTTGCCCAGATCGTGGTAGTGCTCGCGGGTGATGGCCTCGCGGACCCGTCCGGCCCGCTGGAGGAAGTACACCAGCACCAGGACGCAGGAGAAGAACCCCGTGACCGAGACGGCGAAGAAGTAGACGCCGAACATCGTGCTGAACCACTTGGGCTGCAGCGACATGATCCAGTCGTAGGACGCAAAGGTCTGGCTCAGTGCGTAGAGGATCATGGCCAGCGGCGCGAACCACTGCATGGTGTTGGTGATCCGGTAGTCGCCGCTGGCATCCTGCCGCCTCGACAGGCGGAAGTAGAACCGAGCGATGACGGCCCAGATGGTGAAGAAGACGACGGCGCGAATGCACCAGAAGGTCACGTTCAGGTACGACGCCTTCTTCTTGATCAGATAGTCGTGCGAGGCGATCTCGTAATCGGCCCAGGGGAAGAGGTGCCCCCCCTTCCCGGTGGCGACGAGCACGAAGATGGGCACAAAGAGGATCCAGAGCCACGACAGGTTGGCCGCGATGCCCTCGGCGATCCGCCGGACCGTCACCGACCATCCGGCCTTCGTGATGTGCTGGAGGATGGTGAAGAACATGGCCCCGAGTGCGACAGAAAGCACTACGAGGAAGGCGAACAGCCACGACTTCATGAAGGCGTCGTCGCCCCCGATGCCCTTGAGACTGTAGGCGACACCCAGCCCGACCAGACCGATCGCGCCGGAACCGACGAAGACCGCGCCGCCGAAGCTGCCCAAGGCGAGGTTGTCACGGGAAAGGTCGACCTGCTTCATGTCGCATCCCCCTCACCGGGCTCCACCTTGGTCCGGACGGGAAGCGTGTCCGCGCCCGGCACGCGTTCCACCGGTGCGTTCTGGGAGTACTGGAGGGCCTTGACCCAGGCGACGATCGCCCAGCGATCCTCGAGACGAATCTGCGACGCGTAGCCGGCCATGTTTCGGATGCCGTTGGAGATGGACCAGAAGATCTGTCCCACGGGCTGTTCGGTGATCGCCTCTTCGTGCAGGTTCTTGGGCTGGACCCAGGTCGTGCCGTTGACACCCGCGTTCAGCAGGACCATGGCCCGATCGTGGACCGGACCGTCGCCCTCGCCCCGCACGCCGTGGCACGGCAGGCAGTAGACCTCGAACTGGATGCGTCCTCGCTTCAGCAGCGCCTCGTCGATTACGACGTTCGAGGGGAAGGTGGTCGCGAAGTCGCCTTCGGAGGTGCCGAGGAAGTAGTGCGTATCGGACACCATCTGCGAGCGGGCGATCGTCCCCGGGACCCTCGGCCGCATGGACCGGGTGTCCACGAAGAGCGTGTTCTCCTGCTGATCCACGTACTTGGGCTGATTGTCCATGTTCTGGATGATGTGGATGCGGCGGCTTTCGCTCGGCACTGCGCGGGCCCGCAGAATGATCGCCGGCGGAACGAGCAGCAGGCTCAGCATGAGGATGCCGACCCAGACAAAGGCCGGGGGCAGTTCCTTGAGCATCATCCTGGGATCGAACGGCGACATGCGGTCAGGGCTCCAGCGTTTCAACTGCTTCGGGACCGAGGGATTCGAGGAACGAACGGGTGGCTTCGTCCTTGAACTGGGGATCCCGGGCCTCGATGACCAGGTAGAACCGGTCGTCCGTGATCCGGGCGAGCTTCTTGGACTTGAGCACGGGGTGGTAGAGGCACGGCAGCCCGTTCAGGGCGAACATGGAGCTGACGGTGGTCAGCGCCGAGAGCAGGACCGTGACCTCGAACATGACGGGGACGAAGGCGGGTGCGCTGATGAGCGGCTTGCCCGAGACCTCGAACTGGTATCCGATCACGGGCACGATGGCCCAGAGGTTGACCTCCAGTGAGTTGGTGAACACCTGCAGGAAGATCGCGAGCATGGTGCCGGTCATACCGCCGAAGAAGACGAGGATCGGAAGGATCGTCGGCTTGACGCCCATCGCGATGTCCAGACCGTGGACCGGGAACGGCGTGTGGCAGTCCCACCAGCGGTATCCGGCGGCGGCGACCTTCTTGGCGGCCGAGGTGATGGCCGCAGGGGAGGTGAACTCGGCCGCGTAGCCCCAGATCCGTTCACGCGTCGAGACGAGAGGCGTATTGCTCACGGATGCACCTCCTCATGGTCGTCGTCGTGCCCGTGGGCGTGGGGATCCGCCTCCGGCATGACCGCCTTGATCTCGGCGATGGCCAGCACGGGCAGGAACCGAATGAAGAGGAGGAACAGGGTCATAAACAGACCGAAGGTGCCCACGAAGGTCATGATGTCCACCCAGGTCGGGCTGAAGTAGCCCCAGGACCCGGGCAGGAAGTCCTGCGCGAGGGAGGTCACGATGATGACGAATCGCTCGAACCACATGCCGATGTTCACGAAGATCGAGACCGTGAACATGATCCAGATGTTGGTCCGGAAGCTCTTGACCCAGAACAGCTGGGGCGAGATCACGTTGCACGACACCATGATCCAGTAGGCCCAGTTGTACTGACCGAAGGCACGGTTGACGAACGCGAACTTCTCGTAGAGCTCGCCGCTGTACCAGGCGATGAAGAACTCGGTTGCGTAGGCGTAGCCGACCATCGTGCCGGTGAGCAGGATGATCTTGTTCATGTTCTCCAGGTGCCGCATGGTGATGAAGTTCTTGAGGCCCCAGATCTGCCGCGCCGGAATGGCGAGCGTGAGGACCATGGCGAAGCCGGAGAAGATCGCCCCGGCCACGAAGTACGGCGGGAAGATCGTGGTGTGCCATCCCGGCAGCTGCGAGGTCGCGAAGTCGAACGACACCACGGAGTGCACGGAGAGCACCAGCGGGGTGGCAAGGGCCGCGAGCAGCAGGTAGGCCCGCTCGTAGCGGTGCCAGTGCCGCATGCTTCCCCGCCAGCCCAGCGAGAAGAATCCGTAGGCGATGGCCTTGATTCGGTTGTTGGCCCGGTCCCGCAGGGTCGCGAGGTCGGGAATCAGTCCGACGTACCAGAACAGGAGCGAGACCGTGAAGTAGGTGCTCACCGCGAACACATCCCACAGCAGCGGACTGCGGAACTGGGGCCACATCTCCATCTGATTGGGGATGGGAAAGAGCCAGTAGGCCAGCCAGACACGACCGATGTGGATCCCCGGATACAGACCGGCGCAGATGACCGCGAAGATGGTCATGGCCTCGGCGAACCGGTTGATCGAGGTGCGCCACTTCTGCCGGAACAGGAAGAGGATGGCGGAGATCAGCGTTCCGGCGTGGCCGATGCCGACCCAGAACACGAAGTTCACGATCGGCCATCCCCACATCACGGGGTTGTTGTTGCCCCACACGCCCACGCCGGTGATGATCAGGTATCCCACCAGCATCATGAGCATGCCGGCCAGCGAAGCGGAGATGACCAGGGTCACGTACCAGAGCTTGGGAGGCTTGGGCGCCTCGTTGACCGCACAGATCTCCTCGGTCACCGACGCGAAGTCGTGGTGGTTGAGGACGAGCGGACTGCGTTCGCGGGGGTCGTCGATGGTGTTGTCGACCTGCAGCCGGGCGGTGTTGTCGAACGGGAGCGTGCTCATGTCAGCCTCCCACCCTGCACACGCAGCTCGACGTTGGCATGACCGCCGTAGTGGCCGTGATCGTGGCCGTGGTCATCTCCGTGCCCGCCGTGTCCGCCGGCGTGGTCCTCGGGGAACCGCTCGCCGCCGACCGGGTTGTTGAGCCGGGCGAGGTAGCGGTTGCGGGGCTTGACGTGCAGTTCTCCCAGCAGCTCGTACGAGCGGGAGTTGGCGTGCAGCTTGGAGACCTTGGAATCGGGATCCATCAGATCGCCGAACACGATGCAGTCGTTCGTGCACGCCTGGGCGCAGGCCGAATTGATCGAGCCGTCGGGGATGACGATGCGCTTCGCCTTGGCCTTGGCCGCCTCCGGCAGCTTGACCCAGGCGTTCTTGGCCTTGATCTTCGCAGCCTGGATGCGGGAGGTGCAGAAGTTGCACTTCTCCATCACACCGCGCATCCGCACCGTCACCTCCGGATTGAACTGCATGCGGCGGAGGGGATCGCCGCCGCTCTGGCGACGGACGTAGTAGTCCGGCTGCACCTGCAGGAACCCGGTCGAACGCAGCGGTTCACGGCGGAAGTAGTCGAAGTAGTTGAACCGCCGGACCTTGTACGGGCAGTTGTTCGAGCAGTACCGCGTGCCGACGCAGCGGTTGTAGACCATGACGTTCAGGCCGTCCATGGAGTGCACGGTCGCCGCCACCGGACACACCTGCTCGCACGGCGCGTTCTCGCACTGCTGGCAGGTGATGGGCTGGAATGCGACCGAGGCCGGCTGGTCGACGTCGTACTTGCCCGGCGACGTCTCCTTGAAGCGGAAGTAGCGGTCGCAGCGGAGCCAGTGCATCTCGCGACCGCGGAGCACCTGGTCCTTGCCCACGACGGGAATGTTGTTCTCGGCCTGGCAGGCGATGACGCACGCACCGCAACCGGTGCAGGTGTTCAGATCGATGGCCATGCCCCAGCGGTACTGAGCCCCGTCGAACTGCTGCGACTCCCAGAGCGAGAGTCCGTGGGCGGCGTGTTCCTGATTGCGGACGAAGTCGGGGTTCTCGTTGAACGTCTCGATGGACGCCTCGCGGAAGAGGACCGGGAGCCGCTCCGCGATGCCCTGACCACCGACCGAGTCGATGGCGAAGTGGTCCTGGACCGTGGCCAGCGGATACTTCGCGCCGGTGGACACGATCGAGGCGCCCCCCCGCGACCAGAGCGAATCGGTGGTTCGCAGGGGATAGACGTCGAAACCGGCTCCGGAGCAGACTCGGCCGGCGAAGCGGCGACCGTATCCGACCGCCAGACTCGCCGTCATCGGAGCCTGACCGGTCTGGACCAGGGCGGCTGCTTCGATGGTGACCCCGCCGACGGTGATGGTGATCATGTCACCGGTCGCGACTTCCAGGGACTTCGCGGTGGAGGGGCCGATGACCACGGCGTTGTCCCAGGTCAGTCGGGTGACGGGGTCGGGGAGTTCCTGCAACCAGCCGTTGTTGGCCCAGCGGCCGTCGTACACGCTGTAGCTGCCGCGGAACTCGAGCATGACGCCGTCCTGTCCGGGCAGTCGCGAGGCCGATTCGGCCAACGCGGCGTCCAGCGAGGCCCGGCGGACCTTGGGCGCCTCCTTGACGGAGGCGGATCCCTTCAATGCACCGCTGTGGAGCGTTGCCCGCCACTCCGGGTCGAATCCCAGTGACGAGTCGAGTTCGGGCTTGAAGGACTTGAAGGTCTGGCGCACCAGATCGAATCCGGCCTGGCTGTCGGAGCCCGTCACCTGAGCGAGGACCTCGAGGGGGGACCGACCGTCGAACAGGGGCAGAATCAGGGGCTGGCAGATCGAGTAGGTGCCGTCCCAAGCCAGACCGTCACCCCAGCATTCCAGGGCGTGGGCTCGGTTGAGGTGCCATTCGGACTGCTGTGAGGTCTCGTTGTCCTCGAAGGACAAGTGAATCGAGTGGGCGACCTTCCCCATTGCCTCCCGGAACCCCAGATCCGCGGGCATGTCGTAGGAGGGATTGCCGCCCAGCATGAGCAGGGTGTCGACCTTTCCGTCATGCATCGCGGACGTAAGTTCCTGTACGGAAGCGGTTTCCATCACATCCGACGGGAGCCGGGTGTAGGAGACGGTTCGCCCCGCACTGCCGGAGGCCTCGTTGATCAGGGCCGCCAGATGATGCACGATCGGAGGCTGGGATGGGCCCGGAAGGACCACTGCTTCCCCAGAATGGGCCTTCAGATTCTCGACCAGGACGTCCAGAAACGGCGTTTCAACCCCGGAATCGGCGAATGGAGCCGCCAAAGCGGGATTTCCGGTCATTTCAGCGGCGATTCGGGCCGCCAGAACGACCATATCCGCCGATCGCATTGCATACCGATCGTCCGCGGAGCCGCCGGTGGCGGTCAGGCCCGGCTCGATCACGATGAGTCGACTGATGGAACCGTTGTCCGGCTGCCGACCCGCCGCCCAGTCGCACGACATCACAAGCATGTCGGGATGCATCCCGAGGAAGTCGCAGTCGAGCGACAGCATGAACTTTGCGTTGGCGATGTTGTACTGCGGGCGGAACCTTCCGCCGAAGGCAGCTTCGAGACCGGCCAGCGAGTTGGTGTCGGCCAGCGGATCCCACGTGACCCAGGTCGCCTTGGGGAACTGTTCACGCAGTCTCGACTGCTGGGCACGGATGGACGGCGAACTCGTGCCCTCCGACAGGATCCAGAACCCTTCGCCCTGATTCGATCGCAGCGAGTCGAAATGCGTGCCGGCCCACTTGTCCCACTTCTTCCACGTCGTGCGAAGCCGCTTTTCACCGAATCCGTTGCGTGGATCGCGGGAGCGGTCGGGATCGTAGAGGTCCAGGATCGTTGCCTCGCCGTAGCGGGACGATGCGCCGCCGCTTCCGGAGTGGTCGGGATTGCCGTCGATCTTGGTCGGACGTCCGTTGTAGCTCGTTACCAGTTGCCCGGTGGCGATTCCTTCGACCTCCATGATGGTCGCGTAGTAGTCGGGAACGCCCGGCATGGTGCCTTCGGGACGTTCCGAATACGGAAGGATGTGCTCTTCAGGCCAACGTCGACAACCGGTCATCCCGAGGCCCGCCAGAGCCATGGAGGCTCCCATCACCTTCATGAAGTGACGACGATCCTCCTCCATGAGTTCGGAGGCACCGGCGGGGAACTCGCGATGCAAAAACGTCTTGAATTCAGGCGTTTCCGCCAATTCATCCAGACTGCGCCAGTATGTCCGGCCCGACGGGCCCTGCTTCATCGATGACATGTGGAACAGTCCTGATTCGGCTGAAGGTGGTTGGCATCCAGCCACTTGGCACCCTCGGCGATGCGTTCGGCGGCACCCATGTCCCATCCCCATTCCAGCTGGGTGACGAGATCCGGATCACGCACATGGGGAGCAGGATCGCGGTGACAGGAAAGGCACCAGCCCATGCTCAGCGTCTCGTGCTGATAGACGACTTCCATGGTGTCGACGCGACCATGGCATTCGACGCAGCTCACGCCCCGCGTGACGTGGGCGGAGTGGTTGAAGTATGCGTAGTCGGGAGAGTCGTGGACCTTGACCCACTCCATCGGCATGCCGGTGTTGTAGCTCTCGGCCAGGGGCTTGATGTACTCGCTCTCGGGATGGATCTGCGTGTGGCAGTTCATGCAGGTGCTGGTCGGCGGAATGGCCGCCGACGCCGCGAACTCGACCGTGTTGTGGCAGTACCGGCAGTCGATGCCCAGTTCGCCCGCGTGCACCTTGTGGCTGAACGGAACGGGCTGGGTGGGCATGTATCCGACGTCGGTCGTCTTCGGACTGAACCCCCAGGCGACCATGAACGCCACGTACAATGGCGCAGACATCGCCACCACGATTACCGTGGGGAGAAAGAGATTCGACCATTTCGGAAAGACGTAGTGGAAGCGGCCCATGAGCGATCAGAAGCGAAGGACTGTGAAGTTTTTCACAAAGTTTGACATGACATGATCTGCCCCCAACCGCTTGATGTCAAGCGGGAAACAGGGTTCCGAAGGAGTCAAGATCGGCTGAAGAGGATGATTTTGAGTACAGCACTTTTGTTGAGACGCAGTCTCAACTCATCGCAACATTTCCCGAACGATCAGCACACATTTCGCGCTCTTCTTCCTAGTTGAACATGCGGGGCACGACCCTGCTTCACCGGCGTCTCGCCTCCCAGCGAAATGCTTTTCTTGGAAGGGGAATCCACATGACCGTTCTCGTCGCCATACCGATCCTGATGACGCTGGGCCTGCCACTGGCGTTGGCCGCCTGTCCGACGGTTGAAGATCCGTGGGAACATGACGACTGACCGAACGGGCACCGGCGTGGTACCTTCGAACCCGGCCCATGTTCGACACCCATTGCCACCTCGTGTCCACCCAGCTGCGGGAATCACTCGACGCCGTCCTGGCTCGAGCCGCGGATGCGGATGTGACGGGAATGATCACTGTCTCGACCTCGATGCGGGACTGCGAGGCGGGACTCGAAGTTGCCCATCACCACCCCCACGTCTGGTGCACCGCCGGCATTCACCCGCACGAAGCGGACTCCGAGATCGACTGGAGCGTCGTCCGGACCGTGGCCGCCGACGATCGCTGCGTGGCCTGGGGTGAGTTGGGCCTCGACTGGCACTACCGGGAGCCCGAGCGTCCCTCCCAGATCGCCCTGCTGGAAGCCCAGCTCGAGGTCATCGCAGCGGCCACGGGGCGTCAGTCGACCATGCCGATCGTCATCCACTGCCGGGAGGCCTACGGGGATCTCCTGGGAGCGTTGCGGGACTCCGGCCTCGATCCGGAGCGGTTCGTCTTCCACTGCTTCACCGGGAACGAGGCCGAGATCGACCTCGTGCTCGACTTCGGAGCCAGCGTGAGCTTCACGGGCATCGTGACCTTCGGCAACGCCGCCGACATCCAGGCCGCGGCCCGCCGTGCTCCGCTGGATCGGATGATGATCGAGACCGATGCCCCCTACCTGAGTCCGGAACCCGTGCGTTCGATGCGCCCGAACGAACCGTGCAACGTCGCGTACACCGCACGCTTCCTCGCGACGCTGCGGAGCATGGACGCAGAAACGTTCATCGAGACGATGGATGCCAACGCGGTCCGGTTTTTCTCGCTCGCCTGATCAGTCCTCGTCGGCTTCCTCGACGGGAACGTCGGGGTCGAAGTTGATGTCCGGAACATCGGGAACCCAGCTGCGATCCTCGAATCCTCCGCCGCGCATGCCCGTGTCGCCGTTGACGAGCAGCGTCGTCTCCTGCGCACCGGGCATGAAGACCGGAATCTCGACCCGATCGGGAGGTGGGCCGGTGGCGGTCACCTTGAGATCCCCCTCGTAGAGATCCGGGGTGCCGATTCGCTCCTTGCCTTCCTTGACCAGACGCCAGCCGTGGAACTCCACCTCGAGTCCATCCGGCGGATGGAAGGCGGGATCGGGGGGCCGCACGCCATCCCATCCCTCCACGTACAGCCGTGCGTTGCTCTTGCGGATGCCCAGTGTGCTCTCACCGCTGCGCCGGATGGTGATGCTCTGGGGCGTATGGCGCAGGCTGTCGCGAAGACGCCCCCGCGCCGACAACCAGAGCACCAGCGGCGACTCGTCCTCGAGCACGACCTTGATGTTCGAATCGAGCCTCCTCGACTCCTTCACGGAGAAGGTGACCGGCAGTTCCATGGTCGCACCGGCCTCGAGGAACGGCTCGCCGGGCCCGGCCCAGGTGCATCCGCAGCTCGGCACGGTCTTGAGAATGCGCAGCGGCCGGTCGGTCGTGTTCCGCAGTACGAAGGTGTGCGCGACCGTGGACTCGGGAGGATCGATCAGCACCACGCCGAAGTCGTGGCGATCGGAATCGACCGGCTGCAGCGGCGAGGCCATCGCAAGTTGGAGAATCCACCACGCGAGCAGGAAGATGCCGCAGCCCAGCAGAAGGATGCTGATGACCTGCATCGGTCGGAACCGCCGGGCTTTCCGCTTCGCGTCCATGGTGGCAGATCATAGGCCCTCGACTGCCGATCGCGACTCCACACACTGCCATGCTGGCAGGCATACCCCCGCTCACGGCCTGCAACCCGGGGTCCCCGCTGGCACGGCTGTTGCACCTCTGTGGGGGGCCCGGAACCGAATCGGGCCCGCATGGAGGACACCCATGAATCTTGAACAACTCACCACGCAGGCCAGACAGGCCGTTTCGACATCCCAATCGATCGCCACGGAACTGCAGCACGCGGAACTGCTCCCGCTGCACGTGCTGTCGGCGCTCCTCGACGAGGGCGACCGGTCCGGTCTCGCCGGTTCGATCATCACCCGCTGCAACGCGGCTCCCTCCGCCCTGCGCGATGTGGTCACCGCCGAACTGAATCGGCTGCCCACCGTCAATGCGTCCGGCGGCCATCTGCCTCAGGCCTCCCCCGCCTTCGTCAAGCTCATGACCGATGCAGCGGCCCTCGCCAAGTCGATGCAGGACCAGTACGTCTCGGTGGAGCACCTGCTGATCACCCTGGCCGACGGCACCTCCCCCGCACGCGACGCCATCGAGGCGGTCGGACTGAACGCGAAGTCGATCCGCACCGCCGTCGACGCCATCCGCGTCAGCAGCGGCGTCTCGAACATCACCGACCCCGGCGCCGAGTCGAACTACGAGGCTCTCGCGAAGTACGCAATCGATCTCAACGAACTCGCTTCATCGGGCAAGCTCGATCCGGTCATCGGCCGCGACGAGGAGATCCGGCGCTGCATGCAGGTGCTGAGCAGACGGACCAAGAACAACCCCGTCCTGATCGGCGAGCCGGGCACGGGCAAGACCGCCATCGCCGAGGGACTGGCCCTGCGCATCGTCAACGGCGACTGCCCCTCCGGCATGCGCGAAGCCCGCATCATGGCCCTCGACGTCGGTCAGCTGCTCGCCGGCACCAAGTTCCGCGGCGAATTCGAGGAGCGGCTGAAGTCCGTGCTCCGCGAGGTCACCGCCGCCGACGGCCGACTCATCCTGTTCATCGACGAACTCCACACCATCGTCGGCGCGGGTGCCGCCGAGGGCTCCGTCTCCGCCGGCAACCTGCTGAAGCCGGCGCTGGCCCGCGGCGAACTCCGCTGCATCGGCGCCACCACGCTCGACGAGTACCGCCAGCACATCGAGAAGGACGCCGCGTTCGAACGCCGCTTCCAGCCGGTGTTCGTCGAGGAACCGTCCGTCGAGGACACCATCGCCATCCTGCGCGGACTCAAGTCACGCTACGAGGCGCACCACGGGGTGCGCATCCAGGACGGAGCGCTGGTCGCCTCCGCCACGCTCTCGCACCGCTACATCGCCGACCGGTTCCTGCCCGACAAGGCGATCGACCTGCTCGACGAGGCCTCCTCGAAGCTCCGGCTGGAGAACGACTCCATGCCCGTGGAACTCGACGAGCTCCGGCGACGGATCATGCAGCTCGAGATCGAGCGCGAAGCGCTGAAGCTCGAGAAGGACAGCGGTTCGAAGGAACGGCTGCAGCGGGTCGAATCCGAATTGTCGGACCTCGAGGACCGCAACCACACCCTCACCGCGCAGTGGGACATCGAGAAGTCCGAACTCGACGAGATCCGCGACGTGAAGGAGACC
This sequence comes from Phycisphaerales bacterium UBA854, assembly GCA_002295885.1. Classification (GTDB taxonomy): domain Bacteria; phylum Planctomycetota; class Phycisphaerae; order Phycisphaerales; family SM1A02; genus UBA854. Next base: position 214,836 of record DBGM01000011.1, read on the forward strand.
ATCGACACCGCCGGCATCGAGCTCGAGCAGGCGCAGCGGCGCAACGACCTCGAGACGGCCGCCCGCATCCAGTACGGCACCCTGCCGGAACTGGACAAGCGGCTCGAAGCCGCCGAGGCCAAGCTCGCCCAGCGCACCCGCGAGGGGCGCACCCTCGTGCGCGAGGAGGTCGACGCCGAACAGATCGCCGAGGTCGTCGGCGCGTGGACCGGCATTCCCGCCGCCCGCCTCGTCGAAAGCGAGCGTGAGCGTCTGCTCCGCATGGACGATGAACTGCGCCGGCGGGTCGTCGGCCAGGACGAGGCCGTCGCCGCCGTCTCCGACGCGGTCCGCCGCAACCGGGCCGGCCTCGACGAGACCAACCGACCGATCGGTTCGTTCCTGTTCCTGGGCCCCTCGGGCGTGGGCAAGACCGAACTGTGCAAGGCGCTGGCCGAGTTCCTGTTCTCGACCGAGGATGCGATCGTCCGCATCGACATGAGCGAGTACATGGAGCAGCACGCGGTGGCGCGACTCATCGGAGCGCCTCCCGGCTACGTGGGCTACGAGGAGGGCGGCCGTCTCACCGAAGCCGTCCGCCGTCGCCCGTACTCCGTGGTCCTCTTCGACGAGATGGAGAAGGCGCACCCGGACGTGAGCAACATCCTCCTGCAGCTGCTCGAGGACGGTCGGCTCACCGACGGCCACGGCCGCACCGTTGACTTCACCAACACCATCATCGTGATGACCAGCAACATCGGTTCGTCGCAGCTGCTCGAGATGGCCGAGTCGGGTGCCGTCGAGGCCGAGATCGAGGCCCACATGCGCGAACTGCTGAAGAAGACGCTCCGGCCCGAACTGCTGAACCGGATCGACGACACGCTCGTCTTCCATCAGCTCGACAGGGTCGAACTGCGACGCATCGCCTCCATCCAGGCCGGAACCCTCGCCGACCGCATGGCCGCCCGCGGCCTGACGCTCGACATGACCGACGCCGCCCTCGACGCCCTCGTGGCCGAGGGCTGGGATCCCCACTTCGGGGCCCGCCCGATGCGACGGGTCCTGCGGCAGCGGATCGAGAACGAGATCGCCTCGCGCATCCTTTCCGGCGACATCGACGAGGGCGACACCATCCGCGTCGACGCGGACGGCGAAACCTTCCGGTTCGAGACGGTCCGCGACGCGGCCTACGAACCGACGAACTCCGAGTGACTCTCTCCCCCCCGGCCCGCCATCTCCTCACCCCGGCGGGCCGGACGCTCTTCCGATACGGCCCTCGTCACCACGACGAGGGCCGTATTCCATTACCGACCTCCCGGTCGTCTACCATGTCGCCATGCGCACCTTCCTGCTGATCGCTTCCGCCCTCTCGCTCACCGCCTGCCACTCGCAGCTGCAACCGCCGACCGAACGCCTCGCCGGCACCTGGTCCAGCACCTACGACGGCACGGTGATCCAGATGATCCCCGAGGACGACACGCACGGAGCCTACGTGGTCCGCACCGCGGACGAGCCGATGCAGCTGATCGCCGGCTCCTACACCGCAACGGAGACGCGCATCGAGTTCAACGACGAGACGGGCCCCTGTGAGGGAAGCATCGGCCGCTACGGATACGCGATCCTCTCCACCGCGATCCAGTTCGACCGGCTCGAGGACGAGTGTTCGGGACGCGATGCGGTGGTCACCGGCGGGACCTGGGTCCGCGTGCTTGCACCGGACCCGAAGGCGGACGCCGATTCGGATCGTCGCTGATCAGATGTCCCGCGCCAGCGCAAGGTACGAGCGGTAGTTCGCCTCGACCTCGGCCATGGTGTCGCCGCCGAACTTCTCGAGGAAGGCCTTCGCCACCTCGAGTCCGACCACGTTCTCCATGACCACGCTCGCCGCCGGCAGGGCGCAGACGTCGCTGCGTTCGTAGTCGCTGCGCTCCGCCTCCTTCGACTGCAGGTTGATGCTGGGCATCCCCTGCAGCAGCGTGCTGATGGGCTTCATCGCACCGCGTACCACGATCGGCATGCCGTCGGTCATGCCACCCTCGAGTCCGCCGGCGTGGTTGCGGGGGCGGGTGAAGCCGAGGCACGGTTCCTCGCGACGCGTCGCGTCGTACTCGATCGGATCGTGCACCTCGGAACCTCGGTGCCTGGCGACCTCCTTGCCGAGTCCGATCTCCACCCCCTTGAAGGCCTGGATGCCCATCACCGCGGCGGCAAGCCGGCTGTCGAGCTTCTCGTCCCAGTGCATGCAGGAGCCGAGTCCGATCGGACAGCCGAAGACATGCACCTCGCAGAGTCCACCGACGGTGTCCTTGTCCTCCTTGGCCCGCCGGATGTGGGCCCGGATCGCCTCGGACACCGCCTCGTCGGGACAGTACACGTCCGAAGCGTCGCGCAGTGCACGCAGCGCGTCGACGTTCGATGCGTCGACCTGCACGTCCGTGTCCGCATCGAGCAGGCCGCGGACGAAGCCGAAGACCTCGATGCCGAAGTGCCGGAGCATGCAGCGGGCCACGGCTCCGCCGGCCGTGCGGGCCGCCGTCTCGCGGGCGCTGGCCCGTTCGAGCGTGTCGCGGCAGTCATCGGTGAGCCACTTGATCGAACCCGCCAGATCGGCGTGACCGGGACGCGGACGATGCACCCGCGGCGTACGCTCGAGATCGTCGAGCCGGCTGTCCTTGTTGGGAACCTGCAGCACCAGCGGCGAACCCATGGTCCGCCCCAGACGCACCCCGGACAGCCAGGTGACGGCGTCGGTCTCGATCCGCATGCGGGCTCCGCGACCGTATCCGCCCTGTCGACGACGAAGTTCGGCGTCGATGAAGTCGGTGTCCAGTTCGAGCCCCGCGGGCAGGCCCGTGAGCATCGCCAGGCCGCAGGGGCCGTGGGATTCGCCGGCAGTCTGACAGGTGAGGGTTGCCACGATGTCAGTCTATCAGTTGCCGCCAGGCGTCGACCGGGGCCTCGCGACCGGTCCAGGCCGTGAACTGTCGACGGGCCTGAGCCAGGAACATCGCTTCGCCGGTCACCACGGGGGTTCCCAGCGATTCCGCCAGTTCGACCAGCGGCGTTCGCCGCGGTGCGTAGACGCATTCGTAGACGACCTGCGCCTCCTCCAGCATCCACGTACGCAGACCCAGCGCCTCGATCGGGTTCCCCTCGGGGTCCGGCCCCCCCTCCATGCCCACCGACGTGGTGTTGATGACCGCGTCGTAGCCGGAGACCTCGTCCGGATCCCCGATGGTGCACATGGGATCGTCCATCGCCTCCACCAGGGCCTGGGCCCGCTCCGGGGATCGGTTGAACACATCGACCCGGGCCCCCGCCGAGAGCAGTCCGGCCACCGCGGCCCGGGCCGCACCACCGGCCCCCAGCACGGCGACGCGGGAGCCGGCCGTCTCGATGCCCAGGGTCTCGACGATCGCGGGGGCGTCCGTGTTGTCGGCAACCAGTTTGCCGTCCTTGTCGATCACAATCGTGTTGGCGGCGCCGGATCGCCGTGCAATGTCCGTGACTTCGCCGCCCTGCTCCAGCACGAACCGCAGGGCGTGTTCCTTGTGGGGCAGCGTGACGCAGAGACCCCGCAGCCGAATCGGGAGCTCCTCCATCAGCGTCAGGGCCGTCGCCTTGAACGATTCCCAGCCCGCGGCGACGGGCAACGGCAGGAAGACGCCGTCGTACCCGACCGACTCGAAGCCCGCGTTGTGCACGACGGGGCTGAGCGAATGGCCCAGCGGCATCCCGATGATGCCCAGCACCCGGGTCGCCTCGCTCAGCGAGCGGTAGCGGAACCGGTGCAGCAGCGTGTCCAGATCGCATTGCCCGGGAGCGGTGACCCCAAGATCCGTCGACGCGAACGTGAGGAATGCGCCTTCCGTGCCCGCAAGCACCCGGCTCGGAATCCCCATGTCGCCCATGCACAGTGCGATGGCCGGTCCGGCGACCTGGTGCAGGACGTGGAAGGCCTCCAGGTTGTCGCGGACGGAACGCGCCCGCCAGACGAACTTGCGGACGGACGCCTCCTCGACGGCGACCATGGCCTCCACCCGCTGCAGCAGGTCGTCGGGCCGTCCTTCGACGTCGTGCATCGAGAGGATCAGCCCCGTGTCGAGACCGTCCCACCGCGCCCACGCGGCACGCAGTTCGTCGGAGTCGGACCAGAATCCATGTTCGAGATCGACGTACCGCGGAACGACCCCCCCTTCACGCAGTGCATCGAGGATGTCCGCGACGTCTTCGGGATCACCGTCGAAGGCGCCTCCCTCGTCCTCGCTCCGCACCGTGAGAATGCACGGCCGGGGCGAGGAGTCGACCAGGACGGCCATCGCGGGCACGGTGTCCGCGTCCGCCAGTTCGTCGACCCGCCACTCGATGAGATCCGCCCCCGCATCGACGGCGGCGCGGGCGGCCTCGAGGGCGGGGTCCACCTGGTCCGGTTCGGCGACGAAAATGGAGACGGCGATCAGCGACATCGCCCGCATCCTACCCAACCCACGCCGCGAACGGACGCCGCTAGCATGCGTGCATGAGCACGACGCCTCCCGAACATCCGGACCAGAACGACGCCCTCGCCATCATCGAAGAGGCCTGCACCCTGCTGCAGGGCTGGTACAAGGGCGACCTCCGCTTCGACGACAACATCGTCCCGTGCCGTTTCGTGCGGACCGACGAGGGACGCCTGGTGGCCCCGGTGATGGTGGCGGCCCTGCATACCGCCGACACCGTGCTGATGATTCCCGATGAACACGCTCCGGTGCTGGAGCTGCTCCTGTCCATGGCGCCCTTCGAGGAGTCGGGGCCGGACGGTCGATGGGCGGATCGATGGCGCATCTACCACGGCGAGGAGGAGGACATCAACTGGGCCTTCTTCGACATCGACATGGGACGCATGAGCGGCATCGTGATCGACGGCGACGCGCTGCTGCGAGCCAACCCGCTGGCCGAGGAGGAGGCGGGGCTGTGCCGGGCGATCAACGAACTCGGTCCCGAGGCCCTGCAGCGCGTGTGTCGCAAGCGGCTTGAACAGGAGGTCGAGCATCCGCTTGTCGTGGGCGTCGATCCCGACGGAATGGACGTGCGCGCCACGTTCGACGTGCTGCGGATTCCGTTCTCGATCGCGATCGACACACCCCGGGGCATCGTCAACACCGTCCGGCAGTGGGCGGACTGAACGGCGCCGGACGGATCAGCCGTCGGCCATCCGCTCGATGACGCTGGTCGAACTCAGCCCCGGACGGTGGCCGAGCACCCGGAGCTCGATGCCCAGTTCGGTGACGAGGTCGTGCTCGTTGATCTCCTCCGGGCGGTAGTCGCCCCCCTTGACGTAGATGTCGGGCTGCACGGCACGGATGAGTTCGTGGGCGGTCGCCTCGGGGAAAGCCACGAGGTAGTCGATGCAGCGGAACTCGGACAGGATGTCCAGTCGCTGCTGCAGCGGATAGACCGGTCGCTCCGGCCCCTTCTGCTTGGCGACCTCCTCGTCGACGTTGACGCCGACGACCAGGACATCACCGAGATTGGCGGCTTCGCGCAGGTACGCGACGTGACCGGCGTGCACGACGTCGAAGCAGCCGTTGGTCAGGACGATGCGCTGTCCGGCCTCGCGGTGCACGGCCAGTTCGGTGGCGAGTTCCTCCGGAGCCCGGACGCTCCGGTCCATCGGCGCCTGCCGGAGCATGATCTCGCGGCGGACGCTGGACAGCGGAATCGGCTGGGCCCCGAACACCTCGACCTCAAGTCCGGCGGCCGCATTGGAGAACTCGACCGACTCGGTCCACGAAAGGCCGTTGGCCCGTCCCGCGGCCAGGGCCGCCAGCACCATGTCGCCCGCACCGGTCACGTCGTACACGCTGCGGGTCGTGGTCGGCACGTGCAGCGGCTCGGCGTCCCGCTGCAGCAGCATCGATCCGTGCCGGTCGAGCGTCAGCACCATCGTGTCGAGTTCCAGCCGCTCCATCATGGCCGTCGCCGGCTCCGGATCGGGCACCGAATCGGGGAATCGGTGGTCGATCGCCTGTTCGAGTTCGGTGCGGTTGGGCGTCATCGTGGTGGCTCCGGCGTAGCGGGTCCAGTCGACGCCGTTGGCCGGATCCACGAAGACGGGCACCCCCGCGGCCCGCGCCAACTCGATGACGGACTGGCACAGGGTCTCGCTGCAGACACCCTTGCCGTAGTCCTCGAGGCAGATGATGTCGACGGAGCCGACGGACGCCCCGATCACGGCGAGCAGCTGACGTTCGATGGGGTCGGACACGGGATCCGTCATCTCAACATCGACCCGGAACATCTTCTGGGGATGCCGATGCTGGGCGAGCCCGACGATGCTTCGCTTGACGGTCGTGGGTCGTCCGGCATCCGTCACCAGCCCATCGATCACGCAACCGCGCGCGGACAGATCCTCACGCAGCCACTGTCCCGCCTCGTCGTCGCCGACCACGCCGCAGCAATGCACCCGGCCTCCGAGTCCCATGAGACACGAGGCCACGTTGGCCGAACCACCGGCGGTCCGCTCGAGGCGATCGCTCCGGAGGACCGGAACCGGGGCGTCGGGACTCAATCGTTCCGCGTCCCCGTAGAGGAACTCGTCGAGCATGAAGTCTCCGACCACCAGGACGGTGAAGTCCCCGAAGCCGGCCAGCTTGTTCAGCAGCGTACTCATGGACCGCATGCTACCGCGCCGGGAGGTTCAACCCGACATGGCACCTTCCAGCAGGGCCACCAGAGCGGCCTGGCCGGCATGGAAACGCAGTCGCAGACGCGGAACCACCAACGGGATCGTGCATCCTGCATCAAGCAGTGGCTGCGCCTTCACACGATCCTTGGCGGTCATGAAGATCCCGTCCACCCGTCCCTCCAACGCCAGGAGGCGATCGAGTTCGGACCGGGAGAAGGGCGCGTGATCCCGAACGGGAAGGTCCTCGACGATCTCGCCGCCGGCGGCCTGCAGCTGGGCACGGACCGGGCCGGGATGTCCGATCCCGAGCCGGCATGCGAACCGCCGGCCGTCGAGCCACGAGCAGTCCTCCACCTGCAGCGAACCGTCCGCATGCAGTTCGAGTCCGGACCAGCCGTGGTCCGTCCAGGCCAGCGGCGGCCGGCCGTGCAGCGACTCGATGCGTGCCGAGAGTTCGGCGTCCTCCCCCCCGCTTCGGGTGATCACGACCGCATCCGCCCGACGCAGCGACTCGAGCGGCTCGCGGAGATGTCCCGCGGGCAGCATTCGGAGCGAGTCGAGAGGCACCGTCGCATCGACCAGGACGAGGTCGAGATCGCGGTGCAGGCGTCGATGCTGGAACCCGTCGTCGAGCACGGCGCAGTCGGTGGCCGGTTCGTCGAGGAGGTGCCGATGCAGTGCGGCGACCCGATCCGGATTCGCGAGGATCGGCACGCCGTCGAGGACTTCGCGGTAGAGCCTGGCCTCGTCGCTCTGATCGGGATCGTGACTGCCGTAGCCGCGAAGCAGGACGGCGGGACGACGACCGTCGTCCCGCAGACGCTCGACGATCCACCGGACCATGGGGGTCTTGCCGGTGCCGCCCGTCGTCAGATTGCCCACCGAGATCACCGGGCAATCCGCCCGATGCACCCCGCGTCCACGGTCGTACCGGCGGTTGCGAACACCGATGATGCCCCGCCATCCCCACGAGGCCGGCCGGGTCAGCGGCTGCAGGATGGATGGAAGCGGTCCGTTCATTTCGTTTTCAGAGCCTCGGTCAGTCGTCGCATGGGCAGTCCCATCACCGTCGTGGGATCCCCCTGGCATTCGATGGGCCATCCGTCGGCCATCCGATCCGCGAGATTGTACGCCCCCGCCTTGCCACGCCACTGCCCGGTATCGAGGTAGGCCTCGATCTGCACCGGATCAAGCGTCCCCCACCGCACCACGGACCGATCCACGAAGACCGTCCGAACACCAGCGGGGTGATCGATCAGGCAGACGCCGGTGAGCACATCGTGGGGCACGCCGACGAACGACTCCAGCATGCAGCGGGCGGCCGCCCGGTCGGACGGCTGTCCGATGACCCGACCGTCGAGCACGCAGACGGTGTCCGCTCCGAGGATGGTGCAGGGTTTGCGATCCCCACGCTCTTCGAGCATGATCGACGTGGCGGTCGCCTTGAACACGGCCAGCGCGGACACCCAGTCGTCCGCCGGCGTGTCGCCGCAGTCCAGGAGACCGTCGTCCACCTCCGGCACCTCGATGCGGACCGGCCAGTCCGCATCCTCGAGCAGCTGTTGCCGACGGGGGGATCGACTGGCGAGCACGATCGGCATCGGAGCACTCACGCCTCGGACCCTTCGGATGCCATCGATCCGCGGACGTGGTCGATGCGTTCCAGCACGGCATCGACTGCGATGCCGCGCATGATGGAATCCCCGATGCCGCGATCGCGGTAGTTGACGGCTCGGCCCTCCGGGAGGGGGGCCTGCAGCACCTCCGCGTGCCCGCCGTAGGGGCCGACCCGCGAGGGATCCGTGGGACCGAAGAGCCCCACGCTGGCCACGCCCCGATGGGCCAGGCCGACCGCCATGTGGAGCGCAGCGGAATCGTTGGACACCACGAGATCACTTTGTTCGATGGCCGCCATCATCTCTCCGACGGTGGTCCGCCCCGCCAGGCAGTGCACGCGTCCGGAGGAATCCCCGATCGCGTCCCGCAGGACCTCGACCTCGTCACGTTCCGACGGAGCGCCCAGCAGCAGCAGGTGGCGATCGTCGCGATCGAGCAGCCGCCGGCCGAGTTCGGCCCAGTGCCCACGCGGCCACGCCTTGCTCTCCCACCGGCTGGTGGACGCGAGCGTCGTCACCGGCACACCTTCGAGCCGGCCGCCGACACCACTCCGCCAGGACGCCGCCGCCCCGGCCGGAACATGGAGACGCAGGTCACGCACGACGTCCGCACCGCACGCCTCGACCAGCTTGAACATGCGGTCGACCTCGTGCACCGCCGCGGCGGTGTCAACCCGGTCGGTGTAGGCGAGCCACGCAAACTCGCGGGCCCGGCGGTCGCCCACTCGACGGGCCGCGTTGGTGGCCCGGGTCATGAAGCCGCTGCGGGAAAGCCCCTGGCAGTCGAGCACCAGATCGTAGTCGGCCTCCCGCAGCCGACGGGTCCACTCCAGCAGCTCGCGGGCCACCGCCGGACTGCGCATCCAACGCCCGAAGCGGCCACGCGGAAACGAAATCACGCGATCCAGATCCGGATGGGCCGACACGGCGTCGACGAAACCGTCCTGCACCAGCCAGTGGATCTCCGCTTCCGGCCACGCCCGGGCCAGACTGGCCAGAACGGGCACCGTGCGACAGACGTCTCCCAACGCACTGGGCTTGATGAGAAGAATTCTCCGGGGGTGTTCGGATCCAGCGACCATGCGATGCTCCTCGGGGCATCATAATCCCCCAACGGGATTTGCCACCCTCGTCCGCCGTCCTCCTGTATCCTCCGGAACCGAGGTACTTTTCGTGCAGCAGCAGAACATGAACCAACCCGACCCTTCCGAGGATTCCGACGTCCCGTCGCTGGAGGACACCGGCGCGCCGACCCCGAAGACCCCGGAACCGGCTCCGACCGATGCCCCCGCGTCCGATGCGACGAACGGGAAGGATTCGACCGGCGAGGACATGGCGCCGCCAGGCAACAGCACCGCGGGATTCGACACGCTCCTGGGCAAGCTGGTCGTCGACTCCGGCCTGGTCACTGCGGATGAACTGGAGCAGTGCGGTGAGGAGCTGAAGTCGATCGACGACATCGACGATCCCCGCACCCTCTCCGACATCCTGGTGAACCACGATTTCATCACCCGGCACCAGCTGCACCGGCTGCAGAAGGAGTTCGACGCGAAGAAGTCCTCCCAGCGCATCCCGGGCTACCAGATCCTGAAGAAGCTGGGATCGGGCGCGATGGCGACGGTCTTCCTGGCCAAGCAGATCAGTCTGGATCGGCTGGTGGCCATCAAGGTGCTGCCGAAGAAGTTCTCCGAGAACGCGAACTTCATCGAGCGGTTCTACAAGGAGGGGAAGTCGGCGGCCCAGCTGAACCATCCCAACATCGTGCAGGCCTATGACGTGGGGCAAGCCGGGGACCACCACTACTTCGTCATGGAGTACGTCGAGGGCGAGACGGTCTACGACCGGACCAAGACGGAGAAGCGACTCGAGGAGCTCGATGCCATCGCCATCGTCATCCAGTCGGCCCAGGGACTCCAGCACGCCCACGAGCGTGGCTTCATCCACCGCGACATCAAGCCCAAGAACATCATGCTCACCGGACGCAACAAGGTGAAGCTGGCCGACCTCGGACTGGCCCGGGCGCTGGACGACGAGGCCACGGCGAAGGCGGAGGCGGGCCGGGCCTACGGCACGCCCTACTACATCAGCCCGGAACAGGTCCGCGGCGAGGTCGACATCGGGCCGGCCGCGGACATCTACGGACTGGGCGCCACCTGCTACCACATGGTCACCGGCCGGGTCCCCTTCTCGGGCAAGAATCCCTCGCAGGTGATGCACAAGCACCTGAAGGCCGAACTCACCCCCCCGGACCAGCTGAACCCCTCGCTGTCGGCGGGCTTCTCGCAGATCATCGAGATGATGATGGCCAAGTCTCCAGCGGACCGCTACTCCAACGCCTCGGAACTGCTGGAGGATCTCGAACTGGTCCAGCGGGGCGAATCGCCCACGTACGCGAGGCCGAAGGTGGACCTGTCCAGCTTCGCCGTGCAGCTCGGCCAGGGCACTGCCGCCCCCAATCAGGCTCCCACCGGGGACGGCCCCGCCTCGCCGGTCGCGGCGATCAGCCTCGCGGTCAACGTACTGCTGCTGATCATCCTGATCGTGGTGGTGATCATGTTCGCCACCTGAGCCCGGTGCGCACCCGCCGCGTGCGGGTATCATGCCGCCATGCAGATCTACATCGATACCGCCAGCATCGAGGACATCCGCGCGGCCGCCGACATGGGCGTGCTCGACGGTGTCACCACCAACCCCAGCCTCGTCGCGAAGGAGGGCGTGGACTTCCACGACCGCCTCAAGGAGATCTGCGAGGTCGTACCCGGCCCCGTCAGCGCCGAAGTGGTCTCCACCGAATCGGACGCCATGATCGCGGAGGCCCAGCCGCTGCTGGGCATCGCCGACAACATCGTCATCAAGCTCCCCTGCACCGTCGACGGACTGCGGGCCTGCAAGCACCTGTCGTCCAACGGCATTCGGGTCAACATGACCCTGTGCTTCCAGCCGCTGCAGGCGATGCTCGCCGCGAAGGCCGGCGCGTTCCTGATCAGCCCCTTCCTGGGCCGACTGGACGACATCGGCCAGGAGAGCATGGACCTCATCCAGCAGATCAGGACGATCTACGACAACTACGGATACGAGACCAAGGTGCTTGCCGCCTCGGTCCGTCACCCCATGCATCTGGTCCAGTGCGCCCTGGTCGGAGCCGATGTCGCCACCGTCCCGTTCAAGGTCATCCAACAGATGATGAAGCACCCGCTCACCGACAGTGGACTCGAGAAGTTCCTGCAGGACTGGGCGGCCATGCAGACTCCCGCCACCTGCTGAGGTCAATCGACCTCGGCGACCAGTTCGACCTCCACCGAGGCATTCAACGGAAGCGCCACCGATCCGACCGCCGCGCGGGCATGCCGTCCGGCGTCACCGAACACCTCGAGCATCAGTTCGCTGGCCCCGTTGGCCACCAACGGCTGATCCGTGAATCCCGGATCGGATGCGACGAAGACACCTATTCGAACAATTCTTTTAACCCGATCCAGATCACCTTCCAAGGATGATTTGAGCACGGCCAACGCATTGATGGCGCACTGACGGGCCGCCGATACGGCCTGATCGACCGCCGTCTCCGACGGGACCGTGCCGGTGGCCATCAGGGAACCTTCTTTAAGAGGAATCTGGCCACTGATGAAGATCAATCCCTGGGCATGCACGGAAGGCACATACGCTGCAACCGGCTTTGGAGCGTCGGGAAGGCGGATGCCGAGTTCGTCCAGTCGTGCATCGATGCGGGGCATGGGTGTCCTTTCAAGCGGCCTGACAGTGCTAAAAACGCGACTTGGGTTCGGGGCAGGCTTGACCCCAACCGGGTTGGGAGTACTCTTGGGAGTGCGAGGTTTCATCCTCGCGGGGCTTTGCCCCGGTCCGGTGCGGCAAATCATACCGCGATCAAACGTCATACTTCGCCGGAATCCCGGCAGCATCATCTCCGCCGCTCCCGATCGACATCCTATGAAGCACGCACGGGAATCATCCCGGCCGTGTTCGTGTTGCGTTTTCCGCAGCCCGATCCGAACCGGCTCCCGTGCGTCCGGCATGACGTTTTTCGTTCCGGGTCGGCCCGACCGAATCCCGGAGTATCGTGGAGAGAGCGGACAACCGAATCTTGTCACAACGCACTCATTGATTTCATTCCTTATCTGAGTACATGGAGACCACTATGAAGACCAAGAAAGGCTTCACCCTCGTCGAGCTGATGGTCGTTATTTCGATCATCGGACTCCTCATGGGCCTGTTGCTGCCGGCATTGAGCTCGGCCATGGCGACCGCCCGCGCGAAGAAGGATTCCGCCAACATCCGTGGCATGAACCAGGGCATGGCGTCCTACGCCGCCGACTTCAACGGCGACTGGATGATTCCCGGCGAAGTCTGGCGTGCAGCCATCCAGACCAGCAGCGGACCTCAGTACATCTGGGGCCAGGGCAATCCCAACTTCTTCCTGAACAACACCGCCGACCTCAACTCGGGCATGGTGGCGCTTCGCTACTGGAACCCGGAGCTGATCGTCAGCCCCTGCGAAGTCAACAAGGACATCGGCGTCAAGGGTGAGATCGACGAGAACGGTCAGATCGTCGCCTACGACTACGCTGCCTACAGCCCCTCCGAGGGCCGGTACTGGGCACAGCCCTCCGCCTCCGGCGGCATCCGTGCCAACCTCGGCAACCCCGGCGACCGCAAGAGCCACGTCAGCTACACGAACCAGTGCCTGATGGGCGACCGGCTTCGCAACAAGTGGCACTCCACGTCCGGATCCGACTCCTCCGCTCACTGCCTCCGCGGCACCGAGAACGGAGTCACCTCCGACGTCGAGCAGGGTTCGGGCGAATGGACCCGTTCACCGGTCCACGACTTCATGGGCCCCTCGGGTTCCTGGATGGCGAACATCGGTTGGGCCGACGGCTCCATCACCACCGAAACCAACTACTTCCCGGGCAACTCCCGCTACGAGCCCCGGGTCGGTGGCTACACCAACGGCATCAAGAAGGACAACATCTTCGCCGCAGAGTTCACCGGTTCCACGGATGACGACGGCAACCCCAACAACCTGCTGGCAGGCGACAACTTCCTCGTCTACTGCTATCTCGCCGGTGACGAGGGCTACCCGAACTGTCTCCAGTCGTGGGACGAACTCAAGGACTAAGTCCTTCTGAACCGGAGTTGATTTGATGAAACGTCGTGGCTTCACCCTGACCGAACTGCTCGTCGTGATCGCAATCATCGCGATCCTGGTGGGCATTCTCCTGCCGGCACTGGCCAATGCCCGGGCGGCCGCCCGGATGGTCGACGAGCAGAAAAAGGTGCAGGCGAAGCTCGAAGCATTCACGGCCTGGGCGGCTTCCAACAATGGTCGGAAGCCGATCCCCGGGCTGGTTCGGACAGAAAAGGATCCGCGGCTCGACAAGTACGTGCCCGGAGCCGGGCCGGAAGACCCTTTGGTGAACGATCACGGTTCGATGCTCTCGCTGTGCATCATGAACAACCTGTTCACCCCGGAAGACACCGTCTCGGATCTGGATCCCAATCCGAACCTCTTCGTGTTCGGCGACTACGATTACCAGAGCTACACCCAGTACGTCTCGGACGACGAACCGGGGGTGTTCTGGGATGATGCGTACAGCAACAATCTGAATCGTGACGGCGACGGATTCAACAACTCCTATGCGATCATGCCGATCGCCGGTGCCCGCCGCATCAAGCAGTGGGAACGCCAGGCGGACTCCACGTTCGTCCTGATCGGCACCCGGGGACCCGAGGAGGGCGATCAGTCGCTCCTCGCTCCGGACAACCCGGACCAGACCATCACCACGGACTGGTTCGGTCGTACCGGCGAATGGATGGGGGTCTTCGCCTTCGGAGACAACCACGTCGAGCAGTCCTCGAACTTCTACCCCGCCAAGTGTCTCTACAAGGATCCGGCCAACAACCCGCCCGACGAGTTGCTGCCGGACAACCTATTCAAGGCCGAGGCGAGGCATCCGGAGTACGACGAGGAACCACTGCTGGGCGGGGACATCTTCCTCACGCATGTCGATGAGATTGATGAAGTCAACGACGGCAACCCCTACGACGTCGATTACGAGCCGCTGCACGATTGAGCGGCATCCCAACGGGAAGACCACGGGCCGGACGCTTGCGTCCGGCCCGTTTCCGTTGGTTGACGTGGCTAGAATGGATTCATGCCACGAGCACTCGCCATCCTCCTGCTTGCGATCCTCGGCTCCGCTCCGGCCATGTCCCGGGAGCAGGCGATACCGGCTGTGCGGAAGGCCAACCAGGCCGCGATCCTGACCGTGGAGGGCCCGATCACCTCCATCACCGCATCCTCGCTGAAACGACGACTGACGGAGGCCATGGCGGACGGAGCCGACACCGTCGTCATTCGATTGAACACCCCCGGCGGCGAACTGATGTCCACCCTGGACATCTGCCGGATGCTCAAGGCCGACGCACCCCCCAACACCGTCGCGTGGATCGATCCGTACGCATTCTCCGCGGGCACCGTCATCGCCCTGGCCTGCCGCGAGATCGTGATCGCCCCCGGGGGCATGTTCGGAGACAGTGCCCCCGTCAGCCCGCTGGGACCGATTCCGCAGACCGAACGGGCGAAGATCGAATCCCCACTCCTAACGGAAGTCGTCGACTCCGCTCGGCGCAACCGCTACGACGAACGCCTGGTCCAGGCCTTCGTCAGCCTGGGCATCGAACTCTGGCTGCTGGAGAATGCGGAGACCGGCCAGCGCATCGCCGTCGACCGGACCGAATACCGCGACATCTACGGCGAGGAACCACCGGAGACGATTCCCTCCATCACCCCGCCCGCCGATGATGCTCCCCCCATCGCACCCTGGTTCGACGCGATGATGAGCAATGCTCCCGGGGCTCCCGAGGACATCTCGGACATGGTGCAGCGGCCCTCTTCACGGGTGCGGCTGGGGGCCGACGACCGCGAGGACTGGATCCTCATCGGACAGGTCGTCTCGTCCGATCGCCTGCTCGCCCTCACCCCCGCGGAGTCCATCGCCTACGGGATGGTGCCCCGCACCATCGCCGATGAAGCCGAGCTGCAGGCCTTTCTGGGTGCGAGTTCGCTGCGCACCTACGAACGGTCCTGGAGCGAATCCCTGGTGATCTTCCTCGTCAGCTGGCCGGTTCGCATCGTGCTGATCATCATCTTCCTCGTCTGCCTGTTCGTGGAGTTCGCCTTCCCCGGCACGGGCATCTTCGCCGCGGGCTCGATGGCCGCCCTGCTGGTGCTTCTGGGGGCTCCCTGGATCGTCGGTCTCGCGCAATGGTGGGACATCCTGTTCGTGCTGCTGGGCATCACGCTGGTCGCGGTCGAACTCTTCCTGCTGCCCGGAACGTTCGTGGCCGGTGTCACCGGCGCCCTGCTCATGCTGGCCGGCCTGGTCGGCACCTTCGTCTCGGGGGACATGCACTCCGGCGAATTGGCCGACGGCCTGTTCCGCGGCATCCTGATCGTGACCACCGGACTGGTGGGCGCGATCGCGATCATGTGGTGGCTGGGACGTCGGTTCGAGGACAGTCGGTTCGCTTCGCGGTTCGTCCTGCGAACGGAAGGAAAGGCGTTGGACGTTGGAAGTCCGGTCGCAACGGCCGATCGTCCGGCGATCGGAACCGAGGGGGTGGCGACGACGGACCTGCGTCCGGCCGGCCGCATCCGATGCGGCGATTCGGTGGTGGATGCGGTATCGTCCGGAAGGTGGATACGCAAAGGCGCGGTCGTTCGGATCGTGCGCAACGACATGATCATCGAGGTGGAGGAGATCGATCAATGATCACGCTTCTGGCCCAGGCCGCGACGACCGCCGCCGATGCCCCCCTCATGTGGGGCGTGATCCTCGCCGCGGCCGCACTCTTCCTGCTGTTTCTGGAGCTTTTCGTTCCCTCGGGGGGCATTCTCTCGCTGTGCAGCGGCGTGGCCGTGCTCGGATCCGTCGTCGCCTTCTTCACGTACGACACGACCACCGGGCTGGTGGCCCTGGCGGCCTACATCTTCCTCGGACCGATCGTGCTCTGGGCCGGGTTCAAGTGGTGGGTCGCCTCGCCCCTCGGCCAGCGGATGATCCTCGGAGCCAAGGACGACCCGATCGACCGCAGTCAGGCGGAGGGCTTCGCCGCTTCCCAGGCCAGGATGCGGGACCGGGCCCACCGGCTCGACGTCCTGATCGGCCGGCGGGGAACCACGGAGACCCGACTGTCGCCGGTCGGCAGCATCCGGATCGACGGCGAACGCTACGAAGCGCTCGCGGAGAACGGAATGCTGGACGCCGAGGTGGAAATCGAGGTCACCGAGGCCTATGACAACCAATTGAAGGTGCGGGCGGTCGAAGCCTGATTCTGATAGAATCCGTCCCTGCGCAATGCGGCATCGAGTGTCCGCGGGAGCCGAATCATGACCACGTTCGAAATCATCGCCGTCAGCATCGGAGGCTTCATTGTCCTTCTGGTGCTCCTGTTCCTGTTCCAGTTCGTCGGGCTCTACCTGCAGGCATGGGTCTCGGGAGCCAAGGTCCGCTTCATCGACCTCGTGATGATGCGATTCCGGAAGGTCAAGCCCCGAACCATCGTCGAGAACCGGATCACCGCCAAGAAGGCCGGCCTCGACATCCCGACCGACATGCTCGAGTCGCACTTCCTCGCCGGCGGCCGCGTTACCAACGTGGTCCGGTCCATCATCGCCGCCGACAAGGCCCGCATCGAACTGCCCTGGGAAGTCGCCACCGCGATCGATCTCGCCGGCCGCGACATCCTCGACGCCGTCCGGACCTCGGTGAACCCCAAGGTCATCGACTGCCCCGACCAGGGACACGGGCGATCGACCATCGATGCGGTCGCCAAGGACGGGATCCAGTTGAAGGCCAGAGCCCGGGTCACCGTCCGCACCAACATCGCACGCCTCGTCGGTGGCGCCACCGAGGAGACCATCGTCGCCCGCGTCGGCGAAGGCATCGTGTCCACCATCGGCTCCGCCGCGAACCATCTCAAGGTGCTCGAGAATCCGGACGACATCTCCCGCACCGTGCTGGAGAAAGGGCTGGATGCAGGTACCGCCTACGAGATCCTTTCGATCGACATCGCGGACATGGACGTGGGCGAGAACATCGGAGCGAAGCTGCAGACCCACCAGGCCAGCGCCGACGAAAAGCGGTTCCAGGCCGAGGCGGAGAAGCGACGTGCGATGGCCGTGGCCCAGGAGGCCGAGATGAAGGCGGAAGCCCAGAAGAACCGGGCCGTCGTCATCCTCGCCGAAGCGGAGATTCCCAAGGCCATGGCCGAGGCGTTCCGCGGCGGCAACTTCGGAATCATGGACTACTACCGCATGAAGAACGTCATGGCCGACACCTCCATGCGATCCTCGATCGCCAACGAGGACGGCCAGTCCACCGCGGGACCGTGATGCCCTTCTGAACGCCCCGCAGGGCCCCGAATCATTCCTGCCACGAAATCGGTCGGATGGATACGACTTTGTCGTATCATCGGCCGTGTGGACCACCCAATGGAGCATCGAAGCCCATGACCTCCAGTGCCCCCGTCACCGACCGACCCGCCATCCTTGGCGGCGAGCCGGCCATCACGCTGCCGCACGATGACGCCATGCGATGGCCCATCCTCACCAACGAGGACGAGGATGCGGTCCTCCGCGTCATGCGCACCGGCCAGCTCGGTGTCAGCGACGAGACGGCCGCGCTGGAAGAGGACTTCCGGGCCTGGTCGGGTCGCGAGTACGCCGTCGCCCACAACAACGGTACCTCGGCGATCTTCGGGGCAATGCACGCCTTCGGCATCGAACCCGGCGACGAGGTGATCGTCCCGTCGGCGACGTGGTGGTCGAGCGTCATGCCCATCCTGCACTTCGGCGGCATTCCCGTGTTCGCGGAACTCGAGGGCGACTGCCTCGGACTCGATCCCGAGGACGTCGAACGCCGAATCACCGACCGCACCAAGGCCATCGTGGTCGTCCACCTCTTCGGCATGCCCTCGAAGATGGACGAACTGATCGAGCTCGCGCAGCGCTACGACCTCAAGATCCTCGAGGACGCCAGTCACGCGCACGGCGCCGTCTACAAGGGACGACCGATCGGCACCATGACCGACGCGGCGGTCTTCAGCATGCAGGGCAACAAGCTGCTTCCCACCGCGGAGGGGGGCGTCTTCCTCTGCGACGACGAGGAGATGTACGAAGCCGTGATCCGCCTCGGCCACTACGAACGGCTCCTCGACCTGACCTCGATGAACAAGTACCTCGCGGCCACCGGCCTGGGCTACAAGTCCCGCATGTCCCCGCTGTCCGCCGCGATCGGACGGGTTCAGCTGCGGCATCTCGCCGAGCGCAACGCGATCCGCAACGAGAACTGCATCACGCTCGGCCGTCATCTCGAGACGCTGGGCTGCATCCAGCCGTTCCTCGCCCCCGAGGGGATCGAACGAACCTACTTCGAGTACCTCATCCGATACGACGAATCGGCCACGGGGCTTCCCATCGACGACTTCACCCGGGCCCTCCAGGCCGAGGGCGCCGAGCTGTCCGCTCCCCGTTATCCGCTCCTGCACCAGATGCCGGTGTTCACCCACGGCATCTGGCGTTCGATCACCCGCCTCGCCGACGCCGACGAGCGTCCGGACTACGACGAGAACGACCTGCCGCTGACCACCGAGGGCAACGGCTCGCTCATCAAGCTCCCTTCGTTTCCCAATGCTGATCAGGGCCTCGTCGAGCAGTACTGCAACGCCTTTTCCAAGGTGCTCGCACACGCCGACGAACTGCCCCGGGAGACGGCATGAGCACTGCGCCGGAACAAGGAACGCTCCCCGACGCCGCCGCGGTCGAACGCAGAATCCGTTCGCGACGGGCGGCGGTGATGCGCACCGTGATTCATCTCTACTTCGACTTCATGAAGCTGATTCTCCGTGCCCGCTGGTTCTGCCGGGGCAGCGAACACGTCGAGGACCTCCGGACGCCCTTCATCCTGGCCTCCAACCACACCGGACACGCCGACACCCACTGCATCCTGCGCGTGCTCCCGCCGGACGTCGCCAAGCGGACCGCGGTGGCGGCAGCCTACGACTACTTCGGAACGACCAAGAAGGTCTCCCTCAAGCGATCCCTGATCCAGTTCTGCTCCGCCGCAGGTTGGAACGCCTTCGGATTCGACCGACGCGACCAGTCCATCCGATCGGTGAAGACCTCGGCCCGCCTGCTCCGCAACAACTGGTGCCTGCTGATGTACCCCGAGGGGACCAGGAGCCGAAGCGGACGCATGGCAGGATTCAAGCCCGGTGTCTCCGTGATCTCGCGACTGAGTCGATGCCCGGTGGTGCCCACGTGCGTCATCGGAGGGGGCAAGCTGTTCCCCCGGGGGGCATGGTTCCCCCGGCACGCGGTGGTCGAGATCCGCTTCGGCGAACCGATGTACGCCCGGAAGGGCCAGTCGCACGAGGAGTTCACCGCGGAGGTCGAGCAGGCCGTGCGTGACCTGCTGCAGGAACGACGACCCGCACCGGAGGTCGAGCAGGCGCTCCGCCCGGCCGACGCCGGCGCCTGATCACCCTGCATGGATCCCGACACCACATCATCCCTGATCGCATCCGCCGAAGCCGGCCCCACGACGCTGCAGGTGGTCCTGCTGTGCGTGCTTCCCGTCCTTGTCTGCGGCAGCGCGTTCTTCAGCGGCAGCGAGACCGCCCTGTTCGGCCTCACGGTCAGCGAGCGCCTCGAACTCCGACGGCAGCGGAGCGTCGGAGCTCGCGCCGCGATCCAGCTCCTGCTACGTCCGCGTCTGCTGCTGATCCTGCTGCTGCTGGGCAACATGACCATGAACGTGCTGTACTTCATCGTCAGCAGCATGCTGATGATGAACGACCTCTTCAACTGGCTGGGCGACCTGCTCTTCGGCATCGGCGTCCTCCTCGGAATGGTCATCTGCGGCGAACTGCTTCCCAAGTTCATCGCCAGCGTCTTCCGGCAGCGCTACCTGCG
>DBGM01000039.1 GCA_002295885.1 Phycisphaerales bacterium UBA854
CAAGAAGGCCACTCGCAAGAAGGCGACTCGACGTCGTCGCTGATCAGCTCTGAATCGGGGTGGAACGCTCCGTAATCAGAGCCTCATCAGGCAATCACGCACGGGGCCGATCTTCGGATCGGCCCCGTGTTCTTTTGCATGGGCCAACACGCATGCTGCCGATGCATCAGACAGGTCCCCAGGGCGAGGCCTATGATTAAGCAAGGAGATCTCGACGATGCCCCACGTCATTGCTGAACCCTGCATCGGAACCAAGGACACTGCCTGCGTGGACGTGTGCCCGGTCGATTGCATTCATCCTTCCAAGGACGAAGGGAACCACGGTGACTTCGAGATGCTCTACATCGATCCGGATACCTGCATCGACTGCGGGCTCTGCATCGATGAATGCCCCGTCCAGGCGATCTTCCCGGAGGAGGATCTGCCGGACGAATGGAAGAAGTACATCAAGATCAACGAAGACTGGTACCAGGAGCACGGAGACTGACGAGCGAACGGCTCGTCGATCCCCCATCCGCTCACGCAGCCTCTTCCGTCGTCGAGTCGACCCCCGATGAGCCGTTCGGCGGTTCGGTCCAGTCTGCCGTCTGATTGGACAGCGTCAGTTCACTGGGCATCGTCTTCCGGTAACCGAGCTTGCGGACGACCGCCAGGACGTCGGTCCAGGTCGGAAATGTCTTGCCGTTGACCCGCTTGAATGCGTCGATGGCCTGAATGAAGAGGAACTGCTCCTCGGTCATTTCGCCTTCCTCGGCGGAACGCAGGAAGTCGCTCCGCCGACGTCCGGGGCCGCGGCGGCGTTCCAGATTGGTTGCAGTATCCTCCCGGTCGCGTCGGTCGAGCCCGCTGCGGCGATCGACCACGCTCAGGGGGTTGGGGGGGACGAGGCCCTGCCCGTCCCGTGATGATGGTAGTTCCTTCATGATTGCACTCCCTCGGAGCCGGGACAGCCCGAACTCCGAACCTGTTCCGCCCGCGAGGCAGAACGCATAGGATGGACCTCGACCCGGCCCGGCCGCCACTGGATCAGGAACGCGGGAAGAATCGTAAATCCTGCCCCGGAAGCCTCCAAACACCCGATCAACCCTCACAGGTGGTACAGGCTGAATACGGACCCGACTCGATGCCCAAGCAACTGGAACAACCCGCTCTGCGACCCGGTGCTGCAGTCTTAGCGTGGATTCTTCCCGGCCTGGGGCACATCGCGATCGGCCAGCATCGCCGGGGCCTGATGATGATGTTCGGCATCCTCTTCCTGTTCGTCTTCGGCGTGCTGATCGGAGGCGTCGACGTCGTGGACATGAAGAGGGATCGCCTCTGGTTCCTGGCCCAGGGCTGCAACGGGCCGATTGCATTTCTGGTCGATTATCTCAATCAGACGCTGCTGAAGACGGCCGCCCCCGCAACACAGGCCAGACTGACCAGCCTCGGGAACATCAATGCGACGGGGACACTGTTCATCGCATTGGGTGGATTGATGAACTTCATCCTGATCCTGGACGCGCTGGGCGGTCCCGATCGGGGATCCGACCATCCGGGTCGGCGGAGCACGGACCCATGACGATGCTCGGCTGGATTCCCTTTCTCGAACCGATGAACTGGCTGCAGAGCCTCTGGTACGTCCTGCTGGTCCCATTGGCCTTCGGCATTGCCGCCTCCTACAAGGCCATGCGGGTCGTCGACATGCGGAATTACTGGCGGCAGGTCGGCCTGATGACGGGGCAGATCGTCGTGGTGATCACCGCCCTGGCCGTGGGGCTGATTCTCTTCGTGAAGCTGCTGCTCCCGCTGGCCTGAACCGCATAGGGTCCGAGAATGTCCGGCACGATCGGGCCGGCGGCATTTGTCACGTTCAAATTCGAGCGGGCGGGGACGAATGTCCGATGTTCGGGAATTGTGCACGCCATGGAACGGCGTACGAAGGAAGAAGGAACGAAAAACCAAGGATGGACACGATGCCGACTGCCGCAACGCAGCGGGCACGTAGCGAAGCGCGGCGATCCGGATCGCCAGGGCGCACTCGTCACGGCCGAACGACCGAACCGACCCCGCAGCGAGCGATACCCGATGCGCCGGATCGCACCGCACGCAGCCAGGACCCCGACATCATGGCGGTCTGGAAGGCCTACAAGACACGACCGAGAGCCGAGCTCCGGGAACGGCTCATCGTCCATTACATGACGAATCACGTGCAGCGGATCGCGGATCGCATGCGGACCAGACTCCCGGATCACGTGGACACCGACGATCTCGTGCAGCAGGGCTACCTGGGGCTGGTGGAATCCATCGAGCGATTCGAACTGGACCGCGGAATCAAGTTCGAGACATTCAGTCGACCCCGGATCTCCGGTGCGATGCAGGACTACCTTCGGGCCCAGGATCACCTGCCACGACTCGTCCGGACGAGGTTCCGAAAGGTCAACTCGAGCATCGAATCCTTCCGGGTCCAGCACGGCCGGAATCCGGATCCCGGGGAACTGCAGTCATCGCTCGATCTCGACGAGGATCAGTTCGTCCAGGTCTTCAGGGACCGGCATGCTCCCGCCGTGATCCCCTTCAGTTCGGTCGTGACGGGCACATCGCACGATGAAGACGGTTCGGCCATGCAGAACACCCCCGACGACCGGACGATCGGGGCTCTGGAACGACTGCAGCGAAGCGACCTCCAGCGATGGATCACCCGGGGCATGGACCGCAGGGATCGTCTGATCATCCTTCTCTACTACTACGAGGAGATGACCATGCGGGAGATCGGCCTGGCTCTGGGCTGCAGCGAATCCCGCATCTCGCAACGGCTGGACTCGATTCTCCGCCGCCTCCGGGCCCAGATGAGCCGTGAGCACGATGAGCAGCAGTTCGACCCGGCCTGAGCCCTGTCGTACCATGCACCCGTGAATCGTCCCGCCCGCATCCTGGCCTGCCTGGTCTGCACCGGACTTGCCGTCGGAATCAACCTTGCCGCCGGTCGGTGGGGGATCGATCGTTCCGAGACGGCGATCATGACCTTCTCTTCGGGACTCGACGGAACCTCGGGGGTCTTTGCAGCCCCCTGGCTGGTGGGACATCCCCTGGCCGCGACCCTGATCGGGATCGTGCTGCCCCTGTTTCTGCTGGGTGTCGGCACCTACTTTCTGGTCCGCGCCCTGCTGAGCCGGCCGGCCACCGCCTGATCCGAGCACCGATTCAGCATCCGGTCGCAACGGGTAATTACAGGTCACGAACGGGTACCCACTGCACGGGAGAGGCCACAAGGCCGCCATCTTGCCCGGGATGCCTGAATTGGGTACCGTGAGCCGTTCACGCGTACTCTGCGGGCCGCCTTCAGCGACCCCGGAAACGCCCCCCAGGGTCGCTTAGGAACGATCCGCCAGAGCCCGGAGTGCATCACACATGGACAAGATGTTCTACACCATCCAGGAAGTCTGCTCCATCCTCGACAAGAGCGAAGACGAGGTACGCGAGATGGTCACCAGTGGCCAGTTGCAGGAGTTTCGAGACAAGGATGAACTGGTCTTCAAGGTCGAACAGATCAATCTGCTGGCCGGAGTCGGTGAGGATTCGGGCGATGTGGTCATCGATCTCGGGGGTACGAATGCTGATACCGGTTCGGAAATCGGACTCGGTCTCACCGGTGGCGACACCGGTTCCGCCCTTGGTCTGACGGGCGGACAGAGTGACGCCGGGATGGGTCTCACGGGCGGCTCCGGCATGGACCTCAGTGCATCATCCGATGCCGCGGGGCTTTCCGCCTTCGGAACCGGTGAGGACATGCAGGCGGAAGACGACGCCGGAGCCACCAGGGTGGGCGACGGCATGGATGATGATCTGACCCTCGAATCGGTGGGATCCGGCAGTGGCCTGCTCGATCTGACCCGGGAATCCGACGATACGACGCTCGGTGCCGAGCTCCTCGAGGACGCCTTCAACAGCGACGAGGACAACTTCGAGATCCCCGCCAATGCCTCCGGCCTGTTCGAAGCCGCCGCGGCCGATGAAACCGAAGCCGGCGGCGTCCCCTCCATCGGTGACGGCGGTGCAATGGCCGCCCGCACGATGCCCGGAGCCCCCATGGCCGTGGAAGCCTACGACGGCTCGGGTTCCGGTCTGGCCATCGGTGCCTCGATCGGAGCCATGATCGCCCTCGTGATCCTCATGATCATCCTGCTCGTCGAGCTGAGTGGAGCCACCTCCGCCCTGGCCATGACGATCAGCGAGAGCATCTGGATCTGGACCGGAGGAATCGCAGGAGTGGCCATTCTGGCCGTACTCGCCGGCATGTTCATCGGTCGGGCCTCCGAGTAACCCGTAGTACATCGCACACATGCCACTGACCAGGTACGGAATACGTGAATGGGGACTGGCCACCGTGGTGGCCGTTCCGCTGATCCTGCTGTTCGTACTGCCGGACTGGTATCCCTTCCCGGGCTGGATCCTCGCCGTACCGGTCGCCGTGGGCTGGTTCGCCGTGGCCGCTTTCTTCCGGGATCCGATCCGTCGGATTCCCCGGGGACTCGACGCCGGGACCATGCTGGCTCCGGCCGACGGAGTGATCTCCGCGATCGAGCATGTGGATGCACACGAGGCGACCGACGGGAAGCCGGCCGTCGTGCTCCGGATCTTCCTCAGCGTGCTCAACGTGCACATCAACCGTGCCCCCTGCGCATGCACCGTGCAGGGGATGATCTACCGCAAGGGACGGTTCCTGAACGCCCAGACCGAGGAATCCGCGAAGGTCAACGAATCGAACGTGATCCTCCTCTCGTTTCCGGACGGAGAGCGGTTCGGAATGCGGCAGGTCTCGGGCATGATCGCCCGCTGCATCGTCTGCCCCCTCCAGGAGGGCGAGACGCTTGAGCAGGGGCAGCGATGGGGGATGATCAAGTTCGGATCGACCACCGAGCTCATTCTTCCCCGTCCCGACCGGGTCGATGTCCGCATCGCCGTCGGTGATAAGGTGCGGGGCGGACGCACGATCATGGCCGTGCTTCCCCCGGCCGGCGACTGAAGCGACGCCACATTCCAACCGGGCCATCCGTTGTGCCGATAGGACAGGTATGCCCCTGTTGCCGTCATCCGTCACCGCCTCCATCGCCCGATCCGGTCGGACGGGGCCGCTGGCCGATCGTGAGCGCACACGACGTCGGGCGACCGCCGCCGAGACCATTCTGGCCCGGGCGGATCGCATCGATCTGCAGATCGACGGGGTGGAACTGAAGGAGGCGGCCGAACGACTGTCCGGCAACTCCGATGAGCAGTCCCATCAGGAACGGCGCGAGAACCAGCCCGACGGCCGGACGCCGTCGCTGACACGGGTCGATCTGAAGGCCTGAAGCTATTCCTCCGGCGCGTCAACGCGCGGGAACAGGGCCACCTTGGCGATCGATGTTCCTGGCGCGAGTCGTCCCCAGACACACTCCGACCGCAGATCCGCGGTGGACTCGCCCAGATTCCAGGCCGTGCGCAGGGTCGCGATGCGATCGGGCATGGTCGACTCCAGCAGGCAGGCCGCGATCCGGATCGCCTCGGCGCATCGGTACAGAATGCTGCCGACGGTTCCGGCCGCATCGGGATCCTTGGCCAGCTTGAACGGCTCCGTGTCGTTGATGAAGGCATCGACCTTCCGGACGATGGTCATGGCGGCGCCGATCGATCGGGCCAGATCGAAGGCCTCCATCGAATCCGCGGCGATCTCCACCTGCTCCGCGGTGAACCGTGCCCAGTCCACGTCGGCGCCGACGGCGTCGCCGGAATCGACGGGGCATTCGCCGTCGCAGTACTTGCCGATCATGGCCGAGGTGCGGCTGGCGCAGTTGCCCAGCGTGTTCACCAGATCGGTGGTGTAGGTCTCGTGGAACTGGCTTCTCGAGAAGTCCGCATCGGTCGCACCGAGCGGTCCCTGGGTCGCCAGGAAGTAGCGGAGCGAATCGCGTCCGTAGGTCTGCATGTATTCCTGCAGCTGCTCAAGGTCGATGAAGTTGCCCATCGACTTCGACATCTTCTGCCCCTCGCTGATCCAGAAGGAGTGGGCGTAGACGCAGCCGGGAAGGGGAAGCTCCAGGGCCATCAGGAGAGCCGGCCAGATCACGGCGTGGAACCAGAGGATCTCCTTGCCGATCACCTGGACCGTCGCCGGCCAGTATCCGTTTCGTGCCGCGTACCAGTCCGATTCCGGGTCGGCCAGACCAAGGGCCGTGATGTAGTTGAACAGGGCGTCGATCCACACGTAGATCACGTGTTCGCCGGCACCGGGCACTCCGATCCCCCAGGCGAAATTGGTCCGGCTGATGGGTACGTCGAGCAGTCCTTCGCGAAGTCGTCCCAGCACCTCGTTGCGTCGTGCCTCCGGACGCACGATGCCGGGATGGGATTCGAACATCGCCTCGAGCCGGTCCTGGTAGGCGCTCAGACGGAAGTAGTAGTTCTCCTCCGTCGCCCGCTCCAGCGGCTTGCCGGAGATGGGGGAGACGTAGTCGACGTCCCGGGCCTTGGTCTCGGTGTAGTACTCCTCCTGTCCGGCGTCGTACCAGCCTTCGAAGGTGCCGAGGTAGACGTCTCCGGAATCCATGAGACGCTGCACCAGTGACTGGACCTGGGATTCATGCCGGGAGTCGGTGGTCCGGATGAACTCGTCGTTGGTCAGATCGAACATCCCCATGATGCGACGGAACTCGGCCGAATTCTCGTCGGCCAACTCCAGCGGCGTGACGCCCCGTGCTTCGGCGGACTGCTCCACCTTCTGACCGTGCTCGTCGGTTCCGGTCAGGAAGAAGACATCGTCCCCGAGCAGGCGCATGAAGCGGGCCCAGACATCGCAGACGGTCGTCGTGTAGACGTGCCCGATGTGCGGTCGGTCGTTGACGTAGTAGATCGGTGTCGTGATGTATCGGTTGTTCGGCACGGGGTGGCCATTGTAGCCACGGGAGCAGGAATGACGATGATGGTCCTATTCCGGTGTATTTCTCCCCCCGCACCGGTCGGGGATTGAAACGGGGCTACCATGAACATGCCGATGTCAGCGATCCGATGCAACCTGCTAGCCCTGACCGCCCTGCTTGCCGCCACCGGTTCCGCCGCGGGCCAGAACGCGCTCGGAGACGGCCACGCCCTGGATGGAAACATCAGCACCCGGGGACGTGAGAACACCGAAACGGGTCGGGTCCGCGCCGAGCAGGATCGGTTCTCCCTCTCGCAGCGGGCCGCCGACGGACGCGGCTTCAACCAGTCCATCGGCTTCCGGTCGAATGCCGACTTCCGGCGTGCGAACTCCGAGATGACGTTCTACGCCGACTCCCTCTACAACAATCCCTGGTACTGGGAGAACCTCGGCAACCTGACCACCGAACTCGTGGGAAGCGGCGGCAGCGGAGGAATGGGCCGCATCGCCGCCAACTCGGGCGGGGGGTACTACAACCCGTTCTTCTACAACTCCCAGGCGGACAATCCGGGGCGCTTCGCCATGGGCCGGGGGCTGGGGAACTACGGACAGGGGGGGTACAACGAGTTCGGCGGCGTCCGGGCCCGTGACGTCTCCAAGACCGACTACCTCGATCTGGAGACGGACGAGCGAAACCGCCCGGTCACCTACGGCATCGGTGAGCCGAACCGGTTCCTGCGCGATGACCGCCGAAGCAACTTCCTCCGCAATGAGTACGAACTTCGCGACATCAACAGCCGTCCCGACTACGTCGGAATCGGCCGTTCGGCCGCCGATGTTCCCGTTCGGTATTCAGCCACGACTCTGCAGGGAATCTCGCCCCTGCCCTATCCCACCTCGCACATCGAGATGGGACTGACGGAATACGACCTGGCCAGGGTGCAGGAGGACGAGCGACTCGGTCGCCGGGCGAGCAACGTGGGGAACATGTGGCGGCCGAACTTCGACGCCCTCTCCCAGATCGACAACCGGATCAGCAACGATGCCGACGGCAATCGCATCGACGACCGCGACTACCGCACCATGGATCAGCTGCTGATGGAGATCGCCGATCGCTACAACGAGGTGCGAGAGCAGGACGGGGTTGCCGATCCCGGTGCCCTGACGATGCTCCAGAACGACTACCAGAACGTGCTCAAGGAGGTCATGGACGGGTACGGGCTGCGGGAGGCTCCCGCCGGACTCGATCCGACCAACATCGTCGGGACCGGAGAGGACGATGTGCTCTCGACCACTCCCCCCGTCCCACCGACGCCCGGAGCGGAGACGGCTCCGGAGGCGGAGGAGCCCTCGCTGATGCCGCTGGAGAAATTCGGCCAGGTGCTTCGGCACGGACAGCAGATCGAGGCACTGTCGTCGGACGACAAGACCAGGATCTCGGAACTCATCCTCGGTGCGCAGGACAAGCTGAACACCGGCGAGTACTACTGGGCCGAACGACGCTTCAATCGTGCCCTGCGGCTCGAACCGGGCAATCCGCTGGCCACGGCCGGTCTGGCCCACGCCCAACTCGGCGGAGGCCTGTACCTGACCAGCGCCCTGACCCTGCAGAGTCTGCTGGGATTCCAGCCCGAGATGATCGATGTCGTGTACAGCCGGACGCTGCTTCCGCTGCCCGAGGATCTCGAACGAGCCGTTCGCGAACTCAATCGACGCATCACGTCGGAAAAGGACAGCGACCGCTATGCATTCCTCCTCGCCTACATCGGCCACCAGACGGACAACCCCGCGATGATCGAGCAGGGGCTGCGGGAGATGCGACGGGTTCAGGGAGACGAGGCCTTCCTCGAACTGCTCGAACAGATCTGGCTGCCCGAACGGACTCCCGTCGAGGAGGAGGTCGAGATCATTCCGCTGGAACCGGTCGATGCGCCGGCAAAGCCCGAGGACACGCAGTCGGAAGTCCGGGACGCACCGTCGGAACCGGTCGGCAGCGACCTCCTCGACGATTGATCATTTCACGAGAGTGGCCGCAAACAGCGGCGGGCCGGTCGCGTCGGGAGCCGGACGCAGACGTGTTCGTCCGGTGTTGGTGAGGCCGGCGGCCATGCTCCACTGGTCCACCACCTCGTCGGCAAAGCCGAGATGCAGATGTCCCATGGTGTCCCGATAGGCCTCACGGTCGTGTTCGACCATGTCCAGAATCATCAGACGACCACCGGGGCGGAGGATGCGGGCCGCCTCCCGGACCACCTGCTCGGGTTCGGGGACGTGGTGAAGCACCAGTGAAAGGACGGCGGCATCGACACTTGCGTCGCCCAGGTCCAGAGCCGTGAGATCGCAGTGATGGAACTGGATGTTGTCGAATCCGTCGAGCCGGACCCGGGCCGCCTCGAGCATCGCCGGTTCGCGATCCACGACGTGGATCGAACCGACCCACGGCGCGAGAGCGGCGGCGGTGATGCCCGTGCCGCACCCCAGATCCGCCACGACCCATGCGGGATCGAGCAGTCCGAGCAGGCCTTCGGTGGTCAGCCCGGCTCCGAAGAGCTCATGCCTGAGATCCGCCCACTCGCCGCCGACCTGACCGAAGAAACGACGGCTGTCGACACGCCGCTGGGCGATCACCTCGGCCGCCCGCCGGGCGTCTTCCCGACACTGGGGGTCCGCTTCGCAATCGCGGCGGGCCAGCTCCCAGAGTTCACGAGCGGTCGTATCGAGACCGGAGGATGCACGCCGGTACAACGCGGCGGTCCCTTCGCTTCGCCGGACCACCCAGTCGGATTCGAACAACCGCTTCAGATGACGGGAGACCGTGGACTGCGGAAGCTGCAGCGAACTGGCCAACTCGCCGACACTCATTTCCTGCACATCGAGCAGACTCAACAACCGCATCCTCGCCGGATCGGTGAGGGGATCGAGCCACTGGAGCAGTGATCGAGTCGTGTCGGAGGACGTCATGCGGGGTCGTTCGGCATCGCGAGCGTCGGGCCCGGCACCAGTCCGTGGGCACGCAGCCGATCCTGCACCACGGTGTTGTCGGGTTCGATGGTGTACGCGGTCCGCAGGTACATCATCGCGCTGTCGAGATCTCCCATCCGCTCGCTCAGGGTGGCCGCTTCGAGCCAGGTGCCCGCGGAGGATGCATCGTCGACCACCATGGCCTTCTCGATGCATTCACGTGCGGAATCCGGGTCCTCCGTCATCAGGGAGTATTCCGCCAGCAGGAGCCAGTCCCGGGAATCACTGCGACTCTGGGCCCGATCGTGCAGGAACAGGAACAGTCCGTTGCGGTCATCCTGCAGGAACATGACTTCGGCCAGATCGACGGCGATGTCGCGGTTCGCGGGACGAAGCGTGTGCGCGATCTCCAGGGCCTGGCGCGCCTCGGACAGGTTGCCGGTATGCATTGCGCTCACGCCGAACCCGTACTGGACCCGCCAGTCCTGCGGGAAGCGTTCCGCCAGTTCTCCGTAGAGCGTCTCCGCCTCTCCGTACCGTTCCGCCCAGAGGGCGTCGCTGGCCTGCTCCCGCACGGTCGCGGTGGTCGGATGCGTCGTGCAGCCGGTGATTCCCAGCAGCACGATTCCCAGAAGAATGGACGTGATCGGATGTGTTTTCATGCTCTTGCACTCCCTTGCTTCAAGCCATGGCCATGATACGAGGACGCGACGCACGGGGCCAGTTCGCCCGACGCAGCAATCCTGCTTCGAGCTAGCATGGACACCATGGTCGATGACCCGATCCAATCTGCCTCCAACGGTGTCGAAAGGCCCTTTGTCCTGCTCTGGCATTCGGACGGACCGATCGGGGACCACGTGGACTGGTTGTGTGCAACGGACGCCCGGGGGGATGCAACCCTGCAGACCTGGCGACTCGTCGATCGACTCGATGCAATGGACGAGGGTCAGGAGATCGATGCGACTCCGCTGCCGCTGCATCGTTCCCGCTATCTCGACTACGAAGGTCCGTTGTCGGACGGACGGGGGACCGTGCGGCGACTTGCGGCGGGAATCCTTCTGGACGCCCCGATTCCCATCGCCCGGGGATCGTTCTCGATCCGCTGGACCTCCGGACCGGAGGCGGGACGTCGCCAGCGGATTCGCGTGCTTCGGGACGACACGGACGGCTGGAGACTGCTCTGCGAGGGCTGGAGCAATGCGGAGGGATGATCCCTGCAGATACGAGGGTTTGCGGGTATCAATGGACGTGAGCTCGAACCAAAGGGATGCACCATGACGCACCTCCCCAACGACGACGACAAGCACTTCCGCAATCCCGACCTGCCCCCGGATCTTCCGGTGGAGGAGGCGGTCGAGGAGGAGCTCCCGGTTGCCGAAGGAGAGGGACCGGAGGGTCTCCGCAAGAAGATCAAGACCATGGGTCGGTCCAAGTTCCACGAGGATGAATGGACCCGGACCCCCAACACGACCGGACGCGGCGCGATCCACTGCCGCTCGTTCTTCACGAAGCTGACCGATGATGCGGTGGCCTACATGGATCAGTCAATCAACGAATGGCTTGACCTGCACCCGCAGTACGAGGTCAAGTTCGTAAGCAGCACGATCGGCACCATGCAGGGCAAGGGTGGCCCCCAGTCGGTGCTCATCTGTCAGGTCTGGGTCTGATCACCGCGACGTCGGTAGACCGTTCGCCGCCGGGCGTACTGTTCGGGCGAGACGGTGAGCCCCGGCTCCTCGCCGGCACTCCATTGGGCGTGGAGCTTCTTCAGGAAGGGGACACACCACTGACAGCCGGTTCCGGCTCCCAGGCACTCGCTCATGCGGGAGGGCACGGCGGGCTGCTCACGCTTCATCCAGTTGACGAGCTTTCGCTGGCTGACCCGGAAGCACAGGCAGACATGATCATCCGGCTTCACGGTGGAACCTCTCAGATCCGCTCGGTCCGTCGGCGACCCGCCCGGCGGACCTCGATGGAACGAACCAGCTGGGCCATGCCCTCGACGGCCTGATTGAAGGCGATGCCCAGTCGCTGTTGACCGGAATCATCGTTGCGAACGGATGCGATCCGGGCCGGAATGAGCATGCTGCCCACCGGATCGGGCAGCTGCACGTCCAGATCGATCGTCTGGCCCGGGGCGAACCGGTCCGCGTGCGTGTTGCACTTGAGCTGCATGCCTCCGATGCTCAGATCCATGATCGAGACCTCGACGGGACCACTGGTCCGGCCGTCGAAGATGCGCCCGCGGGGCGCCAGATCGAAGGCCACCGAGACCCGATGGGCCCGGCGACGCTCGTTGTGATCGAGGGTGGGCGGATACGAGAAGCGAAGTCCGGGAATCGGAACCTGACCGCCGCTGGGCACCGGTTCGTGCCCCGTCAGCTCGACCATGCCGCATTGACGCCCCGAGCGACTCAGAACCGCCATCTCGAACACCTCGCCGATTCGAGCGGGCAGGTCGTCGGGCGCAAGCACGACGAACGAGTCCTCATCGAGTCGTTCGAGCATCGCACGGTAGGTGACCGGCTCTCCAGTGTCGGCATCGGGTTGGAGCAGGGTGATGCGACCCTCGATCTCCATCGCCTGGTCGAAGGCGGTTCGAATCGAAGGATCCACCCCCTCCCGGGGGGTGATTCGCTCCAGCCATCGACCGAGAAATCCCGCCATGTCCTCTACATCGTCCCAACCGGCCGTTTTGGCGTTGATTTCAGCATCGAGTCCGGGTCAACCCGCCACCAGGGGTCGGGGACACGGGAAACCGTCAGGCGCGGGTGTCTTCGTCGCCGACGATCTCGGGCGCCGGCTCCGACGGATTCTCCAGCACGTCCATGATGAGCTCCAGTCGATTGACGATCACCTCCATGGAGGCGGGACGGTCGTTCGGATCGAGCTGGACGCAGTCCATGATCTGCCGGGAGAGCAGCGGATGCACCTTGGGATTCTTGAGATGGGGGGCCACCGGGGGCTTGATGTCACCGGTCTCGAGGGCGCCCGAGAAGATGGTGTTGTCGGTCCCCTTGGGGGGCATGACGGTGGGAATGACCTCGCGGACGAGCACCCAGTACATCATGGCACCGAGGTTGTAGATGTCGGTCTTGGACGTGATGGCCTGGCGGTGGGCCTGCTCCGGCGCCATGTAGCCGGGAGTCCCCTGGATACGCTTCTTGACCGTACCGATGAGGCAAGCCTGGCCGAGATCGATGATCTTCACCCCGCCATCCTCCATGAGCAGGATGTTGGTGGGCTTGATGTCCGCGTGGACGAATCCGCGGCCATGCATGTGAAGCAGGCCTTCGGCGACCTGACGGAAGATTTCGACCGCACCCTTCTGGCTGGTCGGCAGCTGCTGGTCGAGCGATACGCCGTCGACCAGTTCCATGATCAGGGAGACCGATTGCGTCTTGAACATGCGGCGGTGCCGGATCAGCTTGTGGACCCCCCGAAGAACGGGGTGATCGAACTTCGAACCGATCTCGTACTCCCGTTCGACCTGCTCGATGAAGCGGGCATCCTTGTCCTCCTCGCGGACCACGTGCTTGAGGGACCAGACCTGCTTGGTCTTGTTGTCCTGCACCGCGTAGATGTGCGACTCCGCACCCTCACCGAGCTTGGCGAGAATCGTGAAGTTGCCGATCTTCTGAGCTGGAGACATGGGTTGCCCGGAAATCACTGAAGCCGATTGAAGCATGGCGGCAGAGACCGCGCCAGCGGGGGAAATGAGCCGTTTAGAGTAGCCCAGGGGGCGGTTACGATCAACGAGACGGGTCCAGAAGCTGCTCCTGCAGCTGCCCGGACGCGAAGAACCGGCCGGGATTCTGAATCCCCTCGGCCAGATCGCTGTGGAGCCAGACGGCATCCCGGGGGATCCGGAGCTCCTGCTGGAGTCGCTGGATCAATCGGACCAGGTGGGTCATCTGACGATCGGTGAACGGCTGGCGGTCCCCGTTGCCGACCAGGCAGATCCCGATCGAATGGGCATTGTGCTGCGAACCGGCGGTTCCCACTACGTGGGCCCCGGGAAGCTGATCGTCCCATCGGTAGCCGACATGGATTTCACCGTCCGCAAGGCCGTTTCCGTTGCCGATGATGAAGTGGTATCCAAGGCCCTGGTACCCGTAGCCGAGATGCTGCCGATGGATCGACTCGGGAGTCCCGAACGGGCGACCGAGGTGATGAACCACGATTCCCGTCCAGCGGGGGCGGTCCAGCGGAGCCTGGATGTCGAAGATCGTGTCCCGGCCTTCGAGGACCTCGTCGATGTCGGCGAGATTCGTCAGGGGGAAGCCGCCGCCGGTCATGCTGCCGGTGTCGATGCTCAGAAGACCGATGCCCAGGCACATGGACGTGACGAAACTCGCCCAGACGATCTGCGTCCGTCGAGAAATCGATCGCTTCGCTCGTGATGTCGAGTGGAAGTACGCCACCGTCTGTCTGCTAAATGCTCCAGCACTTACTATCGATCAGAACTGTGTCCGGCCTTGAACGAAGAGCGGTCCAATCCCCCGCGGAACCGCGAGTTCTCGGACCCGGGACCGGACTACTGCGGATCGAGCCGACGACGAAGCGCCGGTTGGGGATTGCCGAAGACATCGGGATCCTCCGTGGGCTGCATTCCATTGCGTGCCTGGTCGTACTCGAGGTACTGGTGCCGGGGCAGGTCCTCGGTGAAGAGGGGACGGTAGCACCCGCTCAACCCGACAAGGGCGAGCAGCAGGCCGGAGATGACGAGAGCTTTTCGCATGGTCTTCATTCTACCGGGACCTTCCCGTCGACCGCACGGACATCCCCGGAGGTCTCGAAGCGGCGACCGGTCCGTGCGTCCTCGTGGAACACCCGCACATGGATCGATTCCGCGCCGTCGGGAAGCGGATCCCGGATCGGGAGTTTGATGGCGTAGCTGGGGGTGCCGAGTACGTTTCGCCAGGCGTCACGTACCTGGGACGGCGTCAGGGTCCGCTCACCGAGATCCACCGGCTCGCCCTC
This sequence comes from Phycisphaerales bacterium UBA854, assembly GCA_002295885.1. Lineage (GTDB taxonomy): Bacteria > Planctomycetota > Phycisphaerae > Phycisphaerales > SM1A02 > UBA854. Next base: position 14,819 of record DBGM01000039.1, read on the forward strand.
GGGCGGTATGAACATCGCCCGGGCGGTGAGCGTTCCGACCATCTGGAGCGGTCGATTTCGACCGTCGACCGCCGAGACGAAGATCTCAACCGTCGGGATGTCTTCGGATCGGTCCAGTTGCCCGCTCCACGTGGACATTCCGATCCCGGTCACCATGGGGGTGCTCACAAGGACCTCCTCGTCGAGATCCGGCCGCACGGAGCCGGCCTGCGCGAGCTGGGTGGCCCGCTCGGATTCGAGGAGTTCGAGGCGTGCGACCTCCTGCTTGAGATCGTGGACCTCCCGACGCAACCGGGCGTTGGCCTTGCGGCTCGCATCGCCGCAGCCCCACACGACACAGGCCGACAGACAGAGCAGGATCGTCGGCAGCGCGAAGGCCCGGATCTTCGGGCCGGAGATCACGAAGCGTCCGTACCGGGCAGTCGCTCGACGATTCGATCGGCCAGTCCGTACGAGACCATCTCCTGGGCGTCGAGCCACTTGTTCCGTTCGCAGTCCGCGGCGATCTGTTCCGGATCCTTGCCGGTCTGGGTCGCGTAGATCCCGTACAGCTGTTCGCGGAGACGAAGCATCTCCCGGGCCTCGATCTCGAGATCGGTGGCCTGCCCCTCGAGCACGCCGCCGAGCAGCGGCTGGTGCATGAGGTTCTTGGAGTGGGGCAGGCAGCAGCGCTTGCCCTTGGCCCCGGAGCAGGAGATGAGGGATCCCATCGATGCGGCCTGTCCGATGATGAAGGTGGCCACGTCGCAGGGAATGAAGTTCATCGTGTCGATGATCCCCAGTCCGGCGGTGACGCTGCCGCCGGGCGAGTTCACGTAGAGACTGATGTCGGCTTCCGGATCCTCGTTGGCGAGGAACAGCAACTGGGCGACGATGAGGTTCGCCATGCCGTCGGAAACCCCTCCGCTGCAGAACACGATGCGATCCTTCAGCAGGCGGGAGAAGATGTCGTAGGCGCGTTCGCCGCGTCCTTCCTTCTCGATCACGATTGGTATGAGGCTGGTCATGGATCCTGCTCGCGACTGAATCAGTTCGCGTCCTTGCTCTCGGTGGTGGGATACTCGAAGACCTCGTCCACGAGGCCGTAGTCCTTGGCCTCTGCGGCGGTGAAGTACTTGTCACGCTCGGCATCGGCCGCCACGGTCTCGTAGGACTGTCCGGTGTGTTCGGCGAGGATCCGGTTCAGCGTCTCCTTCGACTTGATGATCTGATCGGCCTGGATCTTCACATCGCTGGTCTGCCCCCACACCCCGCCGTAGGGCTGATGGATCATGACCTTGGCGTGCGGAAGGATGTGCCGGTAGCCCGGTGCACCCGCCGACAGCAGGACGGCACCACCGGAGTAGGCACGCCCGATGCAGTAGGTCGATACTTCGGAGGAGATGAACCGCATGGTGTCGTAGATCGCCAGCGTGTCGTCGACCGCACCGCCGGGACTGTTGATGTAGAGGTTGATCCGCTGTCCCCGCTTCTGATCCTCGAGGTACAGCATCTGCATCATGATCCTGGCAGCACTGTGCTGGTTGATCTCTCCCGCGAGGAAGATGACCCGGTTCTCGAGCAGCAGTTCGTCAAGTGTCATCTCCCGCGTGCGCTGGTAGCTGGCCGCGGCCGCCTGGGGCGCCATGCCCCCGGGGATGCCCGGCAGTGCCTGCGAGGTGCGTGGATCGATGACCTGTCCCGTTCGTTCCATCATGGGCTTCGTTCCTTCAGACCGGTTCTCCGGCGGTTGGGCCATGATAGGCCCCGTGCTCGGCTCGGCAAGCGTGCAGCGTACCCGGCTCAGTCAAACTCGTCCGAGAGATCCGGCGGATGCTCCATCGGGAGGGGAAGCGGTGGATCGTCCGTGGACGGCACCCGCGTCCGGCCGGGGTCGTCGATCCCGTGCCCGGGCAGCCTGATCCGAAAACGACAGCCGCCGTCTTCCCCGTCGTGCAGGGAGATCTCACCGCCGTGGTCCTCGATGATCCGCCGGGTCACGGGCAGTCCCAGACCGGTTCCACGCTGCCCCTTGGTGGAGGCGAACGGCCTGAAGACCTCCTCCCGCCGACCGGGGTCGATGCCCGGTCCGTTGTCGGTCACCTCGATCCAGATGCCCCGGGCGTCGGATCGGGTCCGGATGCCGACCCGGCCCGACTTCGATTCGACGGCCTCCACCGCATTCAGCATCAGATTCAGCAGAGCCTGATGCAGGGCATTGGCGTCGCAGGTGACCGAATCCATGCCGGGTTCGCATTCACTGGCCAGCCGGACCTTCTTCCGGTGTGCGACGGGTTCGACCAGGACCACGACATCCTGCACGATCTGGGCCAGGTCATGGGTGTCCGGTTCCAGCGAACGGGTCCGGGAGTAGGCGAGCATGTTGAAGGTCAGATCGTAGATCCGGTCGAGATTGCGGCTGAGAATCGGCCACCCCTCCCGGGCCATCTCGAGGTCGCCCCGCTGGATTCCCAGTTCGACCGCCGAGGCACCGCCCCGAAGCCCCTGCAGGATGTTCTTGATGGCGTGGCTGATCGATGCCACCGTACGTCCCACCGAGACGAGGCGATCCTGGTCGATGGTTCCCGACGGACCCCCGACGTCGTGCATGCCCTCGATCAGTCGAAAGACCGTGCTGCCGCATCGGATCCGGTCTCCGCAGGACAGAAGCACCCGGGATCGGATCCGGTCCCCGTTGAGATAGGTGCCGTTGGCCGAATCAAGGTCGCGGAGCAGCCAAGTGGATCCGTCGGGTGTCAGTTCGGCGTGACGACGGCTGATGGACAGATCCGTCAGGGGATAGGCTTCCGTGGAACGGCCGATCAGTTGCGGCTCGCCGTCGGGAAGCGGAAACACCCGCCCGTGGTCCGGCCCCTCGATGACCTGCAGCAGCAGCATGGGGTCGATTGTAGCCGGCCCCGGCTGGTACGATGTTCTCTCCATGGCCGCACGAACCGCCTACAAACCGCCCAAATTCGATCCGTCCCATCGCGTGGTGGTCCTGCGCGGAAAGGATTCCTTTCTCGTGCGGGAGTACACCCGACGGCTGTCCGGACTCCTCGAGGAGACCCACGGCGAGATCGAATGGTTCACCTTCGACGGTGCCACCACCTCCGCGGCCGACGTGCTGGACGAACTCCGGAGCTTCGGCCTGCTGCAGCAGCACAAGCTCGTGATCGTCGAACAAGCCGATGCGTTCCTGGCCAGCAGTGCGGGAGCCAAGGGGCCGAGCCGGACCCGCCGACTACTCGAGGAGTACGTCCAGCAGCCGGTCGAGAACGCCACGCTTCTCCTGAAATCCGAGACCTGGAAGGCGGGCAAGCTCGACAAGCTGATCACCGCCCAGGGCCTCATGCACAAGATCGAACTGAACGAGACGACGGACATGCCCTTCGCGGTCCGCTGGTGCGTTGGCCGAACCGCCAAGGCACACGGAGCGACGATCGAGGAGACGGCGGTCACGCTGCTGATCAACCGCATCGGACTGGAATTCGGCCGTCTGGACAGCGAACTCGGCAAACTGGCCGCGCTCGTGGGGCAGGACGGGACGATCACGCGGCAGCACGTCATCGAGATGACGGGCATCAGTCGCGAGGAACAGGCCTGGGCCATCCAGGAAGCCGTGCTGTCGGGCCGGACCGAGACCGCTCTGGGCACGCTCCGCGAACTGCAGGAGGTCTCGCGGCAACCGACCGAACTGATCCTCTGGTCGCTGATCGATCTGCTGCGGAAGCTCCATGCGACCTCGGCCCTGCGATCGCAGGGGGTTCCGGAATCCGAGATCTGCCGCCAGCAGCGATTGTTCGGATCCAGCCGGGCCCCCGTGCTCCGGATGGCGAGCCGGGTGGACGCCACCACCTTCGCGCGGATGCTTCGATCCATCCTGCGCGATGTGCACGGAATCCGCTCCGGATACGGCCGGAGCGAACGAACTCTTGAACGAATGACGATCCGGATAGCCGATACCCTGAGTACGCTCGCGGCATGATGATCGGCGCGTCAGGGGACGTGCCGACGGCCAGGAAGGCCACCCATCGCGTCAGGAGACTCCCATGAGCGAAAGAAACCGACTCTTCCTGTGTACCTGCTCGATTCTGATTCCCGCGATGGGCGCCTGCGCCCCGTCGGGAACCGGCTCCATGGCCGCCGGTCGTCCCGCCCCGGCTCCGACCCTGTCCGTGGACCCGGGTGGCCCGTCCGATCTGGATGCGCACCAGCAGCAGGTCCAGCGGGACACCGAGGCGTTTCTCTCCTACCAGCAGCAGCAGACGCAGACACGGCCCGCGACCACCGACGAACCGGCCATCGAATGGACCCGCCCCGACACCGTGGCGTCGCCTCCGACCATCGCGGCCGTGCAGGAGCAGCCTCCGTACGGTCCCGCCGAGGAACCGACCGCCGCGACTCCGGACGACGACCGCGGGACCGAGGAACCGCCCGACGCACGACTCCGGCGGGCGATGATCGACTTCTCCCGCGAACTCTACATCGGAAGCACCTGGAGCGATCGACCGCTTCGTGAACTGATGGTGCTGGCTTCGATGTCCATGCTCGATCCCGCCCGCGCGATCGATCCGGCGGCCATCCCCGACCTGAACGAGGAGGACCGATCGCTGCTGACGACGATGCAGAAGTACTTCATGGAAGTGGGAAGCAGCCTCGACTCCGACACCAACCCGTGGCTGGCGATGACGAACGCCACCAACGAACTCCAGCAGCGGCTGAAGCTGACGCCGGATCTCGAACTCCCGACGCTGGCGCTCTGCACGCGGGTCCGGGGATTCGGTGATTTCGACGAGTGGACCGTCCGCAACGATTCGGACCAGTACTCGTTCGTCGCCCACTCCGCCCAACCGGTGATCATCTACCTGGAGATGGAAGGGTTCACCAGCGATCTGAACAACGACGATCTGTGGGAGACGGTCACGAGCCAGCATCTGACCATCTACAGCGATCGCGACGGCATTCCGGTCTGGAAGGAGGACTGGCAGTCCGCCTCCGACCACAGCCGGAAGCAGCGCCGTGACTACTTCACGGTCCAGAAGTTCACCCTGCCCCGGGGCCTGTCGGTCGGCCGCTACCAGTTGAAGGTCCGCGTCCGGGACGAGAAGACCGGAGCGGAGACGGAGCAGAACGTCCCCTTCACGATGACGGCGGGAATCATCGATTGACGGTCGTCCGGACGGACGCTCCACCGATCGGACCCGGCTGCTAGAATCTCCCCCTTCTCAGGAGCGGGAGCCCATCCATGTCCATTCTCGTCGACGGAACTACCAAGGTCATCTGCCAGGGGATCACCGGCAAGTCCGGTGCCTTCCACACGAAGGGCTGTCTCGACTACGGCACCCGGATGGTCGGAGGCGTCACGCCCGGCAAGGGAGGACGCCAGGACGACAACGGTCTCCCCATCTTCGACACCGTCGCATCCGCGATGGAGGCGACGGGTGCCACCGCGACCATGATCTTCGTTCCGCCCCCCTACACCGCGGCATCCATCGTCGAGGCCGCCGAGGCGGGGATCGAACTCATCTGCGCCATCACCGAAGGCGTCCCCACCCAGGACATGGTCCGGGTGAAGGCGCAACTCGCCGACTTCCCGAACACGAGGCTGATCGGTCCCAACTGCCCCGGCATCATCACCCCGGGACGACGCGTGTCCGGTGAGGGACCGTCCGCGGTGTTCGAGGGGGGGTGCAAGATCGGCATCATGCCCGGCTACATCAACACCGCACGCGAGGACGCTTCCACCGGTCGGGCGGTCGGTGTCATCAGCCGCAGCGGCACCCTCACCTACGAGGCGGTGTGGCAGACCAGCGTGCTGGGGATCGGCCAGAGCACCTGCGTGGGGATCGGCGGCGATCCCATCAAGGGACTGAACTTCATCGAACTGCTGGACATGTTCAACCAGGACGACGATACCGACGGGGTGATCCTCATCGGCGAGATCGGCGGTTCGGACGAGACCCTGGCCGGACACTGGATCCAGGAGCACATGCGCAAGCCGGTGGCCGCGTTCATCGCCGGCCGGACGGCGCCTCCGGGCAAGCGGATGGGGCACGCCGGCGCCATCATCGGCGGTGCCGACGACACCGCCCAGGCCAAGATGGATGCACTCCGGTCCTGCGGGGTCACGGTGTGCGAGAGTCCCGCCGATCTCGGAACCGCCATGGCCGAAGCCCTGGAGATTCCCGCCGCCGCCGGCTGATCGGACGATCAGCCCCAGGCGCCGATCACGGCCAGCAGATCGTTCACGTCGACCGTTCCGTCGCCGTTGATGTCCTCGGGACACGCTGCATCCGGTTCACAGTCGCCCCAGGCGCTGATCACGGCCAGCAGATCGTTCACGTCGACGGAGCCGTCGCAGTTGATGTCGGTCTCGCACGTCTCGACCTGCGCCTCGGCCGGTTCGATGCCCTGCGAATCGCCTCCGTACCACGGCACGTCGGTCCCCGGTTCACGATAGATGACCACGTCGCTGTATCCGGCCTTCTCCGACTTGCCACGCTGCCGGAGGTAGAGCACGTCCACGATCACGTCGACGCTTCCGTTGGCGGGGACGACGACGTAGTCGAAGACCTCGTCACCGGGCTCCTCGCCGTTCAGACGCACCAGCTCGTTGAGTTCACCGCCGACAGACTTCACGCATCCGATGCGGTAGAAGTAGGACTGGTCGTTCGTCGTCTGGTTGTACAGGGTGAACTTGACCGGCGTGGGAATGCCCACCGGCATCTGGAGCACGGAATCGGACTCGGCCTCGACGCAGACCTGGTTGTTGACGGTGACCGTGCCCTTGCGGACCAGTTCGAACGTGGTGGCCGTCTCCCGCAGCGTGGTCGTCCAGCACGCGGAATCTCCCAGTTCCTGCAGACCGGTGGGACGATCGATCGAGACCGGAACCTCCACCGTGGTGCCGGCGGGCACGTAGATCGGATTCTGCTGGTCGGGCGTGAAGATCGTCGGGCCGTCCTCGAGGCAGTAGCCGCCGCCGTTGGGATCCGAATCCAGTCCGTCGTAGAAGAGATCGAACCAGCGGTCCTGGTTGGTGGCGTTCGCGATGGTCACGACCGCATCGGACTGGTTCTGTCCGTTGCAGTAGGCGGTGATCCGGGGAACGTGCATGCGGACCTTGCACACTCCGCCGCATCCGGCTTCGTACATGCCCTGGACCTCGTCGGACGTCAGCGAACGACGGTAGACCTGGAGTTCGTCCATGAAGCCGCTGAGGATCGGTTCCGAGGGCTGATCGTCCAGACGCTGGCTGCGCCCGATCAGGATGTCGGACGTCGTGGAGAGATCGCCGGCCACCGCGGTGGGATCGAACGTCCCCGCGAGCGTTCCATCGATGTAGAAGCGGACGCCGTTGCTCTGGTCCCGGTCGACCGTCACCACGACATGGTGCCAGCCACCGTCGGAGATGGTCACCGGGGTGCCCCAGATTCCGGAGGCTCCGTCGGCGTCGGTCATGTCCAGCACCAGCCGGCCGTCGTAGGTCGTGAAGGTCCACCCCAGCTTCGTCTGGGACTGGGGCGTGCGCTTGTCGATGATCGGATGGATGCCGGTCGGGTTCGCCTCCAGACGGATCCAGTTGGAGACGGTGAAGTCGCCGTTGGGCTTGAAGTCCAACCGGTCCTTGTCCGCCGCACGCAGGTACCCGCCGTTGAACTTGATGCCCGCCTCGACGATGCCCGGTGATTCGAACTCGACCTGACCGCTGGGCAGTCCGTTGTTCTCGTGGATGAGCTCGTAGGCGGAGGTCGCCACGGACACGTCGTCCATGGACCACCACGCCAGCAGGCCTTCCGGAGCCGGAACACAGGTGGGACACGGGCGGGCCCCGCAGTCGGTCTCGCAGGCGAACTGCATCGTGTACTCGAACCCGACGCTGCAGGGATACCCGGAGGTGACGGGTCCGGAGGAGAGCTGTCCGGGCCGGACGCGGACGTAGTAGACCTTCGGCGCCTCGAGACACAGTTCGATCGGATCTCCGGCGCAGCCGATGGAATCGACGACGGCCAGCGGGTTGTCGAAGCAGTCGCGGTAGAGCTCGATGATCAGCGGAAGCTGCGATTCGACCGTGAGCCGGAACGTGTCCTCGGAATCTCCGTTGGTGTCGGGGAGGAAGATCTCGTACCAGTCGATGTCCGCCTGGCCGTTCTCGGCCCAGGACCGACCGCAGACCGAGGCGCCGCAGTCGACCGTGGTGTGGTTGTAGGAACCGTCGTCGCATCCTGCGTTGAGCTGGAAACCGCACGGTTCACCCTCGTCCACGTCGCCGGATCCGCAGCTTCCGCAGTCGTCCGCGGGGAGGCAGTCGGCGGGGTCGCAGTCGCCGTCGTCGCAGTTCAACGCGGCGCAGTCGAGGAAGATCGGCACGCCGTTGTACGAGTAGGTGCCGTCGTCGCAGAGCCCGTCCCCGAGCCAGGTGACGGGGAAGCAGTTTCCGTTGCAGTCCGGAAGCTGACCGGTCGGACACCCACCACGGACGGCGGGAGCGGGGGAAGCGGGGACGGAGGTGGCCTTGGCGACCGGACGCGTCTCCGCGGCGGTCTCCACCGGTGCCAGCCCCATCAAGAGACAGCAGCCCGCCAGGAGCAGTGTTCCCGCGAGTGTGGCAGCCTTGCGGCCCGGAGTCTGGATGGAGGCCATTGCGTGCCCCTTCTCTCTCATCCGTCTCTCCCTTACGCACTGGTCCCGGACCGGATGCACCAAGGTGGAAAAACCACCTGCATTGCCGGCCGTATCCGGTCCCGAAGCCCTTCAATCGTCCCTCCAAATCGATCCATGGTCAAAGGAATTCCCCGCAGGCCGGGTTCATTCCGTGCCCCCGTTCCCCGACGGGTCCACCGATTGCGGGCCCGGGAACGGGGGTGAATCATCCCGCGATCGGCTACACTGACCCCCATGACGGCCATTGAACGCCCCAAAAAGGGCCTCAGCTACGACCAGGCGGGGGTCGACATCGAGGCCGGTGACCGGCTCGTTTCCCAGATCAAGGGAACGGTCGCACGCACCCACGGACCTCGGGTTCTCGGACCCCACGGCGGGTTCGCCGGCCTCTTTCGACTCGACTACAACGAAGCGCTCTTCCAGCGCAACTTCAAGGACCCGGTCCTCGCCGCGTGCACCGACGGAGTCGGAACCAAGTTGAAGATCGCCATCGAACTTGGCGTCCTCGACACCGTGGGTATCGACTGCGTGGCGATGAACGTCAACGACCTCATCGTGCAGGGCGCCGAACCGCTGTTCTTCCTCGACTACATCGGACTGCACGAGCAGGATCCGGATGCGACGGCCAAGATCGTCGAGGGCGTCGCCGCCGGTTGCGAGATCGCCGGATGCGCACTGATCGGTGGTGAATGCGCGGAGATGCCCGACATCTACGGCCCCGGCGAATTCGACCTCGTGGGATTCTCCGTGGGCGTCGTCGAACTGGAACGCGCGATCGATCCGCTCCGGATCCAGGAAGGCGACATCCTGATCGGCATCGAGAGTTCCGGTGTGCACTCCAACGGCTACAGCCTCGTCCGGGCGATCCTCAAGGAACAGAACGCCGATCTGAATGCCGTGATCCCGGAAGCACAGCTGCGGGTGGGAGAAGAACGGACCCTCGGAGAGGTGCTGCTGGAGCCCACGCGCATCTACGCGCGGCCCATCGTGCGACTGCTGGCCCACTACCGGGTCAAGAAGATCGTCTCGATGATGTCCCACATCACCGGGGGAGGCCTGCCCGGCAATCTGCCCCGCGTCCTGCAGGACAACATGGATGCGGTCATCGACCGGTCCGCCTGGTCCGTACCGCCGATCTTCGACTGGCTGCAGCAGGCCGGCGACGTCGACGAGGAGGAGATGTTCCGGGTCTTCAACATGGGAATCGGCTACGTCCTGGCCGTCCGACCGACGTTCGCCGAATCGGTCGTCAAGCAGCTCGAACGCGACGGGGAACCCGCACACATCATCGGCCGCATCGAACGCGGTCAGGGACGTGTGCGCTGGGCTTCCGACGCCTGATCCCGAAAGGGGAATCCGATGCACCAACTCCTGCTCGCCCTGGCCGTCAGCACGCCCGGACTCGTGGAGAACGAGACGCCCACGGCCGAAGCGGTCGCCCGCGACGCGACCGCACCCCTGACCTTCTCGGTGACGCCCGGTGCGTGGATGGTCCGACTGCGGGGGGAATCGTCGTGGGGCGGTGGCAAACGGACCTACAACGACCAGTTGGGCATGGACGACATGGAGCCTTCGTTCCGGGGCGAGTTCCGGGTCGGACGCGACGACTGGGGCATCTGGGTGATGGGCACGACCTTCAGCACCTCCGGGTCGGGCAACTTCGCGACCAACGGGACCTGGGCGGGATTCAACTTCGCAGCGGGTGAACGCTACTCCTCGAGCTTCGACATGACCAACGTCGCGATCGAAGGACAGTGGAACCCCGTCGATCTCATCGGCGAACCCAACGCGGACATACCGCTCTTCCTGACCTTCGGCGGACATCTGGGCGGTCTCTACACCAACATGAAGCAGACCTTCGACTTCGGCGGCAACGCCACCGAGGCCAAGGGCGAATACGCCACCCTCTACGGCGGACTGCAGCTGCTGATGCGGATGGACACCATGGACCGTGTTTCATGGCTGCACCACATCGACTTCAATCTCAGCGGCAGCGTCGGCGGCACCCTCGGTCGGGACGGGGGGACGATGTGGCAGGTGCGGGCCGACCTCCAGTTCTACTTCACGGAACAGATCGCATTCCTGTTCGGCTACCGGTTGCTGGAGCTGAATGTCTCGGACGACGACTACGAGTCGAATCCGAGCCTGCAGGGACTGTTCGTGGGCCTAACGGTCGATTTCTGAATCCGACGGGATCGAGGGCGAGCGTGTCGTCGAAACGAAGCAGCAGATACCGGCGGGCGAAGCTTCGTCACCTCCTGTTCACGGTGGGACCGAACCGTCTGACCGGCGGTCGACTGCTCGATCGTCACCATGCGGCCGGCATCGTCACCCGACGGATCGAGATCGAATGCCCGCTGTGGCCGCGGGCCTTCGACGGGATCCGCATCGCCCACATCAGCGACTTCCACATCGGAGACCTGCTCCCGATGGAGAAGGCGATGGCCGTGGTGGAGCAGTTGGCGAACGAACGTCCCGACATGATCTGCAACACGGGCGACGTCATCGATCTCGACTGCATCGACGTCGGACCGCTCTTCCGTGCGCTGCAGGCCATCGAGCCTCCGCTGGGCAACTACCTGGTGCTCGGCAATCACGACGAACTGGACGATCCGGACCGCCTGCGGAACATCGCGACCGCATCGGGCATCACGGTGCTCGACGACAGCACGATCCGGGTGGTGCGCAACGGCGATGAACTCACCGTGGGCGGCATCGAGTGGGCGAGGACGCCGCAGGCGTGCCGGAGCCGCCTGGACCGGACCGTGGGACCGGATGGTGTGGATCTCCTGCTGTCCCACAATCCGAAGGCCTTCGATCACGCCGGCGAACTGGGCATTCCGCTGGTCCTGTCGGGGCATACGCACGGAGGGCAGATCGCACGCAAGGATCGTCCCGATGCGAATCTCGCGATCGCGCACCGCCGCAGCGCCGGACTCTACGAACACGGTGACAGCCGGTTGTTCGTGACCGTCGGAGTGGGGGCCTGGTTCCCGATCCGGATGAACTGTCCGGCGGAAGTGGCGATCCTCACCATCCGGTCCGCACCCGCAGGCTGATCAGCCCAGTCGTTCGGCCAGCCGTCGACAGGCCTCCCCGCGGTGCGAACGGGCGTTCTTCTCCTCCGGACTCAACTCGGCCGACGTGCAGTCGCGGTCGGGCAGGTAGAGCAGCGGGTCGTACCCGAAGCCGTTTGCTCCGGCCGGACGGTCCGTGACGATCCCTTCGAAGGTGCCGCGCGTCTCCACCCGGATCGTTCCGTCGGGATCGGCCAGGCACATGCAGCAGACGAAGCGGGCGGTGCGACGATCGTCGGGCACCCCGGCCAGGGCCTCCAGCAGCTTCCGGTTGTTGGCCGCGTCGCGGGTGGCCCGGTCGCCGGCGACGCCCGAATACCGTGCGGAGTGGACACCCGGTGCGCCGTCGAGGGCATCGACCTCGAGTCCGGAGTCGTCCGCCAGGCACTGCAGACCGGTCGATTGCGCGTAGCCGACGGCCTTCAGCCGCGCGTTGCCCTCGAAGGTGTCGGCGTCCTCCACCGGCTCCTCGTGGTCGCCGGGCACGTCGTCCAGGGACAGGACGCGGTAGCCGAGCGGTTCGAGGACCGCCCGGACCTCGTCGAGCTTGTGGGGGTTCGAGGTCGCCAGCAGGATGCTCGACTCAGCCACGGGCCCAGCACTCCGGCACGTCGCCGTGGGAGGCGATGATCCGCGAGCGGATGCCGCCCCGCCCCTTCCAATCCGTCACGACCTGCAGCCAGCCCGGCTGCATGGCTTCGGCGAGATCGTCGCGGATGCGGTTGGTGACCGCCTCGTAGTAGATCCCCTCGTTGCGGAAGGACTGGAAGTAGAGCTTCAGGCTCTTGAGCTCGACGCAGGTCGCACCCGGCTGGAAGCGGACCAGGACGCTCCCGAAGTCGGGATGACCGGTCACCGGACACACGGAGGTGAACTCCTCGTTGCGGTGTTCGATCAGGAACGGCGTGTTCGCCGGAGTCGGAAACGTCTCGAGCAGGGATGTATCAGGCATCCCGGAAGGGTATCGGATCTGGCCGCAGCCGGGGACGTCGATCAGCCGGACATTCCGTAGTCCAGCATCAGACGAAGGACCTTCGCCTGGTCCGGGTTGATTCGCAGCGACGCCCGGAAGGCGGACTGGGCCTCGTCCCAGGCGCCGGTATCCGATTCGTTGCTCAGCAACCACCGGTTCAGGGCGGTGACGGCGAGCCCGTTCAGCGCCCGCCACTGAGCCTGGTCGATCTCCACCGCTTCGCGGTAGGCCGCCTCCGAAGCCTCGTACTCCCCGAGTCGGAAGAGGGCCCAGCCCTTGCGTTCCATGGCATGGCCGTCGGGACGGAGCTTCTGGATGGTGTCGGCGATGTTCGCGACCTCCCGGTAACGCTTCTGCCGGACGAGCATGTTCATCAGGTTCGACATCAGTTCGGGCGTCGGCTGCATCCGTTCGGACGCGGCCACGTAGGCATCGGCGGCATCGGCCCAGCGTTCGACGCTCTCGTAGGCGGCCCCGAGATTGACCCAGGCGACACCGTCGTTGGGATCCACCTGGACGGCCTTCTGCGCGAAGACGATGGCGTGATCCGGTTCGTCCATCTGCAGGTAGGTGGTGGCGAGATTGCGGTTGGCCTCGGACGACTCGGGTTCGATGGTGAGCGCCCGGTGGTACGCACGGACCGCCTCGACCAGACGGCCCAGCATCTGAAGGGCGACCGCATGTCCGAACTGGGCGTCGAAGTTCCTCGGCTCGAGCTTGGCCGCCCGCGAGAAGGCGGGCTCCGCCCGACGGTAGTCCTTCTGCTGCAGGTAGACGTCACCGATGCCCAGGTAGGCGGGCGTGGAGGTGGGATCGTCCTCGAGAATGCCGTGCAGGATCACCAGCGCGGAATCGTACTGCCCCTCGTTCGTGAGCAGGTCGGCTTCGGCCAGCTGGGCGTCCCGGGCCTCGACGTCGATCTGGGCGGGACCGGTCTCGATGGTCTCCCGGACCGTCGGCGTACCGCGGAAGAGGTTGCAGCCACCGAGGGTGACGACAAGGCCGAGGCAGGGGATCAGGAAACGGTGCGTCATCGGGTCACAATACTCCCGGACCCGACGGACGGGCCACAGAATGTGACATCGACCCGATGGCTCACCCTGCTGCAGTCGTATCGCGGATGGATCAGGCCGTCACGAGGCCCAGAATGCGTGCCGCGTGGCGGGTGATCTGCTCGTGATGAAGACCGCACTGCTCGAGGATCTCGCGTTCGCCTCGGGCGGACTTGGGGATCCGCTTGACCGCGAGCTGCTCGACGGTGAAGGCATCGCCGCTCTGCACGCAGGCTTCGGCGACGGCGGAGAACAGGCCTCCGCCGTAGTTGTCCTCGACGACCAGCACCATGCCGCCGTTCTCGTTGGCCAGATCCAGCAGGCCCTCCTCCTCGAAGGGAAGCGAGTAGAGATCGATCAGCGAGGCGTCGATGCCGAGCTTGTCGAGATCGTCGAGCGCCTTGTTGCACTCGTGGACCATGTAGCCGGCACTGACGATCAGCAGATCGCGGCCCTCGGTGAGGACCTCCATGCCGCCGAGGCGGAACTCGGTGTTCTCGTCGTACAGGAACTCGACGTCGGGACGATGGGTCCGCATGTAGCACATGCCTTCGTGCTCGGCCATCTGCAGCGTCAGGGCGTAGGCGGCGTAGCCGTCGGCGGGCTGCAGGACGTAGCAGCCGGGAGCACCGTTGTGGTCGGCGACGCTGCCGAGGCTCCGGAACCAGGCCACGTCGGGAAGCGACATCTGGCTGGGGCCGTCGGCGGCGAGGGAGATTCCCGAGTGGGAGCCGACGAACTTCATGTTCGCGCCGGAGTTCATCGCCATCTCGACCTGATCGTAGGCCCGGGTGAGGAACTTGGCGAAGGTCGAACAGAAGGGGACCTTGCCGGCGGCGGCCAGGCCGAGTCCCACGCTGACCATGTTCTGTTCGGCGATCTTGCATTCGAAGAAGCGGTCGGAGATCTCGGCGTCGTCGCGGAACCACTGGGCGAACGTCGAGTTGCAGGTGTCGGCATCGAGCGCACAGACTCCGCTGTTGGCGTGCCCCAGCTCACGCAGGGCGACTCCGTAGGCGCGACGCGTGGCCAGCTGTCCCGACTCGAGCACCGACTCGAAGCCGTAGCGGCGGAGTGCATCGGGGAAGCTGAGACAGTCGCGGACGGCAGGGGCCGGTCGGGCTTCGATCGTGGGCGGGTAGATCGCCAGATCGGCACCCTCCATCGATCCGATGAGCGAGGCTCCGGTCGCGTCGAGTTCCTCGATGCACTGCTCGAGCGCCTCGCCGACCGGGGGCTTCCCGTGCCAGCCGTCGCCCTGGATGCTCGGTGCGCCCCACCCCTTGACGGTGCGTGCCACCACGGCCATCGGTCCGTGACCGCCTTCGATGAAGGCGTCGAACGCGGCCTTGATGGCGGCGGGATCGTGACCATCGATGTCCAGGACGTGGAAACCGGATGCTTCGAGCCGGGCCCGGGTCCGCTCCGGACCCTGCTGTTCGCTGACGGAACCGGCCTGCCCGTATGCGTTGCAGTTGAAGATCGTCAGGACGTTGGTCAGATCGTGGTCCATGATGAAGTCGAGCGCCTCGGTGATCTGTCCCTCGCGGGATTCACCGTCGCCGACGATGCAGAAGATCCGCTGGTCGAGCCCGTCCAAGCGGGCCGCAAGACCGAGACCGGCCGCGGACGAGAGTCCCTGACCCAGCGAACCAGTCGCGGCATCGAAGAAGGGGAATCCCTCCCGGGGGTTCGGGTGGCCGTCGAGCGGCGAATCGGTGGCACGGAACTCGTCGAGATCGGTCATCGTCGTCGGCCGTCGTTCCCCGTCACCTCCGACGTGGGCACCGAGATCCGCGAAGGCGGCGTAGACGATCGGCACGGCGTGGCCTTCGGAGAGGACGAGCCGGTCTGAGGTCGGGTAGCCGGGATCCTCCGGAACCCACCGCATCGAGTGGTACATCAGCACGGTGACGATCTGGCCCAGGCTCATCGCGGTGGTGGGATGACCGCTGCCCGCTTCCGCGCACATCTGGAGGGACAGGGTGTCGAGACGGATGGCCTTGGAATGCACGGCTGCTTCAAACGACATGGGGAGCTCCTCTCCGGGGGATGGCGAATCGATCGACGCACGGACCGGTCGGGAGGTCCGTTCGACGCTGTCGTTCCACTCCCGGAGGGGGCGGAATTGCTTCGTATGGCTGGAACTCCCGATCCGCTTAGAGGGGCAAGTATCCCATGGGGCCGGCGCGGCAGCAACCGCCCGAGGCCCTGTTTCCGGAGATGGAATGCGCTTCCGTTGGATTTCACCGGATCGACCCCCTTGGTACACTTCACCCTGTCCCACGAACGCGAAAGGTGCTCTGCCCATGAAGGTGATCTGTGATCAATCCGCCCTGGCCGAAACGCTCGGCATCATCGGGAGCGTGATCGCCAGCCGAACCCCGAATCCGGTCCTGACCTGCATCCGCCTGACCGCCGAGGACGGTCGACTCACGTTGGCCGCGACCGACGGCGACTGCGGCCTGCGGATGGTCATGGAACAGGTTCAGGTCGACGAGGCGGGCGAGACCCTCGTCCCCGCCGACAAGCTCAACCAGATCGTCCGGGAGTGTCCGGACGCAACCGTGACCCTGGAGAACGACAAGCAGGCCCTGTTCATCCGTTCCGGGGAATCCATGTTCAAGATCTACGGCTTCGATCCGGCCGAAGCACCGCCGATCGGCGAGTTCGATCAGGGCAGCGTCGACTGCGAGATCACGGCCGGCGATCTGGTCGTGCTGATCAACCGCAGCCTGTTCGCCGCCGCGGACGAGCATTCCCGGTACGCCATCAACGGCGTCCTGGTGGAGCGAACCGGCACGATGCTGCGGATGGTGGCCACCGACGGACGCCGCCTCGCCGTCGCCACGGGGAACACGAACTCAGGAGAAGGCGAGGCCCGCTGCATCATTCCCAGCAAGGCGCTGTCGATCATGCGACGAATCCTCCGCAACGACTCCGCCGTCGTCCGCATCTCCATGGAGGAGAACAAGGTGCACGTGCACGTGGACGATCCGTCCGGACAGGCGACGCTGTCCAGCAGTCTCGTCGACGGGAAGTTCCCTCCCTTCGAGGACGTCATCCCCAAGGACCAGGACAAGCGGGTCACCTTCAACCGGCAGACGCTGTGGACCGCGGTCCGGCAGGCCGCACTGCTCACGAACGAGGAGTCACGAAGCGTCCGACTGCACTTCCAGGACAGCCAGCTGACCCTGACCAGCCACGCTCCGGAGATGGGCGAGGCCGAGGTGCACCTCGGAATCGAGGACTATTCCGGAGAGGAACTCGAGATCGGATTCAACCCGAACTACATCTCCGACGCACTGAAGGTCATCGATCAGGACCAGGTGGTCCTCGAACTCAAAGCCTCCAACAAGCCCGGCGTGCTCCGGACCGGCAAGGAATTCACCTACGTGCTGATGCCGGTGAACCTGTCCTGAACCGATCCGAACCCTCGAAAAAAAGCCGGGGCCCCGTTCGACGGGGCCCCGGTCGATTTTCGTGTGAATGGAAGGTCAGGGCTTGCCACCCCGGCGACCGCCTCCGCGGCGACCGCCGCGACGGGAACCGCCGTCGGCGTACTTCACGCCGCAACCCCACGGACGGACGGCGCTGGGCGAGACCGGTTCACCGGACGCACTGCGTCGCGCCGCCTCGACGATGTAGTTCGTCGCCTCGGTGCCCTTGGTGAAGTTGCGGTCGTCGGTGATCGCGCCGGCGTAGATGAGCGTCCCCTCTGGATCGATCAGGTACATGTGCGGCGTGGTCTTCGCCTCGTACAGGCGACCGACGGTGCCGTCGTAGTCCATGAGGACCGGGATGTCCTTGTGACCGTTCTCCTCGAGGAAGGTGTCGCTCTGGGTCACCACGAAGTCCTCGGGCTGGTTGGCCGTGCTGTTGATGGTGAGGTAGACCGCATCGGCGTCGATCTGCTTCATCTTCTTGATGGTGTCGGTGACGACACCTTCCTTGTAGATGTTGCGACAGTACGGACAGCCGGGGTTGAACCACTCGATGACCACGTAGCGGCCGGAGAAGTCGGCGAGATTGTGGACCTTGCCCTTGGTGTCCTTGAGACTGAAGGCGGGCGCCTTCTTTCCCACTTCGGCCTTGGCGGAAGCCTCCTTCTTCTCCTCGGTCGGCGCAGCCTCCTTCGCGGGCGGCGTCGTGCCCTTGGTGGGCGCGATGCCGGGATTCGGAGCGGTCTCCTGGGCGATGGCGAGGCTTCCGGCGAGCAGGCAGCCGGCGAGGGTGGTCACGATTCGTACATGCATGGAGAACTCCCTTGTCTTCGGTCAGTCGGTGACGGCGTCGGCCGCCGGGTGAATGGGCATCGTAATGTCGTACGAGGGATCCCGCGGTTTCATCCCAAAAACCAGCAGTCCCTCGATGCGAGGCTCGTGTCCGAGTGAGTTCCCGGGTTCCAGCTCGAACGGAATCACAAGTTCGAATCTGGCTTCGTCGCCGCGCAGGGTCGGTTCACCGAGCAGCACCCCCGGCACGTCGCCGGGAATGAATCCCGGCGGACCGGCCGGATCGGTCGGCCCCGAGATCACCAGTCGATCAGCGGCCAGCGTGACCCGGGTGGACGGCCGATCGGCAATCGGCACAGGCATGCGGGTCGCGGCCGCCTGCATCGCCTCGGTCGGTTCCGGGTACACATGGTCGAACATCGCGACCCGGATCGTCGCCGTCGCGCTGCCCATGAAGCAGGCCTTCTTGCACGCCAGCCAGCGGGCGGAGACGACGAACTCGCCCGGCTCGGGGGACGGGACGGTGTTGCGGAACGGAACGATGAAGGTCACGCGTCCGGCGTAGCCGTAGGTCGTTCCCTCGGGCTCGTCGAAGGTTTCGGGACGCGGCCACCGCATCGGACCGGTCTCGTATCCCGCGGGCGTGGAGACCTCGATCTCGGTGGGGGCACCGCTCGCGCCGGGATGCTTCCAGTACACGTGGTAGCCGTCGGGGATCTCGAGCGTGCACAGGAGCGTGTTGTCGTATCCCCGGGCCATCACGGACTGGCCGCTCTCGACCGAGAAGGTCAGGACCGGAGCCGGCTCGACCTTCGGTGCGAGCCGGAGACCGGGAGAGACGGGCAATCCCAACGCGATGCACAGCAGCATGATGCACTGCATACATGGTCCTTTCGAGTCCCCCCACGGATCCCGTGGAGCCTTCTACACTGTAGCCATCACCCGCATGGAGGCGAACCCAATGCACATTCGATGGCTTGTTCCGATCCTGGCCGCCTGCTCGCTCTTCACCGGCTGCACCAAGGAATACAGCGATGCGGATCTCGTGTTCGTGACGCCCGACGAGGGCAGGGCCCTGATGGCCAAGCAGGAGGCGACCCTGTTCTCCGATCCGGTCGAGAACATCTGGGTCGACCCCCGACGCAGCGAGTTCTACATCGCCGGGCACATTCCCGGTGCCGTCAGCATGCCCTTCAAGACCATCGCCACTGACTGGACGAACCTCGAGGGCTACGGCGTGGTGGTGGTGTACGGCCAGACCTACAACGATCCCCTCGCCGAAGCGATGAGCAAGACGCTGATGGAATACGGAATCAAGGAGGTCCGGACCCTGCGGGGCGGCATCGACGCCTGGACCCGGGCCGGATTCGAACTGCAGAAGGGTCGGAAGCCCTGAGCATCTCGATCGAACCAATCGACCTGCAGTATCTGGGGCTTCCCGGCGCCATCGCCTGCTGGCTGTGTCGCAGCGAGGAGCACGCAGTGCTCGTCGAGGCCGGTCCGGCGCGGTCGATGGAGCAGCTGGCTGCAGGACTGACCGGACACGGTCTGGCGATCGAGGATCTCGATGCGTGTCTGGTCACGCACATCCATCTCGATCACGCCGGAGCCGCCGGCCATCTGGCCGAACGCGGAGTTCCGATCCATGTCCACGAATTCGGAGTGGGACATCTGGTGGATCCGTCGAAACTGCTCTCCAGCGCGACAAGGATCTACGGAGCGGCGATGGACACTCTGTGGGGTGAGACCATCCCGGCTCCCGCCGCCATGGTGCATCCGGTACTCGATGAGCAGAAACTCGAATTCGGTCCCCTGCGGTTTCGGGCCGTCGAGACTCCGGGGCACGCCCGGCATCACCACGCGTTCGAACTCGATCTGGGCTTCGAGTCGGTGTGCTTCTGCGGTGACGCTGCAGCCATGCTGTTTCCGGGCACCGACTTCATCTCCATTCCGACCCCGCCGCCGGAGTTCAACCTTCCGGTATGGAAGAAGTCAATCCAACGGCTTCGATCCGGGCCCTGGACCCGCCTGCATCTGACCCACGGAGGCACGGTGGAGGCCACCAGTGATCATCTGGATCGCCTGGAAGATGGCCTGGAAGAGCAGGTTGAATGGATCCGAATGTGGACTGATTCCGGTTTGGACCGCCCAGAAGTGCATTTACGGTACCGCCAAGCCCTTTTGGGGCGGGCCCGAGCATCAGAAATCGACGATCGAACCTTCGATTCCTACGCCTCAGAGCACCTTCTGGGCATGAATATCTCGGGTATCCAACGGTGGCTGGGACAGCAGGGCGACGAATCCGGCCGGTGAGCGTCAATTCGCTTGCCCCACCTCTATTTCCAGCCTAATTTCAAGGACTAGGACATGGCATTCCTTTGCCAGTCCATGGTTGATCAGAAGGGTTCCCAGATCCCCGCACACCCCCGCGTTCCCGGACGCCAGGAGAGAAGAACATGCTCACGCGAGCGATTGCTGGATGTGTCGTCACCGGACTCTGTCTGGTCGCGGCATCGCAGTTGGATGGGGTCAAGAACCCCGGCCTCAAGCAGATCGGCCTCGACGCCGGACACGAGGCCGAGATCAAGCCGCTGGGAACCCCGACCCGGGCCCTCGGCATCCAGACCGAACGGATCGTCTCCGGACTGTCCCGTCCCGTCTACGCCGGACACGCGCCGGGCGACGAGTCGCGACTCTTCATCATCGAGGCCCGTTCCGGCAGCACCGGACGGATCCGGATCTACGACCTCAATACCGAAACCCTGCTGAGCACGCCGTACCTCTCGGTCTCGCCGGTGAGCACCTCGAGCGAACAGGGCCTGCTGGGCATGGCGTTCCACCCGGACTTCTACAACGGGAAACCGTACATCTACGTGAACTACACCGCGAGCAACGGCGACACCATCATCCGCCGGTACTCGGCCTCGGGCAACAACCCGAATTCCAACACCGCCAGCAGTTCGTCCGGCACCACGATCATGTCGATCGACCAGACGTATTCCAACCACAACGGCGGCTGGCTCGACTTCGGCACCGACGGGTACCTCTACATCGGAATGGGTGACGGCGGCGGCGCCGGCGACACCTTCAACGACGCCCAGGACATCAACTCCCTGCTCGGCAAGATGCTCCGCATCAACGTCGACGGCGGCTTCCCGTACACCGTGCCGGCCGACAACCCGTACGTCGGCACCAACGGTGCGGACGAGATCTGGTCGATCGGCCTCCGCAACCCCTGGGGCTGCTCCTTCGACCGGGAAACCGGCGATCTCTGGATGGGCGACGTGGGCCAGTACCAGTGGGAGGAGATCAGCTTCGAGCCGGTGGATGCCGAACCCGGACGGAACTACGGCTGGCGCTGCTACGAAGGCGACAACACCTTCAACACCAGCGGTTGCCCCCCCTCATCGAACCTGACCTTCCCGGTCTTCGAATACAGCCACAGCGGCGGCCGCTGCTCGATCACCGGCGGGTTCGTCTACCGCGGCCAGGACATCCCCTGGATGCGGGGCTACTACATCTACGGCGACTACTGCTCGAGCAACCAGTACGTGTTCTCCTACGATCCGTCCTCGGACACCGTCTCGGGATTCCAGGACGTGACCAACGAGCTTCGTTCGTCCTCCAACGGCGGAACCGTGAGCAGCATCTCGCGCTACGGCGAGGACGCCCGCGGCGAACTGTACGTCTGCGATCTCGGCGGCGAAGTGTTCCGGATCATCCCGGGCACCCCTCCGGCACCCACCGGCGTCTGCTGCTGGAACGAGAACTGCTACCTCGTCACCGAGAGCAGCTGCTCGAACGTCGGCGGCGAGTACAAGGGTGACTACACGGCCTGCAGCAGCTTCGACTGCACGGCGCAGCCCTGCCCGGGCGACGTCGACGAGGACGGCTTCGTGAACGTGAGCGATCTCCTCGGAGTCATCGCGAGCTGGAACGATCCCTACACGGTCGACGACCTGCTGACCGTCATCGCCAACTGGAACTCAACGTGCCCGTGAGCGGAGCGAACTGAGCACCCTTCCGATCACCACAGACTGAGAAAAGAATTTTCCCCTCCGATCCGGGTCTCGGCCCGGATCAATCCCCCCCAAGAGAAAGTCTCAACAATGCATCGAAAAACAGCGACCACGCTGGCAGCCCTGATCGGACTTTCGTTCGCCGCAGGACTCCAGGCGACGATCGATCCCACAGCAATCTCCATCATTCCCGACAACAATGCCCTCGAGCACGAGCACGTGTCCGACCGGGTCTTCGTTCGATTCAAGGATCCGGACGCCCTCGACTCCCGCATTGCGGTCATGGACGGCATCGGTGGTCGCATCGCATCGTCCTCGAAGCTCGTTCCCGGACTGCACTGCATCGAGATCGACGTCTCCGTCGAAGAGGCTCTCCGGTTTCTCTCGCAGCAGGAGAACACGATCCTCTACGCGGAGCCCGTGTACATCGTCCGCACGATGGACACCGTCCCCAACGACCCGTTCTACAACAACCTCTACGGAATGCCGCAGATCAACGCCCCCCAGGCGTGGGATGATCACCAGGGCGACCAGGAGTTCCGAGTCGCGATCATCGACACCGGCATCGACTACAACCACCCCGACCTCGCCGCCAACATGTGGGTCAACCCGGGTGAGATCGCCGGCAACGGCCAGGACGACGACGGCAACGGCTACGTGGACGACGTCTACGGATACGACTTCGCCAACAACGATTCCGATCCCATGGACGTGAACGGACACGGCACGCACTGCGCCGGAACCGTCGGTGGAGTCGGCAACAACGGCATCGGGGTCGCGGGCGTCAACTGGCGCTGCCGCCTCGTCGCGGCCCCGTTCATCGGCAGCAACGGAACGGGTTCCATCGATGCCGCCATCAACGCGGTCGAATACTGCGCCGTGAATCAGATCAAGGTCTCGAACAACTCCTGGGGAGGCGGGGGATACTCCCAGGCACTCTTCGACGTGGTCCAGACGGCCGGCAACGACTTCGGTCACGTCTTCGTCGCCGCCGCTGGCAACAACGGATCCGGCAGCGCCTCCTACCCGGGAGCGATGACCTGCAACAACCTGATCTGCGTTGCTGCAACCGACAGCAACGAGAATCTGGCGGGATTCAGTCAGTACAACGCCGTCGAGGTCGACCTCGGTGCACCCGGCGTCGATGTGGTGAGCACGACTCCCAACAACAACTACAGCAGCTACAGCGGCACATCCATGGCGACCCCCCACGTCGCCGGCGGCGTGGCACTGGCGTTCTCCCTCATGGGCGACGCATCCGCGGTCGAGGTCAAGGACCTGATCATGTCCACGACGCGGGCCATCCCCTCCCTGTCCGGACGGTGCGTCACCGGTGGTGTCCTCGACGTCGAGGCGCTCCTGGATTCCACCTTCCTCGGACCGCAGGTCACCGTGCTCTCGTCGGTGCCCGCGGAAATCGACCCCGGAGAGGCCCTGACGGTCCTCGTCCGGATCGACCCCCGCGAGGACGTCCTGGTCGGTAATTCCGTCAAGGTCCGCTACCGGGCCAACGGCGGCCTGTGGACCCAGATCGACATGTCGCAGGCCGGACCCGGCAACAACTGGAGCGCGACCATCCCCGCGATGGAATGCGACGACAGCCCCGAGTTCTACATCACGGGTCAAGGACAGACGGCAGGGCAGTTCGACTTCCCCGCCGGTGGAGCCAATAACCCCTACAAGCTGCTGGTCGGCAACCTGCTGGTCGCCTACGAGGACAACGGACAGACCAACGGCAACTGGACGGTGTCGAGCACCTCGACCGACGGCCAGTGGAACCGTGGTGTGCCGGTGAACTGCGGACGCGGCGACCCGACCTCGGACGCCGATGGATCGGGTTCCTGCTGGCTGACCGACAACTCGTCGTCGGACTCCTGCAACAGCGATGTCGACAACGGATCGACGACCCTGACGTCCGGGGTCATTGCCCTCGACGGCATCGATGCTCCGGTGCTCTCCTACTCCCGCTGGTTCCACAACAGCTACGGTGACAACTCGAACACCGATACGCTGGATGTGGAGTACTCCGTCAACGGAGTGGTGTGGAACACGCTGGAGACGGTCGGGCCCGCGGGCTCGGAAGTCAACGGCGGCTGGATCCGCGTCTCCTGGGACCTGCAGGACATCATCGGCAATGCGACGCAGATCCAGATCCGGTTCACGGCCAGCGACGTGGGAACCAACACCCAGTCGGTGGTTGAAGCTGGTGTCGACAATCTGATCGTCTCGGCCGTCGACTGCGACGATGTCGTGGTCGTACCCGGCGATGCCAACGGCGACGGATCGGTCGATGTCAACGACATCCTCGCCGTCATCGCGGCCTGGGCCACGCCCTGCAACAGCTGCCCCGAGGACCTCGACGGCA